>JAQBXN010000140.1 GCA_027625095.1 Planctomycetota bacterium | reverse complement strand
GCCAAGCCGAAAGATTGACCGCCCCAAAAATCAACCCCAAAGTCTCACGTTCCTTTACGCGCTTGTTTTAGATCTAGAGCCGTAAAGGTCTAACGTGGCCTTCGGTCGCAAAAAGAATAGTGGGACGGGCATTCGTCAGGTAAGCGGTTGGTTCCGATACAGGCTGGCTGGTCAGCGAACAGCTCATCAGGCCACCACGTTTTTCGGTTCACCCTTCAAAAAGGCGATGACATTATCCACCGCGCCCTCATTGAGAAGATTCACGCCCTCGGGCGTCATATCCGCACAATGAGGGGTGAGAACGACCTGCTCGCACGACAAGAGGGGATGATTGGCGGGGGCCGGCTCGATGTCAAAGACGTCAATCGCGGCGCCGGCGAGATGTCCGGAATTCAATGCAGCCACCAGGGCCTGCGTATCCACAATGTCGCCCCGGGCGCCGTTGACAAGCAAAGCGCCTGGCTTCATGAGCCCAAGCTCGCGGCTGCCGATGAGGTGGCGGCTGTCATCCGTAAGCTTAGTGTGGATGCTGACAACATCGGCAGACCTCAACAGGTCATCCATCTCAACGAATTCGACCTGCATTGCCTGAGCACGCTCCGGGGTCGGATGATACGTCCAGGCGATCACTTTCATTCCGATTGCCCGACCGAGCCTGGCCATCTCGGCGCCGATGTTTCCGGTGCCGATAATTCCGAGCGTTTTGCCCTGGAGCATGATGCTGTCTTTTCGCGGCCACCTGCCGGATTTCATCTCCGAGGTGAAGAATGCTGCTCTTTTGGCAGCGGCGAACATCAGCCCGAAGGTGTGCTCCGCCACTACCGGCGCGGTTCGGCCCGGCTGATTTGAGACGACGATTCCTCGCTCCCTGGCGGTCTTAAGATCGATCATGTCCGTCCCGATGGAACAGGTCGCGATCATTTTCAAATTTGGGAGCTGGTTCAGTGCGTCTCTGTGCCAGGTAACAGATCCTCGCGAATTGATCAGGATATCTGCGTTCCGGGCGCGTTCGACCTTCTCCTCAAGAGAGGAAGGGCGGTCAGTATGAACAACGATTTCTCCGTAAACCTTCAGCCGTTCAAGGTGAGGCGAATTCTGAATCTGTTCCGGGTCATCTCCAGGAACAACGATGGTTGGTTTTTCAGTCAATTTCATTCAGTGTGCCCTCGCGAAGCTGGGAATATCAAGCTCTCAATCTGGACCGGATAAAACCATCAGAGACCCGGATGTCAAGAGAGCAAGACTGTGGAGCTATCCTTCCTGCCCTCGCCGAGCTTGCCTGGAGGGCGAGTTTCTGTCGTAAAGATTTACTTTGGAACTTCTACGCGTCGTGCGTGTACTACCGTAGCAGCGTCGTAAAGACGTAATCACGTAATGACGTAATCACGTAATGACGTACAGGCGACCTCCCTTCGAGGGGCGCTTGGGATGCCAGCCTGCTGTCGAAATCTGAGTGCCTGCAAGCTTACGTATTACGTATTTTGTTTTGAATCATGATTCGCTCTAAAAAAATCTGATTGACCATCAATCCCTCTGTTTCCGAACTGAATTAACCATGCCTGCCATCCGCGATCACCTCTGGGTCTGGGGCCACCACGCCGGCTCCCACAACGGCAGTTACGGCCTGCCGGCAGATTCGTTCATGGCTCCGGTAGAAGGCGCCCATTACATCGGGGTTCCCAATTTGATAATGGTCACTTATGGCAATCTGCCCAAGCCTCCGTTTGATCAGTATGCGATACCGATGAAATCTCTGAACCGAGTGGTCTGGTCGATCCTCGGGGATTCTTCATCCACCAGAAACGACGAACAGACTGACCTGGAGCATGTCATCGGACTGGCCGAAAAATTCCCCAATATTACCGGCGGCATTATGGATGACTTTCTGACCGCGGACGCAAACGGCCGGGTGGTCGGCCGCTATTCGGTCAATGAACTCAAAGAGTTTGCACGGGCATTACATGACGCCAGGCGCCCTCTGGGGCTGTGGAATGTGCTCTACGAACACCATCTGGAGAAAGAGATTGTGCCGTATTACGAACAGTGCGATGTCATCACATTCTGGACGTGGAAGGCACGCGATCTTCCGAAACTCGAGGAGCGGCTGTCTAAAGCAAAGGAACTCCTGCCAGCACAACGGTTTGTGCTGGGCTGCTACGCCTGGGATTTTGGTGCGGGGCAACCGATGGCGCTCGATGTCTTCAAACGCCAGTGTGAGCTGGGCCTGAAGTGGCTGCGCGAAGGCAAAGTGGAAGGGCTGATTTTTCTGGCCACGTGTATCTTTGATCTCGAAATAGACACGGTCGAGTGGCTGAGGGGCTGGATCGCCGGAATCGGTGACGAGAGTATTTAGACTTCTCGTCAGGCGTATGAATCGTCTCGTCCCTGGGGCCTGCCCAACGGATAGATGCCCTCGCCCTTTGTACGCGAGACGAACCAGACTCCTTCATAGAACGGATTACTCTGGTAGTGACAGACCACGTTGCTGCGTTCGACGCTATCGTCTTCTTTCGCGCCCTGATGGGGCATGTGACTGAAGAAGATGACGCAATCGCCAGCCTTGGGATAGAGAACAACGTGCTCTTGCCTCTCGCACCATTGGCGGAATTCACAATCGAGCCCTCGCATCTTCGACGGATGAACCGCGTGCGGCTCGAATAGATGGCCGTGTTTGACAAATTTGAGGTGCGCGATGCCGGGGGCATTATCCTGAAGGTAAAAGGTCGTGTTGACGGCAACTCCCCGCACGGAAAGTCGTCGCTTCGGCTGCATCCAGTAGCCGTAAAAATCCATATGCCACTCCTGGAGATACGGGCCAGGATTGATGTGAGCACGGAAGGAGCGGAGTTGGAGCTGCGGTCCTAGCAGCGCTTCCAGGTATGGCCGGATGCTCTTATGAGCGACAAGCGGGCCGAATGTCCCCGGTTCACGTTCCAGAAATGTATCGAACCACATGTTGCCGACTTCGTTCAGCCCCTCCTGCCATCCCTGTTCACGGCCATAGTTGATCTTCTGGCGAACCTTTTCCGTTTCTTCCGGGTTGAGGGCGTTGGGGATAATCAGGTAGCCGTCGCGTTCAAATTGATCGAGCTGTTTGTCAAGGTCGGGGTTCATGTTGAATGTTTCGGAAATCCAGTTTTCGAAAGTCGAGGGCTTTTGCCTGCGTTCTCTGGCAAAGCCGCTGCTATTGCCCACAACATTTCTTATATTTCTTCCCACTCCCGCAAGGACACTGCGAATTGCGATTTACCTTCCTGGTGATTCCGTGGCTGGCGATTTCGCGTTTCGCAGGGCCGGCATCTTGCAACCGAGGCTGTGGTTGGGGGCGATTGAATTCGCCGCCCTCCATGAATCGCCGGAAGTCAGAGGCAGGTAATCGATGCCGCAATGCCTCACCCATCGCTTTGAAGTAAGGGACAGTGTGCTTGTAAAAAGACAGGTAACCGGAGCAAAGGTAGTTGAGGCCCGCTTCGCCGGTCGGTGTCCGGGTATTGCGGTGCGCGGGACATCCGCCCCAGCAGTAGTTGAGGTAATCGCACTCTTTGCACATGGTCGGCAGCTTGTCGTGCTTGTTCTGGCCGAAGGTATGTTGCTGCTCGCTGTCCATCATTTCGCCTTCGCTGATTTGGGTGACGTTGCCGATGTGGTCCTCCCAATTAACAAAGTGGTCGCAACTGAACAGGTCGCCGTTGTGCTCGATGGCGACAGCCCGGCCGCAGGTCTCCGAGTGAACGCAGAGGGATGACTGGTATCCCATCGCCAGACCGAGCATCATGTCGAAGTGCTGAACGAAAATTTTTCCGATGTCTTTCCGCCTGACCCACTCATCGAAGATACCAGACATGAATGTCCCCCACTTTTCTGGGAGAACACTGCGCCCGGACACTTTTTCCGACCCTTCGACCTCAACAATGGGAATGAATTGGAGGAAGGTAGAGCCGATGGATTTCAGGAATTCGTAGACCTCGGCCGGGTGATCGCTGTTGCTCCGCTGGACGACTGTGAGCGTATTGAATTCGCACCCATGTTCCTTGAGCTGTTCGAGCCCGCGCATCACCCGCTTGAACGTCCCGTGTCCGCCCTTGTCTTTTCGATAGCGGTCGTGCAGGTGCTCCGGGCCGTCGATGCTGATACCAATCAGGAAGTTGTGTTCTTTGAAGAAACGGGCCCATTCTCCGTTCACCAAAATCCCGTTCGTCTGAAACGCATTGGTGACGGTCATTCCGGGCCGCTTGTATTTCTCTTCCAGTTCGACCACTTTGCGGAAAAAGTCGAGTCCCCGCAGGGTCGGCTCGCCGCCCTGCCAGGCGAAGTTTATTTCTTCTGTTCCCAGCGGCTGGCCTTCGATGTATTGGCGAACGTGATCTTCCATCACGCTCTCTTTCATCATGAAATCTTCGCCGTGCGGGTAGAGGTTTTCCTTTTCGAGGTAAAAACAATACTCGCAATCGATATTGCAAATCGCCCCGGTCGGCTTGGCGAGCACGTGGAATGGCTGCCTGGACCGTTGCGGCTCGACAGGGAGTCGCTGCAAAACGGGCAGGGTCAGACTACGTGTTGGGACAGATGCAGCCATTTGCTTGGTGTGAGGTTATTACGAAACCGGGATGCTACTGATTAGAGAAGAGGTTGGCGAGTGTGGAGCGGAGATTCGGAATTCAGGATTCAGACAATGAGAAGAAACCTCACTCGAATTTCTTCGCTTCAAGTGGGATCAGGCTCCGCCGACCGTTCTCGACTTTCAAGACGCCCGCCCGGCCTTCGAAATGAATGCCGGCCTGGTCTACTTTGGTGGAATCCGGAAAGAGAAAAATCAGGTGTCGTTTCTGGTCGTTCCATTTAATCTCCACGATGCCGTTTTCCAATTCATTTACTTCCGGTTCGTTATCCTTTCCACTTCGTAATGGATAGAGCACATAACCGAAATCACCGCCATTTTCCGATGACGCCTGGATGCGAGTCTGGTCCTGGGGGAATTTCAGGCCGTCTGGTTGGAAGTGATGGAACTTTGAAGTGAGAGAATTCACAGGCTTCTTGAAGAAAAACAACGAAACGTCTACGCCGAACTGGCCTTTCAGCCTCGCAATGTTGCCATCGATTTTTTCGCTGCCTTTCTCAGCCATGGTCCAGATATTGGTGGTGCTGGGACGGGCCGCGAATACTTTGTCACGAACTACAAGGTAGGTCGCATCGCCGGGATTGGCGGTGTCTTTGACCAGGATCAGTTGCCGCTGCCAGTCCGGCGCGGCATCCGGGGGGCTGCTCTTTCCTACGCCCTTGTGATAGATGCCGGTTTCATGGGAACGCACGTAATCGGCTTCTGCGTGGGTGACGAATTTATCGAGGGGCGGCACAACCCAGGGGTAATCGTCCGGCTCGTAAGTAACACGATTGTGATATTCAGCCTCGTTAGGACTGTAGTTTATCCAGTCCAGACAGAGCGGAGCGCCCTTGGCGAAGAGTGAAAAGCTGCCAAGATCGTCGTCGTAATGACCGTAAGAAAACGCGCTGTGATGGTAGGTAAGGAAGGTCTCGTATCCTGTGCCGAAGCCGTGCCGCAGCATGGCACCAAAGCCGGGGAAGAACTGGCTCTTGCCGGAGATAGGAACAGGTTTGATGGCGTCTGAAAGCACCCGCTCATGCAGCAGAATGTGCGGTGCGTCCTGCATCGGTTTCCCCATCTCTTCCCAGCACCAGATCGCGTTGCCGGCCTCCTCCGGAAATTTCCCGGCCGCGCCGTAAGCCAGGAATGTGGTGTAGTTCGAGTGGAATGGCGTACCGTCACCCAGCGCCATCGGCATACGCCTGCCCTCGAATCTTGGGTCGGGAGGAGTCAGCAGATTGGCGTAGTAGTGCGAAACCGAGATGAGCAGCTTGCCGTAGACCGGATCCTGCATCAGGTCGACGATACCTGCATTGCGCAGAATGAGGACGGTCATATTGATGGGACTGTTCCCCGCGCCCTGATAACCAGGGCTTTCGAGCCAGGCGCCTTCCGGACCGATGGAGTTTGTGATATCTGCGCAGACAAGACGCTTGCAGAGTTCAAGCCATTCTTTCTGTTTCGGATGACCTGGCAGGAGTGCGGCGCAGGTTGCAAGAGCGTTGCAGGCGATGCTCATCATATTCGGATTGGAAGGGCCTCCAGCGTAGCCTCGGTAAGCCCAGTAATCCGGGTCGCTCACCTTGTAGGCGTTGAAGGCGATCCACGCGAGCAATCGCTTTCGAGCTTCCGGGTCTCCTCCTGCGCTGAGGACAAAATCGAGCCTGTGGCCCTCCGAGCGCAGGATCTCCTGATAGCGGTGGGTGTAAGTGTTCTGGGTATTGCTGCCCCCGTTCAGGAAGTCATGGGTGCAGATTTTCATGTATCCATTTGCCTGCTGGGCCGCAGTTTCAACAACCGGCATGGCGTCATTGGAGAGCAGACCCCAGAGATGCCGGTTGCCCTTGATTTGATTTTTCAGCTCATCGGGCAACTTCTCGAAATCCTGCTGCATTTGTTTCAAGCCGTCACGGTTGAAGAACAAACGGGGATACTTCTCGGGCCCCGGTGTATCCCATTCAAGCACCCAATCCTTCACCTTATTGAAAGGCGTTTCGCCGTGTTTGACGTGCGGCCGTCGAATTGCGCCAAACTTTGGCCCAGTCCCTTCGGCCAGAATGTCATTCGTATGGTCGCCCGGTTTGGTCACCATGATGCCCCATTCGCGGCGGCCCTCATAGGCCACGAACTGTCCGACCACCCCTTCCTCCAGCCAGGGCATCAGCACCCGGTTTTCGTTCGGATGAACCCAGCGACTCATGAACCGATAGAAGACGCCGAGGTAGTCCATGCCGTTTTCACTGTCGAAGCCAATGGCGTTCTGCCGATAGCCGCGCTCTTGAAAAGGCGTCATTACAAATCCAAGCCGCCAGTCTTTCTCTGCATGCTTGAGATCCGCTCTGTTAAATGCCGGCTTTCGTTGCCCGATACCTACGCCGCGGGCACGGTCTGCATTTAATCCCTTGGTGAAGTTGAAGCAGAATCGAGGATGACGCTCGACGTCCGTGGGGATGTCATTCCAGCCGATGCCCTTATTCACCAGCCAGTCACTATAGTTGGAGGGTGTTCCAATCGTTGGCGCGAGATCCGGTGGCCTTGCGAACGAGACTGCCGCCAGCTCATCTTTCGAGAGTGCGAAATCTTCTGCAACGAGAACCACATCCTCACCCGCAATGAGCCGGATACGGATCTGGTAAAACTTGCGTTCGCCGAATTCGTACCGGACTTTCGCCTGGGCAAAGAGGGGCCCCGTTGCTTCCAGTTCGAAGATGTAATTGCTGACCGGATGGTCACCCATCAGGGCCCCTTCGCCCACCCATGTTCCAGAGACCCCACGGACGGCCAGAATCGGAGGCGATATTTTTGAGAAGGGCGTACCCGGTTTGAACTGCTCTGCGCGACCGAGCCGGACGCCAGTCAGGCCTGCGAGCACTTCGACAAAGTCTTTCGTCTCCCGAACGGAAAGGTCGACCGGGGCCTTTGGGGCCTCCTTTTTTTGAACGAGTGAAAACTGCCGTTTCGCATAAGGCTGCAGATCGACCAGCAGGGCCAGCCGGACCTGGTTGCCCTCCTTCCAGAGCTGGAACGGCAATCCCTGGCCGGTATCGTCTGTCAGCGAAATATTCTCCGGATCGGGGGCTATGCCGGCCTTCAGAGCAAAGAATGACAGCTCATTCGTCCAGTGGTAACCGATACTTTCATTGAGCTGCCAGGACTGGATTGTCTGCCCGCAGACCGGGATCGCTTCAATCACAAACAGGCAAAAGATGGCCGCAGCCACCACAGAAAAACGTTCCACGAGTTCCACGTATCTGTGTGAAGGTTTCGTCACATTGCCATTCTGTCTCATTGAAATCAGCTCCAGGCGGCTGTCACGGAAAAGCAGGTCGACAAATTTTAGCTTACTGCAAAGAGTTCAAGGGACGAGTTGTATCGCTTGCCAGCGATCTGTCGAGGTCTTACTTTGTGCTGACGGTGAAAGAGTGCCGTTGAGCCTCTTGATCGGCAGTTTCCATCATCGCACGCCCAAACATTGAAACCTGGACGCTCGTCGTTATAATCCCGACCCACTTTAGCAAGCATTTACTTTACAAAGTCTTTTGAAACTCTTACGAAAGGAGCACCCCATGGCGCCCGAAGCATCCTCCGCTGTAATGGAAGAGACGGCCACCGAAGAAACCGCCGTTGAAGAAGCGACCCGGGAAGAAGAATTTCCGCCGCTGCTAACCCTTACCCCTGTAGCACTTAGGGAAGTCAAGCAGATCCTCAAAGAGCAGGAAATGTCTGCAGATACCGTCCTCCGCGTCAAGGTAGTTGGCGGCGGATGCGCCGGTTTCCAATACCACATGGGTCTTGAAGAAGAAGCTGGCCCGAACGATGAGGTTATGCACATCGACGGCGTTACCATCGCTGTAGATGAATTCAGTGCCCAGTATATCGACGGCGTCACTGTCGATTTCGTGGAAAGCATCGCCGGCCGTGGGTTCACCTTCGACAACCCACAAGCCAAATCAACCTGCGGTTGCGGCTCATCCTTTAACGCGTAAAGCAGTCGAGAACGATTATCCAAAGGGCATCTTTCAAGAGGAAGATGCCCTTTTTTTGATCCCAATTTCACCCTTACGACTGCCGTTGGCCGCAACCAATAGCAGCCGCAAGCTGTCACCAGCTAGGTAATGCGTAATACGGCTGCCTTTGGCCGCAATCACCGGATTAGGAAAACCGAATTAAGACCATGGTCAAGAACCGTCTTTCCGCAGCCTTTCTTCATCCGTGGCCCTATTCGTCCGTGGTCTCTCGACGAAGACTAACAAGGATCTCGGTTGCGGCCGAAGGCTGCGGTAGGATAGTGATGATATGTGAGAAACCAGTCGCTATGATGCGCGGCGCGGTAAAGAAGGAGGAATGATGCCCAGACCAAACGCTCTGCTCTTTTCGTGTCTCTTCATGGTGTCGCTGTTCGCCGCACCTGAAAACTGGCCGACCAATCCCTACTGGGTTCACTCGTCCCCTCCCAATGGGCCGGGCCACAAAATACAGGTGGAGGGATTGCTTGCCAAAGTCGACAAACACAACCTTGGCATCAAGGTAAACATCGACAAACCGGAATCCGGTTTCCTCGGTATTCACGAAGTTGGCGACGAGCTCACCTGGCGGGTCGTCATGGGCGACATGAAATCGCGTCTGTCTCTCAATCACAAGGGCGGCGCAGGTAGTTTCTCCGCAAGACTCTTCTGGAACGATGATGATGGCAAGACGGTCATGCAGACCGCCCAAATAGATCCCGGCTGTGGCTGAGACGGCGTCATCGGGTTTGCCGTGAGCATCCCATCCTGGGCCAAGTCGGTACGACATTCCATCAGGGTTTCTTACGCATTCGAAAAATACGGCCTGAACTTTGAGAAGGACCTCTTCTTCGAAGTCAAGAATCAGGGCAATTGGGACAGGGACGAAACTGCCGACCAACTCGCGAAACAGTACCCGTCGACGGTTATCCTACAGAACGGTCTGCGCTGCCCGGAACTAGGTCTGGAGAAATATGGAGGTGCCGAGGACACCTATCTGTTCTCGACGCATCCGGTCTCTGATCGGAATACGGACTTCGTCAATTACGGTGCATGCGATCACTTTCTGCTGGGAAGATATGCGTACAAGCACCGGCCGCTGATGCGTTACGACCTGTCTGCCATCCCGAGAGAGGCCACAGTCTCGAAAGCAATCCTGAAGATTTACATTTATTCGAAGCGAGGAAACGGCCCGACCGGCCAGGCATTCGAAATTCTCAAGAAGTGGGGCGAAGGCCGCGGCCCCGGCAGCCGGTGGGTGAAAGAGCCGTTCAAGAGTGGTGAGGCTTCCTGGTCCTGCAATTCACATCCGCAAAGATGGGATAAACCCGGCGGTGACGGAATCGGTACAGACAGAAGTGGTACGCCGATCAGCACCGCGTTAGCCCCCAGGACGAACAAGCAATGGATCAACTTCGAACTGCCCAATGATCTGGTGCAGCGATGGATCATGAAACCGGAGACGAACTATGGCCTCATGCTCATCGATAAGGACGAAGCGAAAGGCTACTCCTCGTCATTTCGCTCCTCCGACTTCTCCGATGTTGCGTTCAGACCCAGGCTGGTGCTGGCATTTGAGGAAAAGTTGCCCGGGAAGTAGCGGAGACGGCCCATCTTCATCCTTACGACAAAGATTAAGTTCGATCACTTCCCGCACAGCCATATCCGTACAATCAGGCTGCTCGCAGTGATCACACAGACCGCCCACAGATCACAGTGGATCAGCCTTTCACGCTGATAAATCTCGGTCGCCATGTTGCCGATGATGAGCCACTGGACGACGTAAAACGCTGTGACGTGTCTCCCAACCCATTGCATCCAGGTGATCGGCTGTGATGAGCGGAACTTGGCTGATATTGCGTGACAACTGATGAGCCAGAAGACCATGAAAAGTGCCGTCCATAAAAAAACCTGCTTCCGTGATGGTAATAGCTCGGCCGGTTGTGTGAGATCGCGACCGCGTAGATTCCTGTGAAGAGAATGAAAATCAGAAGCAGCAGCCAGAGGACCGAAAGCACAGATTTCCGTTCCACAAAGCCGGCAAAAGATTCGTCGGCCAGCAGGTAGCGAAATGCAATTCCGAGCAGCGGATACGCCAGCCACGGAAGCACGGGAAAGTACGACTATGCGTACGAACCGCCCAGGTATGCGAGTACGAACCGTGCCGGACCGCCGACCGTCAGTACCGGCCCTAAAGCCGGAACAACCCCGACAATCGTCACAGACGCGGCGAACCAGAGCCAGAATTGGTTCTTACAAACCTTTGCAAGAATGCCCGCCAGAATCAGACTTGCCCCGGCAATGAAGAGGATGTCAACTCCAAGAATGTCACTCCACGGACTCAGGAAAATCGTGCTTGAAAAATCCTGATTAGTAGATTCATGTTCAGACCAACATTCAGGACAAGGCTAAGCAGAAGGAACTTAAGGCCACGTCTTAGCAGGAAAGAACATTCTCGACTGGCAGGCAGGATAAAGTATCCCATCACGGCCAGAAATACAGGCGCCACAGGTGGACCGCCAAGAAAGAGCGAGATTTGGCCGGCGATCCCCTGCTCACCCAGGGGAACGCAAACAGTTCCATGATGTGCACCTGGATCATAAGGAGGACTGCGAGCCCTATTAACAGGTCCGCTGTAGCGTTACGCTTATTAAGATGAGCTTTAAACATGCCTTGTCAGGTGTTTGTGCCGCGTTAACAAGATCGTTCGAACGATTACAGAATGAGCGGTATACCAGTTTCTACAACTGAATTTTCACAAAGGCAGATCAGCCATGGCAGCAGAGAGCGGGCCCGAGAACGTAATTCTGACATTATCGATCGCCGTTTCAGGTGGGGTGTTCTTCCAGGTACTGGCCGAACGCTTACGAGTTCCGGCAATTGCACCGCTGCTCATTGGCGGTGTCCTTCTTGGTCCTGAGTTCGCCGGGCTCGTTCAGCCCGAAAATCTCGGCGGGACGATGCAGGTAATCATCTCATTCGCTGTAGCTATCATCCTTTTCGAAGGAGGACTGACGCTCAACGTCAAGGGCTACTTGAACGCAGACAAAATTATCCATCGTCTGCTCAGTGTCGGCGTTCTGATCACCTGGTTTGGCACAGCGTTGATCGTAAAGCTGCTGTTTGGTTTTTCGTATATGACCTGCGCGCTGGCGGGCAGTCTGATCATCGTCACCGGGCCGACGGTAATTACGCCGCTGTTAAAGCGAGTCAGAGTCAACGAAAAACTGAATCAGACCCTTCTGTGGGAGGGGGTCATGATCGATCCGGTTGGCGTCTTCGTAGCCGTCCTTTGCTTTGAATGGCTGAGTTCCGAAGCCGCGGTTCAGCCACTTCAAAACTTCTTAATGCGCATTCTGGTTGGTGGTGTAGTCGGAGGCCTGAGCGGGCTGCTGCTGTCTGAGGTTCACCGTCGCAAGTGGGTGCCCAATGAACATACTAATCTGTTTGTCCTTGCCGGGGTTCTACTTTGCTTTGGGATCTGCGAATCGGCCACGCATGAAGCGGGAATCCTTGCGGTTGTGGTGGCCGGACAGGTATTCGCTCTTTGTACACCTGCGGGTCTTGAGAGCATCAAGAAGTTCAAGACAGAACTGACGCATCTCGGAATTGGCGTTCTCTTTATTCTACTTTCGGCCACACTTAAACTGGATGCGGTGGCTGCATTTGGCTGGCGGGGCGCGCTGGCCATCCTCGGAATTCTGTTCATTGTTCGGCCGCTGAACATTTTTGTTTCCACGTTCGGCTCGGATCTGTCGACAAGGGAAAAGGTTTTTCTCTCGTGGATTGCACCTCGGGGAGTAGTCGCTGCGTCTATGGCCGCCCTCTTCGCCCTCAGGCTCGAAAACCAGGGTTCAGTAGCTGAGGGCTCGTTCATTCGAACATTCGTTTACGCCGTCATTGCGGCTACCGTGCTGGGGCAGGGGCTCTCGGCGGGGCTCGTAGCACGATTCCTCGGCGTGCTCAGAGCAACTCCTTCGAACTGCCTCATTATCGGCGCCCACCCTTTGTCCATCAAACTGGCACAGATCATCGAAAGGGAGTGCGGCGTTAAATGCATGTTGGTCGACACCAACCCAAACACCATTGCCGACGCTTCGAAGCAAGGGCTCGCAACGTTTCGCAGCGATGCCCTCGCTCAGAATCTTATCGAATCTGAGTTCATGGACGACGTAGGGAGTGTTTTAGCGCTGACTGACAACGCCGAACTGAACCTGCTGGCTTGCCACCGGTGGGCCGAACGCCTTCCCCATCCTTCGTTCTTTCACTGGACCGATAAGCCGGTCAGTACAGCATCCGCGGATCATCGATCCGGGCAGCCGGTCTGGGCTGCCTTGCCCTGCCCTTCAATAATCGCCGATGAAATCAATGCGGGCGATAGCCGTTTGCTGCTGGTCGATGAGCGCGAACTTGGGGAGTACCCTGGCCTTCTGTCTCTCGCTTACATTAAGGGAAAAAACTTCGTCCCTATTGTAGGCGGAACCAATTTGCCACAGGAATCCAAGATAATTCTTTTGGAGCGTGGCAGGACACGCCTCGGCCAGCTCCTCAAGCCGGAACACGTCATCTTGAGTGACGAGACCAGTCTTGAAGGTTTACTCCGAAAAATGATTTCGAGGGTGGCCGAAGTTACGACGATCGTGCCAGTTGAGGAGACGCTGATGCAATTGATCGAAAGGGAACAATATGCGCCAACGGGTATCGGCCGCGGAGTGGCAATTCCACACGGGTACTGCAACGAGATGAAGAGTCCCATTTGCGTCATTGCTCAAGTGCCCCACGGCATCAACTGGCAAGCTTCCGACATCGAACCTACCCGGCTGGTTTTCATGCTCTTGAGCTCACCTCGCCGCCCGGAGGAGCACTTGGCCCTCGTCGCCCAGATTGCTCGACTGGCCATCAATGAGGACACCATTAGAAAACTGATTGCGGTGAAGAGATCCGACGAACTGATCGAAATGATTCTGGAAACGGAATCCCGGCATCTGCGTATCGGGGAAAAATTTCGCGCGACGGTTTGAGGGGGGCGTGTGTTCACCGGCCACCCATCACCATCTTGATCTCCTCATAATCTTTGATCGTTTTCGATCCGGAAGAAACCATACCGGGCTGACAGGTTGGCAGCCCATCGCCACGCCGTGAATGTTTTGTCGGCCGAATCCCAATACTGTTCACTTAAGCTAAAGACCCCTGCCTGCTCGCCAGGCAGGGGTAATGAGATATTGGAGGCTAGACCTTGTCGTAATTATGTGCGAATTTCTCACCGGTCATTTCACGTGGCGCCGAGCCGATCTGGCCCCGAACTCGGTCCTCCTTTTCAATGCGTAGACGTTCAATCAGGGGACGAACAATGTTTTGAATAATTTGATAATCATTGCAATGCGCACCGGTTTTCATGCCTGGCGCGCCGCATACTTGGCCACAAGCGCTCTCAGCCTTTCTGCCGGCCCGTGAAATCCCAATTGCTGCACAAACCTCCATGAGGATTCGTCAGGGCCGCCGTATGCCAGATTGTCTTCCACTTCCAGAGGCACATCCGTACGAATACGAGCCAGATCCTTTGAAAGCTCATAGTCAGCCAGGCCATCCTGAAGTTTGCGGATGACGGTTGCTTTGCCTCGAAGCTCGACTGAATCAAGCAGTTTGGGCTTGGCAGCAATTTCTGGGACATTGAGTCCTGCCTGAAGGATCGCCAGCGCGGTCTTGCCGCCAATACCTTTTACACCTGGGATGTTGTCGACGGAGTCCCCCTGGATGGCGAGAAGCTCAAGGATTTGCGAGGGCTTTACACCCATTTTCTCTTCCACTTCCGCTGGGCCATGAATTTCTTCAGTCTTCATGTCGAAGAGGTGGATCCGGTCGTCTACCACCTGTGAAATGTCCTTGTCCCCGGTGCTCATCAGCACCCGGAATCCAGCTTTTTTCATTTGTAACGCCAGGGTCCCCATCACGTCGTCAGCTTCATACCCATGCACACCAAAATTCGGAAATCTCAGAGCTTTTACCATCTCTCGCATCAGATCGAACTGCGGGATGAGGTCTTCGGGGGCCTCGCCACGGTTGGCCTTGTACCCGGGAAAAATTTCGTTACGAAACGTGGTCGGTGCGACATCGAAAGCGATAGCCACATGGCGCGGCATCTGCGAGGTCAGAAATTTGATCAGAGACTGCAACGCACCAAAGACGCCGTTAGCGGGGGTGCCGTCCCGGGTCTCCATCTGCCCTATGGAAAAGAACGAACGGAAAAGAAGGGCTGTACCGTCGAGGATGTAGCAATCCATGGAAGGGAAATGGTTGATGGTTGGTTGATGGTTTAGTAGTCCAAGACGAAGGTGATTTTACGGATTCGGATGACTTTTTCAGGGGTAAACCTCCGACCGTTTGCCAACCCAGCGCGTTGGGCTGGGTATGACTCAGCCCCTTCTTTATGCCGAAGGCATTACGCCTTATAGCCCAGGGTTGCGAGGCTTTGCGAGCTACCCTGGGTTCCATGGCGGAGCATCTTCTACCCCGAAGGGGTTGCGCCCATAGAGTCTGTGGCAGACAAACCTGCATATGGGCGTAACCCCTTCGGGGTAAAAGGTAGTCGGAGCCCAGTGACCCAGGGTAGCTCGCTGAGGCTCGCGAACCCTGGGCTGTAAGACGCAACACCTTCGGTGTAAAGAAATGAAGGTAAAGCTCAGGCATGGCCCCTGAAATCCGTAAAATCACATCCGTCTCGGATTGCTGGTGACTGTTATACATCTGGCCTTCTGACCAGTCCGGCTCAAACCTCGGCCTGTTTGTATTTGCTTGCCTTGTATACAACCACCGCGCTTGCCACCGTCAGGCTCGCGCATGCCAGCACTGTCAGTCTGTCAAAGCCTGCGTCCATTCCCCAGCCGACCAGAAGGGGGCTGAACAATCTTGCCGGCAACAGGGCCAGCGAATGCATAATCATCGTTTCTGATGGGTTCCACCCTTTGGCGTACGATTGCACCAGATTGAACCCGGCAACGAAATAGCCGGGCAACCATACCGAACAGAGCAGGTAACCCACAATGCACCACCAGGCATTGATCGGCCAGGCGAGCATCAGAGTGCCGGCCGAAAATACCAGACAGATGGAAATGAATATATTGCGGAAGCCAAACCGGTCGGAGAGCCTTCCGAGGACTACACTGAAAACGCAGTTGCCAAACCATGAGGCCAAGGTCAGCGAGGCGATGAGTTTGTCGTCACCCAGCGATCTCTGAATGTAGTCTGAATAAAGGTTAAACCCGCCTGAAACCGCTGCGAAGAAGAGTACCTGTCCTGCCACCATTACCGACAGCGCTCTGTTCTTCCACGCATCAGAAAAGAGTTGTCTGAGCGAGCGCACTACCGGGATTTCCATCATTACCGGATTAGGCGTCTCCTTGTAACGAAACCGGCTGAACGAAAGTGAGCTGCAGATGTAGAAAAAACCGGTGACGATGAAGATTCGGTGAAATTTGTCCGCACTGTCTGGATCCTTGATAAAAAGATACAGAGAAAGGGAGCCAACCAATCCGCCGGCCCCGAGCATCAGGGAACGCATGCCAAAGAATCGGCCCCGATATCCATCGGGCACTGCAGCGTACGCGTAACGCATGTAGTGGGGGTCAATGTTCCCCACCAAAAAGATAAACAGGCTGAAAGCACCAAAAAGCATCAGGAGCCGTGTGATGTTCTCAAACTCAAAAGAGGACAGCAGAATCCCCAGAAACATCAGCGCGCATCCACTCGCAGCAAAGACAAGGACGACTTTGCGGAACACTCTGGGGTTTGGCTTAAGGATTTTCAGCGCGAATGCCTGGGCGAGGCTGTACCCGCCCCAGAAAAATGCGGGCATCAACCCGACGACAAAGCTCGAATAGCCCAGGTATCTGATGTAGCCCGTCACCACCGTGGGCATGAACGCAATCGCCGAGGCGACTCCCCAAAAGAATTCGGCCCCAAGGATTGGGGAGAGAAATCGAATAGCAGGCCGGCGAACAGGATCTGGCACTTATTGGGGAGCGGAAGAAAAGGAGAGGAGGGGAAGAGGAGAAGGGCCAGATCAACTTGCAACGAAATTACACTCGAATATTTCGAGCGAAAGAGCAAGCAGATCTTTTATCAGCCCAGCGCTGCCGGCCTGCAACCTGGGGCCGCCCGATACTCGCTGATCCATAAGGCGACCTTCGGTCGCGGCCCCTTCTTCAGCGTAGTCTTTGTCTGTATTTCAGCCTTTGGGGTAAACTTCAACCTCAGGCTATAAAGACTACTACGAAGAGAAAATAACCGAGACGCTTCTTTTCATCCTCCCATCCTCCCTCCCCTTTTGCGTGCAGTAGAGTGACCCATATAATCCGCCGACATTGAGGGAGAGGGATAATTCGAGTATTCCTGCAAATTGCGAGCGGCAGTTTTTAACCAGCAAAAGGAGATGGTCAGATGTCAGACGTCAAGAAAATAGCATCGGTTGAAAAGAACAGCGAAACCCAAATCCAATTCGGCATTACCGAGTATCGTGAGAGCATGTATGTGGATGTTCGTGAGCATCTGGAGACCGATACCTATAAAGGGCCGACCAAGAAAGGTCTCCGTTTTAATTCCGACCTGATCGACCAGATGATCGACGGATTGAAAGCCGTCAAGAAGGCTTTGAATGGTGAAATGCCGCCAGAAGAAGATGAGGCGGAAGAAGAATAGCCGCCAGGCGGTTAACCGATATCAAACTCACGCGGTGGTGCCCGCTGTTTGGCGTAATCCATCTTTCAGAAATGGTTCATCGTTGCCCCATGGGCCGCTTTTGTCGAGCTTCATGATGACGTCGGGCGAATACTGGGCAAGGTAAGAACGTCTCGGTTTGTCGGTCTTATTCGGCCCGCTGCGATGGAAAGTAACACTTGAAAAGACCGCGATCGTTCCAGCGGGTCCGATGACAGGCTCGCCAGGCTCATTGCCGAAGTAACCGACCTTGTCGTTCGTGCCTTCCTGCTTTTCGTGTGGCACCATCTTGCGGACACCGGCTTTTGAGAATGGCAGCACATAAATCGTCCCGTTTTCTACTGACACGTCATCGAGCGCACACCAGCAAGTAAGGTACGGTGTGTGAGGATATCCGACATAACCGGAATCCTGATGCCAGCCGAATTGCATTCCGACCTCCGCACATTTGACCACATACTGTTCCCAGAAAAGGAATGCCGTTTCACCGATTGTGGCCCTGCAGATTTCGGCCATCCGATCGCTGAAGATGAATTTGCGCAGCTCGGTGCTCTCACGGAAACAGTTGGATAAGAAATAACGCTTGCCCCGATGATTGATGCCGAGGGTATCCGTGCCTTCCTCGTCCATCCGCGCATCCATCTTGTTGATGAAGTGCTGACACTGGCCACGCAAAAGCTTGAGCTCAGTTTCGTTGAGTGCCTTTTCGAGGATAAAGTAGCCCTCTTCCTTGAATTGCTCTTTGCATTCTTTGGTGATGTTCATGATTGTCGTTCGAGGTCATTTGTCTCCAGGTGCTCAATTTCACAGTATACGGAGCACACCGCTCACGAGTTTCCCAGAAGACCGATGAAAACAAAATCCACTTTCGCCGGCAGCCTGTTTTTCGGGTTCTTTATTTCGATAGCACTGCCCGTTTCCGCGGCTGATTCTGATGCCTCGAAGCGTCGAATTCAGCTACTCGAATTGAGTCAGGCGGGTGAGACGGCGATTCCCCTGCTTTTTCAATCGCTGGAGGATAAGAACGGTGCGGTCCGCCGAACGGCAATCCGGCTGCTTTCGTCGCTGGGAGCTCCTGCGCTTGCCAGCCTCAAGAAGGCGTTAAGCTCACCGGACTACGTGATCCGCCGGGCAGCCCTGTTCGCTATCTGTGATCTGGAGAAGGCGGCGGCGCTTCTGGAAATTGAACAGGCTCAAAAAGACAAAGAGCCGCTTGTGCGATTGGCGGCAACAGAAATCCTTACACGGCTTGAACCCCGTACGGAAGCGATCAGCAAACTCCTGTCGGTGGCTCAAGAGGATGCAGTGCCAGAAATCAGAGAACGTGCCTCAGAGGCTTTATGGCCCTTCTACAAGAGGACGATTCTGCTGAGCCAGCGAAAAGACTGGGACCATGTCATCAAACTCGTACAGAAAATTGCCCTGCAGGAGAAAGGCTGGCGTTTCAAGACCGATCCGCTCAGGAGCGGACACCTCGAGAAGTGGTTCGAGCCAGCCTATGACGATGCGAAATGGGCAGAGATTGAGATTGGCAGGGCGTGGGAGACTTTGGGTCATACCTATGACGGAGTCGCCTGGTATCGGGGGAAATTTAATCTGCCGGCGATGCCGAAGCACAACGCGGTGGAACTGCACTTCGGCGCCGTCGATGAATCCACCTGGGTCTGGCTGAACGGAGAGTATGTGGGCCAGCACGATGCCGGTCCGCATGGCTGGGACAAGCCGTTCAGGCTGGACGCGACGAAGCAGGTCCGGTGGGATGGTGAAAACCAGATTACAGTCAGAGTTCTGGATACAAAGTTTGCCGGAGGTATCTGGAAGCCAGTGTCCCTGGAAATACTTGAGTGATGCCATGAGCAGGATACAGAAATTAACTTTCAGGAACCAGGTTTTGCTCGGGATCGTACTGCTTCTTCCGCAGGCTTTCGCCGAAGACCAACCTTGGCAGAAGCTCTACACCGGCAATGAAGCGACCGGCGCGCATGTGATCGGGCTCTGGCAGTTCCAGCCGGGGAAAGAGGCCGAAGATAACTCCGGCAACGGGCATAAACTCCTGCTGCGTGGGAAATCCCGATTTGTTGAAGACGGCAAGTTTGGTTCGTGCCTGGAAGCCTTCGATGCGGGCAAAGAGAAAGCAAATCAGGCGGAAGGGGCCTCGGCTGCAAATAAGCCGCAGTTGTCGCCGCTGGGAGCATTCACGCTGGAGGCGTGGTTCAAGCTCAAACCGGAAGCATCGACGGTCAGCGGTCTCTTCCTGATCGATAAGAAATACTACACCTATGCGAAGGACATTCCCCAGGCCAACCGTGATTACTGCTTTTATCTTGATAAGGTCGCAGGCAATAAACGCAGGCTGACGGCCTACCTCGGCTACGAAAAGGATTCAGCATTCTATCGCTCAGATACAGTGCCCCTTGAAGACGGACGCTGGTATTACGCGGCGTTTGCCTACGATGGCCACGGGATGGGCCGTTTCTTTCTTGACGGTAAATCGATTGGCCGGGTCATTCACAAAGGCCGTGGGCCGGTGAGCCCTGGTCCTTATCCATTTTGCATTGGCGCCAGGGTCGGAAGCACTTATGTCGGCTTCCCGGGTTTCATTGATCAGGTTCGGATAACAAACGGGATTGCCTCTCATCTCCAGGGCGGCATTGAGGCATCCGCATCGGCCGGGCGGTCTGTATTTGTCCGGATGGAAAAGGATGTAAAGATCGCGCTTACCTTATTTAACGACACAGGCAAAAATCTTGAAGGAGGGTCTGCGGACGTTGAACTGGCTGGCGGTAAATGGCGTTTTCCAATTCCTGCAGTGCCAGTGGGTGGCTCTCACTTGATAGAACTCCCCATCGATACTTCCGCCCGCCCGGACAGATATCTGATGCGGGCCACGCTCTCGGCCAAAAGCGGAGAACAGGTCTTCGAGTCTGTCCAGGAGATTCCGATCACCATCGTGCCACGTCCGTTGCCCAATCAGATGCCGGTGGTGATGTGGGGGAGCGGGGATATCCAACGGCTCAAGGAACTCGGTTTTACTCATCAACTCACCTGGCTGATCGATTACAACCGGGTGTTGGAAGCAGGCAAGCCGGTCAATTTATGGTCTTCCGATCTCGGGGAAAGCCTTGACAATTATTTGGCCAACGGTTTCGGAGCGCTGGCAAATCTCTATCCCGCCCGGTGGATGGGAAGCGTCAAAGCTCTGGTCGAAAAATACGAACGTGTGGATCGGGGCGGCCAGCGATACGGCAAGGAGGATGTCTGCGGAAACTTTCCTGAAGTCCAAAAGTTTTCATACGACGTCGGGGCATCCGTTGCGCAGTCGTTTGGACAATATCCGGCCCTCTCCGGCTCGCTCATTCATTCCGAGATTCGCGGGCACACAGCGCTCTGCTTTCACAAACATGACAAAGAAGCCTTCCTCAAGGCATCAGGAATGGAAATTCCTGTCGAGCTTCCGGGCAAGACTGGCCGTCCATACGCTCAGGTGAAGGGTTTTCCGCTCAAGCGGATCATTCTCGATGACGATCCCCTCCTCACCTATCTCGGCTGGTTCTGGAAAGAGGGCGATGGCTGGAACGAACAGCATTCACAAGTCAGCCGAGGGCTGCATTCAACGGGACGGGATGACCTCTGGACTTTCTACGATCCGGCAGTGCGCGTTCCGAGCCGGTGGGGGAGCGGCGGCGATGTCGATGTCATTTCTCAGTGGACGTATTCTTATCCCGACCCAATCAAAATTGGCCAGGCCACAGACGAACTCTTTGCCATGGCCGGTGGAAGGCCCGGTCAGCAGGTCATGAAAATGACCCAGGTTATCTGGTACCGAACCGGCACGACCGGCGACGTGCCGGAAGATGAAAGCAAGCGCGCTCAATGGGAGAAGGACAAGCCGGACGCGAAATTCGTCACGATATCGCCAGATCACATGCGCGAAGCATTCTGGAGCAAAATCTCCCGTCCAATCCGCGGCATCATGTATCACGGCTACAGTTCGCTGCTGGAGGTCAAGGGCAACACTCATGGCTACCGCTTCACAAATCCCGAGACCCAGCACGTGCTCGCCGAACTCACCCGAGATGTTGTCCGCCCCCTGGGGCCGACACTGCTTCAGGTGCCGGATCGCAGTGCTGACGTTGGGCTTCTTCAGAGCTTCAGCTCACAGATGTATGCCGGTCGCGGCTCCTGGGGATGGAGTCACCAATGGGACGCGGACGTTCACCTGGTCCTCCAGTACGCACAACTGCAGCCTCGAATCCTTTACGAAGAGACGGTTGTTCGGGACGGCCTCGATGGCCTCAAAGTGCTGGTCATGGCCAATTGCGATGTGCTGCCTGAGAGCGTCGCCCAAAAAGTATTGGCGTTTCAGCTTAATGGCGGACTCATCGTGGGAGACGAGCAACTCGCGCCCGGCATCACTCCTGACATCCTCATTCGCAGCTACAAACGCATCGACAAGCCAGACGAAGACAAAGCCGCGCTCCAGGCCCGTGCTGCCGATCTTCGCGCCGAACTGGATGAGTTTTACGGACGTTATGGCGATTCCTCGAACCCGGACGTCATTGTTCGCTTCCGCCGGCACGGCAGCGCAGACTACCTCTTCGCCGTGAATGACAAACGCACCTTCGGCGACTACGTGGGCCACCACGGCAAGGTGATGGAGAAGGGATTACCAACAGAGGCAAGGATTTCCGTGGAGCGAAAGAAAGGACACGTGTACGACCTTGTAGCTCACAAGAAAGTCAGGGCCTTCTTAAGTGATGGATACTTGTCATTTGATGCCCCATTCGGCCCGGGCGAGGGTCATCTGTATTTGATCACAGATGCCCCCATCAAGAAGGTCAAGGTTGACGCCCCTGAAATGGCAACAAGAGGAAGGAATGTGCCGATGAACATTCAAGTCGCATCATCATTCGGCCGCACTTTGGAGGGTGTCATCCCAATTGAATTGAAAATCGTTGATCCCGAGGGCCGCGCATCCGAGCCCAGCGGATACTACGGCGCTGTAAACGGCAGCCTGAATATCGAACTGGTTCTGGCAAAGAACGATCTTCCCGGGAAATGGAAAATCTCGGTGCGTGAACTTGCTTCTGGAAGGGGTAAGGAAGCAACTTTCACAGTGAAATAAGTCTAACCTGACCTCATGACCACAACCAAACGTGGGAACGGAGGCGAAACGCGGAGAGGCCACAAAGCGAGACTCCAGGACATGGCCTCCGCGGCCTCTTTTGTGGTCTCCACGCTCCGCGGGGAGTCTTCTGCTTAAGTGGTCTCCACGCTCCGCGGGGAGTCTTCTGCTTAAGTGGTCTCCACGCTCCGCGGGGAGTCTTCTGCTTAA
>JAQBXN010000139.1 GCA_027625095.1 Planctomycetota bacterium | reverse complement strand
GCCTTCTTCGAGTTCAATAAACGCGCCATAGTTGGCAAGGTTACGTACACGGCCACTAACCCGGGTATTAGGCGGATAACGGTCGTCGATCTTGTCCCACGGATTATCATCGGTCTGCTTCATGCCAAGGGAGATTTCTTGTTTCTCCATATTGATGCCGAGGACGGCCACTTCGACCTCGTCGCCAATGGTAACGGCTTCTGAAGGATGATTGATGCGGCGCGTCCAGGACATTTCGGAAATGTGGACGAGACCCTCGATACCGTCTTCAAGCTTGACGAAAGCTCCATACGACATGAGGTTGACGACTTCTCCGATGTGCTTGGAGCCGACGGTATATTTCCCGTCCGCGGCTGCCCATGGGCTGGCGCTCTTCTGCTTCAAACCAAGGGAGATTTTTTCGCGCTCGCGGTCAATATCGAGGATTAAGACTTCGATTTTCTGGTCGAGAGCGACGATCTCACTTGGGTGCGAAATCCGGCCCCAGCTCATGTCCGTAATATGCAACAGGCCATCAATACCTCCGAGGTCAACGAACGCACCGAAGTCGGTGATATTCTTGACTTGGCCTGTCCGGGCCTGGCCGACTTCAAGTTTGGACATGATGGTGCTCTTCAACACCTCGCGCTCTTCTTCAATCAGCTTACGACGGCTGATGACGATGTTACGGCGTTCCATGTCAATCTTGATGATCTTGGCTTCGATCTCCTGGCCAATGAGCTGGCCGATGTCACCGATGCTGCGGATGCTGACCTGTGAGGCAGGCAGGAAGACGGGGACGCCGATGTCCACGAGCAGGCCGCCCTTGATCTTGCGGAGGGCCTTTCCTTTGACTTTGTCGCCCTCGCCCTTCTCGCTAATGATCAGTTCCCATCCACGGATGCGGTCTGCTTTACGCTTGGAGAGGACGACCATGCCGGAGTCGTCTTCGACCTGTTCGAGGAGAACATCGATTGAGTCGCCGATGTCGAGTTCACCAGGTTCATCGAATTCGTTTGCATTGATGGAACCTTCAGATTTGTATCCAATGTCAACAAGGATGGAGTCCTTTGTAATGTTGATGATTTTGCCGGTGATGATTTGACCGACTGCAAAACTGCCGACCGCGCCGTCATAGAGCGACTCAAGGAATTCCGGATCTTGATCTCCGCAGGCTTCCCGTAGTTCAACCTCGATATCCTGATCCAGTTCGATTTCTCGAAGCAGGTCGTAATGCAAAACTCGTGATTTCACGAAAGGTGCTGGCATAAAATACTCCCGTGGATGGGGTGTTTAACGAAATCGCTTTGCCCCAGCGAGAGGCAATTACGAAGGAAAAAATCAGACAGACGCAACGCACGCCTGCCTCCTGGTAGACGTAACAGGAAAAATACTCAGGTCTCGTATCGCCAATCCATTGACCGATAAAGCCGGCAGATCTCTGATGTGAGGAGCACCTGCACTTGCTTGGCATCCTCACGACTTTGTCCCGGGTCCATTGGGAGCCCATAGGCGACGGTCACTTTACCAAACCATGGCAGCTTATTTTGCCTTGGCCATGCCTCATAAGCCCCGCGGATAGCCACGGGGACGAGAGGGCTTTCGGCCTTTTGTGCGATAAGGATGCAACCTGGCTTGAAGGCGCCTATGGTACCGTCATGCGTACGCGTGCCTTCTGGAAACACAAGGAGGACTTTGCCGGAAGAAACGATTTCAACGCTTTTTCGAATGGCGCCAAGATCTGCGGTTCCACGTTCGATGGGAAAGACACCAATTGCAGCCATCCATCTGCCAATCAACGGGATCTGAAATGCACTGGCTCTGGCCATAAACCTGAGCTGTCGTTTTGATCCCATCCCTACAAGCATTGGGTCCAGGAAGCACTGGTGATTGGATGCCAGAACCAACCCACCCTCTTCTGGGATGTTTTCTACGCCGTAATGACGTATTCGGAGCATTACCTTCCCAATGAGGGGGTGCGTTATCAGCCGATGTAGCTCGTAGCTAAAGCAGGTGTCTTTTGAAGAGTGACAGTAAATCGGGCTCGATTTTCGAGGTGTCAGAGCCTGCTCGCAGGATTTTTCTTCCTCTGCTGGCACTGTTTCTACCTCGTTCATACTAATCCTCTGGATCGCGCTTCTCCGGTCATAACCGCAATGACCTGTTGGATCTCCAGGTCTGAGGAGTCGATGACTACCGCCCCTTCCGGCTTACAGAGTGGAGCCACCTCCCGATTACTATCCCGCTCATCACGGATAAGGATTTCTTCTTTGATGGCTTCGAAGTTGATTTGTTCGCCCACCTGTTCAAGCTCACGCTGGCGTCGTCGGGCACGTATTTCGAGGCTGGCCATCAGATAAAACTTGAGAGGCGCGTCCGGGAAGACAACGCTGCCCATGTCTCGTCCTTCGGCAACCAGGTCTGCATCTTGAGCAAATGCCTGTTGATATCCAATGAGCCTGCTGCGAACTTCTCCGCTGTTCGCCAGGTGGAAGATGCTGTTAGACACCTCCCTTGTGCGTATTTGGCCTGTTACGTCTACCAAGTTGACAAAGACCGACATTCCCGCGGGCGTTTGCTCGAAGTGCAAGCTCAGACCATCCATGGCCTGCAGCACGCGAGCGGTATCCGTTAGATCCAGCCCCTGATCGAGTGCGAACCATGTTGCAGCTCGATAGATGGCCCCTGAGTCAAGAAATGCAAAGCCCAAGGAATCGGCCAGCCGACGAGCCACTGTGCTCTTACCTGAGCCTCCTGGCCCATCGATGGTAATAGTCGTCTTACCGGCCACGATGCCTCCTGAATGCAGGCTTCCTGCCCGCTGTGTGAAGCTACCCGTGTCGCTTCAGGCATTACTGTGCTGCCTCGATATGTTCATACATAAAGGCGCGGCACGCCCGAGTCAGGCGCACCAGACACACTTGTTTCCGAGGCCACCCGGAAAATTGAACGCGGACTTATAACAGAGTTGATATGGGGCCGCAAGCATACTGACAAAACCTTGCCAGCAAAGGCATTGAAGGGGTCGGGAACCCATGCTAACATCCGCCGCTCAAGGCCGACGGATGAATTCCTCTTAACATTCCAGCGCACTTGCACGAGCACGGTTTGGCCAATCCCCCTGAGCCTGGTCCTGCTGCCACAAATTTCGTGGCTGTTCACCTCTGACGGTGCTTGCGACAATCCCTCTCATGAACTCAGATACTCCCAACCACCAAGATAAATCGCTAGGCCGAACAGTAAATCATCTTGAAGGTCTGAGATGCTGGCCCTCAGCCAATAACGCAGGAAGCAAGGAAAAATCATTCGAGGAGAAGCGGTCTACAACGAAATTTATCCTTTCGACGAAAGGGTTGCAGGACCACACTGAAGACACGCCGGATGTGGACGCTCTCTATGATCAGCCGACTGCCGCTCCTCCTGATGAATTGCCTCTTAGAGAGCCTGCGATAAACCAGCCCGCGGTCCTCGGCACCACCGAGATTATCGAGCCGCAGGAAGTCGATACCGAAATTCGTCGTGATTTTGGCGAATACGAAATCCTTTCTGAACTCGGGCGAGGCGCCATGGGAATCGTCTACAAAGCCCGGCACAGACAGCTCAGAAGGGAGGTGGCGCTCAAAGTGATGCTGGTGGGCACGCATGCCTCGAAAAAGCAGGTAGCGCGCTTTTATAAAGAGGCGCAGGCGGCAGCTAAGCTTCGGCATCCGAACATCGTACCTATTTTCGATATCGACAAGCGGCAGGGTCGCCACTTTTACACCATGGATTTTGTGCAGGGCAAGGGCCTTAATCTCCTCGTTGGGAGCGGGGACATTCATATCCGCGGCGCGCTGAATATCGTCATCAAAGTGGCTCACGCTCTCGAATATGCCCATCAGCAGAAAGTGGTGCACCGGGATGTGAAGCCGAGCAATATCATCATCGACATGAACGGCGAGCCGCAACTCATGGACTTCGGGCTTGCAAAGCAACTTGATTCCGGAACCAAGTTTACACAAACAGGAAGCGCTCTGGGAACGCCGGCATACATGTCACCTGAACAGGCCGCAGGGGAATCACATCGAGTCGATCACCGGTCTGATATCTATTCGCTGGGTGCAGTGCTTTACGAACTGATCACCGGCCGCCCTCCGTTCGAGGGCGACAACATGATGAAGGTCATCATAAAGGTGCTCAATCACGACCCGGTGCTTCCCCGGCAGATCAATCCCAAGATCCACCGTGATATTCAGACCATCGTCATGAAGGCGCTGGAGAAGAACCCTGAACGCCGGTATCCGAGCATGTCGGATTTTGCGGCGGACATGAATCGCTTTCTGACCGGTGAAGCCATCCTTGCCCGGCCGGCATCTCTTATTTGGAAAGGATGGCGAAAGGTACGCAAACATACCACGGCCATTGTGGCGATATCTCTTGCGTGCATCATTGCGGGTCTTTCCCTCGTAGCTGTGCACATCTCGCGACAGCAGGTCAAGCAGGCAGAAAACGAAGCATCGAAAGTTCAGGACTTGCTCAACAGAAGAAAGCAGGAGGATATCGAGGATCGGATTCCGCAAAAAGTTCAGGCTGTTGCTGACGATTTCCTGGACGAGAAGCTTTCGCCAGTGTGGAAACCCCAGTCAGAAAATCACAACTGGCATACGGTGGAGGGCGAGCTGGTAGTTCATGCGCGGGGCGAATCAGTCATACTTCTCGATCCCAAAATCGAGTTAAAGGGGAATGTGAAATTTGACTTCGATCTCCGTCTTCCCACAGAAATCACAGACTTCCGCGTGGACTGTCTGATAGGTGAGGATCAGGGCCAGGCGTTCAGGCTGATCATTCAGAGCGGCGATCCTTATCCGCAGATTGTGCTTCAACGAAGTGGTGCAAAACTCGCCGAGGTGGATGTCAAGGCTGTAATGCCTGGCAAGATATGGCACTGCAGCCTGGAACGCCGCAATGACCAGATACGCTTTGAATTCCGAGAGCCCGGAGCCTCCGTTCCAGTTGGTCTTTTGCGCTACAAAGGGCTTGAGTTGATTCGCAGCCTGGGTGCATCGACGACAGGAAAATTCCTGATGGGCTTTGCGGTATGGGATGGCGATGCACATTTTGACAATGTGTTGTTGACTAAGGAAGGCGCGCCGGAAAGAGGCATCCTCTACCCTCATCAGCAGTCAATCCTTTACAAGGCGTACGATTATGCCAAGCCTGTCCTGACCGATTTCATGAACGAACACAAAGATGAGATCGTTCGGCTGAAGGCAAAGCTTCTTCTTGGGCTTTGCTATGAGCTTGAAAATCAGTATCAGGATGCACTGAAACTCTATAACGACTTCCCGGAAACGCTGTCGGAGAAAACCGCGGATAAGGATGTGACCGAATTTGCCCGCCTGTATAGCGAAAACGCACTCCGGCGTTTCTTCTGCTTCGTCCGAACGGGCAGACTGGACCGAGCCGCCAAAGTCATTTCTGACCTGGCCGACAAGGGAGTGTTGATCGATCCGGCGAACGCATGGCACTTTCGTGATGTCATTCAACGTTGCCTGGTTATTCCAAGGCTTGAAGAAGCACTTGTGTTGATTCGAAAGGCCCGTTTTGGGGGTTCTGATTTTATCCTTGGGGACAAACTTCCTGAATACCGACTGTTCGATCTTTCAAAATCCATCAGCCAGAGCGTACACGGTGAATTTCTTGAGAAAGCCATCAGGCTGGCCGCTAGATTCGGATCGGGGCCCGTTCCCAAATTCTCGAAAGTGGTCGAGGCTTTCGAGGCGTTCCCGTCTCCACAGATGTCTGTCGCGCTCGAGAGCAGCCTTGTCCATGCGATCAATACCGAAAATCTCGATGACGCATTAAACCTTCTGAAGCTCTCCTCAGGAAAGCTCCCTAAATCCGAAAAGTTCGGTGAGCTTGCTTCCACATTGGCCATGCGTTTCTGCAGACTGAAACAGTTTTCGAGTGTGACAAGAGTTTTTGATAGTTACCCAACGCCTCTGTTATCCAAGAGCTACAGTATTGCAGTGGACGGCCTCCTCAAGCAGGGCGAACGGAGTGAAGCCAAGAATATATTCATGCAGGCCAGGGACGCGTTCACTAAAAATCAGCCGGGTGAGCAGAGCCTGGCTACGATCGAATCCATGGGCGTCGAGTTGATGAACGCTTATGCCCGAACGGGGGACTACTCCGATCTCATCGAGATTCTGAATGCCATTCCTCGGGCCACTGCTGCACTTGTCACCCCTGTTGAAACAGCTCTGGCTCGTGCCATCGAGAAGGAGGAATTCGAGCAAACTATAGAACTGCTCAAAGTCGTCCGCGAACGTTCTCTGCCAGCCACCGAAGGGCTGAATTCCCGCACGCTTCAATTAGCCGAGACACTGGCTGAAAAACAAAAAGTAGTTTCATTCATCTCCGCCTATAACGCGTATCCGGTTAAACATTTTGCGGGCAGCCTGGTCAAGCTGCTCAAGGTCTGCCAGACAAACCAGGCATATGCCAACTGTGTTGAGTTGCTCAAGTTCGGGCGGGACAAACTGAACCTTGGCGAGTTCAAAGAGATCGAACCAGACCTCTTAGAATTCCTGATGCAGTTCGCAGACGCGGCTATCCAGCGTAATGAGTTTCAGCAGGTAATTGCTGCGCATCGCGCCTATCCGACGGACAGATTTAAACCTGCATTTATCAAAGCGATCCACGCGGCCAATGCTGCTCCTGCGGCAGGAGCAGAGGCAACTCTCACGGCGCTCATGCAGCTTACCAAACTTATTTCATACTCACGTCAGCAGTGGCCGTATCCCGCTGAGGGTGAGTTGCGGCAGCAGTTGATAAATTACGTGGTCAAGATGGCCCAAAGCCGGAAGCAGAGCGGCTCTGAACTAAACACCTCGCCTGACGCAGGCGAGTCCAACGGACACGCTAAGCTTCTCGCAGTTCTTGTAGCAGATTATCGTGCAGCCCTTGAAAATACAGAGGCTAATTCGCAGGGCCTGAGCGGGATGATGCTCGAACTGTCGGACGTCCTGCTTCTCTCAGGCCAACAGGAAGAAGCTGGAAAACTCCTCAAGGGTTTACTTGAAAAACTACCCCAATTACATTCGCTTCGAGATGATGCACTTCTTCGCCAGGCAGTCATTTCCACCCATGCCGGTGATGCAATTGGTGCAAAAAAGCTATGGGAGGAATTGGCAAAAGAAGGCGGCGAAGCGGGGCCCTATTTACGCCTGCCCGGGTACATGGCCGGAGAGACGATAGACGACGCGTTCACTGGATTATCCGATCCAAACCTTCAAAAGCTTCTTAGCGCGCTCCGACTCAAATCTACAGGCGCCAGTGGCGACCTGATCACAGCAGCCTTTGTGGAACTGAATTCTCTTCAGGCCGGTAAACTCGAGTGGTATTCCTCAATCGTACGCGACAACCTTGCGGCGAAACCAAGCCCGCAGGTAAATCCGACACTGCCGAAGGCGGATGCAAACACTGATACCAATTAGCTCCTGTTACGGATTGAGCAAAGTGAAGGCCAGAATTCTCAATTTGCTATGAGACGGCCTGTGAAGTCCGGTTTCGCCGATCAGCAACCTACGCAACAATGAGCCTCACCCCGGATCGCAACGGCCCGTAGCTTGACGCTCCTGAGTCTGAAATTCCGGTGTCATGAGATTCCGGTTGCGAAGGCAGGGCCGCCTTTTGTGTTCATGGTGGAGGAATCGATGCCCCTTGAACTACTGAAATTTAATTCCCTTGAATCCCAAATCTCATGAGTAAGCTGACCGACGATCATTTGCAAGAACTGGAAGTGCAGGGCTTTGTTATCGTACCGGACTTTTTTGAAGGCGAACAACTTCGTGAAATGCAGGAGGCGCAGCGTCGCGTCTTGCAAACATGGGAACAGGTAAAAGACAACCCTCCTCCAGGCCGTGCCGTACTGCGTGATTTCCCGGTACCTGAAATGGTCCTTCTTAAACCGACCGTACGCCAGGATGCAGTCGAATTTGCAGGGAAATGGCTGAAGACCGACAAGATCCATGCACGAGTCGGATGCATGATCGCCCGTTATCCGGGATTCAAGGGCGGCGGCACTGGCTATGACGACAGTGGTCTGCACATCGACAATGGGAACAACTCTCTGCTGCCTGAATCGAAAGATTTACGAGAGTTTGGACAGATCGGTTTCTGGACTCATCTGGAAGATGTCGACATCGATCAGGCCCCCCTACGCCTCATTCCCAAGGCTTATGGCAAAGATATGACAAAAGCCGTCCCACTTGTCTGCAAGGCGGGCACCACCTGCATTTTCCCTCGTTATACCTGGCACTCTGCCAGCGACTATCTGCGTGAAGACGGTCAAAGATTTACCTGGGGATTTTCATTTGGCCGTGCCGATCACTACTGGGAAGGCTTCAAGCATTTCACGGACAAGGGGGCAGGTAAACAGTATGAAGTCTTTCACCAGTTCGTCGGCTCTCTCACCGCAAAGCAGCGAGAAATCTATCGGTTCCCACCGGCGGGCCATCCATACTACACCCCAGAGACCCTTGCACTTCTCGAGAAGCAATATCCCGGTTGGGACTCAAGTGAGTATCTGCATTAGTGGCAATGTGAATTTCAGATTTGCCCAACTTCTGCTTTGTCTGGCATGCCTTCGCCACTCCTCAGCGGGCGACTGGCCGATGTATCGCAAGGACACCAGACGAAGTGGAATCTCGGACGAATCACTTTCATTCCCAATGAGGCTGAAGTGGCGTTACACCTGCGCCCAGGCGCCCCGCCCAGCCTGGCCCAATCCGCCGCGCCTCTACAACAAACTGGATTTCGATTTCGCGCCACATCCGGTCATCGTCGACCGCCAAGTATTCTTTTGCTCTAACTCGGACGATACCCTGCGTGTGCTCGACGCGAATACTGGTAAACCGCTCTGGCAATATACTGCCGGCGGCCCTCTGCGGTTCGCGCCTCAGGTTTTGAACGAACGCGTCTATTTCGCGTCAGACGATGCACGCATCTATTGCCTTGATTCCAAGACGGGCGATTCAATTTGGACCTTTGATGCGGCGCCAAAGAACGAAATGTTCATTGGGAACGGAAGGATGATTTCCCGATGGCCTGTCAGAACGGGCATCGTGGTTGAAGAGAATGTCGTCTATGGCGTAGCTGGGATGTGGCCCAGCGAAGGCATTTATGTTTATGCGCTCAATGCCGAAACCGGCACGGTTATCTGGGTGAATGACAAAGACGGCCTGGTCGGCAACTACCCCAGCGGCACCTGGCGGCCTCAAGACCCACACACTGGCGAGTTTTCGTTTACCGGCCCAACACCCCAGGGGGCAATACTGGCATCCAGAGACACCTTAATCGTGCCACTCGGTAACAATTCGTCAGCTGCCTACAGTAAGAAAACGGGAGGGCTGGTGCGGTTTATCGGACAGGGCAGCGGGGCATCAAACATCACCGGGGACGGAGATATGTTTTACGGCATTCTTTCTTCACGAGCCGGAATCAGTGTCTTTGGAGGCCGGGCTGCCGACAAGGGGGTGATAAACAGGTCGAACAGATTTGATGCGGACCAAGTGCCACAGGTGTCAACGGCACCCACTCGAAGCGCCGGCGTCAGCCACAGCGCGGGGCGGATCAGTTTTGTTGTGCAGAATGAAAAACTTTATGCAACGGAAGCCTTCAGTCTTGCCATGTCAGGCGAGATGCTCTTGATAGGAAGGCTCAACTCAATCGCCGCAATTGAAAGAGAATCACGTCGCGAAATTTGGTCGACCACGGTAAACGGCGAAGCCCGGGAGATCGGTGTTGCAGAAGGAAACTTATACGTCAGCACAGATAGCGGAGAAATATCCTGCTTCTCCAGCAGCGAGAGTGGTGCCCCCCACATCCATACCGAATTAAAAGCCGGAAGATCGGAGCCCGAAACCAGCTCCAACGAAGTCATCAGAGAGTTGGTAAGAACACGGGCAGATAAAGGCTACGTCCTGATCGTTGGAGCCCTCGATTCCCGGCTTTCAGTGGACTTGGCTTTGAACACTGAAAGTCAGGTAATTCAGATAGCCGGCACTCATGAGACGGCTGCAAAATTACGCCGGGAACTGCTCTCAACGACTTCTCTTTACGGGTCACGCATCCATGTCATCAATATCGGTGAACCTGCGAATCTGCCGTTCTCACAGTTTTTTGCGAACGCGGTGATCGTCGCCGGACAGTGCAAAGGCCTAATTGGGGCGGAACTATATAGAGTGCTCCGGCCTTACGGCGGAGTGCTTCTCTGTCCCGGCCTGAAAAAACCGGAAGCAAACAAGCTGATTGAGAGCATTCCAAAAGGAAATGAGTTCGAAATCGTTGAGTTGCTTGGAAAGTCTGGAATCGTGCGCGGCCATCTCAAAGGAGCTCGGGATTGGAATAGCAACGTCGCTGCAGACCAACTGGTTCGCTGGCCCCTTCGCCCAATATGGTTCGGCGGCCCAGAGTCCTCGCTGGTGATGAATTACGGGATCGGAGCGCACCCACCAGTAGCGGCAAGCGGTAGGTACTTTGTGATGGGACAGGACACGCTCACCGCAGTTGATGCCTACAACGGAACAAAACTCTGGACTCGTTCCATTCCGTCGGCCACCCCTGACACCCGCACCTTCGACGGACTTCAGTTCCAAATCCAAGACGGCATGGCATCCACAACGACGCAACAATGGAGCGTGCTTAAGCGCTGGATTGCTGCAGACGGGAAGTCGGTATACCTGCGCCTCGGCCAGAATTACTTTAAAGAAGAGGGTGAGGCCCTGGTTCAGATGGATGCCCTGGATGGCCGGGTGACGAAGGTGATTGCGCCCCTCGTGGCAGCCCCGACGGTGTCGCTGATGCAACCCCAAACTTGGAATCTCTCGGTGGATGCCGGGCATCATGGGACCCTCTCGCTCAGCTCATCAAGTCAGGGCATTCATTTGGAATTGTCTTCAAGCGATACAGTTATCACCCCAGTGGACGCGTGGGATCTATTCTTTGACTTCCGTCCACCGGCGAATCGCTATGGGCTTTATGGGCGCGGCACTTTTAAGGTCACTGTCTCACCTGGCATAGAGAAACAGTTGGTCCGCATCACTCAAGGGGACGGGATGGACCCTTTGAGATTTGAACTGCAATCTGAAAGTAAACCGCATAATTGGTCCGCATCGCTCCTGCTCAAATGGGAGGAGGTGGAGCGCTTCACGAGGACACGCCCGAAGTCATTTGGATTCGGCGCCACTTTCAATGCATACAACGGGCCGGAAAATTTCACGAGTAAATCAAGTGCAGGGGACATGCCGCTCGTCAAAGACACGGTGCGGCAACTCTACCTCTTTACGGACGCCAATTCACCAACCCTGAACATCGGTTGGGCAAATATCAATTTGGGTGAAGGGGAAGAACAGGTTCAGCCCTCCGTCGTTGCCGAAAAAGTCGAAGAGCGTCCGAAAGAGTGGCCTTTCCCCGACTTCTTCGACGATGTCTACATAGGCGATCCAGGCCGGATTGACACTTCTCTCCAGACGCGGCCCCGGCGGCATCCCCTTACCGGCGAACCGGGCCCCAGAATCTTCAGATCTGGCACGGCCGGCTGCGGTAACCCCATCTTTTCCTCAACTAACGCAATCGGCCGGACCTCAAAGCAGGCATTGGGTTTTTATGACTTCGAAGACGACAGCGGTCTCCGTTTCTTCCCGGGTATCGCCACCAATTGCGGAGCGCGCGTAAAAGCCATCAACATGACCGCGGCCCTCGGGCTCCTCCTGTTTTCCGATTCTCGCAGCCATTGCAGTTGCATGATTCCCATCCGGACGAGCATGGCCTTCGCTCCTGCCGAACGTCGCCTGCAGGAAGACTGGGCCATATTCTTTGAAAGGGGCCTGGATGCACCACTCAAGCACGCCTTTCTAAACCTTGGCGCATTTGGTGATCGAAGGGATGAGGAGGGCCGGCTGTGGCTGCAGGCCCCCCGCAGGGCATCTGGTAGGGCCTTTCCAATCGAGCCCGGAACAAGACGTTGGATCTTCGATGCACCGCCCATGAAAAGCACACTCGACGTACCTGTAGAAATAGTAAGAGATCCCAAGGTCCGGGGGGGCGCTTATCGAACAAATGCAGATCGAGTTCAGATTGCTGGGACAGCCAGGCCCTGGCTCTACACTTCGGGTTATAAGGGCATCGTTTCTTTGAAGCTGAAGCTACTCCCGCAGCTTCCGATCGCTTCGAAATTGCTGAATCATGAGCCTCGCCTCGACGGCCAAATCGACGAATTAGGGGAAGGTGAAAAACCTGAATTGTCGCTGCCGTTCACGGGCACCGATGTCTTCTTTCGTCATACCGAGGCTGGCCTGTATGTCGTCGCACATCGTAAGCCAATCGTTGGAAGGCGAGGTGATGCTGCACCGTATACAGCCCGAGCTAAAAAAGAGGACGAGGTGTTCACCGATGATTGTTTCGAGTTGTTCGTGAGCGACAAAGCGAAGAAGACAACGGTTCATCTGGCAGTCTCCGCATCGGGGACGCGTTACGATGCGCTCGGGGAGGGGGCCGTTGAAGACAAGCGATGGACGATGGAGTGGTCAAGCAAATGTCTGGCAAATGATGAGGGCCTGATCTTTGAAATCGCCGTCCCCTGGCGTTCACTTGCAACCACCGGGTTGGAGCGTGACTCCCTCCTCATTAATGTTCAGACCGTGCAGCAGGATATCAGCAGGGATGCACCCTACTGGGCAGGCTCGAACGGACGCGTCGTCCAACAGACGCCCGGCATCAGCGAGCCATTGCTCTCACTCGGGCCGGACGGCCGGAGTCGCTGCACTCACTTCGTTTCCCTTGGTTTTGGTGAGGCGCCGGCAGTTCAGAAGAGGCGATTCACCGTTCGGATGCACTTTGCTGAACTGAGTAATATCGAGCCGGGACATCGCGTATTTGATGTTGAGATGCAGGGTATGACAGTGCTGAAAGATTTCGACATCGTAAGAGAGGCCGGTGGACATCGAATCGCCCTCGTCAAGGAATTCAAAAACATTGAGGCCGGAGAAGAGTTGGCCCTCGGATTTATTTCTGCTCTCAAAGGGCCGATTGCAGGGAGAGAGCCAATAATGAGCGCCCTGGAAGTTCTTGAGAAGTGAATGAAGTTTACTCGATCGACAAAGCAGATTGCGGAATGCCAGTAATGCCGATTAGTTCGCCGGAGACCGAGTAGCTACCCGACACGCCTCACTTTTTCAGCGTGGTCAGGAACTCCACCAGGTCGATCAGGTCTTGCCGCTTCATCGCCATCTGTAGATTCGCCGGCATCAGCGATACCTCCATTTTCTTTTTAGTCTTGATGTCCGCATTCTTGAATGTGGAACTGATCCCACCTGCCATTTTTAACGTGATGTCCTCTTTCGTTTCGCTGACCACATACCCCATAGCGATGTCGTCATCGTTCGTGTTCAGAATGTAACCATCGAAACCGTGGCTGACTGCTGCCGAGGGATCGAGGATGGAGGAGTAGAGCCCGTCTTTTGCGAGCTTGTTTCCAATTTCAGCCAGGCTGGGGCCGAATTCGATACCGGTGTCCCCGAGTTTGTGACAGGCCGCACAGATCGTGCTGAAGACTTTCTTGCCGTTTGTGGCATCCCCTTTCATTTCCACGAGCTCGGTCAGAGGGGGCAGCGGCTTGTTGTCGAGCGTCTGCGGGAGCTTCAGATGCATCGAAGCTTCCTGCTGGATGCTGGCATCAGTAGAGGTGAGAAGAAGATTGGCGACTGCAAAATGCAGGTCATCCGGCAGTGTCTTGTTTTTCACAAGTTCGAGTATCTGGCGCTGTCCTTTAGGTGTGCTCGCGAGAGCCTCGGCAGCCTTTGATCGGAAAGAGGTGTTGTATTTCTTGTCGGTAATGAAGCCGGCAATCATTTCGCGGGCGGTGTCGGTGTTGGCGAAGCCAAGCTGTCGGATCAATACGGCCTTCTTCTCGTCGTCGGTGCCTTGAAAAACTCCCTCCAATGGTTGGATTGCTTTTCGGTTAAGAAGGATTTTCAGGGCCTGCACTGAAAGTGGGCCGGCGCCCTTGAGTGCCAGTTCTACGAGTTTGTTGTCGCGGTCGTGGATACTGAATTTCTGGATCAGATCGATATACCGCTCGGTACCCTCGTTGGTATCGAGATGGCGAAGGACGGCACTCTTCAGTTTTTCATTATCCTCGACGTCTGTTTTATCGAGTCTAATCAGGGTCTCGACGATAAGGGTATCGCGGGCAGGATCGTGCTCGGCGTGGGATTTGTCTTGAAAGAAAAGAAAGACTCCGACTGAGAAGGTGACTGCTTTTCTGAATCTCGATGACTGCATTATCTAATAATGTCGTCCTTATGATCGGGGGAGAGGCCCGGAGTTGGAGTAACGGGCTTTAGCCGGGTTCTGGAGTGATGCTATCAGCAGAAGAAACCAGCTGAAGCCGTTACTCCAACTCCGGTGCCGCGTTAATGAAACTCCACGCTATTGTCCCAGCAGGATCTCCTGCAATGCTTCATCCTTCTCTTTGCTCTTTGGATGGAAGTCGAAGGCGCGCATGTAGCGGGCGTGTTGCTCCTTGGGAGTCTTTGGGTTGACCAGGATCTTCGCCATGTAGGGCATGGCAGCTTTGGAGCGGCTGCGCCAGATAATTTCGTGGCCGGCTGGGGTATCCCAGGTGTCGCCGACCTTCTTGAGCCAGGCAGCGAAGCATTCATCGGGGCGAAGATCGGAGCCGATTCCGAGAGCCTCAAGGTACCAGCGGTCCTGGCCGTCATGCTGTGCCGCTAGTTCGGCCCAGAGGGTGGGGACTTTATCGGACTTGTCATGTCGGATGGCGATTGCGCACTCGCGGCGGACGGAAGGTGACTTGTCCCCGGCCAGCTTTTCGACAACAGAAATGGTATCCACGTCCTTGAGCTGGCGAGCAAGTCGAAGTCCGACGATCCGGATGTCTTCGTCCGCGTCGGCAACCGCTTTATTGACGTAGGTCTGACCTTTGCCGGGGATCTTTCCAAGCACCCAGATGGCACGTGCTCTGTGACGTGCGTTTTCTGAAATCAGGAGTTTCGACAGCGCTGCTTCAGACTTGTCGCCCATCTTGTTGAGGGCAGTCCATGCCATCTGGCGGACGGAGTAGCAGGGATTCTTGAGGGCGTCGGCCGCGCCTTCTGCGGTAGAGAAATCAAACGTGGGTGTCGAGTATTTGTGCCCGGGAGGAGCAACTCGGAAAATGCGACCGCGCTCAAGATCACGCTGACCGTGGCCGCCGACGCCTGGATCGTACCAATCCGTTACGAAGAGAGAACCATCCGGAGCAACGGCGACATCTGCCGGGCGGAACCAGCGGTCGCGAGCGCCCTGGAGAATGTTGACAATCTCGCCCTTATAGCCGGCGCCGACCCTGGTGGCTGGGTAAGCACGGACGACGTTCGGTCCGGCGTCACAGTGGATGACCTGGTTGCGGAACACTTCAGGAAGCAGGTCACCCTCGTACAAGGTGATGCCGGTGGGTGAGCCTGCTCCGGTCTGAACGAAATTCGGCACCACACCCGGGTCATTCAGGTGCCAGTGACGGAGCGGAATTTCCGTTTCGATGTTGGTTCGTTTTGATTGCCAACCGGAGCCGTCGATTTCACTGCGATAACCGTAATTCCCAAATTCCATAACGTAATTGATGCGAACTCCCCGATTGCCATCGTCGTCGTTATCCGATTGCCAGACGGTGCCGAACGAATCGACCGTGGCTTCGTAATTGTTGCGGAAGTTGTGTCCGAGAGTCTCGAATTCACTTCCGTCAAGATTGCATCGGAAGGGCATCCCTCCCATGTACGGCTGGCGGCGGTCGCGTACTTCATTGCCTGCCAGGTCGACGACAATTTGGCCGTCTTTGTCGTGCACCGCCCCGCCCGTGTTGCCGAAGTTCCAGTAGAGCTTCCCGTCAGGCCCAAACAGGAATGAGTGGGCTGAATGATCGTGCTGAGCGCCACCGGTCTTTGTGAAGAGCATCTCCTTCTTGTCCGGCTTGTCATCGCCGTCTTCATCGGTGAAAACAATGACATTCGGCGAACAGGTGACGATGGTCTTGTTTCCAAGGACGCAGATCCCCATGGCGGAATCCACATCGTTACCCTGGTAATAAACTGTGGACTTGTCGGCCTTGTTGTCGCCGTTCGTATCCTCGAGGATGAGGATGCGGTCGCCTTCCGGACGTTTCCCCCTGTTGCCACGATAATTCACAATCTCGCAGGTCCAGATTCGGCCCTTGTGATCGATGTCCAGGTTGGTGAGGCTCAGTATCATCGGTTCACTTGCAAAGAGCTGGGCTTCGAGTCCCTCCGCGACATCAAGAGTCCCGGTCGCTTCGGATGCCTCGACCCCACCGCCTCCTCCGCCGCCCCCCTGAGATGCCTTGGTAACACTGCTGGGAGGTTTTTCTGTGAAGACGAAGAATTGTACGGATGTGCTGTTGCCTCCTGCCTGGTCCGTTCCACCGTTGTCCAGGCCGGCCTGAGCCTTGAACTTCTCGAATTTATGATCCTTCGGGAGTTCAAATCCGATGACTGAAACCGCGTGGGCCCCGATGCCGTAGGGGACTGGTTTGCCATTGATCTTGAGCGGGCCTCCTCCGGCGTTCTTGTTGATATTTACGTTGCCCCAGGCTGCGCTGGCGGTTTTCCATTTAAGTTCGGTCAGTTTTTGTTCACCTTCAGGCCCTACCAGTCGAGGCTCCGCCCAATCGGCCCAATCGCAACCGAAGCCGTCGCCGCCGTCTCCGACGACAAGCCAAAGTTCCTTAGAACCTTTGATATCGACGTCCACGTCGACGGCGTGGCCCGGCACTTTACTGGTAATGACCTGGGTCTTGAATTTTGCCTCTGCCGTGTTGATCTTGGCGGTCTCCTTCGGCTGCCCTTGTCGTGGGTAATCCTGGTTGGCCTCGAGTTCTTCCTGGGTCGGGGTTTTGATTTCGATACCATTCTCGGGGATGTCGATTTGGGCGACCCAGGCAACTGCATTCAGCACGACCTTGCGAAAGCTGTCGTCTTTCCAGTTCCAATGCGAGTGCAGGCCGGTGAAACCGAAACCACGGCCATTGTTGTAATCAGGGCCGCGTTCGTATGCCCAGGCCAGGTGCTGAGGTTCTTTGGCGGCGACAGCCTTGCGAACGGTTGGGTTGCCGCTGTGGGTGCCGTCTTTGCGGTTCATCGTTTCGGACGGTGCGACGGCCGACAGGATCGGCGTGACACCCTTCATGCCTTCCTGAAAACGCATGTGGAAATACCACTCATCGTTGGCTTCAAAAGGTTTCACTCCATTGCAGATTGGGTGGTCGCCCAACTGGGTAAACTTGGCGACCCAGTGCGGATTGACCGACCAGTGGGCTTCAAAGTAGCCGCCCATCCACTTGAGCATGTGATCGCCGGGGTCGCCCTGGGGCACCTCTACCGCATAGTGCAGACATGCGAGGCCGACGCCCTTCTTCATGACAGCATCAAGTTCCTTGAGGTGCCGATTCGCGAGATGCCCGCCTCCGCCATTGCAGAAGATGACAACTGCCGCGGCGCCGTCGAATTCTTTTGCGTCCGGCCATTCACCGTTAAGGAAAACTTTGGACTCGACTTTGTCGGGCATGATTTGAGTGAACCACTTTTGCATTAGCAGGCTGCCCGCATTGAATTCGTGCGCGCCGTAGCCATGGCTGCGATTTCCGGCGAGGAAGATTATCTTTTTCTTGGCAATTTCGGCGTGTGCTGGGAGGAAGAGACAGAGTGAAAAAATCAACAGGAAAGCTCTTAAAAGCATGGTGTGCCTCACTGGTATTTTGGAATCGTTGTTTGAGATTACGAGAGATTTGCGAAAAAAGTTCGCCTGCGTCCCTGTGCCGTTTTCTCTCTTCAGGCGACGAACCTCCTTCGCTAATCCAAGCGGGAATCTTTAGGTCACTTTGCCTGATTCCTTACTGGATCGCAAGTAGCTGTTGAACGCAGTGGACATCCTTTCGTTCATATCCAGCTACAGTCTGTTGGTAGTTCGATTCGCAAGAATTCGGGGCCTGATGCCGCCAGTGCCCGAAGTCTTGCGACTTCGGCTACGTTCCCTTGACCACACGGTTCCGATTGCCATGATCTGAGGCAGGAGCCGAAATACATTGTCTCTGAATTCGCTCCCCAACAGCCGCATTTTGAAACTTCGGCGTCAATCTGCTCAATCGAGCGACTCGAATTCGAGCGGTTGCTACGATTTAACCCCGTTCTCTTGAACGTTATCCTCAATTTTCCTGATAATTGAAGTTTTGCCCTTCAAGTTTGCAGGACTTGATTTCTAGGACGATGGTTCGGCAAGAATCCTGGCAGTGATTATTTCTTTTATGAAACAAGAAATCCGAGTGCTCATTCTGGAAGACCGCGCGGACGATGCAGAACTACTTGCGAAGGAGCTGAAAAAATCCGGATTTCAGCCCGACTGGTTCAGGGTGGACAGTGAGGAAGCATACTTGAACGCGCTCGACGACAGCCTGGATCTGATATTGGCAGATTACAGCCTGCCACAATACACCGCCCTGAAAGCCCTGGACGGTTTGAAAGAGAGCGAACTGGACATTCCCTTTATCGTTGTCACCGGCACTATTGGCGAGGAACAGGCAGTGGGCTGCATGAAGGCCGGTGCGGATGACTACCTGCTGAAAGACCATCTCGCACGCCTCGGCCAGGCCGTCAAGCAAGCCCTGCAAAAGAAGCAACTGCGTGATGAAAAAGCGAGCGCGGACCTCCGTCTCGAAAAGACAAATGAACAACTCAAAGCCGCGCTGAACGACCTCAGAGAAGTCCAGGGTCGCCTTGTCCAGCAGGAGCGCCTTAAGGCACTTGGCCAGATGGCCAGTGGAATTGCACATGATTTCAACAATTCTCTTACACCGATCCTCGGCTTCTGCGAGCTGTTGCTTGCGCTGCCCGCTCTGGAAAGTCAGCATCCACGCGCTAACCACTACCTTAGCATGATTCAAACCGCGGCGATCGACGCCGCCAATGTCGTCGGCCGGCTCAAAGAGTTTTACCGTTGTGAACCGCAGACCTTATCCATCGTCCCCGTTAACCTTTCGGATGTTGCGACCGAGGCCGTCGAATTGACCCGGCCCAAATGGCAGAGCGAGGCGCGTGCCAAGGGCATCGAAATCAAAATCGAATTTGACCTGAAAGACGTACCATTCGTCGGAGTTGAGCTGGCGGGCCTGCGCGAATCCATGGCGAATCTGCTCATCAATGCAATAGACGCCATGCCCCAAGGCGGGACGATCACCATCCGTACTCAAGCGCGTGAATCAGAAGGCAGAATCAGCATAGAAGATACGGGGACTGGGATGACCACTGACGTCCATCTCAGCTGCCTCGAGCCATTCTTCACCACCAAGGGCCCAAAGGGCACAGGCTTGGGCCTATCTGCCGTTTACGGCGTGATGCAGCGAAACGGCGGCAGGCTGGACATTGTCAGCGAAGTCGGTAAGGGAACAGCCATTACCCTCGCGATTCCATATTACACAGCCGGCCAGGCCAAAGAAGACACCACAAGCCTGCCACAGTTGAGGCCGACGAAAGTAGATGAGCCGTTGCGGCGTGGTGATGCGGCCGGGTAATAAAATACCGCAGGGATCCAACGAATTCCTTCCGAAACCAGTCTCGTTGAAGGGGCTAGGAGAGGCTATCTCCGGGACCTGCGTAAAGAACCGGTAAAATACGTGCCTATTGTTTTGCGCTTTCCTTCTTCTTAGGCAACGCGATCACCTCGAACCGTTCCTGGGCAACGATGTATTTTTTCATCGATGCCATAACGTCCTCCCTGGTGTAGGAGATGTATTTCTGGAGCGCCTCTTTAACATCCTCGATCCTGGTCTCGTGATATTCGAGATCGGACAGCACACCCGCCCAGTAGCTTGGGTTTTTCTGAGACTCCTCAACGATGTTCTTGAATTGTTTTCGGACCGTAGCCATCTCTTCTTCCGTCGGGCCTTCCATCGCGAACTGTTCGATGACACTGCGTGCGATGGCTGCGGCCGCAGTAGCCTTTTCAGGGTCCGCGGTGAAATAACATCCGATAAACGAGGTGCCTTCATACTCTTTTGAAGGCCGGCTGAAGCACGCGGTGGAATAAGTCAGGCCGCGGTCTTCACGGATCTCTTTCCGAAGACGGCCGCTCAGGACCTGAGAAGCAATTTGAATCGTTCGACGCTCCGTAACTGCCCTCCAATCCGCGGAGCGCCAGCCGACAAAAACGACTGCGCGGGGAGTGATCGTTTCCACTTCAACCTCGGCGATTAACGGTCCGTCTTTCCGAGTTACTTTGCGCAACGCTTCGAGGGATTTGTCTTCTCGAGGCCGGGCGGGCAGTGAGCCCAGGTAACGCATGGCGAGTGCCAATGCCTCACCGCGTTTGATGTCCCCGACGATGGACGCCTCGATGGGGCCCGTAGCCACAATGTCATCAAGCCACTTTTGGGCTTCGCCCAGATCGATTGCATTTACCTCTTCCAGCGTCAGGTAGTCTGCCCGTGGATCGTTGTTACTGAGCAGTTGGGCAATACGCTGCCAGAGCTGTGATTCCACACTGGTCTTTTGCTCCTGGATGCTCTGCTCCATCTGCTTTTTCCAGCGGTCGAGTGCAGCTTGCTCGATTTTTGGTGAGGTCAAAAGGAGATGGGCAAGCTGGAAGCCATGTTCAAGATCTTCAGGCGATCCCTGCACCGTAAGCGTCAGCAGGTCCTCACCGGCGCCGCCCGACACGCTAACTTTTTTTCCGGTCATCAAATCACGAATCTGGGTCGAGCTCAGGTGCTGACTCGCCGGCTGAGACAAGGCCAGTCCCGCCGCCTGGGTAAAGCCCCGGGTCTTCGCTGTCTCCTTTATGGTGCCGCCGGCAATGGTGATGTGGGCAATCACTTGATTTTTGCGGAAGTCCATTTCACGTAAATGCAGGCGGACACCGTTGCTGAGCGTGGTGGAAAGAATTTTTAACTCCGGCTCTTCCTCTGTTTCTACGATCTTCCCGGGTTCGGGAATTGTCGTGAGCAGTGCCGAGGGTCGATCCAATTCCTGCAATGGATCGACCTTGGTCTGCTCAGCCTTGCCGGCCAGGGCGAGAACGGCATCTTCTGAAGGAATTTCAATCCCCTTCTTTTCAGGAAGGGTTACAAGCACCAGACGGTTGGTTGAATCGAAATTGCTCTTGAATGTTTCAGAAACTTCAGCAAGCCTGATGGTGGGCAGCAGGGCGCCCATGAAATCGAGCTTTTGCTTTGCGGACATTGACATCCGGCCTCGCTCAATCGAGCTGTTCATATCACTGAGAAAGTCACGGGCGTCCTGTGTGGCTTCAGTTTTCGCCTGCTGATCTGCGGCTGACAGCAGTGATTTCTTACCGTCCTCCAACTCTTGATTAAGAAACCCATGCTCGCGGGCACGCTTAAGCTCAATCAGCAGTGAGGTGAGCATGGCTTCAGATTTGGCAGGTTCGCCGCTCGCCTCGGCCTGGATGTAGGAGCAGACATTTAAGAAGGGAAACTTGTACGCAGATGCGTTTTGAAACGGCGCCTTCCCTTCGCGTACCAGGTTGCCCATGCGGCGATTGAAAATCCAGCTTCCAAGGTTTTCCACCAGGTTGCGTCGGAAGTCGTCAGTCGTAAGAGTGAACTCAACGGGTCGGATTGAAATGACGCTGACTTCCGCATCGGTCTTTTCCGGATCGGTCAAGATTGCGGCATTGGTTTTCGCATACATCGAAATACCAGGATCTGCGTCTTCAACCTTGTCGGTCGACTTCTTCCATTCCCCGAAATGTTTCGGAAGGAGTTTCTCAATCTGCTCGGGAGCGAGATCGCCGACTACGATGAGAGTCGCGTTTCCGGGGTGATACCACTTGTCGTAATAGCTTTTGATGAGCGCGCTGTCGGCTGAATTGAGAATCTCTTCTTTACCAATCGGCAGTCGCTGGGCGACACGCGAACCTGGCAGCAAGATTGGAAGCAGTTTGTCCAGCATTCGAGAGCTGGCACTGAGGCGAGCGCGGAGTTCTTCGAGGATGACCTTTCGCTCCTTATCCACCTCTTCGGGTAAGAGACTCATCCGGTAAGCGTAGTCAGAGAGACAAAGCAGTCCCTTGTCGAGAGTCTCCTCTTCAGTGTCAGGTAAATCGAGGGTGTAGGTAGTCTCGTTAAAACTGGTGAACGCATTCTGATGCTGACCAAAGCGTAGCCCCAGGGACTCAAAATACTTGACGAGTCGGCCCGGCGGAAAATGCTTCGATCCGTTAAAGGCCAGGTGTTCGAGAAAATGAGCCAGGCCGAGCTGGTTATCCTCTTCATTGATTGAGCCGCTGCTGATGTGCAGCCACATGCCGATCTTGCCTGGTGGCCGATTGTGAGAGCGAATCATGCAGGTGAAGCCATTGTCAAGTTTGACGACCTTGATTGCGGGATCTACCGGCAGCGGGGCGTTCGGAACGAGCTGCTGGCCTGAGGCGATTGAAGTGAGGAGTGACAGCCAGACATAGTGCTTTTTCATATTCATGTAATCGTTCCAGTTATTGGCGGCAGGCGGCAGTTTGACTGAATGAACAGCGGTTTGTTCGATTCGCAGTGGAGGGATCCACCCTTTAGTCTCAGCTCGATATCGTTATTTTCTCCCTGAAAACTTCCCAACACCGGTTGGCTTTATACATACTC
>JAQBXN010000253.1 GCA_027625095.1 Planctomycetota bacterium | reverse complement strand
ATCCACTAAGAAAGGCAAGATGGCCGGCGGATACGTGCTGGAGTACGACGCGGCGCGAAAAATTGCCCAGGGCATCGGCGCTCATCTGGAGAGTCTTTCCCGGCTGGTAGAGGTCAAAGGCGACAAGGCCCGCCTACTCCCTGTCTCTGAGCGCACCCGTACACTTTTCGGCAAAGACGAGCAGGATGCACCCACCAGTCGCGGTCGAAAGAAGAAGCAGGACAGGCAATTGGGCCTTTTCGAAACTCTGGACGAAGCAGAAGCCGACGAAGGCGGATGGGGCGAGAAGTCAGCCCCTGCTCTGGGCGATACCATCCTCGACCGGGTCCACCAATCCATGATCCTCTTCGCCGCCGGACGCAGCGTCGCCATGAAACGCTTCATCGTAGAAGACGGCGCCGGCCACGATCAGCGTTTCTGGCGCCTCGCCGATGCCCTCTCCGCCCTCTACCCGCCCGGCTCCGAAGAAAACGCTGGGTTGATGGGGTGTTAGCACGAAAAAAGAGCCTCGGATTCTGACGTCAGACGTACCCTCTTGATCGTACCCTCTTGATCGCCCCACAGACACAGGTAGACTGCCGCCCGCGCAACATTTCATCCTCATCTTCGACCATGGCCAAGAAAGTACGCAAGTCGACTTCGACCGAAGAAATCTATCCAAACCAGCCGGTTGTCGAAGTCGTCTGCGAGATCCGATTTCATGGAGAACTTTCTGCCGAGTGCCGGCGTGATGAGTTTCAGAGCAAGATTCGGAAGAAATATCCGCTCGTTCTGGTGCCAAGCGCCAAGCCGGGGCAGGCTCTTGCGCTCCAGCCATACCGTTTCGTCAACGAAGATCAGTCGGAAGGATTGATGCTTGGACTTAGCAACTTCGCGTACTATCAGAAAAACTATCAGGGGCACGACGCGTTCCTTAAAGAACTGCTTCGAGTCACGGGGATTCTGAAGGAATTCGTTCCACTTCGGAGCCTAAATCGATTCGGCCTACGCTACGTCAACGCGATACCCTTCTCGCGAGAAAGCGAGATGATTCCACTTACTCGATTGCTAAATCTTGAGTTGAATCTGCCTTTGACCGGCGGAAAGACTGATTACAAGGATCTTTCGTTGTCATTAACGATGCCTACGTCAACCGGAGACTTGACCACGCGATTACAACGTGCTGTCAATGAACAAACTCAGCAGGAAGCTCTCGTACTGGATTTTGATTTTGTCATGACGGAAGCGCTTCAGTTTACGAGATTGCGCAAATACGCTGTTGATGCACATCAAGTCATTCGAGACATGTTCGAGAATCTGATTACTGACGAATACCGGCTTTTCCTAAGAGGTGACACCGTATGATTCCTGCAGTTTATGAGAATAGTGATATGGCGACAGTTCTTGAACCTCGAGCGAAGGATGGGCTCAAGTACTGTGAATCGGATTTGACCGTCCGCCCTGAAGGTGACATTTACCCTGTACGCGGACCGATCCAGCTCTGTGTGACGCCTATGTGGGCCTTTCACAGCGATGAAGGGTCTGTGGAGGCAAATCGTCCAGTAGTCATTCGACACTGGGAGAGCGGGGAAGCGGTTCTCGCAGAGAACGACAACCTGGGAATCTACGAAAGTGGCGCGACTTTGCAGGAAGCCATTGAAGAGTTTTCGGATACTTTGGTCCATTTCTTCGTCCACTATTCTTCTAAAGCGGCATCCGAAGTCATGGGCGAAGCCGCCAGACGCAAGAAGCTCTACGCGGAACTATTCCAGGAGACGTAGTTTGAACATTGCGCGAGGGAAGGCGGAACGAAATCTTCCCAAAAAGGGATTTCGAAAGGATAAGAGTGGAGACCACATCTACTTCTATCATGAGTACGGTGGAGTTGAGACCGGACCGTATACCAAGGTATCCCATTCCAAGAAGATGACGGTCATCGAGGACAACATCCTTGGAAAGATGAGAAAACAGCTGAGGCTCGATAACAGGCAGCAGGTCGTTGATTTAATTGAATGCCGACTGAAGGAAGACGACTACAACGCATTCCTTAAGAGCAAGGGAATCATTCGCTGACCGGACATCGCATACGAAGGGACTTCAGGAGGAATCATGGCACTAGAGCCCTGGCTAAGGTTGTAGAACCTCGGGAAGACCTTCGTGAAGGTCGCCCGATGGACGCCTCTGAATTCGCAGTACATCTCGACCAGGTTCGCGACGGCACAGCACCCGAGGACTACCAGAATCCGGAGAGGTTTTTTGAGCGCACTTATCCCACAAAGAATCTGAGTGCCTTTTCCGGTGAAGTCATTAGACGACTCTCAGGTATCAAGACTGAAACTTCAGCCATTTTTAACCTCTCCACCCAGTTCGGGGGCGGAAAGACGCACGCATTAACCTTGCTCTACCACCTGGCGAGTGCTGGAGATAAGGCAAGACGCTGGCGGGGAGTCACGGAGATCCTGGACAAGGGACGGATTGACAAAGTCCCTCAGGCAGCCACGGCAGTTTTTGTGGGGACCGAGTTTGATTCCATCAAAGGCCGGGGTGGCAAGGACGGAACTCCTCACAGAATGACGCCATGGGGAGAGATAGCCTGGCAGTTGAGCGGCCAAGCCGGATTCGATGCGGTTGCAGAACATGACAAGCAGAAGATTTCGCCCGCGGGCGACGTGTTAAAGGATATTCTGCCGAAGGATAAGCCCACCCTTATCCTGATGGATGAGTTGATGAATTACGTCAGCCGGACACGAAAAAGTGGGTTGGCAGCACAGCTCTACAACTTTGTTCATAACCTGTCGGAATTTGCCCGGGGCCAAGACAATGTGGTATTGGCCGTCTCAATCCCAGCATCTGAGCTTGAAATGAGTGCTGATGACCAATCGGACTTTGACAGGCTCAAGAAGGTCTTGGACAGGCTGGGCAAGGCGGTCATTCTTTCGGCAGAAGATGAGACCTCCGAGATCATCCGACGGCTATTCGACTGGTATGGTTTGCCTCCAGAGGGCAAGGAGGTCGCCGCGGCGTACGCGAACTGGGTACGCGATCACAAGAACCAGATACCAAATTACTTCCCGACGGAATTCGCGGCCGAGCAATTCCAGGCCAGCTATCCGTTCCACCCAACGGTCCTTTCGGTTTTTGAGCGCAAGTGGCAGGGCCTGCCGCAGTTTCAACAGACGAGAGGTGTACTGCGATTGCTGGCTCTCTGGATTTCGAATGCGTATTCCGAGAACTTCAAGGGGGCACGTAAAGACAATCTCATCAGCCTTGGTTCCGCGCCCCTGCATGACCCCACGTTCCGAGCGGCTGCTTTCAATCAATTGGGTGAGGGCAAACTGGAAGCAGCGGTGACGACAGACATCGCGGGCAAGAAAAACGCCCATGCTGTTCGTTTGGATCAGGAAGCGGTCGATACCATCAAGCAGGCTCGTCTCCATCAGAAGGTCGCATCCGTAGTTTTCTTTGAATCCAATGGTGGTCAGAACCAGGGGCATGCAACGGTCCCCGAGATACGTCTTGCTGTTGGTGAGCCGGATCTGGATATCGGCAACTTAGAAACCGCTCTTGAAGGATTGTCGCCTCCCAACGGGAGTTGTTACT
>JAQBXN010000138.1 GCA_027625095.1 Planctomycetota bacterium | reverse complement strand
AGCCACCGCACTCCAAAGGGGCCTACTTTGGAGTGCTCCGGCTTGCCGGAGCTTTTCTTGGTCTGGAGCGAATTAAAGAAGCAAAAGCGGTGGCAAGCCACCGCACTCCAAAGAAGCAGCTACCGCCCTGACCGACCTACCTAAATTTGCCGTGAATCCGTCGCGTGAGGTAACACGTCTCCGGTCCGCATGAAGTGATCCAGGAGATGCATCGCCATCCGGGCCTCGACTTCAGCCAATTCCTGGCAGCCGCTCAGATTGGTGAGTTCACCCGGATCGGCAGCCAGGTCATACAACTCGTGATGACTACTATAGCCGCGCCTGACGTACTTATAGTCTCTCGTCCGGCACATCACCGCGTACGAGCCAGACTCGTGGGCGACCCAACTCGCCTCCGACTGCAGGGCGTAAAATGAATCTTTCGGCATGGAGTCGACATCCCGGTTTATGAAGGCTTCCTCCCCGGCCCGGGCCCCGACTTCTGCGAACACGCAATCCCGGATTTCCCGCTGGTCGCCCTCCAGCGAGGGACGCAGGCTGTGACCTTGGGTGTCGTAATCGGGGTCGATGCCAAGCAAGTCGTAAATGGTCGGGCACATGTCGATGAGTTCGGTCAGATGGTTTCTTACTCCACTCTCTGCTCCCAAACCGGCAGGAGGCTTGATGACGAACGGCACGCGCAGCAGGCAATCCTGTAAAGAGAAGTGTGTCTTCTCGGGCAACGCGTAATCGCCGGCGAAGTCGCCGTGATCGGACATGAAAATGATGAGCGTATTATCGTAGAGGCCGCGCTCTTTCAGGGCTTGCACAACGCGACCGAAGAGGTCATCCACCTTGGCGCACATGGCGTAGTAGATACGCCTGATGTCCATCCATTCTTCATCGCTGACGCGGTCGGACTCGTAGATCTCCCGCAGTTTATCGAGGGCTGGCAGGTCGCGCTGTGGCGCCGGCAACCGTGCCGGGAGCCTTTCGGGCGTAATGCGATCGTAGAAGTCTCGTTCCACCCGATATGCTGGATGAGGATTTCCGAGTGGAAGGAAAACACAGAACGGCTGATCAGTTGGTGCTTCGGCAATGAAGTCGACAGCGCCGCGCACCATACCTCCGTCGCGGCCGAGGTGAGGCCAGTCCTCTCCTTCTCCATCAAGAATGCCCTGGTAGAACACTTTCCGGCGTGGGGCATCTGCCGGAATACCATCAAGTATCTGTTTGCCCCGGGCCGGGTGTGGTGTGTGTTTGGTATCGCAGTGTTTGAGGTAGTCTTCCTTTGAGGTGACGGCGAAGAGGTCGTTCTTGCCTCCCCACCATACGTGGTAGCCTTCGCGGCGTAGCACTGAAAAAAGATTGGGTTCGTGCTCCTTGAGCATGTTCTTCATGGAACGGTGGCCTTGGACGTGTGGGTACCAGCCAGTCATAAAGGAACACCGGCTTGGGGTGCACACCGGATTCTGAGCAAACGCATTGGCGTAGGAAACACCACCTTCCGCAACCAGGGCGTCAATGTTCGGAGTGCAGGCGCCAGCATTGCCGAGGTGCCCGAGAACATCCCCGCGATAGGAGTCCGGATTAAAGATCAGAATGTTGGGTCGTTCAGCCATGGTTGAATAGTCCTGTCAGCGGGCTGAGGCCGATCTGTTTCACTCGAAAAGAGGCCCATAACATATTGCCGTGAGAGACGGGGAGTCTGGAGTATCAAAGAACCGGCTCAGCTTCACCCTCCGGCTCAGTGTTCAGCCACGTAAAGTCTACGGTAGTGTCTTCTGATTAAAAGGCTTTGCCGGCCGGGCCTTCCAGGAATGTCAAGAGACAACATGCCTTAATCTCATGCCAGATCAAGCCCGCCTCCCCTTCTCAGACGTTCCAAATCTCTTGAAAGAATGTGTGGAGAGCATGACTCTCACCCCAGCGTTAAATCCATTGACCTTGTTCAGAACGGGCACTACCATCAGTCATTGCAAAACCGGGTGTAATCCCCACAATCTGACTCGATTTTCAAGATTCAATACGCAAGCTTCGATAAAAGCGAATCTAATCAGGAGGTTATTCATGTCAGCTTCTTCCAGCACCAACGGCAACTTTCCGTATCCCGGCGTTAAAAGGGCTACAGACGGCGCCGGGGCAGTCGTCCAGGTTGTGACCAACGTAACACAGGCGGCAGCCGCATATCCAATCACCAGCTCGACGACCATGGGCGGTGGCTACTCGATGGCTGCGGCCAACGGGATGGAAAACCTTTGGGGCGACGAGATCGAATTCATCGAACTCGAATCCGAACACTCGTCCGCTTCCACCTGCGAAGGCTTCGCAATCGCCGGAGGCCGCGTGACGAATTTCACGAGCGGCCAGGGCCTCGTCCTGATGAAGGAAGTGCTCTACACAATTTCCGGTAAGCGTCTGCCAACCGTATTCCACATCGGCGCACGTGCACTCACCAGCCACAGCTTGAACGTGCACGCCGGACACGACGATGTGATGTCTTGCGCGGATTGTGGATGGGGCATCGTTTTCGGCCGCAACGCTCAAGAGGCCGGCGATCTTGCGCTCATCGTTACTCGCGCTGCAGAGGCATGCCAGTCACCATTTATGAACGTGCAGGACGGTTTTCTTACCACACACACGGTTGAGAATGTCTATCTTCTCGACCCGGAATTTATGAAGGAATACGTGGGCAAGCCGGAGGATAAGATTCTCAATCTTTACGATGTCGATAACCCACTGATGATCGGCGTGGTCCAAGATCAGGACAGCTACATGAAGGGCAAAATTGCCCAGCGACATTACTACGCGCACATGCGACCGTCCCTCATAGAAGCCATGGAAGTCTTTTATAAGGGAACAGGCCGCCAATACGGCCTTATCGATACTTACAAGATGGAAGATGCGGATTACGCATTCGTCGGCATGGGCTCCTACATGGAGACCGCTGAGGCGGCTATCGACTACATCCGTGAAAACACCGATTACAAGGTCGGCTGCGTAAATATCACCAGCTATCGCCCGTTCCCAAGCGCTGAGATTGTTGAAGCCCTGAAGGACGTCAAGGCGTTTTCGGTGCTCGAACGTATGGATGACCCCATCGCGCCCGCCAATCCGCTGATGCGGGATATTAAGACAGCGTTCGTCGATGCCATGATGGGCTTCGAGGAACACAATGGTACGAAGATTGAAAACATGCCGCTGATGATTCAGGTGGCAGCGGGCCTCGGTAGCCGCGATGTTCGTGCCGGCGATTTCCTCGCCATCTGCAAGAACATGCATGGCGGAGTCAACGGCGAAGATTTCAAAGAATACGCAACCATCGGCATCATCCACGAGACCGCGCTGGTTGCCGAAGTAGACCCTGACGTCCGACATCCCGAGGCATACTCGATGCGTGGGCACTCCATCGGTGGCTACGGAAGTGTCACCACCAACAAGGTCATTGCCGACCTGATGAGCGACTTGTTCGGCCTCTACGTGCAGGCGTATCCGAAATACGGATCGAGCAAAAAGGGGCTGCCGACAACCTACTACCTGACGCTTGCACCGGAACACGTCAAAACCCACTGTGAGTTGAATCACGTCGAATTTATTTCCCTGATCGATACCAACTCCCTCAATCTCGGCGACCCGCTCCGTGGGCTGGCCCCCAATGGCACAGTTTTTATCAACACACCGAAGGAGACAATTGAGGAAGTCTGGAAGGATGTCCCCGTCTGGGCACGAGGCCGCATTCGTGAAAAGAATGCCCGAGTGCTTGCCGTCGACACTTTCAAGATTGCTGACGAAATCGCCCGAAATCCTGAGCTCCGCATCCGCATGATGGGAGTGGTGCTCGTTGGCGTGTTTCTCAAGGCCACGCCGTTCGCCAAACGTTACGGTATGAGCTACGAAGACCTTATGGAAGGCGTTGAACGCTCCGTGCGCTCCTACTGGGGCAAACGAGGGGAGGCGGTCGTCCAGGACAACCTCGCCTGTATCAGGCGTGGCTACACGGACGTGTTGGAAATTCCACAGGCACTCATTCAGGACACCAAGTCCGATACCAAAGCCCATCGTGCCGTCAACATGAATACTTTTGTTTCCGTAGAGGCAATTACGAGATAAGACTGATTCTCGATTGAGAGGAATCGAGAACAAGCGTGGGATTGAGATTACCCAAACACAAACCAGGAGTCACTGATGAGTATCACCCCAGCCAAGTTACCAACCAACATTACGGAAGTTGTCGACACCAAGCATTTTAAAGAACGCGTTATTGATCTTTACGAAAGAGGTTACGGCGACCTTGAGCTCGAAGCCGACCTTGATACTGCCCGTTCTATCATCCCGGCTGGCACTGGGGGGCTGCGCGATTTCTCATTCATTGCTCCAGATATACCGGAATTCATCGCCAAGAATTGCGTGGGCTGTATGGACTGCGTTACCGAATGCCCGGATACCGCAATCCTGGCCAAAGTCATCCCGGAAGAAAAGGTCAATCGTGCCATCCAGAACGAGAGTGAAGAGTTCCGGGCCGAACTCGCCGGTGACTGGGCGGAGACCCGCAAGTTTCACTCAACCCCGGCCAAGAAAGGCAAAGCGCCCGCATCATTTGGAATCTTTATTGACCCAACCAAGTGTAAGGGTTGCGCGGAATGCGTCGCTGTCTGCGATGACAACGCGCTGAAGATGATCAAAAAGACCGACGACAACATGCCATTGATTCGGGCGAAGTGGGATCACTTCAAACGGGTCGGCCCGTCAGACGAGTCATACGTCATGGACAAAGTGCTTTCCGACATGATGCTCGTAGACCGTTCCCTGCAGTACGTCGGTGGAGCTGGAAGTTGCGCCGGATGTGGTGAAGCCACCGCACTTCGCATGATGGTAGCTGCCACCTGCTTTAAGTACGGCGAAAAGAATCTCGGACTTATCGCCGCTACAGGTTGCAACACGGTCTACACTTCGACCTACCCATACAACCCCTACACCCTTCCATGGGCGAATTCGCTTTTCGAAAATGCTCCGACCTACGCCATGGGTGTCCGTGCTAAATGGGATCAGGCCGGAATGGGAGACAAAAAAATCTGGATAATCGGTGGAGACGGGGCCATGCTGGATATCGGTTTCCAGTCGCTTTCACGCATGCTTATGAGTGGTATGGACCTCAACGTCATCGTGCTGGACACTCAGGTATACAGCAACACCGGCGGACAGGCCTCCACTGGATCTTACATGGGCCAGCGGACCAAGATGAGCGAACACGGCAAGAAGAACCAGGGCAAACAGGAACGCCGCAAGGAGATCGCCCAGATCGTCATGGCACATCCGGATGTCTACTTCGCGCAGACTACCGCTGCACATGCCAACCACTTCTACAGGGCCATCCTCGAAGCCAACGCATACAAAGGCCCGTCCGTCCTCTCGGTTTACACCACCTGCCAGCCTGAACACGGCGTTGCCGATGACGTCGCCTCTTCGCAGGCGAGACTTGCAGTCGATTCCCGTGCCTTCCCGCTCATGATATACAATCCTGACAGCGGCGAACGTATAAGAGAGCGCCTCGACCTCAAGGGCAATCCCGCCCCGAAGAACGATTGGTACACGAACCCCAAGACTGGTGAAAGTACCACTTTCATCGATTTTGCGCGCTCTGAAGGCCGTTTCGAAAAACACTTCGACAAGGACGGCAACCCGTCGGAAACCCTTCTCGCGGCCACTGAGGACCGCCGCCTCAACTGGCGAATGATCCAGGAATTGGCCGGAATCGACCCGGAAGAACCAGCCTCGGAAGAGGAAGCAGCGGGATAAGCGGAAGTTCTTCGAGATATATGGAAAGCCTGTTGAGAGACATCTCAGCAGGCTTTTTTTATGGAGTGTAGGATCGTCGGAGTGATGAAGTGATGGAGGGTTGGAGGGTTGATTCTCGGCGGTTCTTGGGGTTACACCCAAGTCGTGGAGTAACGAGATCATTTTAATACTGGCCGTCTTACTTCATCTTCACTCACGGTTGCCACCAGCACTTCAAACTGGCATAACATCGGTGAATTTTACTGACCGAAACCGGAGACTTGTGATGCCAATTTACGAATATCAATGTGATACATGTGGTGAAGTGGTCGAGGTGATGCAGCGTATGGGTGCGCCGGCCCCCGCGTCATGCAAAGACGCAGCCACGAGAGGCCAGAATAATTGTGAAGGTAAACTTCGAAGGCTGATGTCCACCACTTCCGTCAGGTCGGGTTCGGTAGCCAGCCAAAGGTCGGCACTGGATATGCCTGCCTGCGGACGATGCGGAATTCCTGGCGGGCCGTGTGCCATGGGTGGCAATGATGGCTGATGTTCCGGCAGAGGGCCGAAGACCATTGAAATGTCTTAAGGCTTGGCATACTTTGGCCTTCCCCTGTTCTCCCTGGCGTCTCTTTTATGAGCAAGGAATTTCCCTGCCCCCACTGTAAACAAAAGATCCAGCTTCTGGACACTCGGAGGCCGTTGGTCACATGCCCTCATTGTTCTAAGAATTTTGCTATCAAGCAGGCAGTGCAAAGCGGTGAAGCAAAGCGGATAGGCGATTACGAACTCATTAAGAAGCTCGGCGGAGGCCAGATGGGCACTGTTTACAAGGCCAGGCATGCCTCCGGGAAGGTGGTGGCCCTCAAGCTGCTTAATTCCACACTGGCCGGCAGTGAATCATTCATCAAACGTTTCCAGCGTGAGGCAGAGGCATCAAAGACCTTCGATCACCCATACCTCGTAAAAGCGTTCGATCATGGCGAGGCGGACGGCTACCAGTATTACGCGATGGAGTTCATCGACGGCGAAGACCTCGAGGTGAAGCTCCGGCGAGGCGAAACTCTTGACGAGGGCCAGTCACTCTATGTCGCCAAGTGCGTTGCCGAAGGGCTGCGTTTCGCCTGGGGGATGACTATCGTCCACCGTGACATCAAGCCTGCAAATATCATGATTGAAAGTGATGGCCGTATTCGCCTGATGGACATGGGCCTGGCAAAGGACGTGAGTGATGCCAGCGCGACGGTGACCCAGGCGGGCGGAGTGCTCGGCTCACCGGCCTATGCGGCACCTGAACAACTCGGAGGAAATGTCAATGTCGATATCCGAGCAGATATCTACGCGCTTGGCACAACGCTGTTTCATCTCGCGTGCGGTGTGAAGCCGTTCACTGGGGAAACTGCCGGGGTAATCGCTGCCAACAACATGGCCCTGCCACTGCCAGACCCGAGAGAGTTCAAGGCTGAATTGTCTGAGCCGTTCTGCGTGTTCCTTAAGAAGCTCACTGAGAAGCAGCCAGAGAATCGCTTTCAGACTCCGGCCGAGGTCCTGGAAGCCATTGAGAAAGTGCTGATGGGGGAGATGCCGACAAAGATCTCGGCGCTACTGCCCACACGAAAAATCGATCGGGAGAAGGGGGTCACATCCAGAAAATCGAAGAATAAACTTGCTGTCCCTGCGGTGATCGTTGCTGTTCTAGGCTTGGGCGCCCTCGGCCTGGTCATCTATTCAAAGTCCCGCCCCAACAAAAAGCCCGCGCTCAGGATCTACAGGAGGGCGGCCGAAACGAAGCAGCCGGAAAGCAAAGCCCCGACCAGGAAGAGATCGTTGCTCGGAGCGCAGTACGCAACCGTTGAAGACATTGGAATCGAAGACCTCTACCACGTCCCCTTAAAGGTTGAAGGCGGTGTGGCCACCATCACCTGGGACTTCAGCAGAAGCGAGCAATTGCAGGATTGGGGCTACCGCGGGCAGGCGCGGGGGCCACTCTTCTGCACCCCTGCAGGTACGGGGCCTGTCGGGGCCTACCTCGCCAAAGGCCTGCGACTGGAAGCGGAGGTGACATTGCTGATGGGAACTGTGTTGAACCTTGCCCTGCAGGGCAAGCAAGACATTACTCTCCACCTTGCCAGTCCGGAGGGCAGCTACCTTTCATTGAAAAAGGGACACAATGAATTCGTAACCTCAGATAAGAAAGCCTCGGTTGCTCCCCATACAAAGACTAAATTCACACTGGAAATCACAGGCGCGGGTGTCAAGGCACAGATTGGTGCGGAGCAGTTCGAGATTCAGGGAGAAATTGAAGGCGACTATGTCATACGAATTGAGGTCGAACAGAAAGTCGGCAGTGCCGTGTTAGAGCGATTTGAAACTAGCGGCCTGCCCAGCCCTGAATGGGCTAACGCGGCAATGAGCCGTGTCTTCAATCAGGAATTGATATCTAAGTCCTTGGACAATCTCGGGCGCGGAGGAAACCAGGTGTTTGCAGTGACTGCGGGAACGACGATCACACTGCCAGATGATTTCCATGCCCTGTCAAGGTGGACTCTGGAAGCATACGTCTTCCTGTATCGAATGAGCGTTAGCCCTTCCTCGCCGCTCGTCCTGCTGGGGAAGAAAGATGGGCATAGAATTGCCCTGTCGGGCAGCAACAGAATCGTCGTTCATCTGAAGGAGGAGAATAAGAAGCCAGAATACATCACTTCACAGAATGCTCTTTCGCGCGGTCGGTGGCACCACGTGGCCATTACCAAGGACGGCGTAAACTTGGAAATCTTTCTCGACGGGCAGTTGGAAATATCGACACAGGTTCCACCCGAATACGGCCAACTCACCCCGGGAGAGTATTACGCCGGGCTGGAAGAAGGGGGCGACCCAAGTGCGATATCATTTATCGACGATTACACCATCACTAATACCGTCATTTACCAGACCTCCTTTAATCCCAGGCCGCCGAGTATTGCCGGAGCGTCAACTTGGCTACTCTTTGAGTTTCTCGAAGGCGCGGGGATAGTGGCTCGCAATACCGCACGAGCGAATGCGGACGGCCAGGTCATGGGCGGAGCCTGGATAAATTCTCTTTTGCCAGGGAGTCACTATGAAAAGATTCAGAAAGTTCTTGAGGACAGGGCGCGAACCTGGATCGAACTGCAGCATCACGACAAGTGGCAATCTACAGGCATCATGATGCGCAAAGGACAGATTCTAAGTATCGTCAAGATGACTTATTTCAAACAGATTGACCTGGATGCCGGGGCGGCAGACCGGTCGCCTCTAGGCTCCGAGGCGTTGTTGAACGCAAAAATTAACGATGGTAAAGAGACGCTGATCGATGTGATTAACCAGGAATTCGAAGCGCCTGAAACAGGCATCCTGAATTTGCGGAACACCGGCACCCCAAAAGACATTCTGGTACAGGTGGTGATTGAGTAAGGCCAGGCAGTAACGCCCCGTATGCCATAACCTCAGGCCCCTGACGGCCGCGACCACACAATAACATTTCTTCCTTCCTCGTCTGCCCGAATCCTTGGGCTATTTTTCTTCCTACCTCGTCTTTCCGAATCCTTAGGCTATTTTCTTCCTTCCTCGTCTTTCCGAATCCTTGGGCTATTTTTCTTCCTACCTCGTCTTTCCGAATCCTTGGGCTAGTTTTCTTCCTACCTCGTCTTTCCGAATCCTTGGGAGATCTCTTCAGACTTCGGCTCCTGATCATCTCCATATTACTTATCCCTCCTGGCTTTCCGCCTCTCCTCTTCAATCCGGAACGCCTCCTCCACTTCCTTCGGCCACTTGAAGGAAGGCGCGGTCGATGCATCGAAGCCATTCAGATGCGGTAGGTGGATTCGCTTCTCAATCGTGGAATAGAGCCATTCGTTATCCCGGAAAGTTTCTTTGAGGAGACCTGAAAGTTCGGGCATGTGATCTAGTAATTCCTTGCGCGTCTTGATCGGCATTTTCTTGCCGTCGTTCATAGTCATCATGATGTTGGGCCAGTTGCAATCGAACCACGACTGCACCCCTTCTGCCCAGAATTCGCCAGGCGAACTCATGCAGTAACCAGAAACGATTCCACTCTCTTTTGTCTTCTCAAAAAGGGCACGCAGGCGTGCATCGAACGTTTCATCGAGCACGGTCATACCGGAATGATGAATAGCGTGTGCGAATTCGTGGATGAGAATGTTCTCTCCGCGATAGGGGTCGCCATTGAAGTTGAGCAGGTTTTCTTCACCGCACGTGGTTGGATTGCCGCCGAGACCGCGGGCCCGCTTGTTCCACCACGGATTCATTTCGCGGGTCTCCGGCATGTCGGTGGTAAATTCGTTATACGCCATCACCCCGACACGGAGATTTTTGCCTTTCATTGCTTCAAGGATGTCCTGCCTGCCTTTGAGCAGGCTGAGGATTAGATAGCGGGCCTCAAGAAGAGCGCGGTCAGTTGCCTTCTCCGAGCTGATGACTGGAATGCCGCCGGCATCTACATATTTCTTGTAGAAACCATCACCTTTGAGTTTGAAACGCAATTCAATCTCTTCGGTAACCGGCTGGATTTGCCCCTGCTGGACTGAATTATCTGCTGCCAGACCTGCGATGGTGAGGATGAGTAGAGAGATCATTCGGCCATTATCCGCTGAAGCAATTCCATCGGCAGCCCGACAACATTGGTGTAGCTCCCATCAATCTTTTCCACGAACCGTCCACCCTTTCCCTGGATACCGTAGGCGCCGGCTTTATCCATCGGTTCGCCTGTAGAGATGTAGGTGTCTATCTCCGCATCCTGCAGTTCCCGGAAGGCCACAGTGGTTTCTGCGAGTTCTACGTGCATGGAATTCTTCGCCCTGTCAAAGACAGCCAGGCCCGTGATGACGCTGTGTGTGCGGCCAGAGAGTCGGCGAAGAAATCTCCTGGCTTCTCCTTCATCCTTTGGCTGCCCTATCGAAGTGCTGTCCAGTACGACTTCTGTGTCCGCTGCGATGATGTATCGAATATCACTTTCAGCTCTGTCTTTCACCAGAATGCATTTTTCTTTGGCCAGCCGTTGCACTCGCTCGGAAGGGGGCTCTCCCTCCCGAGTTGCCTCATCATGGCCGCTCGGACATGTGTCGACATTATTCGGGCCAAATCTCTCGGACAAAAGTTGGAGTCTACGTGGGGACTGTGAGGCAAGTAGCAGCCGCGTTGGAGGTTCGCCGGAGACCGGACCTCGTCCCGGCTTCATCCGGCGTCTTGCCGTCTCCAGGTAGGCTTGAAACCTGGCAGGTTCTGAGGAATCGAAGCTCATCATTACTCCGGTAACCGGGTGGCTGAAGCCCAGCGTGGCAGCGTGTAATGCCAGGCGACGGCCGCGCCAATTGCTGTCATTCGCCAGATCCGCGCGGTATTTCGAGTCACCCAGCACTGGATGTTCTGCCTCAGCGAAATGCACTCGGATCTGATTCCGACGGCCTGTTTCCAAGGTTGCTCGAACCAGCGTTGCGTCTGCCAGATATTCAACTACCTCGTAATGAGTGACAGCCAATTCGGCACTTTTTCTGTTCTTCGTCGAGTATCGGAAGAGGCTCTTAGTGGTTGTCAGATGACTCCGAAAAGTTCCTTTCGTCTTAATCATTCTGCCAGCCACGATAGCCAGGTATTCTCGTTTGGGTTTCTTCAATTTGAACTGGCCGCGAAGCCCATCCGCTGTCAGGGAATCCTTCGCGAACACGAGCAAGCCGGACGTATCCCTGTCGAGGCGATGCACGACTTCAACCCTGCGGCGCTTCCTGCCAGCCCGTTCAAGATAAATGTTGATCGCCTTCTCGAGGGTGAACTCGCCACCGGCATCCGTTTCAACAGTAAGCACTCCGGCAGACTTATCCACGACGAGCAGGTGTTTGTCTTCAAACACCAGTTTGAACGTTGTGTCGCGCCATTCTTTCGGCTTCCCCTTGTACCGCCGTTCAGGATCGAACACGACCTCAATGGTATCCCCCTCCCGAACTTTCTGTCCAGGGTCCCCGGAGAGGCGGTCATTGATCTTCACGCATTCATGGTCAAACATTCCACTGGCCACTGACCGGGAACAACCCACAAGGGCCTGGATGATCTTGTCGAGCCTTTGGCCGGCGTCGTGCGGTTGAATGGTTGTTCTGGCAGTCTTCGTCACTGGCGTAATGAGTAATGAGTGAGTGTGAACTTGAAGGCTGGATGCCCCGGCAGAAGGGGATGTGTAAAATCCAGTCTCGCATTCTAAGACAATTAATGCTTAAAGATCGGAAGATCGACATCCCTCAAGCCTACTCCTTACTCGTTACTCCTTATGACCTGGGACGTCATCGTTGTCGGCGCTGGCCCGGCCGGATTGCTGGCGGCAACACGTGCTGCTGAGCGAGGCCGTAAGACTTTGTTGCTGGAAAAAAACAACAAGGTGGGCGTCAAGATCCTTATCTCGGGCGGCACGCGCTGTAACATTACTCAGGCAACAGACCGCCGCGGCATTATTGAGGCGTTCGGGCGTAACGGCCGCTTTCTTCATTCTGCGCTCGCAGCGCTCGGCCCGGAGGAACTGATTGCACTAATCAACGCCGAAGGGGTGCCGACAAAAATTGAAGAGACGGGCAAGATCTTTCCCGCCAGTGATAAAGCCAGCGATGTGGCTCACGCACTCGAACGGCGCCTCCGACGCACGAAATGCGAGCTTTCACTTGGCGAACCATTGGTCCGATTCGAGCCTATTGAGGGTGGCTTCACGGTTCACACTCCAGGCGCCAGCCGCTCAACCCGGAAATTGGTTATCACCACGGGAGGACAGTCTTTTCCCGGCAGTGGAACGACTGGTGATGGTTATGTGTGGGCGCGGGAAATTGGCCACACCCTGGTTCATCCAATCCCAGCTCTTGTGCCCCTCACTACTGATGAAACATGGGTAAGGGAATTAAAGGGAGTCACCATCCCGGACGTCATGATTAAAGTCTCGGAGTGTGCGGAGGCTCCGGGGAAATTCAGTGGTCAGAAAAGGCTGCCCAATGAGCGTGGCTCATTTCTCTTCACACATTTCGGCATATCCGGTCCTGTGGTATTAAACGTCAGCCGATGGGTGACCGGCCACGTAAACCCAAGCTCACTCTTTCTCCTCTGTGATTTTGTTCCCCATAAAACGCAACAGGAATTGGAAGAACTCCTGCAGAGTGCGATGAAGGAGGAAAGCAGGAAACAGATGGCCGGTATCCTCTCCATTTTCATCCCCAGAAAACTGGCTGACGCGCTCTTAATCCAAGCAGGGATTGCGTCGGATCAGAAAGGTGGGAATCTAAGCCGCTCCCAACGTAAATCCGTGCTTGCTCTCCTGAAGTCGTGTCCGATTCCACTCAGTGGTTCGATGGGTTTCCGCAAAGCGGAGGTTACTTCTGGAGGGGTATCTCTGAAAGAGGTCGATTCCCGAGACATGCAGAGCAAGCTTGTGCCAGGTCTTTATTTCGCAGGAGAGATCCTCGATCTGGATGGCCTGATCGGTGGGTATAACTTCCAGTCTGCGTTTGCGACCGGCTGGCTGGCAGGGGAGAGCGTGTGAGGGTGACTCCGGCGCCAAAGTGGATCTGCGTCCTGGGTGGAAATCGCGTGGACTTAAGAATTCCAGGGTAGGACTCTCCACCTTAATCTCACGCCGATTTTTGAACTTGAATCGGTACCATGCTTGCTTTGGAGGGTTGGCGTTCGGTTTACTCAAAGATTGACGTAAGTTTTGCATCAACGGATGGATGGCGCGGATGCTTTTCCCGCGGTGCAGGGTGTTCAACGCTTGCAAAGCCATATTGGTGGAGGTTGACAGACAGATTCGAGCGAAGGACAGAAACTCATGTATAAAGCGCGCCGGCCCCAACAACTGACAATTAGAGAACATGTCCAAAGTATTCAGCGCCGAGGATCACCAGTTTTTTGAAGACAACGGTTACGTCATTGTTACGGAGGCAGTTCCTCCCCAAAATACCCAGGCGGTCGTTGATGCCATCTTTGAATTTCTTGGGTTTGACCAGGATAAACCTGAAGGTTGGTATCAAGCGCCGCATCGCACCGGTGGCATGGTGGAGATGTATCACCATCAGTCCATGTGGAACAACCGGCAGCATCCGCGAGTGTATCAGGCGTTTTCAGAGATCTGGGGTACGGAGAAACTGTGGTGCTCGATGGACAGGGTTTGCCTGAAGCCGCCGCGCCATCCTGACCATCCGGAATACGATCACAAGGGCTTTCTCCATTGGGATGCAGATGTTAGCAATCTTCCGGTCAGCTTCGGCGTGCAGGGCGTCATCGCGCTGACGGACACCGCGGAAGCTCAGGGCGGATTCCAGTGCGTCCCGGGCGCCCACAACCGGCTCGCAGAATACGAACGTGAGAACGGAGGGCCGCTCAACAGTCGTTGGCCAGGCGAAACAAACATGAAGGGCCAGCCGATCCCTATGAAAGCAGGCGACCTCCTCATCTGGCATCAGGGCCTGATTCACGGAAACGGTCACAATGTCTCGAACAGGCCACGATTGTCCCAATACATTTCCATGAGCCCAGCTCATGATGACGATGAGGCCCGCCGATCCCGTATCGACCAATGGCGGGAGAAGACCCCGCCCAGCTCGAAAGCCTTCCCAGGGGACCCGAGAGATGTTGAAAAGGAATCGCCTCCAGCGGAGCTGACCGAGCTGGGGAAGAAGCTTTTGGGGCTGGAGGGCTGGTAGGCCTTTAAAGCGCTAAATGTCAGCCGAATGGAGGCAACCGAATAAAAGTCTTATTTTCTTATTCGATTGACTCCATTCGGCTGACCTATCTCCGACGGAGCTCCTGTTTCAGAATGGTTACGGCCGTTTGTGGAAAACACCGTCCTTCATGATCGCATGCAAGTTGGTGCGATCGATGAGCACCTTGGGATCGCTTAACGGATCGCCGTTGACCAGCAACAGATCCGCAAGGAAATCCTTTTTGACCTGTCCCAATCCTTCTCCGAGATCCATCGCCTCGCCGCCGTTTTTGGTCATGGTCAGGATGGCTTCCATGGGTGTAAAGCCGAAATGCTTGATCAGGTGATCGAGGTCGCGAGCGTTGTTGCCGTGCGGGGTCAGAGCGAATCCGTAATCGCCTCCGCCCAGAATCCTGACGCCGCGTCGCTGCAATTCTGTGGCGACTCTTGCCGCCCCTTCGAGTTCTTCGCGGATGCCCATGGCGACGACCTGTTCTTCGGTAAACATCGCGTCGCCTTCGTACGCGGCGATGGCGGTGAAGCCGATGTTCGGGCTGACGAAGACCCAGTCCTTGTTTGCCTCGAGCAGGTCGATGGCTTCTTCATCCGCGAAGTTGGCGTGATAGATCACCTTGACGCCGTGTCGAACGCATCGCTTGACCGCTTCCGCGCTACGGGCGTGCGCGCTCATGCGTTTGCCGAATGCATGAACGACATCGGCCGCGGCCGCGACTTCTTCCTCGCTCATGATGGTCGTTTCGGAACCCGCGTGCGGCACGAAGCTGTCGCCGGAGACGACCAGCTTGATGATGTCGACGCCTTCGCGGATCAGTTCGCGGGTGGCGCGGCGATACTCTTCGGGTCCGTCGAGCATCATGGCCATGGATTCGACGTTGGGCATGTGCTGCGCTCGCATGTCGCCGAGGCCGCCGGTGACAGTTAGCCATGGGCTCGCGGCCAAAAGGCGCGGCCCGGGGATTTCACCTGCGTTGATCGCATTGCGGATGACAACGTCCAGCCGCGGCTTTGCCGAGGCCGCGCTGATGCAGCTCGTGATGCCGTGATCCAGATAAAAGCGGGCGTTGTGCATGGTGAGCAGAGTGTGCTCTTCGGGCGGAATGGCCCCGAGCTTCGCAAGGTTGTCGGTGTTGTCGATGCTCAGGTGCGAATGGGATTCGACCAGTCCGGGCATCAAGGTTCCGCCGTGTCCGTCAATGACCTCTGCACCGTCACGGGGAATGGAGTTTTCACCCGCGCTGACTCCGGCGATTCGATTGCCTTCAACGAGTACCTCTCCGTCGAATGGCTCCGCGCCGGTGCAATCGAGGATGCTGACATTGGTGAACAGAATCTTGCTCACGAGTGGTTCATCCTTTCATCGCAGTGAGGGTGGCTTCTGCCGCGCTCCCGAGAAAGATGGTGTCCGTGCCGGCCACGAGAAAGGTGAAACCCTTGTCGGCATACGGTCGAACGGCCTCGGCAGTGACTCCAAAGTAGCCCAGCGGGATATTGGCGGCGAGGCAGGTCCCGGTCACGTGGTCGATAGCAGCCACGACCTCCGGATCTTCGATCTGGCCCATCTTGCCCATGCTGGCCGAGAGGTCGTACGGCCCCAGCAGGACGGCATCGATGCCTTCAACCTTCACAATCGATTCGATGTTTTCGACCGCATCCACATGCTCGGCCTGGACCACCACCGTCACCTGTTCGTTCGCTGACTCGATGTATTCCTTGAACGCCATTCCGTAACCATGGGCCCGGCCGATTCCCACCCCACGAGAGCCGACCGGCGAATACCTTGCAGAGCGCACTACATGCTCTGCCTGTTCTGCGGAATTCACCTGCGGTGCGATGATCCCGTCTGCACCCAGATCAAGAATCCTTTTAATGTAAGTCTCATTCGCCTCAGGAACTCGCACGATGCATGCGGCTTTGTCGCCCACAGCCTGAAGAATGCCCTGGATGTCACCCGTCTCCAGCGGGCCGTGTTCGCCGTCGATGAACAGCCAGTCAAAACCGATCCTGCCCAGCAGTTCCGCGGTGGAAGTCGAAGCCAATGTGACGATCGTGCCGAATACCTTTTCGCCGCCACGCAGGCGGGCTCTGAAATCTTTTCGCATGGGCTTTGAGTCTTTATCTGTCACTGAGAAAAAAGAGGACCGCGGATGATGAGTTTTGAATCCGAGGTCCTCTTTATCCGCGGTCCTCTGTGGCATCGTGTCGACTGTCGGAATTGGTGTCAATCCGCCACAAGGCCGGCGCAGACCAGTTCTTTATCGTTACGGGCGAAGACGTGCCGATAGGCGAAGGCGGGGTGCGACCAGCAGACGCCACCACGTTGGCGGAGCTGGTCAAGGGTGGGTTCGATCAAATGGGATCGGCTGATTTCGTTAAAGCCCTTGCGAGTCAGTTCGCCGATGATGAGGTCGCCGGTCTCGTTGAACATCCAGACTTTGTCGCCGTTGCGCACGAAATGGATGTTGCTCCACCGAGCCTTTCTGGTTGCGGTCTGATCCTCCCAGATGCGGTCGCCGGTTTTGAAGTCCAGACAGCGGAATTCACCGTAGCTGTCCACTCCATAGATGGCGTCGCCGATGATGATTGGGGTCGAGATGATTGAGTGAAGACTGTCAGTAGCCTGCTCGCTCTTACCGATTCGCCGCCAGACCTGTGTGACGGTCGGCGTGTCCGTGCCGAGTCGCAGCAGGAGCGAGCCATCGTAGAACCCGGTGAAGAACAGGTGCCCTTGATGCAGGACGGGTGAGGCTACCGCGAGCACCATCCGTTCTGGTTTGAAGGGATGCTTCCAGTAGGCCTCGCCGGACTGCGGATTCAGCCCGAGCACGTTGTCGCCCGTCCAGATTACCAGTACTCGCTTGCCTGCCTGATCGATGACAATGGGTGAAGAGTAGGCGGCACGGTCAGGATGGGCTTTCCATACTTCGGTTCCAGTGCCCTTGTCGAAAGCGACCAGGCTGGCATTCTCAGCGCCGCCGATATGAACGATAACATTGTTCCCCTCGATGATTGGTGAGGCCGCTATCCCCCAGATCGGCATGCTGATTTTATAGAGGGTGTTGAGATCCTTTTCCCACAGCACCTTTCCGCCGGCCGCGTCGAGGCAATTGAAATGCCCCATCGAACCGAGCGAGTAGGCGCGACCTTCGTGAATCAATACCGCGGCTCGTGGACCGGCCGTGTAACCCACCTTCGCGTATATGCAGTCGTATGCATGAGTCCAGATCTTGTTGCCAGTTTTCCAATCGAAGCAATGGACGCGCTCCTGCTGTTTCGGCTCGATGATGCGATCACTTACGTAGACCTTGCCATCGGCCACGGTCGGCCCGCTGTATCCGCTTGAAATGGGAGCGCGCCACTTCACCGTAATCTCCGGGCCTGCGAACTTCTGGACGATCCCTTTCTCATTCCAGACGCCGTCACGATTCGGCCCACGCCATTGTGGCCATTCGTCGGCAAAGGTGGTGGATGCAGAAATGACAAAGAGTGAAAGAAAAGAAGCCTGGAGTAATGGTGGTCGTATTGAAGTCATCGGCTTATGAAAAGAGGCATCGAAAAGAGTCTTGGAAGACAAGGTAGGATGGTCATCTTACCCGTCAAGACGGTCAAGATGGATCTGTAAGGTCTGTAGGCCATCCGATTAGACGAGATCAAGGATCGCCAGGGGTTCATCGGGTTCTTCATCCCGTATGGTCAAGAAACTGATTTCCAAGGAAATAAGCTGAAACACGGCATCCTGGACGTTTCAGCCGGTTCTGTGACTCTGGAATATTCTGGCCGTGCGGGGACGCAGCGCAATGAGCGCATTGCGCAGATCCACGGAGATGCGGCGGCTCATTCAGACGATCATCCCCTTGCCGTCCATGGCTTCCAGGCGCTTCTCGAGATGCGCCACCAGGTCGGCGGCGATGAGTGCGATGCGTTTCGGATCGCCCACCAGCGCCGTGTCCAGAATCGGTCTCGCTCTTGGCCGGGGATTGGGTGCGATAAAGCGGACATTCACGCTTTGACCTCCTGGCGCAACCTCGGCCACGATACCCGCCCTGCTAGAGGCCAAGCCATCCGTCCCGGTCATGTGGCGTATGATCAGGCTTTCGAGTCCTTTTTCGGTGATGTCGGCGGTGCTCATGGTAAAGCAGTCTTAGTTGGTTGAAACATCAGGCGGCTCTCCGAAAGCTAGACGCTTGGCGAACTCGATCCGGTCGCGCTGGGCATGAACACCTTTGTCGCGCAAAAGTAGGTCGAGTCTAAGCAGGTTTACTGGTCGCTGAATTATTTCTGCTTTCGAGGTGCCGCGTAGCGGATCTTTGACCAAAACAATCTGCTGACGAGCCGCGTCGTCCAAAGTCGGATAGATAATTGTTGCCCGGCGATTGCCGCTCTCCTGCCCCAAAGCGTAAAGCGCAAGCTGATATAACATTTCGCGCGGCAGATTCCTTTCCCAAAGATCGCGATACTTGGCATCCAGAACGGCTTCAACCTTGTGGTTACGTAGCACAAGAAAATCAGGACGCAGCGATGGCGAGCGATGATTGCGAGGATTGTGAGCCGGATCGTAGCTGAACACTCCGTGCAACACTCGTTCATCCTGAACTTCGTAACCAACGAGGTTCTCGCCAAGGAATCGGGAAAGGAGCGCTTGAAAAAAGCGATTCATGTCGAACAGAAATCCGGCAGCGGCGATGGGTGATTTAGTGTCGGTCAAGGCAGCACCCTGGGTATTCAAAAGCATTTGAATCAAGGTCAGCGCGGGTCGGTAGGCGCTGGTGCGGCGGTCGAGTGAATGCCATGCCTCGGCGAAGCCGGAGGCGTCCAATTCCTTCGGAGTGATTCTTTCGGTAAAACTTTTTGCCAAGCGCCGGACCCGACCGCCCAATTCACTGTCCAGCGTCATCCGGGTGGCCAGTTCCAATCCGCCATGCAATACCTGATTCAAACAAGTATCCACGCTGCGGGGATAATGGACACAGGGCAAAGCCACCCCAGCATTGGCGGCGACTTGCATATAACCGCCGAAATGAATCCGCCCACGCGGTCTAGCGAGCATGGACTCGGTTCTTAAATAATCGCGATGGAGACCACGGGAGAGCAACTCGGCCGATTCGGCGGCCAACTGATGAATCAATAAATCCTCGAAGCTGGCCTGTGAGGTTGCATAGCCAACCTCGTTAAACAAATTCAAATGACGGAGCCGGTATGCATAGCGAAGCAGATTCATTAACGGCACGCCGGAAATCTTCGGCTTAATGGTGATGATCAATTCACCCAAAGCGAAACGCCCGACATACGATGAAGCCCGCAATTCCAAGCCACGCGCCAGTTCCAGGATTTCAATCCGTCCGTCGCGGGTGAGCTCCTCGGCCAACCGCTGGGCCGCTGGATGGTCAACCAATACCGGCCCCGCCAATGGGCTGCCCTTGGATGGCTCCCGCGTCTCCCACTCGGACAAATTGACGATCTGCGTAGTCATTTGGCTGGTTCTTCGGGCTCGTCCTCCGGTTCTGGCGTCGGGGCCAATTGAGCGACCGCTTCAATCGTCGTGGATAATTCCGGCGTGGGCGCCAGCAATGCCTGAATCAGATCCTGACGGCGGGCGGGCACAAATATTTCCTCGCGCACTCGCTGCCGATCACCATCCACCATGGCCCCGCCCAAAATTTCCGCGAGTGCGCCGTAGTCCTCGTAACAATATTCCTCCAGCAGTGGGACAATGTCCTCGGCGATGATGCGGGATAATGTTGCAAAATCCGTGACCGGCTTTCCATTGTCGTCCATCAGGTAGGCATGGCCGATTTGCAGGTTGCGGGCGTCCTTGCCGATGTGTTCGCGGATGCGGGAATTCAACGCATCGAGCCACTGAGCCAAAGGAATAGCCTCACCCGCAATCGCTCCGGCCAGCGTTGACGAATCCGGCATCAACTCAATGAACCCGAATCGGCGTCGCAATGCAGTATCAAGCAAGGCAATGGAACGGTCCGCCGTATTCATGGTGCCGATGACAAGGACGTTGGCTGGCACGGAGAATTTATCGCCAGACAAAGGCAAAATCACTTCCTGCCCGCGTTTATTCTTTTCGAGCAGTGTCAGCAACTCGCCAAAGATGCGCGGGATGTCACCGCGATTTATTTCGTCAATGAGCAGAACAAACTTTTCATCCGAAGCGGTGGCATCGCGGCAGAGTTTTTTAAAAATGCCTTCACGCATTTCAAAGACCAACTGACCGCCTGTGCTTTTCTGAGGACGGTAGCCCTCAATGAAATCCTCATAACCGAAGGCCGGATGGAACGTACAGCAGCGTAACAGGCCGGAGTTTGAGCCGTCGCCGTTGACGGTCACTTTCTGCTCGGCGGTAAGATCCGCATACAGACACCCGAAGGCCCCGATGGCTGACAAGTCGAGTGCCGTCTGTTTGCCCCAATAGGTTTTGCCGGTTCCAGGCGGGCCGTAGAGAATGGCCTGTCCTTTGCGTTCCAAGATCGCCTGCAACTTGCCCGGAACGATGCCTTCCAAGCGCACGTTTTTGTTAACGGGCTTTGGTTGTGTCGGCGTTGGGGCAACGAGCGTGGGTGACGCAGGCAACGACGGCTCTAACAACTGGCGCTCCACGGCCACAAAGTTCCCGTCATCCTTTCGCAATTTCCAGACGGTGGTTCTCAACCCTTCCGTGACGGGCAATTTCCATTCCGGGGTCGTATGCCACTCGACCTGGCGACGATGCGGTGCCTCTTCCGGTTGCGTCGTCTCAAACCGGTATGGGCCTTTGACCCGACCGATGCCAAGAATCCTCTCGCCGTCCGCCGCGAGCACCACGTCATTTTCATCCATTTCCTTGGCGAAGTTCCGAATCTCACCGGCTTTGCGAGAAGCAACATTTGCCACATAGTCGTATTCTTTGGTCAGCATTTCCGCGATGGATTCCTTTACTTTGTCACTGGCGAGCACACTGGACAAATCTCCCAGCTTCGGCCAGCCAATGGCCGCATAGCCACCGGCTTTCATGTCTGGCCATACATCTTGAGCATTGCCCTCTTCGCCCAGCTTGGTGCCGATGCGCCAATATTTTGCAGGCGTGCCATTCCGCTCGTTGAGCACAGCGGTTAGGTGATTCATGGGCCAACCCATTTGATTGGCATAGCTGACGAAACGTCCGGCAGAGACATACAGGCCGGGCTGCGAGGGCGGCAGTTGAAGCAGTTTAATCAGATTGTGCCGATGGAAAGATTCAACGTGAAAGTCGTCCAGCTTGTCCGGGAAAAGCAGGCTCACATATTTGTGCCCCCAAGCAAGGCGGCACACATCCGGCGCGATTTCATCCAATTTGTTCTGCAAGGCGAGATATGCCTGATCGTCCGCCCCGCTGGGCAAATCCTGCATTACGGCCACGGCAGCGATCAACTGGTCGCGGTGCTTTCGCGCAATAGCAATGGCATCGGCTAATGGCAAAGTGACTTGGTTGCTGGGATGGCCGGCCATCCATTCGCCAGAATCCTTGCTCTTGTAGAGTCCAAATTTGAGTGCACTGCCACCTGCGATGCTACCGAACTGGCGGGTTGGAAATTCGGCGTCGCTCTTGAATTCCAGCCAATACACCAAACTGTCCTGATTTCCATGGGCGTGCATCGTGTTCAACAGAACCTCGCCGTCCAAACTCTTGAGGCGCTCCGGGCCGAATCGTTCCCGAAATAGCGCATAGCATTCAGACAGGCGCTCCTTCGTCATCAACTCGCCGCGTTTTAGGAGCGACTCGTAGCATGTCCGCAGGGATTGCTGGACGCGTTGGTCCAATGGGGAGTCAATTGTTGGCAACGTTGGTTTCCTCTGGTTCAGTTTCAATTTCTTCCAGCGGGGCTTGGTCCATGAGTGAGTTCTCCTGTTGTGCAACTAGTGCGAGCGCCTCGGCGTCGTGGCAGCGCCCTTTCCTAGCGGGTTCCCTTTTCCTAAAGGCCGAGAGGCAGACGTTGCTGGGCGCTTCGATGCCGTAGATGATCATATTCACAATGGCGATGATTCAGGAGTGGCCGCAGTTTAAGCCGTCGCCCCGAATCCGGAAAAGTTAAAGTAAGTTTCTCCAGGGCAGAATCAAGAGAGAGGCTGCCGAAAAATGTATTGGGGGCTTTCGAGACCTTTTTCGCTGGGGTCGGTCTTCATGCGTTCAGAGCTTCTCTTTTAGAACTTTCTTCGCACGGGCAAAGCTTGGCAGCAGAGGTTCGAGTGCGATTGGAGTCAGTTCCCTGACAACCAAGAATGAGCGCTTGCCCTTTTTGTAGGCGTTGGAGCAGTCACGCGTGGCATGTTCCAGCTTATCCTGAACGTCCGCCCGGCCCCGACTCTCGAGATCGTTTGTGGGTGGGAGGGCCGTCTCTTGCAGCTTGTGGCCGTAGTGTTTTCGCAGTGTCTCGCGG
>JAQBXN010000137.1 GCA_027625095.1 Planctomycetota bacterium | reverse complement strand
GATTCGAAGTTGCGGGCATCCTGACAGCTTTCAGAGCGTGAAACTCCACTGGGCAAGCCAGTGGCATCTTCAGAATGAATCCGAACCTGCGCGAGAAAAGAGCGTGAGACTCCACTGGGCAAGCCGGTGGCATCTTGAAACAGCGAGGAACTGATTCAACCGACAGTCCCCAAGGTGGCGGGGGTCTTAACTGAACAGTATTGAGGCTTGACCTGGCTTTCAAGGGGTGGCTTCCCCCTTCATTCCAGAACAATAATGTCGTTCAGACCCAGCTCGACCTTGAACTGAATCAGGTGGCTGAACCCGTTCGAAGTGAAGTTTTCCGTCGCGGCCTCGATTCTGAATTTGCACTTGCCCTTCATCAGAGAGCGGACGGTGGTGACTTCTTTCCGCACAGGAAGAATCACATCCAACTCAGGGATTGGCTCGTAGGTGAAGTTAGCCAGCACCAGGGCGGTGCCATTGGGGGCGTCATACACTCCTGCCTCGACGACGGGGTGAGAAAGCTCGACCAGGCGTGACGACTCTGATGCGGCGGCCCATGAGTTGATGAATCTTCGCTGGATGGGTGGGTACTTTTCCTTGAGTTCCAATGGGACAAACTTCGCATCCTTCAGATAGGAGAGTCCTGGACAAGCGGCGGCAACCAACGCTCTGCCTTTGCCATATTCATGAAAAACCGCCGCCGGCTTCTTGTCCGTGAATTCGCCGACCACTTTGCCAGTCGTGGGTTTCATGGAGACAGTCGTTCCAATGACACCGAATGAAGAGTCCGTTTCATAGGCCCCGACTTTGTCTACTTTCATCTGGTCCACCCAGGGCAACGGGTTCAGTTTCCCGCGTGTCCTGTAATCGCCTGACTGAGTTTTGGTTTCGACATCGGGCTGGATTCCAAACACGTCGCTCAGCCCGTTCGATGGCTCGTTGAATTCGTTCCGGCTGCCTGCTGCGCAGGAGCCGTAAATGAAACCGCCTTGTCGAACCCAATTCCCGATTTCGACGGCGGCCTTCGAGGTGATGCATGGGTCTGTGACGTAGAGGATTTTGTAGCCGCCGAGCCGGCCGGCTTCGATGTCCTCCTCGGTGAGCATGTCGACGAGATACTGATCGTGGATGAGCGAGAGGTAAGTGGCGCGGCGTTCGAGCATGTGCACGTAGTCGAAGGGCTGCCACAGATCGGAGGAGATGCTGTAGAGGAGGGCAACTTTCGTTTCTCGGGTTTTCCCTGGATGAATGATGTGCTCGGCCTTTGCCAGGAGGCGGCTGATGTTGACAACTCCCTCGTAGGCGCCGCGAAGATCAGACCAGTAGTTTTCCGTGCTGGTGGCTGTCGGGCCGTAGGTCCAGTAGAAAAAATTCTTGGCGCCCTGACACAATGCCGATGAGCTTTTCAGCCGGAGGTTGGTTTCGTCGCTGGGAGTGATCCAGGCAATGATGGGGATCTGGCCGCGGCTGCCGCTCCGAAATATGGAAGTCTGGAAACCCATCAGTTGGAATCCTTCCCATGTGTAGTTGGGTCCGTACATGTATTGCAGGCCCATCCAGTCCTCGATGCCGGCGAGGTCCACCGCCCGGCTGCGGGCGAGGTCGAACCAGTCCAGTGCCAGAGGCGCTCCGCCCCAGGCGCGATTGGGGGTCATGCCCATGCCCAGCCCGGTGCCGCTGAAGTAGGGATGGTCGGCGACCAGCGTTGAAGTCCTGGCTCCCGGAGAGAAGTATTTGTGGAAGGCTTCGGTGTGCCATCGGATTCGTTCTGTTCCTGCGTGCTGACGGAAACGGGAGGTGTAGTAAAAGACTCGGCGTGCCGCGGGGCCGTTCTCTTTCTCTCGTTCACGAAACACCTCGGGCGTCTCGATTGGCACAACGTCCGCCAGCTTCTCCACTCCAAGAGCGGCGGGCGGTATCCCGCGTGCGGCAAGCCAGGCGTGAAAGTGCTCCAGTGCCTTTTGATCTTTTTCAATGCGGGGCCGGCAGCAGATTTCGTCTGCAAATCCGTAAGGTACTCCGCCGGTGAATTCCTCCTTGTTTCGAGAAGCGTGCTGTTTCATCAGATTTTCAATTTCCTCGCGGGTCGCTGCGGGGCCGAAATCGACGTGATGCGTGTGGCCGGGGACTCGCAGGCCGAACTTTTCTTTCACATCTTTCTGCTGGTTGCCGACCACATTGAAGCCGAGAAGCCAGAGCACTTCGGCTTCCTTCAGATTGAGTTCCGGCCGCTGCGGCCCCCAGAAGCTGGTCTGGATGATGAGGTCTTTGGGAGAGACACGTTCGCCGCCGCTGGCCTCTTTCGCCCATGACAATCGGCGGTCGGTCATTTCCGAAGCGGTTTCCAGGCTGTCCGCGTCCTGCTTCAGATTGGGTGAGACGAGGAAACTCGTCAGGCTGCCGGTGAATGATTCTTCCCACCGTTTGACTACGGACTGCTCGTCAGGTGAAGAGGCCAGTTCGATGACGACTTTTCTGGTATCGCTTTCAGGCGTGACGATGAAATCGGCCGTCACATTCGGGAATTCGGCGACACCGCCGGCGCGAGAGATGCGACCGTGGAGTAGCTTCCCCGCATGTTTCATCAAATCGAACCACGGCGTGGGCTGGCTCGAAGACACGCGTTTCGCCGGATCCCGATCTGCGCCTTCGGGCCAGACAGCCCCGGGCAGGTACCACGGGCTTTTGTGGATATAACCACCAAGTCGCACGAAGCATTTAGCGTCCTTCGGATCGACCAGGCGAAACCGCACGAACACTCCGGATTCGGCGAGTGATGCTTGCAGAAGGGAAGCAAGGGCAAGAGCGAGCGCGAGAAACAGAGAAGGGAGATGTGGTCGATAATTCATTGGGCGAAGGTTTAAGCGACTTTCAGTCAATGTTTGAGGTCTGGCTTCACGTTCGGCAAATGTTTCAGCAATGAAATGTGAGACCGTTTATAGAAGACAGAACCGTAAAGTCTTGCTGGCGAGAGATTGACTGACGTACCTGCATCATCGCAGCAGTGAGTTATCAGCTTGCTGTCAGAGAGTCTGTCGCTGAGCGGACACGGCACGCGCCAATAGAGCCACCTCGCGACCTCTCATTCAACACTATTCCTTCAGTTCGTAGACCGTTTGCACAATCGGCTTTCTCGATTTAGGCGAGAATTCTTCGCCGCCCAGGCGCAGTTCTTTGCCTCCCACCATGACAGCGGCACTGAGGTCGCCCTTGTAGTTTTTGCTGATCAGGGCAAAGGTTGAATCACCGGCAAAGCCGTCAGATTCTACAGCACCGACTTTCTCCTGGAGCAGGAGGAAGTGCTCATACCACAGATGATTCTGGGGATCGTTTTCGGTCTTGACGCGCACCATAGTGGTCTGGTCGTTGTCGATCAGGAACTTGGACCATTCAGCGAATGGTTCCACGTCGAATGCGGGTACGTGCGGGTGCAACAGGCTTGTGAATGTAAGCGTCTCGCCGTGCTTGATGATGCCTGTCCAGCTTTGGCGTAGCTGAACCGGGCTCATGCGATAGGGGTTGTCGTTGAAGCGATCAACCACGGAATATTTCATGCCCTCACGTGGCGCAAATTTGACGAGCAGGTCCCAGGCCGGGTTGCGATAGGCTTGGACGCCGCGGCCCAACCCGAGCCCGGTGTGATAGAGGTATTCGTAGTAGCTGTTAAACCAAAAGTCTCCCTCCGGTCGCGTTACGTCGAGATCGCTTTTGCACTGGGGGCCGAGGTCTCGGGTCTGCCAGCATGGGCCGACCCTTACTCTCATGGTTGCGTGGAACGTTATGCGGTCTTTTACCAACATGAACGCATCCTTCACGAACACGATGTCGCGGACGTAGGTGACGGGAAGTTGCTGAAATCGCTGCACCCGAATGCGTACGCGGGTGACTGCCGGGTCTTCGACGAAAATGGGCACCTCCGTTCGTGCCGGGCGCGGATCCGCGGCCAGTCCATCGAGGTCCTCGATCCAAAGAATGTTGTTGAAGTCCGGTGACTTTTCGTAGTAGCCCTGGCCGGCCAGGAGCGCGGCATCGTGGTGCATGAGTGCAATGATGTTGCCTGGCAGTTGCCCGCAATGACCTCCAAGATCGATGAGCTCGACCATTGCCCACGTCTGCTGCGCTCTCGTTCCGCTGGTGAGAATCAGCTTATCGGGTACCTGTTCGTCAGTGAGTTTCATCGTGGAGAGCCCGGGCCGTGCAGCCGATTCTTCCTGGGTAACCGGGGCGGTCCGGTATCTGAATAAAACCTGGCTCTGCGATTCAGCCGGTTTCGGTTTGACCGAATCGTCTGCCTGGAGCCAGGCCAGACACGCACCAAGGGCCACGAGATCTTTGGGGCCGTGATACTGATCGTGACGCGGCCAGAAGTGGTTGTATAGATACTCCATATTCCGATGGGCCTGCCATCGGAAGCGTCCGTCGCCGGTGAGGCGACCGATGAGTTCGTAGTTGCCCACCGATATTCCCGAGCCCGTTCCCCAGCCGCTGGTATCACCAAAATTCGGGACGGCCCCCGACGGCGAACTGTAGCTTCGCCAGTTTTGAAGCGCATTCAGCCAACCCTTGTTGGTGGTGATCTCCGACCAGTCATCGATGGCCATGGACCAATACATGGGATAGCGGAAGCCGACCCAGATGTAGCCCGAGGAGTTGTCGTTCGCCGCCCCAAACTTTCGGATGATCGGTTCATGGAATGCCAGATATTCATCCACCCTTGGGCCGATGGGTTTGCCGAGCTTTTGGGCGAAGTGCCGGGCAATTTTCAACTGATAGTACCTGTGCCAGCATCGATTGTGATATCCCCACTCCGAATACATCCACTCAGGGGGATGCTCACTTGCGGCGCGAGCCCAAAGCTCCTGAAAATCCTTCTCTGCATCCGGAGTTGCCAGCTTGCGTTCCTTGTCGTGCTGCCAGACGTGATACCGCATCGTTACCAGGCCGAACAGCAGGTGAATATCCAGGTTTTCTTTTTGGAGAGTGAGGGCAAGATCTACTCCCCGGCGAATCAGGTCTGCGTAGCGTTCCTCGCCGGTGAGTTTGAGGAGTGTAAGCGCCATCAGGACGTGCTGGTCGATGTACCTGGAACGTATCCTGATGTAGTTTTCCATCGTCTTATCCACGTAATCCTTTACGTGCGTGAGAATGTATTTCTCGTAGCCCGTGCGATCGTTCACGAAGCCGGTGTGGAGGATGCCGCGACGCCAATCTTCCCAGGCATTGTGTGCGACCCGGTCGGGGCGCATATGGTGCATCTCACCCGCTGGGTTTGTGATCAATGGCGCGGGCGGTTTCCCCGGCAGGATTTCGATCGACTCCGAACAAAGTTCGACAGTCTTGCCGTCGACATCCGTTACGAGTGTGGCTTTGTATGGGCCGGGCCTGGCTGGCATTTCTTCCACGACGAGGACGTCCGTAGCGCTCTTCCCCTTGACGATGTCGGTATTGATTGCGATATCCAGTTGTTGGTTCTCCGGGCCGGTCAGAGTCAACCGGGTGAGCCGGATGTCCATGGCTCTGGCATCCACCCTGTAGCTGACCGACCACTTCTTTCCAGCCTCAACGGAACGTGACGCGACGGACAACATGGCCGTGGCACCGGATGTATCAGCCAATCGAAACACTCTCATGGCACTGGGTTCACTGCCGTTGAAGTTCCAGCCGAGCTGATTCAGTTGCTCGCCGTCATCAATGTCCCCGAGAAGGAAACCGCAGAAGAAGAGTTCTCCGGTTTGCGGTTTGAACTCGAGTGACTTCCACGGGACCGCGGCCTCTACGACGTATCCGTCCTCGGTTTCGCGCGAGACCCAGTCCGATCCTTGAGGCAACTTCCAATAGGAGTCGACCTTGTCCAGTTGCTGGCTCGAATTGTCGAGCAGGTGCCCGCGGCCGCCCGGATGCACAACGTAACGGGGCGCAAGGAACGGTGTTTTCGAATACGGGTTATTGGTCTTGAGCGGTTGACGAAAGCTGTGAATTCGAAACATCACGCTGTCACAGGCCCAGCCCGGAGGGCCGGCGTTATGGCCTGTATCAGGTTTGATGCCACGCAGGTCATCGTCCGTGACCTGGCCTGCGATGTAGAGATAATCTTTGTCCCATGAAAGAGCGGCCCAGGCGCTCAGATCCTTTTCGCCCTTAAACGGATTTCCGGGGTCATTCTGATGGAGCGAAATCGCATCGTCATTGCCGGTTTTCGTTGGATCGATTCTGTAGCCCTTCTTCGTGATGTCCCATTCGGTGAGGTCCCCGTCGATTTTTGGAGTCGCCATCGGGATGAGCAGTTCATCCGGGGTGGGAATAATGTCGGCCGAATGGAGGAGGGGAGTGCAGGTGAACAGGAGAAGGATATGGATGGCGAAATGGGTCATGGGTCAGAAATCCGCAGTTATCAGGGTTGGGGGCGTTGTCTTTGAGATTCTTACAGAGGTCGGCACCCTCATTCGCCTGTCCTCCAGGCATCAAGCAGAATCATACCCTTGTCGGAGGTACAACAGAGAACAAGCTTCACCTCCAGCGGGCCTGTCACCGGCTGGCGAAGGGCGAAGCGCCACTCGGTGGGAACATCGGTTTGTGCCTGGACAAGTTCGATGAGATCCGAGGAATCTACAACCTGCGCCCTCCAGCTTCCAGACTGAATCAGTCCTCGCACGATAACTGTGGAAGATGCCTTCGCGGCTGTGATGCGATGAAGGCCGACTTCCAAGTCGGGCTGATTCGGCTGAGTGTGCGATAGCTCCAGCCCTCCCCAGCCGTAGAAATCAGGCCGGCCGGCCTGCATCTCCCTGATCCGATCCGGGCGTGCAATTGTTGACTCGAAATCAAACCAGCCTGGCGGAGTGGTTGGCGCCGATTCGAGCCCCAATTGGTCAATGGCCAGCATGTATCCGCGACTCCCCGGTGGTTTGGTTGCGCAGGTGAAACGAATGCGTCCAAGTTGGCCAGGCGACGGATTTATTACGATGGGCATCAAGAATCGATATGCCTGGCGGTGTGGCCAATTGTCATAGCAGGTGATGGAGGACTCGCTCTGGGACTGTCCAAGCACGCGTGAGCGGAAGTCTTCGTCTGATTGGGCTATTCGGTGGGTCTGCGCTTGCGTGTCCGTTGGCAGCAGGTTGATGTTGAATACGCCTCCGTTGAGGAACATCAGGCGGTGATACCACAACCGGACGTATTGGCTCTTCGGAAATTTTGCAAAGATGTCGAGGGTTTCCCCCACCCGGCCGGCGTTCCAGGCCAGGTAAGCATCCCCGGAGCTGAAGGCGTCCAGAGCGCCGTTCGATTCAGCGGTAGCGCGCCCATTGGATGCCACCGCGGCCCCCGCCAATGATTCGGCCTCCAGTAAAGAACTGCCTTCGTTCAGTCGTCCCTGGCCGTGGAGCATGGCTGGTAGCCGCTCGACTTCATGCGGGATGACAGGAGCTTCGAACGGTGCATCCTCCGACGGCTCGTACCAGAGCAGACCTACTTCAGCGCGGGTCGGCCCGCCTTCTGCATTTGTAAATGTGAGCGAAGCGCCCGCATCGAAAGGCAGGGGATCTCGCCAGAAGTGGCGTCCCGCGCCGAGGCGCATGGTGCGTTCCATGGTGTTGTGATTCCAGGTCGTCGATTCGAACTGGATATTGCCGGAAATCCCTTCGAAGGCGAAGGGCAGCAGCCCGGGGCTGAGGTAGTCACGCCCCTTGTCGGTTAATTGAAAGCGGACCTTTGATCGCCAATTCCAGTCCAAGCCTTGCCCGGTGGCAAAGAATGAGATGCCAGCGAGGTGGCCGCGCTGACGCCATTGGAACAGATGAGGGGAGTCCGAAGGAGTGGACGCGACGAGTGGCACTCTTCGGCTCGTGCCGCAAAGACGCCAGGGCTGTTCTGCCTCCGACAGAGGCACGACAGCTAACTCCCCACGGAACACACACGGCAGCGTCGCCGAGCGGTTGACGATATCTATCGCCAATGTCTTTCGGAACGGAACAGGCAAACGGAAGTAGATGTAGATTGCGGGATCTTTCTTCGTCATCCGTGCCACAGGATTCATCAGCCCTGCCGCCCACGTCCCTGCCATTGGAAACCAGGCGTGGGGCCACGGATGGCTTACTCCGATGAAGTCCACCAGGGGCATCCGGACCGAACTGACACCGTCGATTTTCAATTCGATCACCTGATGCCTCAGCAGTTCCATTGCCGCGGGTTCGAATTGCAGCCGCAGTCCGACCATCTCAGCAGGGCCGGAAAGTGCAGCAATACGGGCTGTCTTCCCCACAGCACAGGAGGATTCCACCTTTACCAAGCTCTCATTCGGATACTCAACAAGATGATCTGCCTCACCGAGCAATTCCGTCTGCGCCCGGGCCAGGTGCCTGATGTAATCACTCTTGAGGTCTATCGAAAAATGCACTTTCGAAGCACTCTTCAGGCGTCGCCCGCTCAACCAGATTTTCGGATTACTCTCTGACGACTTCACCACGAGGCGGTTGCTGAATGGAATCGGCACCACGCACTGTGAGTAGGGCCCGGCCTCCTGCACCAGCGGAAACGCGAAAGGCAACTCCCCGTATTCACGCGGTTCAGGTGGCACATATACCTGCTTCCACTCCCTGGAAGGAGTGCACTTCAGGATGACAATGCCGTCAGCGAGGATCTCCAACTCGCCGAGAGACCGCCCCATGAAATAGTCGAGCACAGCCGGGCCGTTTACCTCTGCGATGAACTTTTCGATTCGTGCTTCCGGGGCGGGGGCTTTACGTGTGAAGGTATCAATAACGAAGCGCTCATCTGTTTGGCCTCGCGCCAGCCACCGCAAATCTATCAATTCCAGGGGAGACCCCGTTGGAGCCCCCTGCGCACAAAGCGGCCTGGGATGGCAAATGGAGAAAAGGATCAGGAGGTGAGCCGTCATGCTTCAGAATATGCTGAGGGAGTAAACGAGCTTTTGTAGACTCCTCAAACGTCGCCCCCTTTGTATTTCTTGATCAGGTCCCGGTCTGACAAGACTGCCGAACTTTTCCTCCCCAGAAAGAAGTTGCCGGAGGAGGCGTCCAGAGCCCCTGGACGATTAACAAGAAAGTAATCGAAGTACTTCAGCCAGAATCCGGTGAAATGGGCGAAGATACTGGCCAGCAGGCGGGCCTTGGTGGATTTCACAAAACTGAGCAGAAAGTATCTGTAAGACCATGCCAGGGCCATCCCCGGCCCGCCCGCGGCCCCACTGACAATTTCCTCGAATTTCCTGAACAGGCGGAGCAGGCCGAGATGTGAAAATCTCAAGTAGTCGTAACGATTTCCATGTACCTGCTGCATGAACGGGATTTCCGCGTACACGATTCCGTTCGCCTTTAAGACTCGATAAATCTCTTCGACGCATCGGAACGGATCAAGAACGTGTTCAAGCACTGCCTGGATGATGATTCCATCAAACGTTTCAGCCTCAAAAGGAAGATCGTGAGCATCACAGACCATCATTGTCCTCGGCCCGATCGAGATGTCAGTCTCCACGAAATCGATCCGATCGTCTTCAATGAGTTGCTCCATTCCCTTGCCGACAATGCTCCCGCCGACCACGAGCACTCTTGTCTTGCCGGAGGTCTTGGACAGTGCGTCGGCAAACAGCGAGTAGTTTCTACGGCTGTTGGGATTGTTCCCAAGCGCTGGGAGGTAATTCAGGAACGAGTACACCAGCCGGCGAATCAGACGCGCCTTCGCCCGCGGATTGAACGTTGCTTCCCCAGGTACGAAGTCCTTTATGCTGAAGACGCTCGACTTTTCATTTAGCAGGATGGGGATGCCATCGACGAGGGGAAACCTTGTCAGGCAATCTTGGGAGGAACATTCCATCACATCGGCACTGACAACGAGACTCATTTTGCAGCAAGGGCAGGCAAGTTTACCCACGATATCAGCACCGATACGCAAAGCTGAAATCCCGGGAGATTCAACCGCAGACATGACGACCTCATTTGATGATTGGGATGCGAGGAATCGAATCACGTCCGAGGTTGTGATTCAAGCGTCGGGTTTTCCAGGTGAATGAAGCCGGAAAACACTACCGGAACCTGATCCAGTTTTCGGGGAATCGCCAGAGGATGTCCCATCTTCCCCCTCTCTTAAGTATTCGACCGAGCGTCGGATAACGTGCTAATGGAGCATTGTACCCAGAGCAGCTTGGGTTGGGTCTCTGTTGAAACTTTGACGCTTATGCGGAGATTGAGCCTGTTTTCAGAAAATGTAATTTATTCCATTATGCCTTTCCAAGCCGTTGACACTCAATTAAATACCCCCCTATAATCCCGCCCTCCTCGCAAGATGAGGAATGGGACCCCTGTAAAAACAATTTTGGACAGTAGCATCAAGTGGCTATGCCGCGTACAGGACTTCAGCTTTACAATCTAATTGACCATTTATTGAGGAACTCATGAACCGCCTTGTTCTTTCCTTCGGTCTGAGTCTGTCATTTCTGTTTTGCCAAGCCGCAGCCCGTGCTGAGAGTCTGGACGCTCTCTTCATAGAGGGTAACAAGTTTTATGACGCCAAGGATTACCAGGCCGCGGTTGAAAAATTCAAGCAGTTCACGCAAACGGGCAAGGCGGACAAGCGCCTGCCGGAAGCCACGGCCAGGCTCGGTGACAGTCTGCTCGGTCTGGGAATGCTCATGCAGGCGACCACGACCTATGAAGAATGGTTGCGTGACTTTGGCACGAACGATCAGGCTGGTGATATTCGAATGAACTACGCCCGCTGTTTCGAGGCCATGGGCGAATGGCACAAGGCGATCGCGCAATTCAAGGAATACCTCAAGAAGAATCCGAAGTCGCCAGACCTTCAACTGCACATCGCCGAGGTCTATCGTGACATTCTGAACAGCCCACAAGATGCCGTCCGTGAATACAACGACATCCTCGTGAAAGTGCCTGACTTTCCAAAGAAGCTCGAACTCAAAATGCAGCTTGCGGAGCTCTATCGGCGTCAAGGCGGCCAGATTGCCCAGGCGAAAGAGATTTACACGGAAATTGCGAACGAGTTCCCGAACAGCCCGGAGGCGCAACGTTCGCTTAAGCTTGCGGCGTGGCTCAGTGAGGACGGCGGCCTGAAGGACTACAACGCGGCCATGCAGGCTTATCGTGACTATGTGAAATCATATCCTCAGTCTGCTGATCAGTATCAGGTCTTCATGCGTATGGGAAAGATCAGCCGTGATCAGCTTAATCAGCCGACTAATGCATCAGACTGGTTTGAAAAGGCGATGAAGCTCAAGCCGAGCGCCAGCGTGCTGTGGGAGAAATGCCTCGCCCTCTCAACGACGGAAGATCAGGAAAAGGTCATAGCTGCATTCAATCAGCTCATTCAGGATTATCCGGATTCTGCGCAGGCTATCGAGGCTTACAATATTCTATGGAAGCGCCAATACAGTTGGGGGGAGGCGGCGGAGGCGGTCAAAATTCTCAACCAGGCCACGCAGAAATATCCAAATTATATTGCCTTCCATTACCAACTCGGGCACCTCTACCGCGAAGACAGCAAATGGGACCAAGCCATTGCGGCCTACAGGAAGGTTGATTCGCTTGAGCCGGGCTATAACAAGGGTGAAATCTATGATTTCATGCTCGATTGCTACATGCAGAAGAAGGACGGCGCGGGCGCTGAGGCACTCTTAAAGGAAGTTCTTGCTAATTTCCCGCAGAATGAGGATCTATCGGCGAAGGCATTGTGGAGCCTGGCGACGAAGGTTTACGAGCCGCAGAACAAACTCGCTGAAGCGATGGCTACTTACAAGGTTCTCCTCACCGATTACCCGAGCCACCTTTATTCGGAGGTAAACCATTCGACCGCGAATCTCTTCAGCCTGGCAGAGAAGCAGAATCAGCTCGCACAGGCGATTGCAGATATCCAGGCCATCTCAAAAAAGCATCCGGACAATTCGAACATCCGCTTTGCCCAGGCCGAAATCGTGCTTCGTCTCACGGCGATGGGAGAACATGACAAAGCCATTGCTTACGCGGATCAGATGCTGCTCGACGATGATTACGATGCGGCAGCCGCCAGAGCACTTATTCATCAAGGTATGGCCTATCGAGCGAAGGGGAATGTGAAAGGCCAGATGGAAACTTTTACCCGCCTTGCCCGTTCGAAGCGAAGCCCTCGCGCTACTGCAGTGCGCTCCGAAATCGAAGCTTTAAGCAGCAATGTTTTCCCCGTTCTTACCGAAGACGCCGCTTACCAGCGCAATGAGCTTGTGGCATGGTCGTCCAAGGTCGTGCCTTTCGATGAGGGCGACAAGTTCACCACTATTGGTGACCACTCTAATGCCGGTGAATGGTTAACAGGAACGGTCGAAGGCTGGAAGGCATCAAAGATTGGCGACAGCTTCGACGTGAAGAAGGACTACGTCTGGCTTGTTACCCAGTTCGATGCTTCCGGATTGAGGGTGGGCAAAGAAGAAGCCGGTGAGGAATCCGAAGCGGTAACCAAATACCTGCTGAAATTCGAAAAAGTCAACGGTACCAGCTACCTGTTCGTCGACGGCCAGATGGTGAAAAAGAATACTTCGTATGCACCGTTCCAGGTGAAGATTCAGTCTAAGAAGGCAGAAGGTAAGATAACCATTGCGTTACTCATCCAGGGCGACCGCACAGGTTCGGCTGGAATTGAAAAGTCGGCCAGTGCGCTTACCCCTCGTGCGGCGTCTCAGGAAAACACTTTGCTGGTTGGCCTCGCTTATCAGCTCGCTGGTGAGTATGCCGACGCCCTTAATTACTACACCCAGTATGTAAAGAAGGCCGATGCCGGGGCTCGTGAAGAGGTTAAAGTACTGCAAAATCGCATCCACGCCGAGAAGCAGGATCTGGAGGCTCTGGCTTCCAACGCCCCCGCAGCGCCGAGCCTTGAGTATCAGCTTCTTATCGCTGAGCTTTACCAGCTTACCAATAAGGGTGACCGGTCGGTTCAGGCCCTCGAAAAGGCCGCCGGCGAATTCAGCAAATCCCGCGGTGTCAAAGTCGCGTTGGCCCGTGCCTACGAAAAGAATGGCATGCACAAGCAGGCCATTCAGACATGGCAGAGCATCCTGGAACAATGGCCCGATGCTGGAAATATTGAGACCTACCGGCGCTACCTTGTCTGGTATGCGGCCAACAGCGCACGAGATGTTTCCCTGGCCCGTCAACTCGCGACCAGCTACAACCAGCCACCCTCTCAATACTGGCTGCAGACCCTCGGTGACCTCTATTTCGATCAGCTGCCGAAAGATTACAACCAGGCCATGAGCTGGTATTTCCAGGCTTACAACACCGCCCAGGATGCGGACAAGTGGTATCTCGCTTCCCGTGTATTCGACAGCACCGTGGCGAATCAGAATATCCCGAGGGCGATTCAGTTTGCAGACCAGTTCTGGGCGAAGAAGAATCCAGGACACTCCAAGACGCCATTGATGGTCTACAAGATTGGTCGGGCCTACCACGACGCCGGCAACCATCCGAAGGCGCTCGAGTATTACAAAATTGTTCAGGACCAGTACCCTTTCAGCGAAGCCGCGACCAGAGCGGTGCACGATGCCATCGAGCTGCCGGGCGGTGAGAGCATGGCGCTCCTTGAAAAGTGGGTGCAGACCAACGCAGGTAATCCGGACGCTGCTCAGATGTACTGGGCCCTGGCGCAGCAGCACGAAAAGCAGAAGCAGCAGGATAAGGCGCTCCCGCTTTACGAAAAGATCTGGTCTGATTTCCCTGACCAGGATCCATTGAATTTCAAATCAGCTTCCCGGCTGGCCGCGCTCCTGTATGCAAGCGACGATGCTGCAAAGAAGGCGCGGGCGGTCGCATTGCTCGAGCAGATCCTGGAACGCTTTGCCACCAAGCCTGACCCGGAAATCAAACAGACATGGTCGACTCTCAGTTCGCATTACAGGTCAACGGATCCGGCTAAATTTGTAGCACACAATCAACGCCTGGCAGCAACTTTCCCGGGCCAGCCAGCAGCGCTGAATGCACAGATGGCCATCAACGCCTATCTGCAGGAACAGAATCAACATCTTGATTCTGCCATTCAGATGCAGCGCACCATTCACAACATGCCTCGCAACAATGGTCAGTGGTGGGACAAAATAGTCGAGGTCGGTCTGGCCCGCGTGAACGTTAAACGCTACGGCGAGGCATCCATCATATTTAAGTCACTGCTCAAGCGTAACGAAGGCTTCGACCGCGCAAAGACGCAGGATGTCGAAAAGTATATGGCCGACGCCCTTAGCAAGTCCGGCACTATGGTGGCAACGGTCGACCCCAACAAACCGGAGGCAGGCATTCTGTGGGGTAACATCTTCGCCAACGCCGGTGAGGACGAATTGGCCTGGATCAAATACAAGGAAAACGAACAAATCTTCCCCACTTATCAGCACCTGGTTTCGCCGGCTTACATTCGGGTCATCGTCAACAACCAGCTTGTGGATAAGAAAGTTCGCGAGGCGATCAACATTTGCCGCAAATTTATGATCACCAACGCCAACGCCGCGCACTTGCAGGACTCTGACAAAGCGCAGGTGCAGTTGCTCCTGGGTGACGCCTACTTCCGTGACGAACGATACGAAATCGCTCGCGACGAATACACCACCGTGATCTCGATGTGGCCTAATACGATGGAGTCTATCGACGCAAGGTTTAAGGTCGGTGAAACGTTGGTGGCACAGAAGATTTTCGCCAAGGCCGAAGAAATCTTTGAAGACCTTTCGTCCTACAAGAACGAAGAAGTCTCTGCCCGCGCGCACCTGATGCTCGGGATAGCGTTCCACACCCAGGGCGAGATGGATAAAGCGGAGGATAAATTCAAGGAAGTCCTCGCGCTCATGCCGAAGAATGAGACTGCAGACATGATCATGTACCGGCTTGGTATGGTGTATCAGACCACCAAGAAGTATCGTGAAGCCCTTGACACCCTTCGACTTATTGGAGCTTACGGCGGCCAATCGAAACGGGTCGTAGCGCCTGGCACAGCCCTGCGAATTCGTCTGAGCGACCGCAATCTGCAGATCGTCAAGGGCAACTCAAGTGTGCCCATTGTGGTCAAGGCAGCATCGGGAGATGAAGAGATAGTGCAGCTCAGTCGCTCCTTCGCAGGCCCAGGCCTTTACGTGGCCAGCATCGATACCGAACTTGGCGAGGCTAAACCTGGGGACCGCAAACTGCAGGTGATCGGTAAAGACATCATCACCTACGACTATCACGATGATTTCAAGAAACTCATCGTGGTCATTGAGGGTGAAGAAAAGCCCACGATCAGCGTAGCTTCCGACGGAGAACTCAAGTTCTCTTCTACAGAGATCGTCGACGAAGTTGAGCAGGAAGTGAACGCAGACATGTTTAGGAAGGAAGAAGAGGAGCGGGAAGAATTTCGCACCGGAAAACAAATCGCCCCCGGCAACTTCTGCTACGTGCAGGTCACCGACGGAGACCACGACCTGACGAATGGCGCGGACAAGACGCCGGTCACCGTGGAGTCCACCAGTGGTGACAGCGTTCGCGTCATGCTGGAAGAAACCGGGCCTCATACGGGTGTGTTCCGTGGCCGGGTGAAGACCGGTCTCAAGCCGGCCGATGCCATTGCGTCTGATTCCTCCGAAGGCAACGACCCGCGTTTCGCCGTCGATGGCGACAAAACTGCCCGGACATCATGGATAGGAATGATGGACGGTCGTTCGCCTAAATGGCTGTTAGTGGATCTGAAGGAAGTTAAGACCATCGACAAGATTGAATACCACCGTGGAGAAGGGGTAGCCGCAGGAGATGAACGCAGCATCATTCGTTACGCCATCGATGTGGCAAAGAAGAAAGATGAGTGGTACCCAGTGGCAGCGAATCCTGCGACTTCCGCCCCCATGCGAAGCCTCAAGCTCATGGACGACTCGGACGCCCAGCCTGCTGGTCCCCGCGTCCTCAGCCTGAGCAAGCTGCCTTTTATCAGTGATGGAAATTTGAAAACTGTCTGGAGGGGACGAGTCAAAACCGATGTTAAGGCCAAGTGGGCAATTGACTTCGACCTCGGACAAATCACCACTCTCAGCAAGTTGGTGCTGACCGATGCCGACCCGGCGAACGCCATTCAGGAATTCGCCATGTTCACCGAGGAAAATCCCGGTATCAGACCGGTCGGCGACAAGGGCTGGAAGTTCCATCCGGACTCATTGAAAAACAAGAAATCAAACACCTTCATCTCACTCTTTCAGGCCCGCTATTTTCGCATCGTGATCAATAAGACCAACGGCGATCATCCGGAGATTGCCGATATCGACCTGATCCCGCAGCTTGATGCCAAGGAAACCATGACAGCAGATGGTCTCGGGAACACGATTACCTTCCAGCCGGTCGAAGCCCGTTTCGTTCGCATGACGATCAATGAATTCCGTGGGGACGCTCCGGCGCTTTCGCACTTCGGCGTGTCCGGAGGCGGCAAGCAATTCATCCCAGTTGAGGGTCTCGACGTGCATTCCCTCGCCAGCAACGACACCCTGGAAGTCAGCCCGGGAGACACCATCACCGCGTCTTACAGTGACGAGGTTAATGTCGACCCCGGCACTCCCAAGGTCTATCAGGAGACTCTCGAGGCAACTTACTTCAACGGTAAGATTCAATGCATTCGGAATGAATTTATCGAAGACCAGGCCGGTAACCGCCGCAAGGAAGAGTTGAAGGTCGCCAGAGTAAACGTGGCCGGCAAAGAGGAACGCGTCATCATTCAAATCACTGAGTATGATGCGGATAAGACAGACGGAATCGATAAGTTGCCTCTGGCTGTTCTCTCCCGTAGCACCGGTAACAAACTCAACCTGATCGCCACGGAAACCGGGCCATTCACCGGCATTTTCACCAAAGAGCTCGACCTCACCACAGAACAGGCCGCCCCCGGCGCTTTACAGGTGGTAGATGGTGATGTCATCCAAATTGCATTCGTCGACGTTGAAAACACCGACCCAGGCAATAAGACCGAACGCCAGTTCGAATTGGAAGAAACTCTGCCCACCGACGGAAGCGTGGAGATCGTCAGCCAACTCGGCACGATGGCCGCCGACAAACCGGACCAGCGACCAGTCAAGCTCATCACCATAGAAGATGCACTGGTCGTTCAGGTCATCGACAAAGATCGTGCCCTCGACAGCGGCAGTAAAGTCATTGTCGATCTTGAAACCAGGCCCGGCGGTGATACCGCCAGAATTGAATGTGAAATTGAAGACCTGGAAGCGGGTCTCTTCACCGGTCGGATCAAGCTTGCGCTTGGAGACAAAAATTCACCAGACGAACTCGTCGAAGGGGCCAGTTTCCAGAGCGAATTCTCAGACGCATCGGACAACTCGAGTGCAGCATCGCGAAGGAAAAAGGAGCAGCAGGTGATGATCCCTGTCCTCAATGTCATGGGGCAGGACATCATCTATGCCAATTACATTGACGAGTTTCCAAAGAGCAGCAATGAGAAGAGCATTCGTCGCGCCACGGCCCGCATTATCACCAACGGCGTGGTCGGATTCTTTGATGATGAGTACGAAGCGGAAACTGACCTGGCGCACCTCGGTGACAAAATCTTCATCAAAATTGAAGATGGCGACGCTGATACCACCGAAGAACGTGACGTCCTTGAAGTCCTGATTACCTCTTCTCTCGGTGATAAGGCGACGTTGAAGGTGACCGAAACACTTTCGCACAGCGGTATTTTCACAACGAGCGTGCAACTCATCGCCTCGGCCAAAGCCGATCCGGATAACGACGTGTTCGAGGCCGATTTCGGTGACGAGATCAAGATAACTTATGTCGATGTCCGTAATCTTGACCGTGACGAAACCGGCAAACAGGTTGGCGCCGCGCAGCGTGAAGCGAGCGCAAAGATTGTCGTCGGTACCGATGGCGCATTAACCGCGTTCGGAAAGAAGTATCCAGACAACGAGATCGCCATCGAAACGCAGTTTCATGTCGGTGAGTGCTATTACTACCTGGGTAAGCAGCACATCGAACTCAAGGATAAGAAACTGGGCGTACGTGAACTCAAAGAAGGGCAGGAAATCCTGCATGATCTGATGATCAACTTCCCCGGCAGCAAAACTGTCGACCAGGCAGCATACCTGCTGGCCAACCTTGCCCAGGAGCAGGAGGAATATCACGAAGCCATCGAGGTGTATGGGCGAATCGTGATGGATTGGCCCAAGAGCCTCATCGCTCCGGATGCCCAATACAAGACCGGTATCTGTCATGAAAAGATGGACGATATGGACAAGGCCATGGAGGAATACGTCCGGCTTGCCTATAAATTCCCGGACAGCCTCCTTGTGGGCGACGCTATGATTCGTATCGGTCTCTACTTCTTTAATAAGAAGAATTACCCTGTAGCCATCAGCGTATTCAACAAGTTCACCGAAAAATTCCCCGAACACGAACAGGTGCAGAAAGTATCGTTCAAGATGGGGCTCTGTTTCATCCTCGGGGAGCAATACACCGAGGCCGGTGACCACTTTAAAGCCTTCGTCGACAAGTATGAAGGCGACTTGAAGCCCGCGGCCCTCTACTGGGCCGGCGATGCCTATCTGAAGGCCAATGAAGCTCTCAAGGCCTACCAGATGTTCAAGCGAGTCATCTGGGACTTCCCGGAAGAAAAGTGGGCCAAGTTCGCCAGAGGCCGCTTGACTGCACCGGTCTTCGACCGCATCTCAGAACAGGAGTAGTGCCCGGGTGCTCAGGGTTGTGGTGACCGCCTTTAAGAAACGTCACCATAGGCAGAGCATTCCAATGCTTTAAAGCTGCGATAGTAAGTACTCAAAGCCGACCAGTAGTCTGGCGTCAGGTGCTCTTCCTTGATGTTTCGAAGATGCCTGAGGAGCCGCCTTTATTCAGGCGGTTCGGAAATTTCGACCTGAGCGGAATGGGTTGAGACTGATACCTGCCCCACAGTGGCGAAAGCCGTCTGTATTAGCAAGAATTCCTCACGTCAGATTGCGGCATTAGCCTCATGATTCACCTGAAAAAGCGAGTCTGAAATGAAAATCAAGTGTGGTAGTTGTAAGAAGGAAGTTACCGTCTCTGAAGCTGATTATGGAACACCTTTTAAGTGCCCCGAATGCAGCGCTCTGCTGCTCGTTCCCCGCAAGAAAGGTGACGTTCTCGAGGCTGAAGCAAAGTCGTTTGAAGAGCTTAAGAAAGAGATTGCCGACTCTATTACCAGCAGCTCAAATGGAGTTGACCAGGAGAAACTCCTTGACGACCTCCGCAGGTCCATCAAGCCTGAATTGGAGCAGTGGGTGAGATCCGAAGGTGCGGCTGCGTCCGCAGGCATCAATACCGATGTCCTTCGTGAGCAGATCCGCAAGGAAGTCATGGACGACGTTCGCGCTGAAATCAAGACTATCAAAGCCGTTAGTGGTAACAGTGACGCCACTACCGCTGCCCTCGCCAAAGCCATCGAGACCATGGGAAATCGCCTGAGCGGTGTAAACGCAGCGGCGCCGACTCACCAGGCCGCACCTGTCCAGACAAAGAAGAAGAGAAAGCCATTCCAGGCGGCCGAGGAAAACATTCCCGACACTCTTCAAGATGCCTATCCAGAAATCGAGGTTGAGGAACCCGATATCGAGCATGTGATCAAACTCAGCACAGGGGATGACGAAAACCTCAAATCATTCCTGCAGGAGCTGTCACAGGTCGAAGGCAGACTTGTCATGTTCGAACCTACCCAGACTGCCATTGACGTGGGTAACTGGCGCAAGAAGCGGGTCTGGATAGCTGCTACTGAAGAGCGAATTATTCTGGGCGCCTATGGGCGGCGCCCCTATCATCAGCAAATTGAAATCGAAACCATCGATGAGAGCTTCTGGAACGAGTTCACCTCCGAGGTCGTCTTCGAGCCAAATCCGGCAGAAGAGGGAGGATTGCGCTCCGTCAAGCTCACCGAAGACCGAGGTTACCACCTGCTGGGTTTAATCCACCATGGTGTAACCGCGTAGGGCAGGCGTCTCGACTATTTTGTCCTTGTCTTTGATTGATTCGTAAGAATCTCTGTTTTTATAGCAGACGCTCAGTGACAGGACCCCATAATACTAACGTTGGTCGAATGCTCTGGGAGTGGCGATATCGGTTCGGTGTATTTGGATTTGCTCTTTTCATGCTACGCCTCAAGCCCATTAACAGAAATAACTTATGCCAGTTTTTACATATGAAGCGCTAGACAGTCAGGGCCAGGAAGTCAAGAGCGAGATTGAGGCCGAATCCAACGACGCCGCAATTACCAAAATTCGCCAGATGGGCTACTTCCCCACCAATGTCCGTGCCAAAAAAGGTAAGAGCGGTGGAGGTAAAGGTGGGGCCGCCGCAGGCCGTAAGAAGAAGGGCCCGGGCATTGTTATCGGTGGAGTCAAATCGAAAGATTTAACCACCATGACACGGCAGTTGGCCACCTTGGTGGATGCCGGTCTTCCAATCGTGCGCAGTTTGAAAATTTTAGAAAGTCAGCAGAAACCGGGCCTTCTCAAATTTGCTGTTGGCAGTGTTGCGGAGGAAGTCGAAGGTGGAAGCAACCTCTCCGAGTCTATGGCGAAATTTCCCAAAGTTTTTGACAAACTGTACGTCAACATGGTGAAGGCGGGTGAGGCCGGTGGTGTGCTCGATACCATTCTCGAACGCCTTGCCGTGTTCCGGGAAAAGTCACAGAAGCTGAAAAAGCAGGTCATGGCCGCCATGATCTATCCAGCAGCAGTTATCACAGTCATGGTGTGTATTCTTGCGGTCATCATGATCAAGATCGTTCCCCAATTTCAGCTAATGTTCGAGGAAATGGATCTCGATCTGCCTGGGCTTACCCAACTCCTGATTTTTATCAGCAGTAACCTTGCCAACTACTGGTATCTTCTGCCCGGAATTCCCTTTGCAGGCTATACCATTTTTAAATTGGTATCGATCAGTAAGCCCGGCCGTTGGGTGATGGACACAGTCTCCTTAAAACTCCCAATTTTTGGAACCATCGTCTCTAAATCCACCGTTTCCCGGTTCTGCCGAACTCTCGGTACCCTTATCGCCTCTGGTGTCCCCATTCTTGACGCCTTGGCAATTGTGCGTGACGCGACTGCAAATGTCGTTATTGCCGGTGCTATTCAGAAAGTCCATGAAAGCATTCGCGAAGGTGAAAACATCGCCGGCCCGCTAGCCCAGAGTAAGGTTGTGGACGCCATGGTTGTGAACATGATTGATGTCGGCGAAGAGACTGGAGAGTTGGACAAAATGCTCATCAAAGTTGCCGACACCTTCGATGACGACGTGGACGCCCTCGTCACTGGAATGATGAGCCTTATCGAACCGATGCTCATTGTAGTCATGGGTCTGTCTGTCGGTTTTATCGTCATCGCCCTCTTCCTCCCCCTGATTTCATTGATGGAGAAAATGGGAGGCTGATTTCTTATTGGGAGTCAGAAGGTCAGAGAGCAAATTTACGAGAGAGAAACGTGATGCAGCGTTGGACTGTCCAGCGTTCAGTGGCGTTCCGTAGTTATAAACAGCAGAAAGCTGAGTTATTCATATCCCGATTTAACCACCCAACACCATGGGGAGACCAAATGTATTCCAGACCGAAACCCAATCGTGGATTTACACTCGTCGAGCTTATCGTAGCCATTGGAATCATGGCCGTGTTGGCTGGGATGTTAATGGGCGGAATCTCAGTGGCTCGCAAAGCCGTAAAAAAATCACAGGCAGCCACGCTGATAAGCAGCCTGGAACTGGCCTGTAAAGTATTCGAGAACGAGTGGGGGTTTTTCCCCCATGATGAAAATAATACGAATCTCGTCGTGACAATACCCAGCTCAGCTAGCGCGTATAGTGGGCTGACGTACAAGAGCGGAGCGGAAAACCGCCCTATAGCCAATGCTGCTATGATGTTGCAGCTATTGACCCAGAAGAAGAATGGGCCCTACTTCGAGCCGAACGAAAATGACATCGTGCTCCAGATTGTGGTTACTGATGCGATTACTTGGAATTCACAATTCAAAGAATCGAGTTCTGGATTCGATTACGCCCCAGTGATCCTCGACCCTTGGGGTATGCCCTTTATGTATGACAGGAACAGACCTGAAGGAAAGCATGATCTGGGACAACACAATATCAAATCCATTGATTTGTACTCCTACGGCCCCAACACCCTGGACGAGGATGGGGCTGGAGATGATATCAACAACTGGTAATTCCAGAGAGCCGAGAAAATGACCAGGAATAAAACTGAATCTCGCAAGTCGAAAGAAGCATTCACCCTCATCGAATTGGCGGTCGTCGTGTCCATCATCTTTATCCTGGTGGGAAGCATGATTGTCATGGTCCCAAGGATTGAACTGCGTGCAGCCATCCGCAGGGCTCAGGGGGACATCCTGCTGCTGGAATCCGCATTGGCATTGTATGAGGAAAACGAGCGTGCATTGCCTCCTGATAAATTAGATACAAATAATGTCTGGCAGGGCTCAGCACCAGACTCCGAACAGATATCCAACATCATGCTGGTTCATTATCTGACCACCAACAGAAGCAAGTCAGGATATCTGGAGTTGAAGGCAGATAATGTCGAAAGATATGCCGATGCAAACATGGACTACAATCAGGCAGATTCCATGCTGGTGCAAAAGTTTAGCAGTGTGACCAGGAATCCGAACGAGACAGGCATTCCCGTATACCAGATGCTCGATCCGTGGGGCAATCCTTATGTCTACGACAACAACCGGGGTGATAACATCACCGATTTTGGACTTGGCGGTAATCTAACCGGCAGACCAAATCATAACCCTGATTTTGACCTGTTCTCGCGGGGGCCTAATTCGGTGACTGCAGTGGACAACGGAGTAGATGATGATGATGATCTTGCGACGGATGAGATGGATGGGACCGATTCTGATGAAAGGCTCTTCAATGGCAGAGAGAGAAAAGGGGGCGGTGAACTCGGTGATGACATAAACAACTATAAGACTGCTAAA
>JAQBXN010000136.1 GCA_027625095.1 Planctomycetota bacterium | reverse complement strand
CCCGCACCTCTTCCACTCCCACACTCCCACACTCCCACACTCCCAAACTCCCGCACCTCTTCCACTCCCACACTCCCACACTCCCACACTCCCACACTCCCGCACCTCTTCCACTCCCACACTCCCACACTCCCACACTCCCACACTCCCACACCCCACACGCTCTTAACAGATGCTGAACGCCCTCATTGAGTTCTCTCTCAGAAATCGTCTGCTCGTCATCGTCATGGCGTTGGCGCTCGTCGCAGTGGGAGTCGTCTCCGTTGTGCATCTGCCGATGGATGCGTTTCCCGATACGACTCCGGTGCAAGTGCAGATCAATACCGTAGCTCCTTCGCTCAGTCCCCTTGAGATCGAGCAGCAGATCACCTTCCCCGTCGAGTTGGCCATCGGTGGGCTGCCGGGGCTTCAGACCGTGCGCTCGCTGTCCAAGTTCGGGCTGTCACAAGTCGTCGTGATTTTCGATGACGACACGGACATCTATTTGTCAAGAAATCTGATCATGGAACGGCTGCAAACCGCGGAATTGCCTGAAGGCAGCCCCCGGCCCGGCCTGGGGCCGGTCTCCACCGGGCTGGGCGAAGTCTTTCATTATCTCGTGGAAAGCGACAGCCACTCACTCACTGAAATCACCGCGGCACACAACTGGATTGTGAGACCAAAGCTGCGACAGGTGGCGGGCGTGGCCGAGGTCAACACCTGGGGCGGTTTCGAGAAACAGTTTCATGTCCTCATCGATGCCCGGCGGCTCGTCAAACACGGCCTTTCTTTCAAAGAGGTGTTTGAAGCCCTGGAACGCAACAACCGCAACGTCGGCGGCGGACTTATTTCGCCGAGAGAAGGAGAGTCCATTCTCGTCCACGGGCTGGGTCTCGTTTCTTCGGTGAGTGAAATCGAAAACATCATCGTCGAAGCCGTCGATGGCGTGCCCATCCTTATCCGGGACGTCGCCGACGTGGAAATCGGACACGAGATTCGGCGTGCCGTAACGACCGCGCAAGGCAAGGGCGAAAGCGTCCTCGGCCTCGGCTTCATGCTCATGGGCGAAAACAGCCGCGACATTACCAGCCGACTCAAAGATAAGCTCGAAGACACAAAGAAATCGCTCCCGCCCGGAATGACCGTGCGTGTGGTCTACGACCGCACTGAACTGGTGGACAAGGTGCTTCACACCGTCGAAGAAAATCTGGTGGTCGGGGCGCTGCTGGTCGTTGCGGTGCTGTTCATCTTCATGGGCAACCTGCGGGCAGGGCTGATCGTCGCCGCCGCCATTCCGCTGGCCATGCTTTGCGCCTTCAGTGCCATGCTTCAGGTTGGCATCGCTGGAAGTCTGATGAGTCTCGGCGCCATTGATTTTGGCCTCGTGGTGGATAGCTCCGTCATCATGGTTGAAAACAGCGTGCGACGGCTGGCCGAGAACAGCGCAGGGCGTCCCAAACTCGACGTGGTGCGCGAAGCGGCCATTGAAGTGCGTAAGCCGACCATGTTCGGCGAACTCATCATCATGATTGTTTACCTGCCCGTCCTGACGCTTCAGGGCATTGAAGGAAAACTGTTCCGGCCCATGGCGTTGACCGTCATCTTCGCCCTTGCCGGGTCGATGGTGCTCTCTCTTACTCTCATGCCAGCGCTGGCCAGCCTGATGCTTTCCAGTCGGCCGAAAGAAAAAGAGCTGTTCGTTATTCGCTTTTTCAAATGGCTTTATCGTCCGGCTATTCGACTGGTGCTCAAGGCTCGCCTGCTTGTGCTGATCGCTGTGGCTGGGCTGGTGGTCTGGGTCATTGGGATTGCAATGAATATCGGCTCGGAATTCATCCCCCGGCTTGACGAAGGGTCGGTGGTCATCAACACCGTCCGGCTGGCTGGTGTGTCGATAGAAGAATCGGCACGCTACGGAACGCAAATCGAGAGGGTGCTGCTCAATGAGTTTCCAAGCGAAATCGAAAACATCTGGACGCGCACCGGCACGCCCGAAGTCGCCACCGACCCGATGGGCATGGAAGTCTCTGATGTATTTATCACGCTGAAGCCGCGCGAGCAGTGGAAGAAAGCAAAGACCCAGGAAGCACTTGTCATGCAGATGAGTTGGGCCATGAAGACTCTGCCGGGCATGCGCGCCATCTTTACCCAGCCCATTGAGATGCGCGTGAACGAAATGATTGCCGGCATTCGCACTGACCTGGGCGTCAAGATTTTCGGTGATGACTTCGACACGTTGGTTGAGCTTGGCAAGAAGGTTGAATCAATCCTCAAGCAGACGCCCGGCTCGGCCGATGTAGTTACTGAACAGATTACCGGACAGCCTGTCCTGCAGGTGCGGGTACGGCCCGACGACCTCGCCCGTCGCGGCATTTCGGCTGACGACGTTTTATCTGTCGTCGAGTGCATCGGTGGGCGGCACGTCGGCGAGATTAGGGAAGGGCAGATGCGATTTGATCTTGTTGCCAGGCTCCGACCGGAATATCACCGAAATAAGGAAGCCATCAGCAAGATTCTGATACCGACCGCTGATGGCCAACGCATCCCGCTTTACCAGGTCGCTGACGTGGATGAAACGACGGGCCCGACGGTCATCAATCGCGAGTGGGGTATGCGCCGCATCGTCGTTTCGAGCAACGTCCGCGGCCGCGACATCGGCAGCTTTGTTGCTGAAATCCGTGGGAAAATCGACGACCAGGTAAAGCTCCCGCCCGGTTACAGCATCGACTTTGGCGGCCAGTTCGAAAATCTTGAACGGGCACAATTGAGGCTCATGATAGTTGTCCCCCTAGCTCTGGCGCTGATCTTGTTCCTGCTCTACACCAGCACCCGTTCGATCGCCGCCACCCTCATCATTTTCACTGGAGCTCCATTCGCCAGCATGGGCGGCGTCGTTGCTCTCTGGCTGCGTGACATGCCCTTTACAATTTCTGCGGGGGTCGGCTTCGTCGCCGTCTCCGGCGTATCCATGCTGAACGGCCTGGTCATGCTTTCGACGATTCGTCGCCTTGTCGCCCAGGGATCGCCCTTGAACCAGGCCATCGAAGACGGCGCTTTGCTCCGCCTTCGTCCGGTACTCATGACCGCCCTCGTCGCTGGACTGGGGTTCGTGCCTATGGCATTGAACACCGGCGTTGGAGCCGAAGTGCAACGTCCCCTGGCGACCGTCGTCATCGGCGGCGTGATTTCTGACAACCTGCTTACACTACTCGTCCTGCCCGTGCTGTATTCCCTTTTCGGCAGAAAAACCGAATCCGAGGCTGAGTCGTTTTGATAATTGGATTTCTATCTCGAACAATCTGCTTGACCCTATGCCAAGGTAAAGGGTGTATGCTAATGGCGTTCACGAATAAGGAGTCAAGCCATGGACACTCTCAGCATCGGCCAGTTGGCCAAAGCGTGTGACGAAAATATTCAGACCGTTCGCTACTACGAGCGGCGGGGCTGCTACCGGGGCCAGACCGGCGGATGTCAGGTTACCGTGAGTATTCGCCAGACTATGCTGGTCGCATCCGATTCATCAAACGCGCTCAAGAGTTGGGCTTCACCTTGAAGCAGAATGATGAGCTTCTCGGTCTGCGGGTGGACCCTGAGACAACGTGTGCCGATGTGCGGGAGAAGGCCAGGGCAAAGATTCAAGACATGGAGGAGAAGATTCGGGACCTTGAGCGAATGAAAAAGACCATGGAGAGACTGACTGCCTCCTGCCGAGGCCGCGGGCCGACAAGGGAATGCCCGATTTTGGGGTACTTGGACAATTCATAGAAATTGGGAGCTGGGAACTCTTTGCGGTAAACGCTTCGCCCTCTGGATCCAGTCTCCAGCGGTGTGGTCGAGGACTTGATTCTGAGCCTGCGCTTCCGCAACACGCTCCTGGTGGTGACGCACAACCTCGCCCAGGCCCGGCGAATTGCCGACCATGTCGCCTTCATCTGGTTTCACGAAGGCACGGGACATCTGGTTGAATCCGGCCCGGCCCGCAATATTTTCGAGTCACCTCACGAGCCGCTGACCGCCGCCTAAATTAACGGCACAAGGGGTTGAACAATGGATTGCCGTAAATCCTCATTCCGTTGTTACTTTCCCCATCCACTCTTGCCAGCGCTTGAGGGCTTCGGCGTTTTCGGATGGGGATTTGACGCCATCGTATCCGAAAGTTCCACCTGCGATTTCTTCCAGGAGATGAATCGCCTCCATGCGGACGAACGGCACTTCGGAATCACGGAGCAGGCTAACCAGGGCTCTCAATCCATCGTTGCTCCGATGGCGGTGAAGGATGAGAGCGATTTTAAGTTTCAGCCCATCGTCGGGTTCTTTCTTCAGCGCGGCCGCCAGGGCATCTAGGGCTGGCGAATCCGTTCGATTTGAGAGCGCGTCGACGGCGGCTTCACGAATGACCGCGTCAGGCGATTTCAGCTTTTTGAATTCCTCCGGCTCGCCGGGCTTTTCGATGCTCGCCGATGGGGCGGCCTGCCCGACCTTCGATTCCGGAACTGCTTGATCTTTGCCGTGATGGTCGTCTCCAGAGCCATGTCCGTGTTCCGCTTCGTGGCCGTGGTTGTCTTCGGCCGGCCCCGTCATGGTTGGAACTCCGATCAAGAGCAACATCAGACCTGCGGCGATGCCTCCAAGCACGGTTGCGGCTTGCTTCTTGACTTGGCTTCGAGTGAAGAATCGCACCCCGCCAAAAACGATGAGGCTCAAGCCGAAGATAGTGACGATCATCGGGCCGCTGGGACGGTCGTAGGAAAAGAGCAGTCCCAGGAAACTGACGCCGAGCCCGACGCACCACCCGATAAGAACCCGCCCGCGGATGCCTTCGGCGTAGAGCGTCCCGATGGTGGCCGGGATGATGAGGTAAGAGAAGATGAGCAGGACCCCGGTGACGCGGACGATGCTGGTGATGGCCACGCCGAACGATAGATAGAAAAGAAAATCCCAGAGCCGGATTGACACGCCTTCCGCCTCGGCGTCCTCCGGGTGGAAGGTGACCAGGTTGAATTGCCGGCGACAGAGGAGGTGGAACAGCCCCACGCCCGCACAGACTGCCGTGATCTTCAGCACTTCACGCCATGAGACCCAGACAAGATTTCCGACAAGCAGGTACTGGATTTTTTCTCCACCGTGCGGATCCCTCGCCAGGTCAACGAGCAGGATGGCTGCTCCGGCGGCGACGGCGTATGAAATGCCGATGATAGCTTCCTGGGGCACGTTCTGCTTCTGACGCCGCGTGATAGAGAACAACACGGCTCCGATGGAAGTGAAACCAAGCGAGTATAGGTAGGCCAGGTTGCTCATGGGGTCGTGGCCGAGATAGAAGGCATAAGTAGCGCCGAGCGCGGCAATCTGCGCCAGCGCTAGGTCCACGAAGATGACCTCCCGCCGAAGCACGTGGGCGCCAAGGTAAGTGAGCAGAGCGGTGATGCTCACGCAGACGGCCATCGGTGCGGCCATGTAGGCCAGGGATTCCGGGAGAAGGTTCATGGACTTCCTCTTTCTTTCTCGGCTTCGTCAAAGGCTTGGCGCAGATGGCCGATCAGGTAGTCAAAAAGACCAAAGTAATCCTTCACGTCATTGACGCCTTCGGTCATGACAGGCAGCACGAGCAGCTTGGCGCCGGTGGTCTCGGCCATGGCTTCGGGCACGGAGGTATCGTAGTACGTTCCCACCGCGATCACGCGGATGTTTTCATTCTTGACCTGCTGAATCAGGATGTCCTTGCGTTTGGCGGACGGCGGCATACCTGGTTTTTCCTCGATGGTATTGGCGACGATCAGCCCGAATCGGTCAGCAAAATAAACCCATGCCTGGTGAAAGGTGATGATTTTGTGTCCGCGAAACTTCTGAGCTTCACCGAGCCAGCCTCCGAGCTTTTCAATGAGTTTTTTGCCGCGGAACTCTTTGGCTTCCAGAAATTCGATGAGTTTTCCCTGTCTGGCCAAGCGTGTGAGAATCTGGCCGCCCAGGAGGGCTACGAGTTCCTTGCCGAACATTTTTTCGTCTATCGTTTTCTGAAACTCTTTCAATTGCTCATCAAAATAAGAAGCATGATCCGGAGCAACGCGCTTGAGCCCTTCGGCGACGTTCGCCGCCATCAGCTTGGCGTTGAGCGGATCGAGCCAGATGTGTGGGTTGCCCTGCGGGTGGAGGTCGCCGGCGGCCCGGGTAATGGCTTGAGGCACTTCGAGACGCGCAATGCCCTTTGATGCGTTAACGTGGCCGGGCTGTCCGACGCGGACTTTCGGATTGCGGGCGCCGTCCAGCACTCTTTCCGTCCAGAGTTCCAGGTCGAGACCGATTTCAACGAAAAGGTCGGCCTTGTTGACTGCCGCCATGAGGCTTGGCTTGGGTGTTACGTAGTGCGGGTCCTGGTAGCCAAGAGAAAGGGCTTCGACCGTCACTTTTTCACCGCCAACAAGCTCTACAATTGACTTCAAATCCGGCAGAGTCGTTGCGACCCTGATTCTGGCCCTCTCGGCATGGACGCAGGACAAAGCCATTAACAGAAGAAGATAGATGGAGCGTTTCATGATTTCAGATTCCTTGATTGATGGATAGAGAAACTCACTTGTTGAACCAGTACGGCTCGACCGGGTGTGACCCAAAGACGAAGGTCAATTGGAAGAAGATGGTGTCGAGCGGGTCCTGTCCGTCTTCTTCCGTGTGTTCGTAGCCGATCCGCAGCCGGAGGAACTCGGTGGAGTAGAAAGAAAGGTACGAACTGGCGCTCCAGGCATCGCGGTCGTCCGCGTCCGGGAATTCCGTCCAATCACCGCGGATACCGGCATACCAGCGCTTGGCGAACTGGTACTGACCATAGCCGTAAGCGCCCAGGCTATGGATATTCGCGCCCGGCTGTTCGCGGTCGAAGTAGAACAACTCGCTTTGAAAAACAAACGAGCGCGACTCGCCGCGTTCGAGCGGTTTCCACTTGTAAAGGAAATCGAGACCGGTGAGGTGGGTTGCCTGCTTGTTGTTTTCGTCGTTAAAGCCAAACAGATGGCTCGCCCCCAGTTCAACGAACTGATTCTCTCCCACGTCGCGGAATAGCTTCAGGTGTCCCAGGTAGGCCGGACTGTTTGAGTCCCCGCCGGCGAGGACCAGTTCGTTTTCTCCATTGAGGAGTTGGAACTCCAATTCCGGGACAAAGCCGTTTAGCATCGGGCCGAGGTAGGAAATCGCCAGGCCGTTCTGCTTATCGCCCTCCCCTCCCAGGAAAGTGCGGACCGGCAGTGGATAGTTGACCTGGGGCAGGTCGTGCAGGTGGAGCTTGTTGATCTGGCCGAAGCTGGTGCGGAAACGTCCGGCCTTGGCGTGAAGGTCGAATGGGAGCGTCTCGAAGGTGGCATAGCCTTCTTCGATAGTTATCTCGAATTGATTGGGTGACTCTTCTTCGATCGCAAGAATGAGCACGCCCTTGGCGTAGGGGTCAATGTCGGCCCGGAAATCGAGCTCGACCTCACGGAGACCGATTCGATCTCCTACGCTTTCACCATCTTCGTTAAAGACCTTTCTGTCGTCTGCACGAGCCAGGAGATCGCCGAAAACAGTGATGCGCGGGTTGAAGACGTTCGGAGCTTTGGCCGGTGTGGCTGCCTCGGTCTTTTCCGCGTCTGCGGCTTTCTCTCCAACGGCGGTCTTAGCATCCCGCCGAAGCGCTTCGAGCTCATCTGCCGGCTTCTCCGCGTCGGGCTTCTGAAGTGCATCGAGGCGCCGTTCCAGCGTTTGGATACGCGTTTCATAAGCCCGGCGCATGTCTTCAAATGACTGCTTCAACTGCTGAATTTCATTTCGGAGTGCGGCCGGGCCTGACGCTTGTTCGGCAACGGAGATACCCGCTGCCAGAACAAGACCCAGGCCCAGCAACTGGATAGGCTGGTTTTTCATGTTTGGATTTCCTTTGTGCCTGAAAATGGACAGCGCCCGGCTCCGCAATGGGCCGGCGCGGTGATGTGCAATAATGGATTGTGTGGGATGTCCCAGGAGAGATTGCAGAGGACCGCGATGCTATCGCGGCAATGCATCCTTTAATCGGGCGACAGTCGGTAGGAAATCAGACGGGTGGGCCGCGTGCGGAGAGTGACCCCACCAGCAGCCAGGGGAAGAAGGAATCCACATCAGCGGGATGCTCGTTCCTGACAGCAATCGCCGCCAAGGGGGATGAGCCTTCGTTTAAGTTTGCCTTTTGAAGTCGCAGCAACGTCTGACATAGGTCACACGTTGTCGGATCGTGGCCATGTGAGTTGCCGTCGTGATGATGATGGTCTGGATTGCCGCAATCTCCTCCGAGCCCACAAAAGAGCTCCTCGCTGTCGCCGTTTGCGGAGTCGCAGACGGTGCATTCTTCAGTTTCTTCGTGCCCCTCCCAGTCATGCAGAACGGGAAGAACTGCAATTCGCAGGACAAAGGCAGCAAGGATGGCAGGACTGGTGATAGGCCAACGGTTCATCTCAGTCTTCTAATCAGCCCATTCCCCAAAGTCAATAACGACCACGCATGTCCTTGCAGCTTGTAACCTTGGCCTGGCAAGCCAGACAACGCAGAGGACATTAGAAAAGCCATTTGACTCTCTACCATGGTACATGGCGTAAGCTTTCGAGTAAGAGCATTGGCGTTGTCTTTCGAAGAAAGGATGACCTGGATGGTGCTCCCAACTCGATCACCGGTGCGACACTGCTGTCCGCCGCCACGCTGTTCGGCTTCATCACTTTGGGGAAGACAATGAGAGCCTGGAAGTCATTGAAGAGGCTGCGCCAGCGGTTCCTCAACTCGCTACGACCCATTAGAAAAGGAGCTACCAATGAAACTGCCGTCCCGATACAGAGTCTTGAACAATCTGTCCATCCTCGCCATACTTGCAAGCGCATAGATTCTCATCAGTTTTTCGCCGATCAGATCAGAGAAGGAGGTTCATCCGTCTCACTCGCGCTCGAAGTCTCACTCACTCTTGTCGGAGTGTGCTTTCTTGTCCTGTCCGAAGTAAAGAAGGATGCCTAGTCGGCAGAATCTTTGTAAGGAGTCATGCCATGGATACCCTCAGCACCGGCCAGTTGGCCAAAGCGTGTGACGTAAATATTCAGACCTTTCGCTACTACTATTGAGAATATTGAAGCGATGATCCTCCAACACAAGGAAAAGAAATGAGACAAATTATCCGCACCAGCCTGGCGACGATCTTATGGCTTGCCGTACCGTTACCGTTCGCCCTTGCCCAGGGCAGTTGACCGGCCTGAAGCAATCCCGCCATGCCCAGCGTCGGGAAAATGGAGGCCGGTTCGGCCTCTAAACAGAAAGGTTCTTTCAGGCTGTTCCTGAACCTCGCGCAAGGCTTCGATTTTGAAGGCGGCCACGACGAGGACAAGGGGCGAACCCTCTCCGGCGCTCGCATTGATGTTCCCCTTCACAAGCACGAGGTATCTCTCGATGTCACCCGCATCGGGACTGAACTGGAATACACCTTTCGGGACAATTGGGATATCTGGCTTCGCATCCCTTATGAATTGAAAGATCGGCATGCCAGAGTGGGACTGGTCGATCCGGCCTCTCCTGACCAGCAGGCAGCCATGCAGAGAAACCTCGACCTTCACCATCGCAATCAGAAACTCGAAGGATTCGGCGACCTCAAACTGCTCCTGGCCCACCGCATGACCGGAGTTTTCCGCGACCGGGATTCGCTCGATTTCGCCTTTGGATCGAGTCTTCCGACCGGGGACACAGAAAGTGATCCATTTAAAGCTGCGGACGCCGGGCAGGCACACGAGCACACCCAGTTCGGCAGTGGAACTTTCGATCCGCTGATGGAGATTTACTACTCGTCGCCGGTGTCCGAATCCCTGAAGGTCGGCGGCTTTGCCACGGGCCGATTCCCATTCTATGAGAACAGCAATTCGTACCGCGGCCCAATCGAGATCACCGGAGGCCCGCAGGCGAGCTACAAATTGACGAAGTGGCTGAACGTCCAGGCCAGTGTCTCCGTTTTCTACCAGGATTACGCCTACTGGAGCGGCGAGCGGGACATCAACAGCGGCCTTCTCGGAACAAACGCAACCGCAGGGGCCTCCATCAAGATAAGCAAAACGACCCTGAATCTGGGTGTGCGATTCCCAGTCACCCAGGAAGCCCTGTCCGATCAGGGGGATTCCTTTGAACAGGGCCCTACCATTCTATTCAGTGTCTTCCACGCTTTCTGAAGTGAGCCGCCGATCACTGCGCTCCGCCTGCGCCCGGTGCTTATGACTGCCCTCGTTGCCGGTTTGGGATTCGTGCCCATGGCCCTCAACACTGGCGTCGGGGCCGAAGTCCAACGGCCATTAGCCACCGTCGTCATCGGCGGCGTGATTTCTGACAACCTGCTTACACTACTCGTCCTGCCCGTGCTGTATTCCCTGTTTGGCAGAAAAACCGAAACCGAGGCCGAATCGTTATGAGGGGCCTGGGCGAGGATTGCCTTCAAAGACAATGAGAAGCGCGCATGGGTGATCTGGGTGGGATAGTGCCAATGCCATTGGCCGTAGATCGGATTGGTTTTCAGATACCTTCGTCATGGAACTGCACGGGGCCAAATTGGTGGATGCCATATGATGGAATGGTCCTTCATATTTACGGATTTCAGTCGCTGGTTTCCCGAATTGGTTTTCTGGGCTTTCAGTCCTGCCCGGACGCATTGTTTTTGCCAGGATGTAAGTTGGGTCAACATGGGGTCTTTGTCGGGCGGTGTGCGTTTGTTGAGTTCGTCCAGGAAACCTGAGAGTTCTTCGCCAGTCAGCCAACTGGCCCTGCCGACGGTTTGGTTGCGCTGGGTCATCGGTGCGAGATATTCGATGAGAGGATGATTGTCGGTATTGGTGGGGGCGGTGGCGAACATTTCGCAATTGGCCGTCAGATTGCCGGCGTAGTACAGAAACGGGTTTGCGTCCGTTACAGAATCTGGTGATTGATCGCCGTGTGATGCGAGAATTCCTGCGGAGGAAACCATGGCGTCGGGGGCAAGCGGCGCGGAATCGTAATGGCCAATCAGCGCTGCGATGGGTCTGTCCTGATAGAAGTCGCCTCGCCAGAGTGTGACCTGCGGGAACGCCTCCAGCAGGGTTTTGGTAATGCAGAAGAACTCCTCTCCTGATACCTGGTACAGCGGGAGCCACTGGCAGTAGAGGCCCCCTTTGGAGAGGCGTCTTTTCACCGATTGAAAATGTTCGGTGGTGTACAGACTTCCACTTCCGGCTTTCCACGGAAAGAATAGATCGCCGATGATGACATCATACGTTTCCCTTGTGCCAGCCAGGGCATTGCGCCCGTCCTCGATGGTGATGCGTACCCGGGAATCATTGAACAGCCCGTTCGTGTACTTTCCGAAGTATTTCTTTGATGCGACAACGACATCCGGAACTAGCTCGCAGATGGTGACCTTCTCAACGGGAAAGGAGAGTGACGCTCCGGGTGTTATTCCAGTAGCCAGACCAATAAACAGAACTGACTTCGGCCTCCGGTGAATCATGAGAGGAAGCTCGGCCTGTCTTCGTCCCTCGACAAATGACCTCGAGCTTCCAAGGGTGTAGTTGTTGTTGTAGCGCAACCTGAGGTTGCCCATCAGCCGGGAAACAGAAACGATGCCATGATTGCTCTCCCAGGCCTCCAATACTTCGTCGCCGTCCCGAGACTGCCCAGGAACAGTCGCTCCAGCGGGAAGCAAAGCAACCAGACCCAGGCCCGCGGAGACCGGAATGACGATCATTGCCAGCCAGCGTCTACAGAGAGTGATTCCAAGCGATGCCCCGAATAGCCCATAGACCGCGGCTACCAGATAGATGCTGCGCCAGAGGCCAAAGAAGTTGAGCATGAAGAATCCGGCCGCCAGCGACCCGGCGATAGCGCCAAGAGTATTGGCCGCGATGAGGCGCCCGAGGATCTCTCCGGGGCATTGGCCTGCCGACCCGCGATAGAGATTCAAGATGAATGGAAAGATCGATCCAATTACGATCCCAGGCACCAACATGACGATGGCCGCGTGATAGAAGACGCTGCCCACGTAAGACCACCAGCCAGCTCTCGGACTGAGGTAGCCCAGACCATCGGTCATGGCCGCCAGCACGTGGGGCGTTGTCGCCGTCAACAGGCCACCCATCACAAGCATCGAGACCAGGAATGCCACGGGCGCTATGCCCAATCTTGAAAGCCTGCTTGCGAGCATCGCTCCGGCGGCCAATGCGATGAGAAACATCACCAGGACCGCAGAAAACGTGTAGACCGAATTCTGCAAGACCTGGGCGAACATCTGCGTCCACAAGACCTCAAGGGCCAAGGCGGCAAAGCCGGTGAAGAAAGCGAGGCAGAGGGGAAGGAGTGTTGGGGTATGGGAGTTTGGGAGTGATGGAGTAGCGGGGGAATCTAAGACCGGATTTCGATTTCGAGCTAAGACGACTGCTACGCCGGCGATGAAAAGGTTCAGGCAGATGGCGAGGAGATAAGAATTCCGAGATCCGAAATGGAGGGGGAGGAGGAATCCGGCGGAGAAGGCGCCGAGGACGGCGCCCGAGGTGTTGATGGCATAGAGAAAGCTTCCCTTGACGCCTATTTCTTTTGAATCTCCTATCAGAGCTTGAGCGATGACGGGCACCGTTCCGCCCATGAAGAATGAGGGCAGAAAAAGAAGGCCGAGCGCCATGACGAATTTTGATGCGAGAAAGGCGTTCGGGTACTCACCGAAAAGACCGAATATATGCGGGTACAGCGTATGATAGAGATCCAGAACGACAAAGTATGCGAGGGCCGACAGGGCGACAGCCGCTTCGAGGAGGGCGTAGGTACGCAGTGGATTCCGGCGGCGCTCGGCTACCCTCTCGCCCCAGTAGTAGGAGCCGGCGGACAGCCCGAGGAAGAAGGCGGTCAGAGTTGTCGCTGCGGCATGCGGAGTATTGCCGAACAGGAGCCCCAGTTCCTTCATCCACAGCACTTCATAAGTGAGCCCAGCCACTCCTGAGAGAAAGACGCAACAGTAAATCAGGCTCTGTGCCTTCAAAAGCCCGGGAAGGCCCAAAGCATTCTTGGTACCTTCACGGAATCCGTGGGTTGATCTCTCCCGCATCAGGCTACCGTGACTAATGCTCGTGCCCATGCCCCTGCAATTGCTGTCGAATCATTGCATCGAACTCCTTCTGAGTGAACTTGTCGTTGCTTAATTTATCCTTGTTCTCCTCGAACCATTTTTGCAGGGATGAACGAAATTGCTTTACAGGAAGCTCAGCGCCCATCTTTGCCTCATTTCGCTTGAGCCAGTCATCGATCATTTTGTCGAACGCGGCCTTGGTGACCTTGCCGCTTCCAGGGTCTTTCTTTACGGTTTCAGCTTTTTCCGCAGCATTTCCCGGGTCCGACTGGCCGCAGCCAGCAAGCATTAGAGCAGCGAGGCAAGGGGCGAGCAGTGCTATGTGGATGTTCTTCATGTTTGGCCTTTCGTTAATGAGATAAAGGAGTTGCTTCAGATTGCAGTACTTGTGCCGGACAGCTTAATCTCGCTACGGGCACTTGCCTGAGCGAAACAGGTAAATATGGGTAATGTGCGATTCGTGTAGTATTCACTCACTTCTCGTCAACAGACATGCCGTCTAGTTTGAGGGGGGCCAGAGGAATTCCGTAGGTGCCCCCGGTCTTTAAGGTGACCTTGACTGCTTCCAACCCGCTGTTTTTCCAGTACCAACCGTAAGTCCCCTTAAAGAGAGCGGTAAGCGAGCCATTCGCTTCGGATTCAGTGCCCTTCGCGAAACTCACGAATTTGCCCGTGGTATCACCTGCTGGCTCGGCGTGGAAATCATAGTAGAGCTTCACTCCATCTGTTTTCCACGAATACTCAAGCGTCCCGCCTTTCTCGACATTGAACTTGTACTCCTTACCCGAAGCTGCCGGGACGGTGACAGTGGTTGTGTCACTACGCTGGGATGGCCCAGTGTCTGTGAAACTGCTCCCATCAGCAACGTCGCTTGCCCCGCCGGAAATGCTTCCGTGCTCCTGGCTGTGTGAGGTCTTGCTGAATGCCAGATCATCTACAAACACCTGGTGAGAGTAACCATGCATCTGCATCAGGAACAGCAGGACGCCGGCGATGATCAACCCGACGTTTGAGGCCGCACTGAACCGCTCGAATGACGCGGTTTTTCTCCAGTTTGCGAGGACGAACAGCATGGCCGTCAAGGCGAGCACCTGTCCGAGCTCTACGCCTACGTTGAAAGAGATGATCTTGAGGAGAAGCCCCTGATCCCCCAGAGGCAGTTGCTGCAGGCGTGTCGATAGCCCAAAGCCGTGAATGAGCCCAAATGTGAACACCAGGTACAAGAGATTGGGTGACTTCATTTTCAGGTATTTCTGGAACCCGTCGATGTTGTCGAAGCCCTTGTACAGCACCGTTAGTGCAATCACGGCATCAACGAGGAAATAGTTCGCGGTGATCTCCATGAACGTGGCGAAGATGAGCGTGATGCTGTGCCCCAACGTGAAGGCCGTGATGAACTTGACAATGTCTTTGAACCTGGTCAGGAAGAAGATGACGCCAAAGAGAAACAGCAGATGGTCATAGCCGGTCAGCATGTGGGACGCGCCCAGCTTGACATATGCCAGGTAGTTACCCTCCAGCATGGACTGCTTATCCGAATCGGAGATACCGTGCGCGCACAATTGCGATATAGGTGAAAAGGCAAAAATTATTAAAAGGGCGTTTTTCATTTTCCTTGTTTTTTTTGGTATTGGGACGTAGGGAATTGCTGCCTTGCCTTTGAAAGGTGTCGTGATAGTAAGAATTGGCGAGAGTGAGTTAGAAACCGAGCAGGTCACACGGGATGGCACGTGGCTTGGCCCCGGCCACACGAACCCGAAGATAAACCTTTCGAAAAGTCTTCGAGACTTCTGTCAAAGTAAACACTGGTTCGCACCCGTTTCGGAGAGCGCGAGCAAAATGCCCAGGATTTCAGATGAGTAGCGGTGTATTGGTGAGTTGACCCACCGCTATCTGCGAGAAGTGGTCGCGCTCTAGCAAAGGGAGCAGAAGGCGAGTGCGCCGCCAGTCTTCCTGATGCAGGAAGGAAAGCCTCTGGGAAAGCTCTTTGGCGAGCTTTGAGAAAGAAGCTCGGCGATATGTATATTCCATCTCCCCCAGCCGCAGTACGTCAGTGCGACCGTGATGGTGATGTTCCAGCAAGCCTGAGCCGATATTATGCTCATTCACATCATGGTGGTTTTTATATTCACCGTCGTGCCCATGGCGATGTCCAGACTCATGTTCAGCATCGATATCGTTGAAGAAGGTCACCGCATGCGCATGCTCCCCTTCGAGGTCATGCGAGTGAGTGAGAGTCCCCTCCAAAGTCATCGCGCCCCAAAGGTAGGCCAACAATATAAATGAAGAAACTGGCCGATAGGTCATGGAGATGAAAAGTCCACAAGGTTGGAAAATCGGGCGGGAGCATATCGGCAATGTCACCCCATCGCAATCCTGGCCTGGCCTCCGCTTCCAATTTACGCTCCGCCCGAAGACCATGTCCCTGGCAACCACAGCGACGGTCTTTTCCTCCTCCGTATCCTTTTATTGGACCACTCGAACAGTACTGAATCCGGCGATGACAGATACGAATAGGAAAATGAATGCGATTCTAATTCTTACTTCCGAAGGGTCATGCGACGACCATCAGGCGTTCGTGTTGGAGTGACGGCTTCAGGCGTTTCTGAAGAAAGCTCTAAAGCACTCACGGCAACGAACCATGGTTTACATATGAGATGTTTCATATCGTAAATACCCCTGGTGATCGCGTTGTGAGTGTGATGATTTGGCAGAACTTTTGTCTGCTATTCGGGGGCGATGTAACGTCGTAGCAGCCAGGGGCATCAGCAACGAGCGAATTCGAAGCCTTATTGGTTATGCAGCACGCTCCTTGAACGCGTTCACCTGGGTTCCGCCCCACCTGAAAGGTTCCCGAAGTACGTGCGGTTAACAAATAGATACGCGAGAAATCCCCACCAGCAGACGACGAACAGAACGGTGAACAGGTCCATGATCTGCGTAATCGAACCGATGTCGATAACCGAGGACAGTCCCCCGTACGCGCCCAACTGCTTCTGGAGTTCGGTTTCCCGGGCGGCGTGGTCCAGAAGGTAAAGCCCCTTGTCCAGTGAGTAGCAGATCGTGCCGCTGACCATGACTCGGTAACCCCAGGGTCGAGCCATCCACAACCCAGCGCCCATCGCTAGAAACAGGGTGGCATAGACCAAGTGGTAGAGAGCAGCGACAGGGCCAGCCCGCATCGCTCCAAAGAGTGACACTTCAGAGGTAAGGCTCAGAATTTCGAAGGCTGCAGATGCGAGAAAGAAGATGGCGGTGTTCGGATCGTAAACGAGCGGCTCAGGAGACCAGTGCCAGCCGAGCGCGACTGCGGCGGGGGGGACGGAGGGCTCCAACCAGTGCTGCCCTTCGCCGCGCCGCAGAAACGACAGAGAATCGCTTCGTCCTGAATCTCTTCGGCACAAAACGGACATTTCACAGGGGGTACCTCAAGGTGAACGGAAATGAATGTTTCGCAGCACCATGGCCAACCAGAAGTCCCTCAAAGTGGTGCTGGAAAACGTTGGACTTCGGCGGGTCAGGACGACCACTACGGAGGCTGAAGACCACGAGAACGCCCGGAGCAAGGAAAAGCAGCCAAGAGCTCGGCGCCCGACGAAGTTATGGCCTTAAACTTCAATGGGTCTTTGGAGTTTAAGAAGCCTGACAGCACCAGAATTTCAATAAATTGCAAAGGTAATTGTGGTAGTTTCAAAAAGCAAGAGCCACGGTTTCAGGCCACCAGCCCCTCCTGGGCGATGCCTGTTTAACCCAGCGAGGCGACCATGCACCTCTCGTCTCTCCCTCCATATTCCAGAGTGTATAAGCAGGCCGGGGACGTTCAGGATATTCAACCTTTGGGGTCGTCATTGGTTTTCCTTTTCAGTCGCTTGCAGTCCAGATCGTCGCTTAAACCCGGCTTCCAGGAAGAGCCGGACAAAATCCTCCTTCTGGAGGTCAAGACCATGGGAATTGCCTAATTTGACCGTGATTTCGTACGGAAACCCGAGCCATATCTGAGGAACGACCGCCCCGGCCCGATATTCGGTGTCTTACCTCAGCTCTGAGCCAAAAAATCAAAAATGCAGTCGTGTTGTGCCGGATTCCAAAGGTTGTCTTGAAAGTGGAACTATCGCCACCCGTGGAAATGCCTCCAACTCAGCCCGGTGGGCCGCCCTGCACGAGCTCGATCTGTTTGAATCTGTGCTATGCGATATTCGAGCCGCGGTGGTCAAGTCTTTCCTGGCCCCGTCGGATTTGAGGAAGGTGAACAGATGCTCTGCCACAGAGTCATGTCTCTAAAGAATTCCATGCCAGACCATCCAATCGACAAGGCCCAAATTGCTAGAGATTGAGATTGGCGGCCAGTTGCTTGCAACTCCTGGTCAGCAAGTGGGTGGGAGCTTGTTGCTACGCCATTCCGTCCGGCATCCCTGAATTCTTATACCAGACCGAGTCCTCCGGCACAGGCTCGCGGCCCCAGAAATCTCTTGCCATGGTCTTGAATTCACTTATATGCGGCTTCACTGCTTTCTCCCACATGATCTCCACCTCTTCGAATGTAGTCAGGCGAAGTTCCGGCTGCAGTCGCTCGAATTCTTTCATGAGTTCGCGTGCCTTTTGGCCCAGCCAATGTACTTCATCGATTACCATGCGTTCCCCGGTCCGGCGGTTTGATTGGAAGGCGTTGCCGCCCATGGCGAAGTGGGGCCCAGGTTCGTTCTCCTGTGGCATGCGAGACATATCCACACAGTCAGGCTCGATCGCCCAGAGGAGAGAGGTCTCTACTCGTCCGGCATGGTCACCGCCGCTGTTGCCATCGTTGTCGAACCCCGGCTGGTTCGCCTGAAAATCCGGCAGGCCGTAAAGGCGGGCGCCTACGTAAGGCTGAATGAGTTCCATCAGTTTGACCAGATCCTGCCAGTTGGGCCCGTAGTGGCCCGTCAGCAGGATAGCGGCGTGAAACCCGAGCTGATCGATCTGACGTATCTGGTAACAGATGTTCTTGAAGTGAATCCAGGGCGGCACGCAGGTCAGCCAGGATCGTTGCACTTGCCCGACTGCTTTATGGGCCCAGGATGCATAACCGCCGATTTCGTGAATGTGCCAGTAATCCGGGGGCGCCACAATACCACCATGTTCACGGGCAGCACGACAGGCGACGCCGTGCGCCTTGAGCGCATCCAGTCCCACGGCGTTTTGAGGGCCGTGCGGTTCGCAGAGGCCATAGGGTAGATAGACGAGAGGGCAATTCTCATATGCCTTCTCAAGTTCGTCGGGAAACATGCGTTCCCAGCGGACTTCTCTCACAGATTCTTCTCGGTGTGGTGCGCCTGTTTTCATGTAATTTTCTTTCCTGTTGCAAGGGAGGGTTGACCGGCCCATCTAAACAAAAAACTTTCCGGGTGGAAAGTAACAGAAAAGAAAGTTCACGGCCCCTATCGGCCCTGGAGGCAGTCCAGTCCAGAGTCGCCGGACTCGGAAGATCCTCGGAGAGCCGTGAACTTTGTGGGATTCAATTGGCGAAAGGTGTGCCGCTGCTACACCGCCTCCGAAGTTTATTGACGTTCGTTGCGTCTCTTACAGTTGTTGCAGAATCGGTGGCAGCGGTCTGTCATCATTTCTCTTCCACAGCCAAGACAACGAAGCTTTTTTCTGACGCGATTCAGATGGCGGGATGTAACGGCTTCCTGGGAATTCATTTTATATTCAACGTGCATAACAGACTCCGGATTTAACAAATGGCCTTCGAGCAGAGCAGGCAGAAGCGTGGGATCGCTTTGCGTAAACCGCAGATGATGTGCCATACGAAACTTTGTCGAACCGTTTACTTATAGGGCTTCAATGGAAGGTCTTACGTTGCGACGCATCACTGGTGAATAGTTTCGATGCTTTCCAAGACACCACCTCTAGTCACCAGATGACCAGTTGGCTCCGATTGGAAATAGAGGGTAGGTCACTATAATCCCCGCCCCCTGCGTGACAGTTCGTACAACCGCAAATATTTTGAAAGGAGGTTCCGATGCGCGTTTCAAGCTGCATTTCCCTGTTGGTACTCTTGTGTCTCTCGCCGGTTTTCGCCCAGGAAGCCAGTGACGCTAACAAAGAGAAATCTGCCGCCCTGATGAAGGAGGCAAGGGAGATCGCCAAGAAGCTTGCGGCGAAGAAGGAAGCGTTGGACAAGGACCCGGACATCCAGGCCGCAAACGAGGTAGCAAGGGTGAAACTGAGGGAAGCACAGGATGCCAGAGAAGCTGTCTACTTAAAAATTGCTGAAAAGAATCCCGTATTCAAGGAACTGCTCGACTCCCGGAATGCTCTCAAGTCCAAGATAGAAGCAAGCAAGAAAAAGGAGGACGAACTGAACGCGGTCATGGAAAAAGCCAAGGCTGAACTGGCGGAATTGAAGATGGTCAGCGGTGCGGCAGCTAAGGATTACTTGACTGCTGAGAAAGACGTCTTGACGAAATCCCGGCCGCATTGGAAGGATGCAGACCTGAAGGACCTGCTTGAGTCTGTGAAGACCGCGGATGAAGCGTCTCGTGATGCCGTTAAAGTCCCGGAAGCAAAGGCCCGGGAGAAAGATCCGGAGTACAAGGAACTTGTCACCCGGCGTTCCGAACTGTACCAGGAGATCAACACCTTGAGGCCCAAGCGAACCAGAACCGAGGATGCTCTCAAGGAGCCGAAAACGAAGCAGCCCAGGCCGAAGAAGATCAAGAAGGCTGAATAAGCACCTTCACCTTAAAGTGCAGAGAGTGGACAACATCTTCGTTTCCAATGTGCTTCTCAGTTTCGAGAACCATTTGTTTCAGGTTTTCTTCTTCCTCCACCTGCCTCAAGAAGGATCAGGCGGCAGTCAGCTAGAGCCTCATCATGATTGAATACAGCGAGCCATTTCTATTGTCCCGTTCCGGCTCTACCAGGGCGACCGCCTACAATTGGGGCAACAAGGTCATCACATTGGATGGCAAGACTCATGTCGTCTGGCTGGACGCAGTCTCGGTGGTGTGCGGCAGGACCTTTGACCATGCGTCAAACGAATGGAGCGAAACCTTTCGACTGTTTCAAGGTTGCGACAACCACGCCAATCCGTCCATCACCGCCGACGCTGAAGGCCGTATCCGGATCGTCTGGGGCCCACATGGCTGGTGGGCTGAATGGAACCAGGCGCGAATCAAGTGGGCGATCGCGTCCGAGCCCAATAGCCTCGCGAACTGGGAGCGCGAAGAAAATTTCGGATACAACGCTACCGGCCCCACCATTGTGCATGCTCCTGACGGTTACGATATTGTCGTCTGCCGTGGAGGTGAAAGCCCGGCCGGCACCGTATTCCACCGGAAGCGGCAGCACGGTGGGTGGACTTCCGCCAAAGTCCTGATGCATCAGGAAATTGCGCCACAGTACACTCACCATTACGGACACGTTGCCTGTGACGCCGGGGGTACGATTTACGCCGCCTGTCATTTCTACAACGTGGGCGGCGGAGACAATCATCCGGTAGCAGGCGAAAAATCGCGAATGCGTTCTTACGGGATGGGAGTGATCAAAACTCAAGACGCGGGCAGGACATGGATGGACTTGAACGGACAGGCGGTCGAGACGCCGGCCACCTATGAAGACCGAATTGCCATCCCCCCGAATGGAGAAAACATGTACGTCGATGGTATCGCATTGGATTCCTCCGGACGGTTAAGGGCTCTGGTCAAAAATTCGGGTGTCGAGTCCTGGGATGTTTTCCTTGCCTGCTGGGACGGTGGAGGATGGACCACGCAAAATCTTGAATCGTACCTGCCTGCCGAATGTGGCGCTGTTGATGGCGTTCTGACAATAGATTCACAGGACAGAATTCACGTGCTTCTAACATCCGTCATCAAAAATGAAGTCAGTGCTCACAACTGGTGGGGGCATCCTTGCTGCGAAGTCTTCCACCTGGTTTCTTCGCCCGGCACTGATTCTTTCGAATGCAGGCAGGTGAGCATCCCGGACAAGGCTAAAGGGAACTGGCTTCCGAACATCTCCAAGTCGGGTCCGTTTCATCCTGTCGAGAAGCCTCTCATCCTATACACCCACGGTGAATCAGGTCAGGGATGTACGCCCGAAACGCAGACTGAGGTATGGTGCCGGTTTGTAGAAAGTTAAGAGGTCGATGAAGAGGGCCACGGCTAAAGATGAATGCGGATGAAGAAGGGCCTCTGCCGTAGTGGTGGTCTCCTGGCCGCCGCGATTTCCCGCCTGCCGCCGGAACAGACAGAACTTCGGCCTTGGAACCGAAGCTACGACGTTACTTCTATTCTTCCGCTCTTCCCCATTTCCACCCTTCCTCTAGATCAGCAGACTCACCGAATTATTCACAGTGGTCGATTCGGTGTTATCCATCGAGGCGTTGCCGGTGTTCTTGGCTCGGCCGTTGTTTTCGGTGACGACGTAACCTTCATCTTCTCCGGCGCCCGCGTCCATGAGATGGTTTTGATCCTGGCTAGCTGAGCTTTTGCTCACGGCGGAGATGATCTGGTTTGGGTTGGCGTTCATTGCCGCGAGCACTCTCGTCGAACGCGGGGATAGATCCCCGATCCGGAGTTATCTTCGGCGGAGACAGTGATTGTGCCACCGGCCTGGACTTGGCCAGGGGTTATGCCGGTGTAATCGATATAGGCCCTGGCGGCGCTGCTGACCATGTTGCTGGCCAGGATTCCGCTGACCGCCATGCCCGATGCGCCGAACAGGGAAGATGCTGTCGATTCGGCAGCATTGCTGATGGTCGCGTTGAGCTGCGCTTCGGAGCGGGCGATGACGGTGAGGTCACCCCCGGCGGTAACACTCGAATTAACGATGAATGCTAATACTTGCACTGGGTCCTCGGTGCCCAGGCTGGTGCCAAGCAGGGCGTCGAGGGCGGCAAACAGCACGTTACCCGGGTCCCATCCCATGCTGTTGAATGCGATAGAGGGGCCGATGGAAGACGCTATCGAATTCAAGGTGAGGCTGCCCAAATCGGACTTTGCGCTGACGCCGGATCTGGCGTCAAGGGCGGACACATCCCGGGCGTCGACCACGATGTCCCCAGTCCCGGTCGTCGAAACCGTGCTGCCCTCGACGGAAGCTTTCACGTCGCCCAGGACGGTGTTTGAAGTATAGGTGCCGTTCAGGCTGAGCGAGTAGCTGTTCGGGAGAGCGGTCGAGGCCACGATGGAATCCGTTTCCGCCCTGGCTTTCACCTGGAGGTTTCTTTTCGCCAGGACGTTGATGCTGCCACTGGCGGTCACGGTCACAGTGGAATTGCTGATGGAGGCTTCCGTATCCCCGGTCAGATGGTTGCGACCCGCGGAGAAATCAATGGAAACGGGGGAGGAGAGAATGTCCAGGTTGACGAGGAATTCGGGGGATTCCGCGGTGAACTTCGCCGCATTCTCCGCCGAGACGGTCACTCCACTGGACTCGGCATCGACCGTGCTGTTCTTGATCGTGGCCTTTGCATCCCCGGACACCTCGTTGAAAGCGTTCCGGCCCTTGACTGTATATTCCGTCGACCGTAGGGCGTTAATAGTAAGAGATACTACATCCATAACTGAGCCATCGATGGATGCGAGGGCGCTATCCGTTAATTTGTTTGAGGCTGAGAAGAGGGAGTTTTCAGCCGAGACAGTCCCCCGAGTTGTAGCACTTATCTGCAAATCAGTCGCGGTAAGCTGAGTGCCGGATTTCACCTCGACTTTTGCCACGGATGAACCAGCCAGGGTGAGCGTCAAGAGGCTCGAGAAGGAGATGTCGATATTCCGGATAACCTCGGCTGAAAGGGTGATGTTTCCGGTCGTATTGATGTTTCCTTCAATGGTCACGGTTGCCGCCCGGTTCACAATCTGGCTGGCGTCGGTGATGGTGGCGCCATCCTGTGCGGTGGCCAGGAGTGCCACATTTCCGGAGCTGGTGATGGTCTGTCCGGCGGACAATCGAATCGTTTCGGCTTCGATGGTCAGGTTGGTGCTGCCCATGTCGATGGACAGGACCGTA
>JAQBXN010000135.1 GCA_027625095.1 Planctomycetota bacterium | reverse complement strand
CAGATCCCTCAAAACCCCAGGGTTGGTCGCAAAGCCTCCCAACCCTGGGCTGTAAGAAACAACCGCCTTCGGGGTTGAAGAAAAATGTGGGTAAAGAGCAGGTTGAAACCTGGGGCTAATTGCCTCCGTCCCTTCGGGGCTATTGAAGGTGGCAACATAATTTTGGCCGGAGCCCTAAGAGTGCTTTGGCATTGGCATCTTCAGCTCGTCCGTATCCGTTTGTATAATCCCTTTGGGATAGCAGCAGAGCTCTTGGTCATCACCCAAATACCCTTGCCAATTCGCTGAAAGCAGTTTGCCCACTTTCGACTTTCCTGAGGCCGTCGTCTTTGAGGGAAGTCATACCCGCCTGTCATGCGACTTCTCGTATTTCCGCTGTGGAGGCTCGAGCGTGAATGGCCTCTCGGATGGCGTCGTTTACTTCGAGTAACTCGTAGCTGGCGATGCGGTGCCGGAATCCTGTGTTGTTGCAGTATTCGCAGCCGTTGCCCCTCAAAATTCTAACCAGTTCCATCTCGCCAAGAATCTCCAACTCGGCTGGCGCTAGCTGATCCCTGGTGACTTCTTCGGCGCAATTCTCACAGACCTTGCGCACCCACCGTTGGTTGATGACGCCGATGATCGAGGCAATCTGGTGAGGGCGGCAATTCATCTGAAGGAACTGAGTAATGGCTTCGGCTGCGCCATCCGCAGGGCAGGAGGAGAGTACCAGGCAGCCAGTCGAACCGGCCTGCAGGGCGGCGTTGACGGTTTCCGGATCCGGCAGTTCCGCGACGTAGAGCGCGTCGCAGGCCATCAATGGTGCTGTCTCCAATGCCTGGACGTAACCGAATCCGAGATCCGGCCGCAGTTTCATCTGGGTGACCCCTTGAAGCTCGGTCATCACCGTCTCTTCAATGCCGACGATTTTCTTCTTCTCACACTTGAGGTGATTCACCATTGAGTAAAGCGAGGTCGTTTTACCGCTTCCGCTGGGACCGGTGACAAGTATCACGCCGTGTGGCATCGAGAGCCAGCTTTCAAGCGTGGCCAAATCTCCGCTGTCAAGCCCGATCTGACTCAGTTCGATGTCTCTTGTTTCGGTCGGGATAACGCGAATGGTACAGCTCTCCCCCCTCAAGGACCGGCACTGTGGTGACGATGAGATCAAGACCTTTCTCACCCACATTCAGTCTGACTCTGCCAGTCTGCGGCTTGCGTTTCTCAACTATATTTAGATGCGCCATTACCTTGATTCGACTGATGATTGCCTGCGCCAGATGCTTGGGTGGGGGCATCATTTCGTAGAGCACTCCGTCCACCCGATATCGGACCTGGATGGAATCTTCGTAGGTCTCGAAGTGGATGTCGCTACTACCGTCCTTGATTGCCTGGAGGAGAATTAGATTGAGCAGTTTGACGATAGGCTTACTCCTGGGCAGTTCCTCAAGGCTGGCGAGATCGATTGATCGCGCTTTCACCGGATACTCGTCCCCTTGATAGACGATGTCGGACTCGGTGAACTCCATTAACATGTTCTCCACATCCCACTCATCCTCCCCCTTTCGTCCAATGGCCGCCTCTACTTCCGCTCCTGCCTCTTCCTCATCATTCCGCTCACACAGGTCCTTGTAACATTGTTCGCAGTAGTGCTCTTCCCGCTTGATTCTCGTGTCCTGAGGGTTGGTCACTATATGGACGACTGCAGTCTTTTCTTTGCATCTCTCGCAGAGCATTGCTCATCCCTCATTTGGGTTGAGAACGACACACCAACGTCCAATTATGTTGCCTTCCACTGCTCTTGGCGAGGGATGATTTCTACAGCGTCTTCTCGAACTCCTCTTTCGAGACTACCTTTCCATCCACCCAGTATTTGACCTTCGTCGGTGTGCCATCCTCTTCGTAGTGTTTTTCTGTGCCGTCCTGAAGATTGTTCTTGAACGGCCGTTCCCATTTGATGGGGCCGCTCAGGTAGAACTCTTTGGCCATACCCTCCACTTTCCCCAGACGGTAGGGTACCACGCGGCGAGGCTTCCCGTTTGGCCAGTAATCGATCATCTCTCCATCCTTCTCGCCGTTCTTGTAGCGGGCCAGCCGAGTCAGATTGCCGTCTTCATCGAACGAGCGACTCTCTCCTGACACTTGTCCGTTTACATAATCGGCCTGGCTGGCAAGCTTGCCGTTGCTGTGGAACGTCTTCTTTTTTCCTTCAAGATGGCCGTTCTTCCAGGGAACTTCGGCCAGAAGATACCACTTGTTCTCGATACGCTTGCCCTCGTCATTCCATACCTGGGTGATGAGGAACTGTTGCTCCGTCCCTTCCATGACCCCGTTCTTGTAGGGCACCTTGCGGGAAGCCTGCTGGTACCAGTCGCTGAAGTGAAGTTCTATTCCATCAGGCTTTCCTTCCGGATTCAGAGGTGTAATGACCTCCGCGGCGTAGAACGACCTGTGGTTCCCGGAATCATAATGATGCCGTTTCTTGACCCTGACCTTGTATCCTTCCGGAAGCTCTTTCAAAACGACCTTGACGCGGTTACCGGCCCAATCAGGCAATTCAGACTTTGTATCGAATATGACTGGGACATCCGAGTCTTTGCCTTCTTCCGCGTAGCTCGAACCCGTTGAGAACAACAAGGCCCCAATGGAGAAACCGAGCAGATATGGCAGTCTATTCCGTGCAGAATTCAAGGTGCTGAAATCTTCCTTTTTATTTTGTTCCATACCCATAAAAAACCCGGTAGTCATGTCTTGGAATGTGGATCCGTCCGTAGACTTCGATCTTGCCGTCGGACTTCATCTGCCGAACAAAACCATTATCTTCCAGGTCTCTCAAGGCAGCCGGATTAAAGGTGAACTCGTCTGACAGTCTGTCCACCGCGCCCTGCAATCCTTTTCGCCCCCAGTCGCTGTTTTCGGGCAGAAACGAAAGATCATAATCCTTCAGGATTTCTCCGGTCGTTAACCGGTTCGGGCCGCCGAAGATCCGTTCCGGTTGAGCGAGGTACAGCTGGTCACGCATGGTTTGCTCGCTGCCATTCAAGATGACAATGAGCGCTTTGTAACCTCGCTGGTTTTCGAGCGGCCGACGATACACCGTCACATACACCTGTCCGAGCGGATTCTTCGTGCTCAAGGCGAAGGCGTCTCCCGGCTCTGGAGGTTGGCCATAGCGAATGATTTTCCCGTTCCGCCAGTAAGGAATCACCTCGGTATTCTCGTCTTCGAAGTAACCGAAATCTTTGAGCGCCTTCAGTAATCGAACCGCCTGCTCCGGGTGCTGGATGGCACCATGCGGCCCGTTCGGCTCGTGGCCGATATCGTGAGTCAGAGCAATGCCCATGTACTGCCGATCCAGGCGTTTGTCATCGCCGGCCCACGCATGAACAGCATCGGTCTGAAAACGAGTAACGAGTCCGGTGAACTGGTGAGCCCAATACTTGTAAAGTGAAATCGGGAACTGCGTCAGGATGTCCACATCGAAGGATCGATTTGTCGCACCGCAACCTTCCACAAGATGCGTATCCCAGACGAAGGACTCGAGGAACGTTGCTTCATTGTTCGACCACACACACTGCCTTTGCGGCACGTTGTTTGTCTCAAAGACGCGAGAGAGTCGCTTGTAGTGGCGTCGCATGGTGGTTGTTAGAAAAGCGCTCTGCCAGGGCAGTTCGTCTTTCTTGACAGAATCGGGATCGCGCAGGTAGGCGTTGCCCATGGCCAGATTCTCCGAGCGTCCGAAGCCCACTGGCCAGTATTCGTCCATCCACCACCCCGTCCTTCGGCCGATGCGGATGTGCTGCTCGAAGTACCAGGTCGCCTTGTCCTCCCAGACCTGATCGAGTTCATCGCACACGCCTACGTTTCGCCACTGTCCGTAACGCACCCAGGGCGGGTCTTCCTTGCGCCAGGTCGCGGCCTTTTCCCAGGGCAGCTCCTTGGGAGCGCCCGAAGCAAAATGCCACCGCTCCTTGAGGTAGTCCTCGGTAAGAACAATCGGTTCCACTTGGTACCCCAGCCCGACCGTTCCCTGGTAGTGCCAGGCGAGTTTGCGGAAGTCTTTTGGTTTCGGTTTGGCTGGATGGGTCAGAACGGTAAACGAAATCGAGCGCCTGCCTTTGACCGCGGCCTTGTGGTTGATGAATTTGACCCGCCAGGTCACCTCCCCGTTCTTGTTTCTTTCCAGACTCATCGTCGACCCGTTATCGTCCAGAATCCAGCCCTGGTCGCTGTCGGAATACCAACTGAATCCGCGGTCCGCGCTCCCGAACCAGAAATAGGGAACGAAGCGGGAATAGAAAAGTTCCATCCGATCCACCATCGTGCTGTCCCATACCACCCCCTCATCCTTCGGCAGTTCCAACTCCCATCGATCCGATCCCTGCATACCGCCCCCCTGGACTGCGGAGACGACCATGTCCACCATGCCCGCGACATCGGTCACAAGCTCCAACCCCTCGACCACGGCCTGATTTTCAGCCTCGTAATTCATGTTTACGTGCATCGACCCGTCACAGTCGTATCGGACATTAAGATCCGCCAGGACAGGCCCGGCTTTCACTTTGGATGCATACTCGAACTCGCTTTTCCACTCTCGTACGAGTTTCGCCGGCTCGACTGCCTCGACGGCTAATCGCTGACCGTTAATGCTTGCTTCGAGTCGCATTGGCAACCGCAACTGCGCGCCGCGCCCCAATTCCATCAGTTCGGTTTCGGTCAACGGAGAAGAGCCCGCACGCTTCTCGAGCGGGAGTTCACGAACGTCAGGTTTGATCATGACCTGCGCGGGCAATCCGGACGGAGCCAACGTGAAGCGATGCTTCAGCGTTTCGAACCCATTCTCAAGCTTCTTGATCGGCTCGAAAGGCTCCCAAACCACATCCTCCAGTCCTATCTTGTTGCCCTGCCAGATGGGGACTTCATAAACAAACGGATCGGGATTTCGTTCGCCAACGATTCGCTTGTTCGCATCAAAAAGAAGCAGTGAGACTTTGTACTTCTCGCCCTGAACAAGTTCCGGAGCGCCGAAAAGAAACGTCGCAAACTCACCTTTGAAGGGGCTTACCATTTCCTTTACGACATCCTCATCCTCATTGGCTTTCAGAATCCGGATCTTGGCTTCGACTGCACGCTTGGCCTCTTCGCTCGCGCCGTGGATGCCCTTGTCCACCACACCACTCAGCCGTTTCGTATAACTGGAAAAATTCCAGCGAAAATCGAAGTCGAGACGCGGCGGTCGCAATTTGGCAATCACGTCCAGCCGGCGTTCCTGGAAAGGAATCTTGCGCCCGGTGAAGGGATCGATGACCTCCCCACCGTTCATCGAATGAAATCGCATCAGCCGCGTGCGGAACAGAACCTTGGCCGGTTGGCCGGCGCTTCGGATGTCGAACCAGAGAACATTGTTGTCCTTGCTGATGCCCGGGAAAGGCTGCCGTAAGCGGATCTTTTTTGACTCGCCCGGCACCATTTCCAGAACGCCGTCCTTCAGATCGGACGATTCGTAACTGGAATAGATTGGGCCGTCCGTGCTTTCCATAAAGAAACCGATTCGAACTGTTTCCGAACGTGAGTTGTGGTTCTTCACGCTCAATTGTAAGTCGATCATGTCCTCCATAATCGGCCCCATTTCGGTGAGCTGGAAGCTGGGCGCATGTGAATCGAAGACCAGTTTCGTTTTGGTCGTATTCCAGGAATGATTGTCCGTAGCATTGAAGAAAGGCCCGTTGCCACCGATCGCCCGGGTGAACCAGCAGCGGTAAGCCGTCTCATCGGGAGGTGGAAGTTTAACGATGGGGTTCCCGTCATCGTCGTTCCCCTGGTAGTGTCCCTGCGCCATTTCCTTGAGCGGGATCGCATACTCAACAATCCAGCGTGTGCCGGTCAAGCTGCTCCGAATTTTAGCCTTTGATCCCCATTTGCGGCCTTCGCCCTCATCCACGGTCCAATACTGATCCGAATAAGTGGCGATTGGATTCGTGAACCACTTGTAGAGCCCCATCCGGAAGCCTTTCACATGATCGTGGTAAGGTCGCAGCTCCAGTTCGAGGTGGTCGTCCCAGATGATCCCGTAGAGCGGATGCATGTAAACATCCGGAAATCGTCCCCGTGCTTTCAGCCAGGAATCCTCCGGATACACGGGCGACGTGTAAGCAAGGTAAAGATTCTCTTTATCGTAAGCCGCGTACACCTGGAGTTGGGTCTGGACAGGCGCCAAGAATCGAAAGCCGGCCCCACCGCTGAAGTCATACCAGAACCCCGATAACGCCGCGGAGTCCTCCCACTCGTTTTCGTCCATGGCGCCGTCAATATTCGGGGGCGTCTTCATCATCGGAATACGAAGGATCGGCGTATCCACGGTCGCCGGCTCGGCGAACGACGAAGGCGTTTCGGCCGCGTGAGTCGGCCGGCAAAGCAAAGCCACCGCCACAAACATAACGGCCAGCCATTTCAGATAGAGGATCTGCGATAGTCTCATTCGATCAGTCTCCGGCCGCGAAATAAACAGCGAATCACTTGAATAGATTGGAAGGATAGGATCTGGCGAACCTTTTCGGAAACTGCTTCCGGCAAGGTCTTTCTCTTCGCCTCAAGGATGCCGATCATCAATCATCACGTTTGCGGGCAGCATAAGCGGGACGTTTGTTGACCGAAGGATGCCGCCGACACTACGATTGGGATGAGGCCAAGGGACAACCTGATTCGCCATTGGGATGACTCATTCCATGTCGAAACCGTATTTGCTTGGTAAACGGCGTGATCCGTCCAGGGACGTAAATGGCTTGAGTTTCCGGGAATCGTGAGACTTGGGCCCTGACGAACTTAGTCGTCACTAATAAATTGGGAGAGAGGTTACAGTATGAAGAGATTGAACTTGTGTCTGTTTTTGACCGTGTTGCTTGCGGCAGGCACGTCCTGGGGAGCAACGGTCGGCCTCTGGAAAGACGGACGGTCGTACATTACAGAAGGTATGTTGAAGACACTGACCGACGAAGGCTGGCAGACGGTCATCCTTCAGGGCAAGGATCTTTCCGATGAAGCCAAACTCGGCGCGCTGGACGTGATCTTCCTGCCCGGCGGATGGAATGCGTATTGGTTCGCGGACTTCAATGCGCGCCGGGCCATGGTCAAATATGTTGCCAGCGGCAAGGGCATCCTGGCCGGGGCCTTTCGCAGCGGATACGTGCGAACCGCCAACCGGCCCCTGTTGCCACAGGTGGGCGCCACGTATAACCGGGTCAACGGCCCCTGGGTTTCTGCCTTTGGCGACAGCGAACTTGCCAAGGCGATTGAGCAACCGTTCTGCCCCGGTGGCTGGGACCACCTCGTCGTCAAGGTCGGGCCGCTGGGCAAAGTGTTCGCTGTTAGCGGAGAAGATCCGGTTGGGGTCTACGGCGAAGTGCATGGAGGGCGTTACCTGATATTTGGCGGATTCATCGGTATGGACGCTAAGACCGAGCCCATGCAGGGGACCCCTCGTCAGGCATTGCTGAAAATGCTGGAATGGCTGAACGCCGCGCCGAAGCTTTCCGATGCCGACAAGGCCAGAAACCAGGCCCAGGCAGACCTCGAATTCCTTCGCCGTGAACGGCTCTGGGACTGGACCGTGAATGAACGCGGACCAGATCGAGGCTGCGGGCTGATTCCCTCGGTGCGTGATCTGCTCGCGGTCCCCCTGGAGAGCCGCCTGTACACCTTTGAATACATGAGCCAGTTCCTCGCTGGTGACAAGCGTGATGGCGCCAGAGCAGAAATGGATGCGCTCAAGAAAGAGGTCGCAATTCTCGAGGCCAATACAAAAAAAGCCCTTGCCGATACCGCAGCACGCATCGGTCGGTTGAGTGCGGAAGAACTGCTGGCCAATAAGGCGGCGGATGCCCGGGACACGTTGAGCGAATCCCTGTTTCCGGCGACGCGTCTCACCGAAATCAAAAAGCGCGCCGACACCGCAATCAGCGAGTTGTTCCCACTCGTAAGAGCCGTCAAGGCACAGCGCATCGCCGCGGAGCATGAAGCGGACATCGCCAAAATTTCAGCGCTGGTCAAGGACACCTCGTCGGCTGATGTGACCATTCGGCGTGGGGCCGCGCTGGAACTCGGCCGAATCGGCGGCGGAAAAGCCGCTCGGCCCCTAATCAAGTTGTTGAAAGATTCCGACGAACGAGTCCGGGTGAATGCCATCCTGGGCTTAGGATGGATGCAATCAAAAGCGGCTGTTCGAGAACTGCGCAAACTCACAGAAGGTGATGACGTGAAGATGCGGCGCCGCGCGGTTCAGGCACTGGGTCAGATCGGCGACGCGAAAGCCGCCAAAGCACTGTTGGCCCGACTTCCAGATCCTGACTTTTACACCGCCGAAAACGCGATTCTGGCGTTGGGCTGGCTCAAGGCGAAATCTGCAGTTACTCCTCTGCTGGAAATGGTCGAGCGACTGGATGCGAAAGATCGCCGGCAGCGAAGCCTGGCGCTGGCCGCGGTCCGTGCACTGGGTCACATTGGCGATCCTGCCGCTCTTCCGGCGCTGGAGAAGTTGGAAAAGGAGACGGACGATTTCCCGTGGGGCCGCCGTGGTAATAAGACTATCACCAACATCTATTCGACCGCCCAATCCCTGGGTTTGAAAGGTCATGCGGCCCTCGCCATCGCGGAAATAAAGGCAGGCGGCCGCAGCGAAGTCGGGGTCAGGCAGGCCGACTTCCTGGCGGTGAAGGACAAGTTCTACGGGCTGACCCGTCGGTTCAATGCGCTGGCCGGACGGGTTAGCATTTTGCGCAACGTCAATTTCGCAGACGATCACGCGGGGCTTTGGCCTTACTTGTGGGAGGCAGGATTCACTGGCGTTCACCAGGCATGGGGTGAACAGGATTATGCCGACCCGGAGAAATACGTGGAACTCGTTCAGGCGGCGAGCGAATTTGACCTGCTCTGGATCGACATCATGCCCGCGGGTGGCAACACCTTCGGCGGCAGACAGGTCTCCGCCGGCTATGGGTTGCATGGAGTTGAAAAGCCAGGCGCAGACGTAGTCCTGTTGAGATTCCAGGACGTCCCGGCGTTCCACGGCTTCTGGTGGGAGGAAACCTATCCCGACCTGAGCGTACCCGGCGACGAGTTCGAGGCATGGCTCAAGAACAAGCACGGCGCTGAATTTCGGAAGAAACTCGAAGTGCCGGCGGACTTCGATGTCGCCGGCACGGACTGGAGCACCTGGAGCAAGACGGTGGTTCCGCAGACGTTGAAAGCGGAATTCTTGAACTGCGCTTCCGAACGACTGCTTGGCTCGTGGCAGGAATCCCAGGACTGGCTGCACGGCGTGCGCAAGGGCTGCGCCTTCACCTACAGCGTTTCCGCAGCGCAGCCCGTGAAGTACCCCGGGTTTGCCGCCAGGGCGGGCGCAGTGATCGACGCCAACGGCCCCGAGACCTATCAATGCTTCGGCCGTTTCAACTCCTTCTTTATGGAAATGTTCAAGGACGGCGAGGCGCGACCGGCCATGAGCGAATTCTACAACTGGTACAGCCCGTCTCCGGCACATGATCTCCGCGGATTCGCCCAGCATCTGATGCACGGTGAATGCTTCTACAATTTCGCGCTGACTCACATTTTCGAGCAGCAGCCCTACGACCTCTGGAGCTGGGACGCCTCCCGCTGGGATAACGCCACGAAGGTATTCCAGAAGGCCCGGAACATCCGGGAATACCTGGCCGTCCCCGAATCCGCCTCCAACGTGGGACTGGTGATCAGCGAGCTGTCGATTCTGGCATTTGATCCGGTCAATTTTTCGATCGGCGGCCTGGGCCAGGGCTGGATGCAGCATCAATCCGCATTGTGGACGGCCCTGAACCAATCGCATGTGCCGACGGACGTCTTGTGGGCGGAAACGCTGACTCAGAAGAAGCTCGCTCGATATCGCGTGCTGGTTCTTTCAGACGCCCGAATCGTGACCGAAGGTCAGGCTGCCCTGTTGCGAAGTTGGGTTGAAGCCGGTGGCACGCTGATTACTTCGGGAACCTTTTCGCTGTTCGACGAATGGGGGAGAGTGCAGAAGAACTATCACCTTGCCGACATGCTCGGCGCTGACTATGTCGGCCACGGGTCAGTTTCAGACGCTTCGAAAATCGATACCTATTACTGGAAACTAGGCGCGGAGCCTTTGCCCATCGTCCCCGGCCTGAATCCTGAAAATTTCAAGAATTACATCCATCGCGACCTCAAGCCAGTGAAATCCATCGGAACCTATACCGTGGCAAACAAGACCGGCGCATACCTGCCGGGCATCACCGCCGGCGCTACCTGCGAATACGACATGCCGCTCGGTTACGACAAGACCAAACCGACCACAGCGGAAGTCTTGGCGGCATTCGCCAACGGAGACCCCGCCCTGACCGTCAACAAGGTCGGAAAAGGCTTGTGCTACTTCTGGACGCCGATGGTTCCCGGCTTGTGCCACGTCACATCCGAATGGGAAATGTTTCCCAATGCCCTCGCCTTCTGGCCAAACGTCCGCGAATTGCTCACCGCCATGATCAAAGGCGGCCTGGCGAATCAGAAGGCAACTCTGCCGGTAGAGCTGACCGGCGTTTCCAAAGAAATCGAACTCACCGTAAGACAGCAGCCGGAGCAAAGCCGCTGGATGATCCACCTGCTGGACTACGACACAAAATCGCTCGGAGTAAAAGGAGCGTCCGTGTCCGTGCATTCACCGGCCGGCAAAACGGTAAAGCGGATTTTCTATCCGGACACAAACACGGAGGTCACGTTCAGTCCAACGGAGACCGGCGTCACCGCCCGCCTGCGAGACTTCGAAGTGCACGACATGGTGGTTGTTGAGTGGAATCGTTGAGGATGCAGACAGTCCAAACAGGATTGAGAAAACTGCAGGTCAACTTCGAGGAGTTGAGAACACATCCTACGTTTTGTCGTAAAACGTCTGTCCCTCGACTTACAGGCGGAGTTCCCTGGGGTCCGGGGCTTCTCGGCGCAAAATCTTTGGTACATGCGGCAGCTCTATCTCGCATGTCACGGCCACGAAGAACTCCAACCACTGGTTGGAGAAATCAGTTGGGCCAAGCACCGGTGTCGTGAATCTTCCGCGCTATGGTGCTGCATTCTGGTTCTGAACAGCGCCGCGAGCAGCCTCGCGCGGCCTGGGATGTCGATACACCAACGACGCTTTGGCAATCTTGGGTGATGGGGCTTACTCACCCTCCCTCGCGGGCAAAGGACGACTGGAGTTTGGTCCGCCACATTCGTCCGGACGCCCCCTGCTACGATGAACTTGATTTGCGGAGAATAGCGAAGCATTGGGAACGCTTTACACCCGCCTCGCAGGCTTTCTTTCACTTCGAGCTGAGGCTCGGCCCGAGTGGGGTGCAATACTGGATCGACGGCCGTTACGCCGGGCGCCACGATGACGACAAGCGGCCGAAGACGCTTGCCTTCGAGCTGGAACCGGACGGCGCCATCGAAGGCGAATTTGTGGGAACGGTTGAGTCCGACGGACGCTTCCTCCCGTTGGACATTGCGGTGATGGCGGTGCCCGGGGTGATGCAAAGCGCTCCTCTGCCGATGGGTATAGGGAAACGCGAAATCAACGGCATCCCCTTCAACGTTGTGGGGGGCGCTAAGAGCGTCGACCTGGGCGTGGTCAAGGAGCATCGAGGCAGTTGGGCGCTGGAGTGCGACTTCTACCTGGCTCGTACTGCCTTCAGCGGCATTCCTGACACGCTGCGGATGTCCGTGCCGGTGGCGCAATACATCCGCGCTTACGCCATCTGCGCGGTCGAGGACGACCCGGCCAAGATCCCGGTTCTTACCGCACGGCTTACCCGGTTCGTCTCCAACTCCGCGGTGGGTCGCGGCCCGGCGATCGCCTCCACTACGCTCACGCTCCCGCGCGACGGTGCGCTGATGACGCAGGGCGTGTCCAAGCTGGGGGAGGTGAGCTATAAAGCCGACGGCAAGATATTCAAAGCACCGCTTTATCTGGTGGAGATTCCCCTCGACGTGGGCTTCATCCAAGACGTGCTGTTCCAGGAGAAGACGGCAAACCCGCACCTTGACTTCGATCTGATCGGCAGGCCAAGACAGAGCACTCAGCAATGGAACCTGTCCAGCAAGCCGGACCACCTGTCCAAAAGTGCAGTCCATGTCTTTGGCGTGACCCTGGAAGAAAGTCCCGTTGAAATGCAGGTGAAGCCGGCCGGAGTCGGCAATGTCTATGACCCGGACGAATCCGCAGGCATGACCGTACTTTTGCGCCCGCGGCAGACCGGCAATTATTCGCTGCGCTGGAAAGTGTCCGACATCAAGGGCGGAGAACTCGAAAACCACAAGCAGAAGGTGAAGTTCACAGGGATCGGAGTCGAAAGGAGCATCCAAGTCCGTTTCAAACAGAAGAAGTTCGGCTGGTACGCGGTGGAGTTTGCGCTTTCGGGTGAGGATGGCCGCGAGTTGATTCGTCACCGGGCCTCATTCGTTTTGCATCCGAAGGATACCCGCCAGGCCGGGTACGATTCACCCTATTATTCCTGGTGGTTCGGTGGAGCCCACGGAACCACGCCCGACATAGACGTCATGGGACCACTGTTGCAGCGCGCCGGAATCCACCGTACGAATTTGAAGAATGAAGAACAGGGGGCCAAGTGGCAACTTACCGGCCAGGTCCTGCACGCTCCTCTTGGTAGAGCAACCCGACTTCGGAATATGTGGTGGCTCGACTCTTCGTCACTTGCGTCGATCTCAGCCACCAAGTCAGCATTGTCTGAGGATGGCGGATCTGTTACGGGCCAAATAAACTAAACTCATTCAACTAATCGTTTCGGTTCTTTTCATGTAAGGTAAACCAATGCGCACAGTTAACATTCATGAGGCCAAGACCAACTTGTCCTCCATGTTGCAGGAGATCGAGGAGCTCGGTGAATCGTTCCTGATCTGCCGAAACGGGAAGCCCGTGGCGAACCTGGTTTCCCATCGCAAGCACGACCGCACCAAGCGCCACCCGACAATGAGCAAGATCTCGATAACCTATGATCCCACGGAGGACCTGTCTGAAGCGGAATGGGGGGAAGCCGAATAAAGCTTTTGGACACGTGCGCCCTGCTGTGGCTGGTCCATGATCAGAAGAAGATCAGTCGGCCAACGCTGGAACGGATCAACGAGGAGCCCGTTGTCTACGTATCGGCAATTTCCGGTTTCGAAATCGGCCTGAAGTGCCAGGCCGGTAAGCTGAAACTCCCTGTGCCTCCCCTGGAGTGGATTGAGCGAATTGTCGAGCATCACCACCTGTCTCTCATCGGGCTCGACTTCGACATCTGTGTGAAGGCCACCGAACTTCCCCCCATCCATAAGGACCCGTGCGATCGCTTCCTGATAGCGACGGCCATCCTGAACCGTTTACAGATCGTGACCGCGGACACCCGTTTCGAAGCGTACGGTGTTACCGTGTTGATGTGACGGCCTGCTTTCAACGCAATCGCGTCACAAGATAGCCTTCCTCTTCAGGCATGTCAGTCCTGCAGTTCGCGCGCCCCTTCAGGGGCCGCATCCGCAGAAACTCCTCGGTCTCGGGCTAAGAACCAGAACCTGGACAGGATCCTTCAGTTGTACAAAGGGGCAGAGAATCTTGAATCCTGAATCCCCCTTGAACTTGGTACTCTATCTGTTTGGTACCACCTGCCTTTACGGCCATGTGGTCATTTGGCGCTCAGGTGGCGGTGGCTTCACCTTGACACGTCCCACCGATAATGAAACGGTCTGTTTATCTGTCTCTGTTATTCATGTGCCAACTCCAGTATGTGAAAACGTCTTCATCACACTTGGGGCTCACACAACCCTCTTAAAGACTCCGACCAGAGTTTCATTTACCAGCTCATCATTCTGCCATAGCAGCAATCCCCGTAGAGGTAGATAGCCCGGTGACCAGGATGGAAATGAGACGAACTTGGCATTCGCTTCATCACTCTTCGACACATCCCCCTCATAGAGGCCGATCTTTATTTGATCCATCTGAAGCTACAAGAGGGCAAACAACCTCTCCTCTTGCGTAAGGCGGCCGAGATATCGTTCCTGCTTTACAACCTTGATCTGGTTATCCGATCTGCGGCACAACTCCTCCCACATCCAGATAAACACACCGTCCATCGCTGTTCCGGCATATTTGTTTTCTCCGTAGTCGAGAACGGCCTGCGGCAAAGGCGGGATTGATGTCTCGGACATAGACAACTCTCTATGAAGGAAGGATACCCTCCCTCAGCGGTTATAGGTCCAGAGGGGCCATTTGATTGGTAATTGAGGGTGTCAAACGCAAGCCTGGCCCCATGGCTCTTAGAAAGCCCTTTGATTCGTTAGGTTCATGATTCAGCCCGCCATGATGGTCGTGCCTGCACACCGCTACGTGCTATCCTTTGCTCGAATAGACAACATTGGTTATGCAGACCACAAATTAACTTATGCCAACAGATAGCCGCTTATTGTTCTCCTGGATTGGGGCCACGGATCTAGCGTGCATGGCCTCTGACCTTGATGGTTCCGACCGTGACTCTGTTTTGAGAGATGCAAGGCGAGAGATAGCACTTGGTGGATTGGGCCCGATAAAGACCCTCCTTTCAGTCGAATCTTTCGAGAGGGTGCATCTGCTCACAAACTACACGGAAGTGACCAATCGTCTTTTCGCTCGATGGCTCGGCTGCAAGCCGATAACCCATAAGGTCGAAATTCAGAGCCCTATCAATTACGGAGAAGTGTTTCAGGCTACGGATGAAGCCCTTGGTAAAGTCGTCGGCACCATACGCCCTGGTTCAACAGAACTGTGCATCCATTTGAGTTCAGGCACGCCGGCCATGGCCGCGGTGTGGGTTCTCCTGGGCAAGACGAAGTATCCTGCGACCTTTTATCAGACAGTACGAGAAGGGGTCTCGAAAGAAGAGATTCCGTTCGACATCATTCTGGATTACGTACCGGAAATTCTTCGTGGTACGGCAAGTAGTCTCCAACAGCTTTCTTCGCAGTCACCCCAGGAAATAGGAAAAGGATTCGAGTCGATTATTGGCAGCAGCAAAGCAATCCGTCTGGCTGCCGGCCGCGCTTCCCGAGCGGCCTTGTGGGAAGTGCCGGTGCTTGTTCTTGGAGAGAGCGGCACTGGTAAAGAGATGTTTGCGAATGCCATCCATCAGAGCAGCAGTCGACGCGACAAATCGTTCCATGCGGTGAATTGTGCGGCTATGCCCAGTCAGTTGCTCGAATCTATCTTGTTTGGCCACGCCAAGGGAGCATTCACGGGAGCAGTCAACCGTTATGACGGCCTTTTCAAGACGGCAGATGGGGGCACTATCTTCCTGGATGAAATCGGGGAGTGCGAGCCTGAAGTCCAGGCGAAGTTGCTGCGAGTGCTCCAGCCGCCTCCAGGCGCTTCACCGTGTTTTCGCGTGTTCAATCCACTGGGTTCCACAAAAGATGAAACCAGTGATGTGAGAATCATTGCGGCCACCAATAGAAACCTCTTGAAACAAGTTGAAGCCGGGCGGTTCCGAGAAGACCTGTACTATCGCCTGGCAGTTATCACCATACAGTTACCGGCTCTCCGAGAACGCAAAGCGGATATCGAGTCTATCGCTGAGCACCTGCTCGAACAGATTAATGCAAATTTACCGAATGAAGGCGGCACCTTCGTACACAAACAACTTTCTCCTTCAACAATAAACTTTGTTAGGCAATATGATTGGCCCGGGAACGTGCGCCAACTTCAGAACGCTCTTGTCCAGTCGGCTGTGATGAGTGAATCAAATGTAATCCAGCCCGCAGATATTCGTGCATGCTTGCAGGCCGTTCCACAATCACCCCAGGACATTCTGGGTCATGAACTCGGTGATGGCTTCAGCCTCAAAGCATTGCTTGATGATGTGCAAAGCCATTATCTGCAGAGGGCTATGGAGGAAGCCGGCAGTGTCATGTCCACAGCCGCAGAGCTGCTTGGCTACGAGAGTTATCAACGTCTCAATAATCAGCTAAGAGCCAGAGGGTTGGAGCATTTGAAGGATAAGGGCTGAGCTGACCTCGCTTTCACGAATGACGTTCATCGCAGGTTTGGCATGGAGCTTGTATAAGCCAACTGACAACGAAAGTCAGTTCCTCAAACACTTGCTTCTGCGATGAGCCTTTCAGCGTTACAATCCGGCCACACTTCCGAAGAACCTCGGCGAATCGGTATGGCCTCTAAGAATTTTGAATTCCTCAGAACACAGTGGAAAGAGCTGGCGACTCTTGGATCTTTCGCTGAACAGTATGCTTTTCCAGACCCATCCAGTTGTCTGGTGAAACTGCGCACTTTTTCAGAACAGGTGGTCGATTACATCTATCATGTTCATGGACTTACGAAGGGGTATTCCTGGCAATTCGTTGACCTCTTGAATGACACCTCCTTCAAGCAGGCTGTCGATCCGACCACCATCGACAAACTTCATTCGCTCAGAAAAAACGGTAACAAAGGCGCTCACGGCAATCAGGCCGGGAAGTCTCTTGCTGTTCTCATGCTGGAAGAGGCATATGACATTGCCTGTTGGCTGCACCTCGTCTATGCAAACGGCAAACAGGAGGACTGCGGGCACTTCGAACTGCCCGTAAGACCAACAGACGATTCGAAGGGCGAGCTTAAACGCGAAAAGAAGGAACTCCTTCAACGAGTCGCATCTCAGGAGGCCGAACTCAAACGTCTCCTCGAAGAAATCGAACTCACCAGGTCTGAAGCCACCAAGAGTAAAGCAACCGAGGAACAGCTCAGTGCCGCCCTGGAAAACAGCAAGTCTGCCGCTTCGACCCTCAGCTTCGATGAACTGACTACCCGACGCAGACTCATTGACGTGGAACTCGAATCCGCTGGATGGGACATTGGCGCGAACGGCAAAGACACAGAGGAAATCAAACAGGAGATGAAAGTCCTTCATCAGCCGACTCCATCTGGAACCGGCTTGGCTGACCACGTCCTGTTCGGGGAAAACGGTTTTCCTCTTGCCGTCATCGAGGCAAAAAAGACATCGAAGGATCCCGCCGCGGGCCGTCAGCAGGCAAAGTGTTATGCCGATGGACTCAAGAAGGAATACGGACGACGCCCAATAATTTTCTATACCAACGGGTACGAGACCACCATTTGGAACGATGCAATGGACGAACCTCCCCGCCGAATTTACGGAATGTACTCCAAGGACAGTCTCGAATACCTCATGTTTCAGCGTCCGGCAATACAGGAAACCGATCCGCAAGTTACGGAGTTCAATGCTGCCGAGCCCGCACAGGCTGAATTCAAGTCCAAGTCCGGTCTGGGCAAGAAGGCACCCAATGAGATCATCGTCGATGAAGGCCAACGCATCATTGCGGGCCGCATGTTTCAGATGGAAGCCGTCAAACGCGTCATCGAGCGTTTCTCCCAAAAACAGAGAAAGGCCCTCATTGTTCAGGCCACGGGCACCGGTAAGACACGTGTCGCTGTAGCGCTCTGTGAGGCCCTCAGCCGTGCCCGATGGGCAAAACGTGTGCTGTTCCTCTGCGATAGGCGTGAGTTGCGTAAGCAGGCAAAGGATGTCTTTAACGAGTTCATGCCGGACGAACCCCTAACCTACGTCACATCCAAGACCTACAAGGACCGCGAAAACCGGATCTACCTGGCCACCTATCCCGCAATGATGAAAGTCTACGGCAGCTTCGATGTCGGCTTCTTCGACCTCGTTATTGCCGATGAATCCCACCGCAGCATATATAACCGGTATCGTGACCTCTTCCTCTATTTTGACGCCTACCAGGTCGGGCTGACCGCCACGCCGGTGGAGTTCATTTCACGAAACACCTTCGAGCTGTTCGCCTGCGATGACCGGGACCCAACCGTTTTCTTCAGCTACGAGGACGCCGTTGGCCATACGCCTCCCTATCTCGTTCCATTCCGGGTCTTCCGCCATACCACCGATTTCCTTCGCCGCGGCATCAAGTATTCACAGATGACGGCAGAACAGCGAGAGCAGCTCGAAGAGCAGGAAGTTCAGCCCGATGCCATCGAGCACGAACAGCACGAAGTCGACCGCGTGGTCTTTAACAAAGACACCAACCGCCACATCCTCAGGAATTTGATGGACCATGGCATCAAGGTCAAAGACGGAAACCTGCTCGGTAAGACCATCATCTTCGCCCGCAACCACGAGCACGCGAAACTCCTCGGAAATCTGTTTGATGAGCTGTTTCCCCAATACGGAGGCAAATTCTGCCGGGTCATCGACCACTACGAGCCGCGTGCCGAGGATCTCATCGACGAACTCAAACAGCCGGATTCGCCGCTCCGTATCGCCATTTCCGTAGACATGCTGGACACTGGCATTGACATCCCCGAAGTCGTGAACCTGGTATTTGCCAAGCCGGTGTATTCCAAGGTTAAATTCTGGCAGATGATCGGTCGCGGCACTCGCCTCTGCAAGAGTCTGCTGGCCCCGGGCAAGGATAAGCAGGAATTCTATATCTTCGACCACTGGGGCAACTTTGAATACTTCGATGAAAAGTATCGAGAGGTAGAGCTCTCCACATCGAAGTCGCTTCTGCAGACGCTCTTTGAGGCACGCATTACGCTGGCGGATACGGCACTGCAGAAAGCCGAGGTCCCATCTTTCGATCTCGCCGTGGAATTGCTGTTCAAAGATATTCACGACCTGCCTGAACAGGCCATCTCTATTCAGGAAAAATACAAGCAAGTCCAGCAGGCAAAACAGGAGGACACACTCAAACAGTTCGATCCCGCGACACAGCGGCTCCTGTTGCAGGACATCGCGCCGCTCATGGAGGAACGACACGTCCAGGGGCTGGATGCCTACAAGTTTGACCGCCTGATTTGCCGAATGCAGACCGAATATCTTAAGAACTCCCCCCGTTTCGATGACCTCAAGGCTGAGTTGCTCGGAGAGATCGACCTGCTGCGGATGAATCTGAGCCAGGTGAAGGCGCAGGCCGCATCCATACAGAAAGTGCGTTCCAAGACGTTCTGGGATTCTGTGACCGTGGCATCACTCGAAGAAGTTCGTCATGAACTCCGCGGCATCATGCGTCACAAGATGGATTCCAGTGCCGGTCAAATTCCGAAAAAAGTGCTCGACATCAAAGAGGAAGACGAACTGGTCGAACGGGATGAGTATCAGCCGAAAATCGAAGCGATACAGATGGCCGCCTACCGGGAACGTGTCAACAAAGCCCTGACCGGTCTGATAGATTCCAACGAGACGCTTCAGCGGATTAAAGCGGGCAAGGCCGTGGCCGAAGAGGAACTCACCGCGCTCACGTCGATGGTGCTCACCCAATATCCCGGACTCGACCTGAACGACCTGCTTGATTACTACCCGGAAGTTGCCGGGCATCTCGACCTGGCTATTCGAAGCATTATCGGGCTCGATGGCGCAGCAGTTAATGATCAGTTCTGTGAATTCGTGCAGAACCACAATCTGACCTCTACGCAGATAAAGTTTCTCGACTTGCTTCAGAACCACATCGCCCGGTATGGCACTATAGAAATCGACCGCCTTTACGAAGCCCCGTTCACCACATTCGATTCCAACGGCATCGAAGGCGTCTTCAACGATCAGGAAATCGACGACATCCTCGAAATCCTGGGCAGCTTCCAGCCGCCAGACCAGGAAGAATGATTAACCACGGAGAGCATGGATAACACATAATGGGGAACCACAGAGGGCACAGAGGACACAGAGAAGACTGAGGGACTTAACTGCCGAGAGAACTGAAGAAAGAAAGGAACCACAGAGGGCACGGAGGACACAGAGAAGACTGAGGAAGGAAACATCGAGCGAGCGGAAGAGAAAGAAACCACAGAGGGCACAGAGAGCACGGAGAAAACCAGACAGACGAACCGCCGAAGTGTGGAGAAAGATTATGAAGCATGAAGAACTCAATAAAATTACGGGAGAGATTGTGGATGCTGCGATGAAAGTGCATAGGGAACTTGGCCCCGGACTGCTGGAGTCTGCCTATCAAGCGTGTCTGCTGTTTGAGATGCACCGGCGCGGGTACAAAGCTGAAAAGGAAGTCGAACTGCCTATCGTCTACGATGGTGTCAGAATCGATGCCGGATACCGGATCGATCTTCTTGTGGAGGGCTGTGTGATTGTCGAAATCAAAGCTGTTGAAAAGGTCCATGACGTCCACAAAGCTCAATTGATTTCGTATCTGAAACTCAGCGGCAACAAAGTCGGCCTCCTCATCAATTTCAACGTCGTCCTACTGAAAGACGGCATCATGCGTTTCGCGAATTAGGAAAGTAACCACGGAGAACACAGAGAGCACAGAGAAAGACAAACCATGATATTCTTTCTTTTTCTCTCTGTGTCCTCCGTGCCCTCTGTGGTTAGAAATCTTCTCTGCGGTTTTCCTCTCTCTTCTTCCTCTCTGTGTCCTCCGTGCCCTCTGTGGTTAAATTCTTCTTCCCTGTGTTTTCTTCCCTTCTACCCTCTGTGGTTAAACATGATCCACCAAGGACTAACTGAATGATCACTGGCGAATTACGTAACAAAGTTGACCGCCTCTGGCTCGAATTCTGGCAGGGCGGCATCACCAACCCGCTCACGGTCATCGAACAGATCACTTTCCTGATGTTCATGCGCATGCTCGACATCACCGAGACCCGCAACGAACTCCGCCACAACCGCAAGGAGAAAGGCAAGTCCTTCAAAGGCGTCTTCGGGGCCAACAATCAGGACATCCGTTGGCAGCATTTGCGGAAAGTCGGCGGCGACAGTCTCCTGCCGCTGGTGCGCGACCGCGCCTTCCCTCACATGAAACAGATCGCCGACAAGGAGTCCACCTTCGGACGCTACATGGAAGAGGCCCAGCTCCTGATCCAGAAGCCGCAGCTCCTGGTCAAGGCCGTGGAGATGATCAACGAACTGCCGCTCGACAAGGGCGACATCAAGGGCGACCTGTATGAATACCTGCTCGGGAAGCTCACCACCGCCGGTGTGAACGGGCAGTTCCGCACACCCCGGCACATCATCCGCATGATGGTGGACATGACCGATCCCGACCCGAAATGGACCGTCTGCGACCCCGCCTGCGGCACCGCCGGCTTCCTGGTCACCGTCATGGAACATCTGCTCGAGAATCATTCATCGAAGCAGGGCGTCATCGAGCACGAGAACGGAGAGAAGACCTACACCGGCGACCTGCTCGAACCTTACTGGAAGCACATCCGCTCGGACATGTTCTGGGGCTTCGATTTCGATTCCACCATGCTGCGCATCGCCGCCATGAACATGATGCTGCACGGTGTGGACAATCCCAAAATCCTTTATGCCGACTCCCTCAGCAAGACCTTGCATGAGGCGCATCCGGAAATGGCCGAGAACCGCTTCGACCTCATCCTCACCAACCCGCCATTCAAGGGCAGCTTGGACTTCGAAGGCGTGCATCCGTCTCTCACGCGCAAGGTGAAAACCAAGAAGACCGAACTGCTTTTTCTGGCCCTGATGGTGCGCATGCTCAAGCCGGGCGGCGTGTGTGCCGCCATCGTGCCGGACGGGGTTCTGTTCGGGTCGAGCAACGCCCACAAAGACGTCCGCAAGCTCCTCATAGATGAGTGCGAACTCCAAGGCGTCATCTCCATGCCGTCGGGGGTCTTCAAACCTTACGCGGGTGTTAGCACCGCCGTGCTGATTTTCATGAAGGGCAGCGAGACCAAGAACGTCTGGTACTACGACATGGAGGCGGACGGCCTCTCCCTGGACGACAAGCGCGAGCCCGTCGAAGAGAACGACATTCCCGATGTGGTCGAGAGATGGAAGAAGCGGAATCCAAAGAAAGACACCGACCGGAAGAAGAAGGCATTCTTCGTTCCCGTCGATGAGATTCGGGAAAACGGATACGACATGTCCATCAACCGCTACAAGGAAATCGAATACGAAGAAATCGAATACGACCCACCAAAGACCATCCTGAAGCGACTAAACAACCTGGAAATGGATATCCAGAAGGACCTGAATGAACTGGAGGTAATGCTGGGATGAAACTGCAAGATGGCTGGCAAAAATTCAAGCTGGGTCAGGTCGCCGATATTGATCGGAAGTCAGTCACCCCGGCACGCATTGAGTCCAATACGACATACATAGGCTTGGAGCACATAACCGAGTCGGGTGCGTTTATTAATGTAAACAAAGTTCAGACAGGAGAGTTGGCAAGTAACAAGTTTCACTTTAATCCCGAGCACGTGTTGTATGGAAAACTGCGACCATATTTGAAGAAGATAGCAAGACCGACGTTTTCTGGGATTTGTAGCACAGATATTTTGCCAATCCTCCCACGAAGTAATCTTGACCGAGGCTTTCTGTTTCACTTCCTTCGTCAACAGTCGCTAATCGACTACGCCACATCGAGGTGCGCAGGGGTCAACCTCCCTAGGCTTAGCCCAACGCATCTGGCAGACTTTGACATCCCACTTCCCCCTCTCCCCGAACAGAAACGGATAGCGGCCATCCTGGACAAAGCCGACGCCATCCGCCGCAAACGCCAGGAATCCATCCGCCTAACCGAAGAATTCCTCCGCTCCACCTTCCTCGATATGTTCGGCGACCCCGTCACCAACCCCAAAGGCTGGCAGAGACTAAAGCTGCAGGACGCGTTCCCGAGAGACAGGGCAGGAACATGCTGTGGTCCATTTGGTAGTGCTCTGAAAAAGCACGAGTATCGGCCGTCAGGAATTCCTGTTTGGGGAATTGATAACGTGAATGTAAATCAATTCGTTGAGGAGAATTGCCTCTTCATAGAAAAAGAAAAGTATGATGAATTGAATCGGTACCGTGTCGAGCATGGAGATATTCTGATCTCTCGGGCCGGAACGGTAGGCCGAATGTGCGTTGCGAGACCAAGCTGTAACCCATCAATCATCGGCTCAAATCTGATACGGCTAACTTTGGACGGCGACCAGATCCTTCCCGAGTACTTTGTCTCCCTCTATTCGTACTTTTCCACTCGCCTACCGGGACTGAAGGCCAGCGGCGACGAGAAAGCATATTCGTTCATGAACACAGGTTCATTGAAAGGATTGGAAATTCCTGTTCCGCCCGTAGCGAAACAGGAACGATTTGTTGCCTGTCTGAACAAACGGCGCCGGGATCACAAACAGATTGTTTCGGCCTTGTCCGAGTCGGAAAACCTTTTCAATTCCCT
>JAQBXN010000252.1 GCA_027625095.1 Planctomycetota bacterium | reverse complement strand
GGATGGCGTGGCAGGAACACCTGCGGCGAGGCCTGCTGTTGCACGGCGAAATACCGCTCTGGTATCCGAACATTTTCTCTGGGGTCGTCTTCGTTGGTGAACCGGAATGCTGGGCGTTTTATCCGCTCAACTGGCCCCTGCTGTTGCTGCCGTCCAACATCTCTATCCTCTGGATGATCGTCTTGCATCTCATGCTTGGTGGCGTGGGATGTTACGGCTATCTGCGCTGGTCTCGGCAACTGGATATCTGGCCGTCCATGATGGGTGGGCTCGTATTCATGTTCGGCGGCAAGTGTCTGCTGCACGTACTCGTGCCGGGTCACACGGGTTTCCTCGGTCTGGCCTGGGTGCCGTTTTGTCTGTGGATGATCGACAACATCTGCCGTGATCCAAGGCCAAAGTCTGCATGCCTCCTTGCCATTTGCCTGGGGATGATAGGCCTGTCGATGCACCCTCAGATAGCCTTCTATCTGCCGTTTCTTCTGGTCGGATATTTTCTGCTGCGGCTCCTGGAGAATGAGCATAAGCTCAAGCGATGTATTCTCTTTGCGGTTGCCGGCATTCTGGCGGGCGCAATTTCGTCCCCGCAGATACTGCCGGCCCTGGAAGTTGCTGGAATGTCCGCGCGGAAGGTCTACAGCAACACGGGGTTTTCAAGTGTCGGCTCGCTGGGATGGCGAGACATTGTCGATTTTCTTCGCCCCGGAGTCAGTCCTGAGAGCCTGCCAATGCAGTATTGGGCAGGGGATACCTGGGTCTGGGAGAAGGCTTTCTTCCTGGGTCTACTTCCGATTGCCTGTGCCCCGCTATGTTACGCATCGAAGAGTCGGCGCGACATCCTTTATTTCGCCCTGGTTGGACTTTCCTGTGTAGTCTATTCCCTTGGGGAAGCGGGAGGATTGTTCAGTGCAGTGAACAAAGTGATCCCCGGTTTCTCCCTCTTCCGAGGGCCGGCAAGGCCACTGTTCATTCTGAGTACCATTCTGCCCTTCATCCTGGCTTATGGGTTACAGGTCTTCTGGAGCGATTGCGAAAACCTGAAGCGGCTTCTGGCTGCAGGGATCGGATGTCTAGCCCCGGCCATGCTGCTGATTTGGATAGAGAAAGGCTTCTCAGTTGCTGTCCTGTTTCTTAGTGCCTTCTACTGCTCCGGTTTGGTCCTACGGGTGAAAAGTGAACGGAAACACCTTGCCGCTGCGCTGATTACGGTAGCCTTTGTCATCGAGTCCTGGAGTTTTCTCTATCCGCAGATTCAGCTCAGGGAGGTCGACACACTTTACGGTTCCCCCCTTCTTGCAAGTCTGCCTGATTCCATCGGAGAGAGGGAAAGAGTTGCAGAGCATAATCGGCAAATCGTCGGGACGATGCTGCCGGAATACTTGCTCGTTCGGTTCGGTCTGAAAGACATAAACGGCTACAACCCGGTATTGTCGGCAAGGTATGTGGAGTTCATGTCGAAGGTGACCGGTAAAGAACCGAAGCCTGAAGTCTGGATTCCGGATTTGATACCTGCGGCGAAACATCGACTTCTGGATCATCTGAGCCTTGCGCTCCGTTACGAGGAGACTGACGAAGGGCCACGACCGGTCCGTGCCGAGACGGCGCTACCGTTTGTTTATGTGGTGCCGCAGAGCGTTTACTTGGATCCGGCAGACATCCTGCAGAGACTTGCGGATGAAACACACGATCCGCGAATGTATGTGGTTCTTGAAAGGAAGAGTGAAGAGCCGCCGCGGAGCGTCGAGACCACGAAAGACCCGCCGCGGAGCGTCGAGACCACGGGGGGAGAGCCGTATCGAGCGCTTTCCTTTGCCAGCTACTCGCCCAACAAAGTTCGGGTGAATGTTTCGTTGAAGAAACCGGGTTACGTGGTGATGAACGAGGCATGGCATCCGGGATGGAAATGTCAGGATCAGAATGGGGCTCAGCAAGAAGTGTTGAGGGCCAACTTTCTGTTTCGTGCCGTTCGCCTTGGGCCGGGCGAACACGAGCTTCTGTTCCGTTTTGAGCCGGCCTCTTATGTGATCGGCAAGTGGGCATCATTGCTCGGTATTCTGCTGGCTGCGGGTATTGCCTCGTGGCGATGGTTCAGGCGAGGCAGCCTTGAATGGCAGTGGATACAGGGTGTGGCTGCGGTCAGCCTGTTGCTGCTGGTTGCTGTGGTTTTCCGGTGGAAGATTCCTTTCGCGGGTGAATATGCGGGCCGTTACGCCATCGATCCACAGTGGGGAGGAATGACCTTTCCGTTCATTCTTGTGCTTCTGATGGCCGCTCTCGTCTGGGGAAGTCTTAAGCAGGAAAATGAATGGGCGCTTGAGCAGCGGAACGGCTGGCGGGTGACGGGCCTGCTCCTGATCCTGGCTGGACTGAAATTTCTGCTTCACTTTTCGACAGTGATGTTCCTGCACGAGTTTTCCCTGGCAGCCGCGGTCTGGCCGTTTATCCAAAGGCTCGGCGATGGCGCGTACAACGTGGCCGCGAGCCAGATCACAAGTCTGGGCCATTTCCTGGAGACTTTTCAATGGCGATTTCTTGAGTCGGAACGTGACCCGCTTCTGCCTCATCTGGAAACTCATCCGCCTGGCCCGACGCTCTTTTTCTACGGGATCATTCAGTTCCTCGACGTCTTCGAAGGTCTGCGGCACTGGCTGGAGACTACAGCGCTGAATATGTCACCGGTGCTTCGTGATACTTTGGGAGAGGCCACAACTCGGCAATCGAATATTTTCAGATTCCCCCTTGGCACCGCACTGGGAGCTTCGCTGCTCTGCTACTTGCTCGCAGCGATCTCAGTGCCGCTCGTTTACCTGTTGTCCAGGGAATTTTGTTCGCGCAAGCCGAGCTTTGTCATTGCTGCTTTCACGGCCTTGTTTCCGGGGGACTTCAGTTACAACCCTGGCCTGGATCAGACATTCGGCACACTTGCTGTGTTGATGGTCTGGCTGGCGGTGAAAGCGGTCAAGACCCGGCAGTGGTATTTCGGCGCAATCTTCGGATTCACTACTTTTATATCGATTGGGACGACCCTCGCCTTCATTGTCCCATTGGGCATGCTTTTCTGGAGCGGCATCTTCATTCTGTATTCGCTGCATCGGGAGTCCAGGCTTCCGGATTGGCGCGAGTTTGTCCCTGCCGTCATCGGCGCCGCCGGTGGTTTGTTCATCCCGATTATCCTTCTCGCCATCACCTGCAAATTCAATCTGATTTCAGTGCTGCACCTCTGCTACAAGAACAACGCGGAGTGGCATAAGGGTTACGGGAACAAGTACTGGCCCTGGGCCCTCTCCAACCTGGGAGAAACGCTTTATTCCATGGGCCCGGCCGCGTCCATATCTTTGCTTATTTTTGCTCTGATGAAGCTGCGTGAATTCGCCAGGAGCAAAACGATTCAAATTTCGGACGCGTTCTACTGGGGTATTACTTTCACTTTTTTCCTGCTTTGCGCACTTGCCGTAAATCGAGGAGAAGTGGGGCGCCTCTGGCTGTTCCTGTTCCCGCTGCTCTGGGCTGGTGTGGCGCCGGCGTCAGAAAGGGGGCATTCGTTCAAACTGGAACCTGAGCAATTCAACAGCGCCTGCCTGCTCTTCATGTGCCTTCAGGGGATCAGCGTTCTGGTGATCACTACTGGTACCGATGCATTAGAGATATCCAAGACGTTCTACAACGTCATGAATAAGTTTGGGGGATAAGGAGGGGCGGCTGAATCCTGAATCATTTGCCGGGCACTGATGACTCAGTGTCCTCGCGCTGAGTGGCGGATTCATACACT
>JAQBXN010000134.1 GCA_027625095.1 Planctomycetota bacterium | reverse complement strand
TCTGTCAGCGATTTGTGCCGCCCTTTCAGGGCTCAAGCGTGACCGTTTCTGATAACCCAGGGCGTTGCCCTGGGCTGGCATGTTTCTGCCCCTTCGGGGCGTGATCGACTTTTTACGAACGAATCTGCCAGCCTCACTCCCATCCTTCCATCCTCCCACCCTCCACCTACCCCGGCAGCACCCTGAATGACGGTGGCTGTTCTCCGGTGGTCACATAGTAGATCAGGCCCACCAGACTTGGTGAGATGGCGCCTATCACTTCGCCGACAATCAGGCCGATCATCATGGGTCTGACCTTGTTGTATGTGCCAGCGCCTCCGTATTTGATCACCATTATTTTGATGGCCCATCCGATAATGAATGAGAAGGCGAAATGCTTGATATGCCAGGTGGCGCAGACGAGGAAGGCCAGCGGATGAACCGGCCATTTGGAGACGCGAAGACGCATCCCCGCGCACAGGACGACCAGCCCGATGCCTGCGAACATGGAAATAACGCAGGCTTGGTTCGGTGACATCTGCCTGAGCCGCTCCCAACCGGACAGCGATTCGCTTTCGTCGAACGATCCCTGCAAGGTAAGGCGTTCCTTGGCCTTGACCGCGTTAGTGAATGGAAATTGCGGGACATTTTTTTGCGCCCAACCATCAGGTATGGCCTGTGCGCCCAGATCGTACTGGATGTAAAGCGTAACCGGGACAGCCACTAACATTCCGAGCAACAGGGCCAATGCGCCATACTTGCAAAAGCGACCCAGACTCTCGCCCTGCAGTTCAACCAGGCGAAGGGTGTTCACCAGAAATGGCATAAAGCATTCCCTCGGGTCGATGATCATGACGATGGTGCAGATTTCGAGGAGCAGCAGCGCGGACGAGCCCAGGGCTCGCCCGAACAGACCCCACAAAATGGCGCATGGGAACACAACAAGCTGCAGATGAAAGAGCCCGGCTTCGGCGATAATGCGGCTGACTACAACTGCATAGACCACGATGATCGATGTAAAACCGATAGCCAGAATCCAGTCCACGCCACCAAGGACCATCTGTCCCGCCCAGCCGGCATAAGCAACGGCGAAAACTCGCAGCCCCCAGACAGCAAAGCTATCGACTCCAGGCGAGGTCGACGTGCTGAACGCTGCTTTGAATACGCGGGTGTAAAAGTTTCGGCCATTATAGAGCACGAAGAGAAAGACCCCGATAGCCGCTCCAAACTGGATGAACATTATCGGTGAAGGGCTGATATAGCCCGATCCAATGACAGACGAATCCGGAGAAAATCCGTAACTGATGAGTGTGCCGGCAATGAATGCCCAGATATAGGGACCAAAGCCAAACGCACCGGACAAATCAGAAGGGATGAAGTACGCAATCCCTATGACAGTGAAGAAGACCGTCGGCCAAATCACCATCCACCCTCCGCCCAGTAGAAATGTATCCGCGACTTCTCGAAGCGACGAGAAATCCAGCCGAAGAGGAATCTGCAGGAGTGTTTCCGGGAACCACTGAAAACAGTAGTTGTTGAAATGAATGAGAAACACTCCTCCGGAGCCAAGCCAGAAAAGCCGGTTTTTGAAAATGGGACTTACCGTCTGCCCCTCGGACGGCATCAGCTCATTCGTATAAGCCGCAATTGGATAGGGCAGTTGCTCGTGAGACGACCATTGCCGGTGAAGTACCAGGCTCAGCCCCATGAGCGCAATCCACATGCAGAAGATGAGCGGCGCCCAGAAGGCAAGCGGCCTGACCCAGGCCGACCAGGGAATGTCATCGACCGGGATGTGCCCCATCGTCCCGCTATAGCCTTGCAGATAACTGCCGAGAATCCGGTCCTCGTCCTGACTGGGATCTACCAGCATTCCCTTCGGGACGAAACTGAGGATCTGTTCCTTCTGCCAGCCGGGCTCAAGCTTGTTCAGGTGATTGGGCAATATGAGGGCACAGGTAAACGTGCGCATCAGACCCGAACCCGGGATCACACATACCATCAGTACCAGACCAAGCGCCACGGCAACTTCGCCGCCCTTCAATGCAGATCGCTTAAGCTGGGAATTGATGAACAGGAGGAAAAAAACCAGCATCCCATAAACGGCCACCGGCATGTGATTGCCCACAAAATGCGTCTGCCGCAGCACCCAGTCGTTGAAGTAGGTGTAGGTGCAGACAAATATCGCACCGGCAAATCCAAGGATAATGCCGCGAAGTGTCACAGGCTTTTCTCGAAATAAGGTTGAGGCTATCTCAGAATCATCGCGCGGGAGCGCCGCCTCAAGCGAGTCCCATGTAACGCAAGATAGCTGATACTCTTGTGAAGTTCGAGCGGACAAGGTGTCATTGAGGCGCTCCGAATTAAGGATCGCCGACGGGCTCATTCGAGGACGAATGTGCGCCTAAAATTTGATGCTTGGGTTTTCGTTGCGGTCTGATTACAATTCTTCGCCACGGTCTGCATCTCTCCCAGGAAAGTCTTATGGAAAATATGCCTCAAATCACACACCCCGATTTTGGCGCTGCCAACTACACAGTTCTTGTCCTCTATCTGCTCGGCATGCTCGGCGTCGGTTTTTATTGCAGCCGGAAAGTCACCAGCGCCAAGGGCTTTTTCATTGCGGAAGGCAAGCTCAACCACATCGTCGTCGGGCTTTCACTTCTCGGCACCTATCTCTCAGCGTTGACCATGATGGCGTTGTCGGGCCTTGCGTTCGGGGGCCTCGATATGACCTGGACGGTTCAACTGCCATTTTTGATTCTCACCGCTTTTGTCATCACCAAATTCGTGTTGCCGAAGTATCGAGAGGCCGGGGTGATCAGCGTGTATGAATATCTGGAGAAGAGGATTCATGTTTCTTCACGCATCATGGCCGCCATCTGTTTCTGCCTCTTCTCGGTGGCAAGGATGGGGATAGTCCTCTACCTGCCAGCACTGGCGTTTCATATCATTACCGGTTTTCCACTTGCGACGACCATCGTGATCATGGGGGCCGTCATCACTGTGTACACCGTTATCGGAGGCATCGAAGCCGTGGTCTGGACCGATGCTATTCAGGTAGTCCTCTTTTCCCTCGCTGCCATCCTTACCATCTTTTTCATCATGACCGGGATGGGCGACGCAAACTTCGGCGAGATTGCGAAAGAGCACCATAAGTTCAGGACATTCGACTGGGACACGGACGTCATGAAGCTCGGCACGATCTGGCTCGTACTGCAGACGATATTTGAAACGATTCGCATCTACGGCTCGCAGCAGGATATGACCCAGCGCTACATGACGACTGAGTCCACGGCGAAGGCGAACATAAGCGTGTGGATATCTGCACTCGGATACATCCCGCTCGGGTATGCGTTTTATTTCATTGGCGCATCGCTGTTCATTTTCTACCAGGTCAATCCAGATCCCAATGTGCCCGTGCTGTTCGATAGTGGAAGGAAAGACGCAATCTATCCCTACTTTATCGCAACCAAACTTCCAGCAGGCATCGCCGGGGCCATCATCGCTGCCATCTGCGCCGCGGCAATGTCGAGTATCGATTCGCTTTTAAATTCGACTTCAACCGTGATCGTGGAGGATTTTTACAAACGACTGTCAAAGGACGAAAAAACCGATGAACAGTGCCTGAGGCTTGCCCGGATTCTGACGGTGGGTCTGGGTGCTGTTACCATCTTCGCCGCACTCAGTTTTATGAAGGAGAAGACTGGCATGCAGGTGGTCTTTAATTCCGTCATGGGTGTGCTGACCAATGGTGTGCTCGGGCTGATGGTCCTCGCTTTCCTGCCCATCAAGGTGAACAAGTGGGCCGCCATCATAGGCTTCGCCGCCAGCTACGTCTGCCTCTCTTTCCTGATGGGTAATCCCACTGCGATCTGGGGTGAGGATGCGGCCAAGGTTAGCTTCCTCCTGAGACCGGTCATCTGTAATCCAGTGTGCGTCATCGTTGCCCTTGTTGTGAACTGCGCTTTTCCAAAGGAAGACTTCTCGGTCAAATCAACATAAAGCAGGCGAGGGCGCTGAGCAGCTCCAGCGGAATCAATGACGCCTGAGATTCAGTTCCCGGCTCTGGACTCAGTGGGCGTAATGAATGAGAATCGGACGTCCATTTTCTTGCCTCCATTTTGTCTGGAGCTGACGTGCTTCATCGACTCATCCCCATCCTCCTCTTCGGCTCATGCGTCTTTGCGGAGTCAGACCGCTGCCTCACTGGCAATTCGGCGATTAAGCCTCTGAACGAGAAGCTGGTAAATTCGGGATATCGATACGTCTGGGACAACACCAATCAGACCATGTTCCCTGCGGATCGATATACCGCCGGGTGGATTTCCTTTGAGGAAGGCTACCTGTGCGATGGAAGTCTGTCTGGCATTCCTTTCCAGGGAAAGCAGCGGGAAGTTACCAAATACACGGGCTACGCCTGGCCGAAAAAAGGCTATTCCCTGGAAATTGTTCTGGGCCAGATATGCGAGGTGAAAAAGGTAAAACTAGCGGGCGCGCAATCCGTCATCCTGAAGGGTTTCTCAGAAGAGGCCCAGCGCTGGCTGCCCCTGGCGAAGGGCGAAAACGAACTGACGGTTTCTGGATTCAGCACTGACCGCTTTCGTGTGGAATACGGCGGCAACGCTGCGGAACTGGAAATCTGGGGTAAGCCGCTCGGCGCTAAAGGCCGCGTTTCGATTCCCAATCCGCTGCCTCCCGCGCCCGCTGAAAAGCCGTTCAAAGGCCTTTCGATGAAACCAGCCTCAACACCGCCAATGGCGCCGGATCCGTTCGTGTATCCGCAGCCGGGCGAAATGCAGTTTTCAAAGGAACTGCTGCAACTGCCGGAGAAGTGTCAGATTGTGGTGGCCAAAAATGCGAGTGAACAGATCCGCCAAATCGGACGGACCCTGGCCAGGCATACCGGCAGTCTCGTCTTCCTTGACTTGGAAGTGACAGACAATCCGCCGGCGGGAGTTGCGGTGTGGTTGGGGCTTGCGACCGATGGCGACAGATGGTCGGAAATGGCCAAACGCCGGAAGCTTGGCGAGACCGAAATCAATCCTGAAGGATACGGACTTGAAGTCGGCCCGGAAGGGGTGGTGCTTGTTGGACGCGACATTCGTGGGCTCTATTACGCCACTCGTACTTTTCTGATGTTGCTCCAACCTCGACAGCGTGGGGCGGTTGTCCCGCAAGGTTACGTCCGTGATTTTCCGCGGAGTGAGATTCGGCCGGCATTCGCATTCGGCGGATGGACGGGCGATTTCAAAGAACAGCAGGCCATCGCGCTTGCCACGCTCAAATACAGTTTCCTCCAGGGCGGCGAACCCCCGCGAAGTTTAATGCGCGACAACTTTCTCCGATATTTCATAAACGGTCAGCTCTTCCCCGCTTCGAGGTGCGGAACGGATGGAGATCTACTCGAAGCCAAGCCCGGCATCCGCCAGCATTCCCTCGATATCACACGCCTCAGCGGGTGTCCCAGTCATCCTGATTACTGGATGCGTACCATGGCCTATTTTGAGAAAAACATCGAAGGCTGGGAAGGTGACTTTGTGGATATCGGGCTCGACGAGATGCTCGATAATCCCTTCAACATCTGCCCACGCTGCCGATCACGGGGCCTGACCACCAAGGAAAATATTTATGACGCCTACATGAAGGCCTATCGATTCCTCAAAAAACGCAACATGGGGGTCTACGCCTTCGCTACTGGTTTCAGGCGTTACGAGCCATTCGATTTTTTTACCCAGGTGCCGACCGACTCCGTGCTGGCCAACTATCTTCGCCCCAAAGAGAACACTGAACTCAAGAGCCACGGCTATCGAGTCGTGGGCGGTGACACAAAACCTGTCCAGGTTGAAAAAGATTCGCCCCTTCACGCCGGTGTCGTGTGGAATTGGGGCTCGGAGGACAAAGCGGCCATGTTCGGCGAAGGAAAAATTCGGTCGCAGGTAATCATCGCTGAGCAAAACTGGTCCACTGACAAACCGGAGTGGGAATCACCGGTCTGGCATTCACGGGTGAATCGTGCCTTGGATTTCGTAACTCACATCATCGACCGCATCCCGTTGCCGGTGCCCGGCGAGAGGCATGAATACTTCACCGCCGACCTCGCAGAGCAGGCCAATCGATCTTTGAAGGATGATGTTTATGCGGACGGCAAGGGCTGGCTCGATGAAGGACCCGGCAGAGACCTTCGACATCTCCCGGCGGGGACGCTGAATTGCAGTGATGTTCCACTGAAAATCACAGACAAAGAAAAAGCGGCGATCGTGGTCGCCGGGCCCGGCAACGCGGATGGTCGTTTTCCAGATCAGGTTTCGGATATTCCAATCGGCAGGAAGGCGGCCGAGTTGTATTTCCTCCACACTTGCGGCCGGGCAGTGTGGTCGAGTCTTGGACGCCGCGTATTGCTGGTCGGTTTCTATCGAATTCGGTTTGAGGACGGAACGTTTCTGACCGTTCCCATTCATTATGGCTACCACATCATCGAATGGACAAGAGCATTCGGATACCAGGAGATGGAGTTTGAACCCGCGGGCGCTCCCCTGGCCGGCGCCACTGTTGCCTGGCGCGGCGGTACGGACGATGCCAGCGATGTCACCCTGTTCATGATGCCTTGGCGCAATCCGTACCCGGACAAATTGATCGCGTCCGTAGATGTCCTGGCATCCGGGCAATCAGAGAGCGGTGGGAACCAGCTTTGCCTGCTTAGCATCAGTGGACGTGTTCCGACAGAACTCGACATGCGTGCGACCAAAGGAATGCCGAAGCCGAAGCTCCGGGAATACCGTGCCCGGCCCACGCTGCCCGAGGGTGTGGAGATGCTCGATCTCGTTCGGCGTACCCCAGCGCCGCTTCCCCAGTTCATGGAATACAAAAAGGAATGGGTCACGAATGACAAGTGGTTCAGCGCGACCATCGAGTCTGTAAATGGCATTCCGAATGCATTCGAGAAATCAGAGATGAATCGTGGCGCGTACTCGGCCCTCGATCCGGACGACGACCCCTGGCGTATTGCTTCAAGGGGTAGCGTGAATCCCTGCAAAATAACAATCAGCTTCAAACGCTACATCGACCTGTCTGCGGTCGAAGTGAAAGGAATTCTGCCGATCATTCGGTATCCGGGATTTAACCCAGTCGACTTTGAAGCAAAGGTCTTTGCCAGGAATGGGCAGGAAATAAAACTCGGCCCTGTGGCTGGACACGAAGGGCAGGAAGGCGCGGAACGCTGGGTATTGGAAAGTCCGGTTAAGGCATCCGGTATTGAGATCTTTGTAAGCAAGGGTGATGGGCTCAGCGCGATTCAACTTTACGCAAAGAAGGGAGCGTTACCTCCTGCTCGTTTCAAGCCGACGAGAATGGATAAGGAAGGCCTCACCATCGGCGATGAAGCCAAGAAGCCAGGGGATTTTTCAGATGAAGACGCCACCGACGAATTCGAGGGCACAGATTAATGAAGAGTTCTCAATTTATTTGCCAACGCTCTCCTGGGTTTTCATCTTTTTGCCTTCCATTTTTTTGTTTCCTGCTTCTTCCCTGCGCCGTGAAAGCGGAACAGAAGACTTATCGAAACTCGCTGGGCATGGCCTTCCGCCTCATACCCGCAGGAAAGTTCACTCCAGGCCCACCTGAGGCCAGTCAGGAAGATGCTCCCTGGCTGACCGGCAATCCGTGTGCAGGCATTCCCGTCACATTCACAAAATCATTTTACATGGGCGAGAACGAAGTCCGGGTACGCGACTATCGGGCTTTTATTAAAGCCGCGGATCACGCGGAACCCCAGGGCGAACTCTACTCGCCCAAGACTCAAAGCTGGACAAGCGATTTCAAACCGTTGGAAACTGATGGCTGGTTATCACCGCACCTGCCGATGGCGTGTGTTTCATTCGACGATGCGGTCGCCTTCTGCAATTGGCTGTCGAAGCAGGAAGGGCGTACCTATCGCCTGCCGACTGAAGTCGAGTGGGAATATGCTGCACGTGCCGGAAGCGACAAAGTGTTTCAGCGATCTGAAACACTGGACCCGACTAAGATCAATGGCGCGCTGGCGAAAGATGCGGTGATTCGCGCGAACCCTGGCGACCTGGAAGCGGATGCTGAAGAGGGATTCGAAGATGCTGAAGAAAAGAAGGAGACAGGGAACGCATTACTGCCAGGGGATGCCGGCCTGCAAGCGCAGGAAGCTTATCCCCCGAACGCATGGGGCCTGTATCAGATGCTCGGCAATCTGCAGGAATTTGTAACCATGACTCGTCAGCCGCCTGAAAGTGACGTCCCTTTTCCAGGCTGGACGGAACTGCCCGGCAAAGTGAATCGAATGCTCCGCGGTGGGAGCTTCATCCACGACGCCCGCGACTGCACAGTTTACCAGGCAAACTTTAATTGCCCGCCTTACACGAACTGTACGATCGGTTTTCGGGTGGTGCTGGAGACGAAGTGAAGGAACGGTATGCCCCTTTGGAGTGCGGTGGCTTGCCACCGCTTTCGCTTTCTTCACACACACCAGAATCAGAAAAGCTTCGACAACTCGGAGCACTCTAGAGGGCTGCCAGCCTCAAGAATTCTTACTCATCGCCTCACGCTTTTGCCTTCGAACAAGCGCGGGTTCATCTCCGGACAGAGTTTCAGCGGAGAGGATCTTCAGCTCACGATCTTCAAGAGGCAGGTCTACTTTTACGCAACCGCGGCGATGAGATTCACGCAAGGCGATCGCGATTTCCAGGGCTGCCCGACCATCTTCACCGCTGCACTTGGGCTTCTCTCCATTATCGTAAGCATTGATAATGTCACGGATGATGGTGAGGCCCATTCCCTCCGGGCGGCTCTGTAGAGGCCAGGGCTTGACTGCCGTGCCCGGTCTGCGCATGGCGACTGATTCATTCGCCTGACGCAACTCCCAGAGAGTTTCGCTGTTGCGGGAGCGGATATTTCCCTTTGAACCGAGCACCTCGAACTCCCAACTGGTGCAACCACAAGCGGTGCCGCGGGCGAAGGCACGGACGCCATTGTCAAAAGCCAGATAACCATTGCCTTGCAGGTCTTCTTCCTTTTTCGCAGCTTCGTCGGATGTCATTTCTCCGAACACCCAATTCACGTTACCTCCGGCAAGAAAACGGACGGAGTCGATCATGTGGCTGCCGTTGTGAGAGAGACCGCAAGGCGCATACGCGGTCACCTGCAGGGTGTCACCGATCTCGCCTTCATCAATCAACTGCCTTGCGGTAGTAAAGAATGGATTCCATCTGCGTGCGCAGTTGATAGCCAGAACAGTCCCGCTCCTGTTGCAGGCATCAACCATGGAATCGGCTTCAGCCAGACTGATGGAAATTGGCTTCTCTGCCCAGATGGCTTTGACGCCAGCTTCGGCACAATCGATGACAATCTGGGAACGAATCTTTGCGGTGGTGCAGACGCTGACGATCTCGGGCTTGTCTTTCTCGAGCATCTCGCGGTAGTCAGTGAATAAATGGCCGTCGTCTATTCCCCATCGTTTACCAAAGTCCTCGCGCTGCCCGTCGTGGGGGTCAGCCCCGGCAACAAGAGTGGTGAGCGGAGACGCTATAAAGCTCGGTGCATGACAATAAGGGAGCATAATAGAACCGCCTGCCTTGATTTCATCATCGAAAGTGCTGCCCATTCGACCGAGGCCAATGACAGCTGCGCGCATGGTGGACATTCTGAGAATCCTCGATTGGAAAAGATGATTGGGCCGGCATCTTGAGCAGGTGAATCCGCCGTGTCAATAGCCGTGACTTTTGCGGCAACCTTCGGCCGCAACCAATCGGAGCTACGTAATACGTAATACGTAAGCTTGCAGGCACTTAGACTTCGACAGCAGGCTGGCATTTCAAGCGCCCACCAAAGGGAGGTCGCCTGTTCGTGATTACGTCATTACGTCATTACGTCATTCGACGCGCAGAAGTTCAGAAGTAAATCTTTCCCAGGAGGTCCGCGCCTATTCAGGGAACAGCGTGGCCAACTCTTCCGCATTCGGCTGTTCGCCGTACTCACTGATCTGGAATGCTTCGGCGAACTCGATGCCTTCCCCCTTTTTCCCTGAAACGGCAGCATCATTTCTGCCTCGCTGCTGCACGTATTTCATTACAGCCTCCATCCGCTGGCTGGGATCAGGCGGGAGCTGAGGCGAGCGATTGTTGTATGGCAGCCACTCGAAAAACTGAGATTCATGCGCTGCGATAGCCTCGGCTTTTCGTTCCAGCAACCCTCCGATGTCGATGACCACATCCGCCTTGAATGGGCCACTCTCGGTGAAGCGGTCTGCCCAATAGGCGAACACGGGCATCTTCATAAGGTGCGGAATACGAGGGCAGTAAAGAGGCACCGTGAGCATGTAAGAGGCATCAAGGACAGATTGCGAGGTGTACCGATGATCGCGGTGATAGTCGCAGGGACGATTGATAAGTACCAGATCCGGGCCCTCTCCCTCCGGGCCGAATGTTCGGATTACCTCAACAAGTTTTTCCGTGAGTTCCTGATTCACGAAGACCTCGCCGTCCGGGACGCCCAGGCATTCGAATTCGGCACCTGAGGCTTTGGCGCCCGCCCGGGCTTCTGCCATACGACGCTCCACCAGTTTGCTGGAGTCAGCTTTGTATTCGTCGCTGAAGTGGCCCTTGTTGCCAGTTGTGACTGTGACGAATTTCACGCGATCCCCGCGGTCGCTGAATTTGATGGTAGTGCCGCCGACGGCTACTTCAGGATCATCAGGATGGGCACCGATAACTAGGATGTGCATTTTAAGTAATGAGTAATGACTAATACGTAATACGTTATACGTAAGCGGAGCAACTCGGTTGAGTTGTTGCCTATTCGCCGAAGGCTTCGTCTGGCATTGGCGAACTCGCAGTGGTTTCAATTTAGAGATACTACTTTCAACAGGTCCGAAATGTCCAAAGTAATAAAAGTCGATGACTGACAATTCAGAGCTACTGTAACCCACCCAATCCAGGAGCTTTCCTATGACAAAAGTAGACCATAGCGTCTCAGCCGGTATTACCGCCCGTCTGAGCTGCCGGCGGAATGAGCAGAATTGTTGATGTCGGATAGTCTTGAGACTGTCCAGATCCAATCCATCGGAGAACCTTCATGTCAGACGAAAACCTCGAACCGGATCCAATGCAGCAGGAACTGCTCGACGCCATTGCTGGCGGAAGAAAGATTCAGGCCATCAAAATTTACCGGAATATGACGGGATGCGACCTGAAGGAGGCTAAGGAAAAAGTTGAAGCAATGGCCGCAGGATTGGCGGAACAGCATCCGGATGTTTTTCCAAAGCCGAAGGCCGGGTGTGCTTCGATGTTGGCGATTTTCCTACTGACAGTTGTTTCTTACTTCGCCTTCTGAAGCATGCTTATCGGCCTCTTCATCCTCCTCAGTACGAACACGAGTTTCGCTGAAGAAGTTCAGACTCGATACATCGGTTCGCGCCTCGAACTCTTCGTCGATGACTGGCTCATCGAAAAGATGGAAGGTGCACGCCTTCACCTCAATCAACCGATGGCAAAAGGAGTGGCTATTGATTTCGACCAGCCATGGGAAGGCAGCACGTCGGGTTACGTTACTGTTTTCCAGGATGGCGCTCTCTATCGGATGTATTACCGCGGCAGCGGAAACTCTCCGCATCAGGTCACCTGCTACGCGGAAAGCAAAGACGGAATTCTGTTCACAAAACCGGAGCTCGGGCTGTTTGAATTCGAGGGCACAAAGAAGAACAACATCGTGTGGATGGGCACGGGCACTCATAACTTTGCGCCCATGATGGATGCGAATCAGGACTGCGATCCTGACGCCAGATACAAGGCGTTGGCCGGAGGCGGCGGTGGGCTTGTGCCATTCAAATCACCGGATGGAATCCATTGGACCCAGTGGAAGGAAAAAGCAGTGATCACCAGGGGAGCTTTTGATTCTCAGAACCTGGCATTCTGGGATCCGGTTCGAAAACAGTACGTCGATTACCACCGTGGATTTCGCGAAGGCAAGCGCGACATCATGACCGCAACATCACCAGATTTTCTTACCTGGACCGAACCGGTCTGGCTCGAGTACCCGGGCGTGACGCCCGAGCATCTCTATACGAACCAGATCACGCCCTACTTTCGCGCCCCTCATATCCTGATGGGTTTTCCAAAACGGTTTGTTCCGGACCGCCGTGCGGTCCGGCATCAGCATGGCGGAGTGTCCGACGGAGTCTTCATGACCAGCCGGGATGGCCGATCTTTCAAAAGATGGCCAGAGGCATTCATTCGTCCCGGTCTGCAAAAACAGACCTGGGTAAATCGAAACAACATGACCGCCTGGGGGATCGTTCAGACAGCACCCTTCATCCCCGATACTCCCGACGACCTCTCAATTTACGTATCTGAAGGCTACTACACCGGAAAGAGTTGCCAGATGCGTCGATACACTCTGCGCATGGACGGTTTCGTCTCGGTACGCGCCCCCATGGCGGGTGGAGAGTTCGTCACCAGGCCGTTCACGTTTGAAGGATCGGAAGAAGCGCCAAATTCTGGAAAGCCATCAGAGCTTGATAGTCCGGTCAAGATGTCAAAATCGCAGCCGCTCTTTGGAGAGTCTTCTTTGGTATTCAGTGAAGCATCGGTTTTGTCTTTGCCCGGCACAAAGGATCTCGGCAAGCAAGCGACACTGGCCGTACATGTAAAAGGGATGCCTTCCGGGCATCGACGGCTTTTCTCAGCTTACAACGGGGGGCCGACAAAGCCTCGCGAGCTCTTCTTCGATGTGAATTCAGGTGGCGATATTGGCCCGGATGGCGCTATTCGTTTCGGTTATGACGGGTGGAAGGTCATGGCGAAGCATGCAGCAGTTGGGGATTGGAGCAAAGAAAAAGACCCGGATTCTGTGCATCATCTCGCGGCGACCTGGAACGACGGCGAAGTCAAGCTCTACTTCGATGGCAAGGAGATCGCTGTGGGTGGAAAGCCTGACTCCGGATCTCTAACCCTTGAACTCGGTGGCCTTCGATTCGGTGAGGATTACCCACCAACCTCTTTGATAAACGAGCCCTTCCTTGGCACGTGCGATGACATTCTGGTTCTCCGCCGTGTATTGGCGGCTGATGAAGTGAAAGCTCTCGCCGAGAGCGGCGCGTCCGCAGTCCTGAAACTCGACAAGGAAAGTGGGGCGCTCTATTCGATAGAGAATACGAAAGAAAACACGCTCCAGGACTCGCTGACAGCCGACGGCAATCAGAGTGTCAAACTGGGCGAAGTCACGCGCCCCGGCGAGGTCGAACTGACTCTCAATTACTCGACATCCGCCGCAGGAAGTATCCGCTGCGAAATCCAGGATGAGCAGGGCGAACCGATTCCCGGTTTCACACTCGCGGATTGTGAGGAACTCTTCGGCGACGACATCGAACGGGCAGTCTCCTGGAACGGGCAGCGAGAGGTAAAGGGATTGGTGGGAAAGAAGATTCGGCTACGGTTCAAAATGAAGGACGCGGATTTGTATTCGATTCGGTTTCGATAGTTTTGGTCGCTCAGAAACAGTTCAACTATCGACTGCACGTCGCGCTGACACTCCGCGGCAGCTTTCCAAATCCCGGCGCGGTGCGCCGGGACTACTGTGTCCAGGCCATTGGAAGTCGAATGAATGAATTTTCAGTTTACACCCGCCGCCCTGAGACGCGCTCGCAGGTCACGGGCCATTTACGGATTCAGGCCGCGCCGATATTCAGCAATTCCGGTTTGCCGCCTTTTGCCACGCGAAATTCAATTCTCACTTTCCCTTCTGAGCGTTCACCAGAGGAATCCTGGGAGGCGAAAAGGATCTCCACGGTAGCGTGTTCCACTTCTTTCGTGCGCTCGGTGAAAAGGTATCCCATCGTTACCTGCTTCGGATTCTGGGCGAGGATCTGCAAGCCTTCGACCGACGCGGTGAATTCCGGAACGCCGTGGATTTCGTGTCCTGCCTGGCAGATGAGCTGGATGGTGAAAGCGCTCTTCCCTTCGATGCAGCGGACCTGAACCGCGTCTTCAGTTTCCTGGCCTTTGATCGCTGCGAGGCCGTCGGCTTTGCGTTCTTCAGCAGACTTTTTCGGGCCTGAAAAGATACCGCTGACGAGTTTTCCGACCTTACGTTTGAAATCCCAGAGTCTTTTCAGAATACGCATGTTGATTAGTCGATCCTGTTCCTGGCGGTGAGAATCTTGGGCTCCTTATCCTCTTCGACCTGGATGACCACTTCGGTGATGCCTGATGATCTTGCCTTCTCCAGGCCACGAATGATCCAGTCTACAGTGACGGTGAAAGTCCTGACCTCTTCCACTTCGGGCGGGACGAAGCCAATGTCGAGGACATCATTTGCATACGACAGAAGAATCAATCTTCCGCCCGTGGTGCGATAAATCGGGCGCGCGATGAAGCGGCTGTATGGGCGAGTGAGATAGGCCAGAGTGATGCCGCCCTGTCCCTTGACCGCCTTAAAGACGATGGGCGCATTCGGTTTGTCAAATGTGTGGAGGACTTCGAACTTAGGCTCCGGATTTTTCCTGACGCCAGTGCACCCGCTCAACAGCAAGGGCAAAAGAAACAACAGGCGGGCGGCTGGACGTTCGAGCATGGAGGCAGGCAGTGGTATGGTTAGAATGCTGCGGCGGAGCGAAAATGAATACTCGTCAAGATGAGCAGAAGCAATCGAGGGAAGATGTTGGCGACGGAATCACTGGTCGCAAAAGATCAGGGATGGTGGACGGATGACTGAGAGATTCAGGATTCTGAAGGAAGAAGGAAGAAGGAAGAAGGAAGAAGGAAGTAGGAAGAAGGAAGTAGGAAGAAGGAAGTAGGAAGTAGGAAGTAGGAAGACTCCCCGCGGAGCGTGGAGACCACGATTGCAGACCTCTGAATCCTGAATCCTGAATCCTGAATCCTGAATCACTGTTCATCTGCTGGATTATGAGCGATTTCTGACTTACTCATTACTCATTACTCTTTTCTGCCTGATTTGATGACCGACACCGATTCTCCTTTCTTCACTATCTCGCCTGAGCGCACGCGACCGTTTCTCTCGCGGCTCGAAGCCTTGCGCCTTAAATATCTGCGACGATTGCGGGGCTGGGGGCGCGGGGCACATGTTTCACAGTACGCGGGTGCGGGGATGGAATTCCGTGAGTTTCGTGATTACGCACAGGGGGACGACATCCGGAACATCGATTGGAAAACGTCCGCACGATTTGGAAAACCGTTCGTGCGGACGTTCCAGCAGGATGAGAGCCGATTCTCTCATTTTTTCATGGATACCAGCCGATCTATGGTGAAGGTACCGGATGACCGGAAGCTGGATGTGGCCAGGGATATCGCTATTTCGCTCGGGTATCTCGCTCTCTGTTCAGAAGATTCGGCCAGCTTTTCGATGTCACCAAGGCCAGCAGACACGCAGCCGAGATTCAGTTGCCTGAACCGCTCGCGGATCCAGGATGTTCGAAACTACATGGCCTCTTTGGAGGGAGGAGGAATGCTGAATCTGCCAGTGGCCGCATCTGAGATTCTCCGTGAGAGTCGAGGCCGGCACGGGACGGTCGTGCTTCTCTCCGATTTTCTCTTTGCCGAAGAGGCATACCGGCATGCCGTGCGGATGCTCGTGAGCCACGGTCTTCAGGTGGCGGTCATTCAGGTGATCGGCCGCAGTGAAATAGGATTACCGGAGATTGGAGAAGAGGTCGTGCAGGTAAGCGATTCAGAGACTGGCGATCGTAAACGCATCCAGGTGACCGCCGGGACGCGTCGTCTATACCTGCAGGCGATGGAAGCGCACCAACACCGCCTGCAAAGCTTTTGTTATTCCATGCGGGTGTGGTTCGCTTCCTTCGTCCTGCCGGAGGCCGATAACGAAAACGCACTTGAAGAGTTCGTGCTTGAGCAACTGCCCGGGATGGGTTTCCTGAGAGGTAAGGTCTGATGTTCGCCACCCCTCTGGCATTTTTGTGGCTACTCCCGGCGGTACCGATACTGGTCATTCTGTACTTCGTGAACCAGGAAACCAAAGTCTTCGAAGTGCCCTCCATTCTACACATGCTGGCACTTCCAGATTCGCCCGTGCCGGTGAAGCAGCGGCTGCGGTATTTCGTGAATTCACCATTCTTCTGGCTACAGCTTGTTCTGATTCTGATTCTCGTCGCCGCGCTTGCCAAACCGATCCGTGACAGGGAAGTGAAACATTCGGTATATGTGATCGATGTCACCGCGAGCATGCAGGCCACTGAAGAAGACTCAGGGGGATCGGGATTGACGAAGAGACTGGCCACCGCCATCAAGGCTGCCCGTGCTCGTATTCTTGAATCGCCATCGGAAGAGAGAATTGCGATCATTGAAGCGGGCAAGAATCTTGTGGTGCATCCCTTCACACCTGACAAGGCTGAGTTGGCCCGAGTATTGTCTCAAGTAAGGCAAACGGACACTGCAGGCAGCGCTTCGGAATCGGTCTTCGGAGCAGCGAATTTGTTGCTGCCCATGGGTGGAGGCCGAATTGTCCTGTTTACTGACACGCAGGTTTCCCTTCCTTCGTCCCTTCTCAAGGAAGGCCTGAATCTCGAAATCGTGAGCGTTGGAACGCTTCGCCCAAACGTGGCAATCGCTGCTCTGGATACTCCTTCGAGTCTGCTCGTTCCGGGCGGCAAGCTGATTGCCCGGATCCGTAATTTCAGCCCGGAGCCGATGAATGCAAAACTGGCGGTGAGTATCAATGACCAGGAAATCGCAAACTCATCTGTTTCACTGGGGCCGATGGGCTTGAAGGCTGTGACATTCGACCTCGGCGAGCATTCCGGCATCGCGAAAGTAAGCCTGATCGTGGAGGATGCGCTTGCCCTGGACAACACCGGCTATGTGGTTCTGCCCCCTCGTCAGCCCTTGAAGTTATTCTTGTTTTCATCAAGACAGGAGATCAAACAGTTCCTGGAAAAGCTGGGTGCCTTTGGGCTCACACAATTCCGACCGGATGAAGAACCGGAAGCCGCATTCCTCCCTGATATCGTTATTGCGGAAGGAAGCACGAACACTTTTTCTATTCCAGCAAACGCTATCTATCTGACCCCTGAAGCGAATGGCAAGAGTTTTCAAATCGTCGGCCAGGGAACCGATGAAATCTATTTCTGGGAAGAAGGACATCCTTTAATCGACCAGGTAGCACTGGACAATCTAAGGCCGGAAAAGTTTCCGCAGCTCAGATTCAATACGAATGTCCAAACTATTTTAAGCGGACGTAAAGCGCCTTTGCTCGGGGTCTATCGAGAAGGTAGTCAGAGGCACGCCATCTGTGCTTTACCCATCAGAGAAATGCTCAACAATCCGACAGCAGTGCTGCTTCTGATGCGCCTCCTCGAGTGGTGCAACCCTAGAGGAAGGGCGGAAGCCAAAGTCGTTGAGACTGGATCTGCGATTACGTTCAACCTGCCGATTGAGTCCCCAAAGATCACAATCACGAATCCGGCGGGGGCAGAAACGGAATGGACTCTGTCCGCCGGTGATCCAACTTTTGAAGAGACCGAATCTGCAGGACTTTATCGAATAGAAGGGAACGGCTATCAGGATTTCTTTATCACTCGGGTCCCGCCCGCTGAATCGGATCTGAGCCTGCCGGCAGAAAGCACGGAAATCGTATCCGGAGAGAAGGGAGCGGTTCGGGGAATGGTCAAGAGCAGTTTCAGTCCCTGGATTCTGGCGTTGCTGCCCTGCCTGATGGTACTGGAGTGGTGGGCGTTTTTCGGCCGGAGGCATCACTGATCGAGAGATTCCCCAGCCCTGAACAATCTCTCCGGATGACAAACAGGCATTCCGGACTAACCTGTCCGAGCCTGAGGCGAAAGCCTTCGATCCTGAGTTTCCCTTTAAGACGTATTTGAGAGCTTTTTGGTGAGTCGAGCCTGCACCATACTGGCTGGTTTATTCATTTCTGTTTCCCTGGGGAATGCTGAAGTGCCACATCAATACGACCTTGTTGTTTACGGTGGAACGAGCAGCGGTGTTATCGCTGCGGTTCAGGCTACCAAGATGGGAAAAACTGCGATCATCGTTTGCCCCGACAAACATCTTGGGGGCCTGTCTTCCGGCGGATTGGGATGGACCGATTCAGGGAAGAAGGAGGCCGTCGGTGGACTCAGCCAGGAGTTTTACCACCGCGTCTGGAAGCACTATCAGCGGCCTGATGCTTGGCGGTGGCAAGACCAGAAGGAGTTCGGTAACAAACATCAGAGCCCTGCCGGAGCGAACGGAGCTGGGCCGGCATTGTGGGTGTTCGAACCGCATGTCGCCGAGACTGTCTTCGAGGATTTCGTCCGGGAACACAAGATATCTGTCCACCGTGACGAGTGGCTAGATCGCGAGAATGGGGTAGCCAAGGAGGGGGAGCGAATCACTTCAATCAAAATGCTGAGCGGAAACGAATATCGCGGAAAGATGTTCATCGATGCGACTTACGAAGGGGACCTTATGGCCGGGGCCAGAGTCGACTTCCATGTCGGCCGCGAAGCGAACAGTGTCTACGACGAGACCTGGAATGGTATTCAGACCGGGGTGCTGCACCACGGTCATTGGTTCAAGAAACCAATCGATCCTTACGTGATCGCCGGCGACCCGGACAGCGGTCTTCTTCCGCGAATCAGTGCCGAACCTCCCGGCAAGAAAGACGAAGGCGACCATCGGGTTCAGGCGTACTGTTTCCGAATGTGTCTGACCAACGCCCCTGAAAATCGCATTCCGTTTCCCAAGCCTGACGGGTACGATCCCAGGCAGTACGAGCTGATGTTACGGGTCTTTGACAGCGGTTGGCGCCAGACGTTCGGCAAGTTTGACCACATTCAGAATTTCAAAACCGACACCAACAATCATGGCCCCTTCAGTACGGACAACATCGGCTGCAACTATGACTATCCGAACGGCAGCTACGAGCGCAGGCGCGAAATCATCTCCGAGCACGAGTCCTACCAGAAGGGTCTCATGTATTTCCTCGCAAATGATCCGCGTGTACCGGATGAGGTTCGTAACAAGATGGCAACATGGGGCCTACCGAAGGATGAGTTCAAAGACAACGGTGGCTGGCCGCATCAGATCTACGTGCGGGAGGCGAGAAGGATGGTCGGTAAATACGTGATGACGGAGCACGATTGCTTCGACCGCAAAGAGACACCCGAATCAGTAGGCATGGGTTCGTACACGCTGGACTCCCACAACGTACAACGCTACGTAAAGCCGGACGGCTTCGTGCAGAACGAAGGAGACATCGGGGTCGGCGTCCCACCCTACGAGATCGCTTACGGAGCCCTCACACCCAGGAAACAGCAGTGCGAAAACCTACTGGTCACCGTGTGTGTTTCGTCCAGTCATATTGCGTTCGGCTCTATTCGGATGGAGCCGGTATTCATGATCCTCGGCCAGTCAGCGGCTACCGCAGCCTGCATGTCGATAGATGCCGATCTTGCTGTTCAGGATTTGGCTTACGAACAGCTCAAGAAACGTCTGCTGGCAGACGGTCAGATTTTGGAGATGGAGAAATCAGTGACGCTCAGTGCGAGCAAGTTGAAGGGAATCGTCATCGACGACCGCAAGGCAAAACAGGCAGGTAAGTGGGAAGCGTCTGCATCCAAACAGCCGTTCGTTGATGGCGGCTACCTGCACGATGGCAACAAAGATAAAGGAAAGAAGTCCGTCAGTTATTCGGCCGCGTTGGAGGCCGGCCGCTATGAGGTGCGTGTGGTCTACTCAGCAGATGGAAACCGCGCGACTAACGTTCCGGTCACGGTGCATCACAAGGGGGGCGAAACCACCGTGAAGATCAATCAGCGTATGCCCCCCAGGCTTGATAATGTCTCAGTCAGCATTGGCACATTCGAGTTTGCGGCACAAGCTGAGATAGTCATTTCAAACGAAGATACCGATGGGTACGTTATCGCTGACGCCGTACAGCTCGTGCCGGAAGAATGAGGAACAAGTTTCAGTTCCCTGTCCTTGACCGAGGTCGGAAGACTAACAGCAGGCTGATACTTGCCTTGAACGAAGGCCACTACATCAAGTTTCACATCGGAGACGGCAAGTAAGCCTTCAGGCACGTGATCTTCCTCCTCATTCATATCTTCTTCTCAACAGCTTTCGGGCTGGTCATCAAAGAAGGCCAGCGACGAAAGGTTCGATTAATGCCGCTTGGGATGGTCAATTACGTCGTGGCAGGCTCGTGGTTCACGTTCCTGTGCGCTTCCCAGGGTTGGCCGGAGATGACTGCTGAGGTGGCCGGCACGGGAATTTTTGGCGGCGTTGCCTACATAATTTCATATTTCTTTCTTGTAGCCTGCATGGGATTTCAGGGAATAAGTATCCCATCGACGCTGCTCCGGCTTTCCCAATTGGTGCCTGTGCTCTACGCCATGCTTTGTTGGGGCGAAACCCCAAACCCCTTTCAGGGCTTGGGCCTGACAGTCTTTTGCGTCGCCATACTTCTGCTCATGCCGGGCGATCCCAGAAAGATGCGGCAGCAAAAGAACACGCGCGAGTTCGCCCTCATGGCAGGCCTCTTCCTTGTCACTGGCTTCTGTGGTGTCGCCACAAAACGTTTCAGCGCCATTGCCCCAACGGAGATGCGCGGCGTATTCCTCATGTTTCTGTTCGGCACTACAGCCGTGATTGGCCTGGGCATACTGCTGGTTCGAAGAGAAATGCCAAACCGAACCGAGTTGGTCCTGGGAGCTCTCTTGGGCATCTGCAACCTTGTCGGCAATAACTACATCGTCCTTGCCCTGGAAGCGCTGGGAGGTATCGTCGTTTTTCCTGTTGGCAGCGCCGTTGCCATTCTCATCACTGCCTGTCTGGCCGTTCTCATTTGGAAAGAGACCATTTCCAGGAAAGCCTGGATTGGGATCGGACTCGCCTCGCTTTCGGTGATGCTTATCAACTTAAAGTAAGGACAGGCGGGAAGAGCAACTGCCGACCCGTGGCTGTTCTCCTTTGAAATTACGCTATCCAAAAGATACTAAAGCACGCTGAACCTTCAGACGCAGAAGCCGAGCATGCAGAATATTTGCACAGAGATACACCAGGGAGATTGCAAAGAAATACTCCCTGGCCTGGCCACCAATTCAGTTGATCTGATTGTGACTTCCCCTCCGTATGCCGATCAGAGAAAGAATACTTATGGCGGCGTTCACCCTGACAAATATGTAGAGTGGTTTCTACCAGTTACTGCCGAATTGCTGAGGGTTTTAAAGCCAACTGGAACGTTCATTCTAAATATCAAGGAACGAGTGGTCAGCGGCGAGAGGCATACCTACGTCATAGATCTGATTCTACGGATGCGAGAACAGGGCTGGTTTTGGACTGAAGAATTTATCTGGCATAAAAAAAACTGTTATCCGGGCAAGTGGCCGAACCGGTTTCGGGATTCGTGGGAAAGACTGCTTCAGTTTAATAAAAACAAGAAATTCAAGATGTATCAGGAAGAGGTAATGGTGCCCATGGGCGATTGGGCACAGGGCAGGCTGAAGAATCTCAGCAAGACCGACCAACTCAGGGACGAATCCAAGGTCGGCAGCGGATTCGGAAAGAACGTATCTAACTGGCTCTCCAGGGAGAAGGCGTATCCGACCAATGTTTTGCACATGGCAACGGAATGCAACAATAAGAGCCACAGTGCCGTTTTTCCTGAAGCTCTTCCAGAGTGGTTTGCAAAACTGTTTACTGCCGAGGGAGACTGGGTGCTGGATCCGTTTATGGGTTCAGGGACTACCCTCTGTGTCGCCCAGCGATTAAAGCGGCATTCAATTGGAATCGAGCTTGTAGAAGAATACTGCCAGGTAGCTCGAAGTAAGATTGCGGAATTTGTAATTTAACAAGTCTGCCTCGCCATCCTCGTCTTTCTTATATTCTTCCAGTATTTCCTCTTCAATTTCAACGGTTCTGGTAATGAAATCCAGAGTTCTCATCTCCCGAAAGCTTAAGAGAGCCAGCAGCACAAGGACGCTTGTGAGCAACATAAAACTGGCCAAAATCTTGCGTGAAATTCTTTCTGACTTGGATTCCCGAGCGTTTCAAGCCCACCTCTAAATGTAAACCTTTAACAGTTCCCTGTTTTTCTTATCCAAATCAGGAGGAGTAGTTCCCTGACTGACCGTCAGGAGTCATCAGTAGTATCAATATTCAGGCAATCGTCAGAACCTGGGTGGAGCAGGGCCAGCTACCCCACACTTAATCGCCACGAATGCCAATCTCCTCGGCCGAATCACGTCGGTGTCAGAGACTCTCAGAGCCGAAGCCAGCGTCGCTGGAATCAGCATATACGATTAAGTGTCTTACAGTCGTTGTTTTCTATTGATTGGACAGGACCTATCTATATAATGCCGGACGACTTGCGTCCAGCCTGCGTGGATTTGCCTAAACAATGCATGAATTTAGAGCCACCCTGCAGACTCTTCTTGTCCCCATTAGACACTTAAGCACCAAGTATCAGAGGAGCTAGCGCATGAATTTCCTCGGCAAGATGTTCATCATCTTGAATTTTATCTTAGCGGTCGGATTCGTCGTCATCAGCGGCACCCTCTTCACTCAGCGCGTCGACGATAAGGATAAGCTGAAAGCGGAAGTCGTTAAGCGCGTCAAGTTTCTCTCAGAGATGGACAAAGCTGTCTATCGTGAGCCGGCCAGGATTGAAAGTCTGAAAGGCGAAGGGGACATCACCGAATACATCCCGGTGATGGAGGCCATTGCCAGCGATTACACGACCAGGAAAGAAGAATTTGAAAGAGCCAGAATCAAGCTCAGTTCAGAGATTGAAAAGGAGAAAGAGGCCCGGGCGACCGCACAAAATGATCTGACTGAAGAGCGTTCGAAGAGAGAGGCAGCGGAAGATCTGGCTCGTGAAGCGGAGAACGAAAGAAAAAAGTCCACCGCCATCATCCAGAGGCTTCAGGACCAATTACAGATCCAGACGAACAAGGCTACCACAGCAGTTGAAGAACTCGCTGATGCCAAGAAAGAGATGGAAAGCCTCTATCTCAAGTACCTGGACAGCGTCACTCGCAGTGCGCAGTTTGAAACCGATGCCAAGGCGCTGGAAGCTGACTTGGATCTACTCCAAAAGCGATATGATCACCTTCAGAACCTGGTTGCACGTATTGAAAAGATCAACCCTCAGATAATTACCGAAGCACAAGAAAACTCGGCTGTAGCTGGCATAGGTACCAAACAGATTCGAGGAAGAGTGCTGGCTGTCAAAGAAGATCTCGATTACGTCATTATTGACAAGGGTGGGCCGGACGGTATCAAGCCTGGCGCCCAGTTCATTGTTTATAGAGATGCCAACTACGTTGGCCGCATCGAGGTGGATAAGGTCATCGGCGAGTATTCCTCTGCAAAAATTACGACCAAACGCCTTCCGTTCCGGCAGGGCGACAAGATTGCTAACCGTCTGGAAAAATAAGCCATAAAAGGATTTTTCATGAGATATCTCTCATCGCATAGGCAGCTCGGTAAGGGAGACGTCTTTGGTCTGATGTCCTTCCTGTCGTTTGTGTTTCTCATCCTGGCTTGCGCCATGATGGGTCTGCAGGTCGTGGATAATGTCAAGGCTGACAAGGCAATAGCCGCGGGGACAAAAAAGTTTACCCCCAAGTCGAGTGGGACAGCGGCCCCTGAGATGATTGATGGTGGCAGTATTCCAGGTGATGCCCCTCCAGGTGATGCCCCTCCAGGTGATGCCCCTCCAGGTGATGCCCCTCCAGGTGATGCCCCTCCGGGCGATGCTCCGCCACCAGATCTTCCTCCACCTCCAGGTGATGCCCCT
>JAQBXN010000133.1 GCA_027625095.1 Planctomycetota bacterium | reverse complement strand
CAACGCTCAACGCTCAACGCTCAACGCTCAACGCTCAACGCTCAACGCTCAACGCTCAACGCTCAACGCTCAACGCTCAACGCTCAACGCTCAACGCTCAACGTTCAACATTCAACATTCAACGTTCAACGTTCAACGTTCAACGTTCAACGTTCAAGTAAAGATTGGCAAGCCCGGTGTTGTCGTGATGCCGGTGGTTAGACCGACCAATCCTCTACATTCAGCTCAGGAATGCGAAGGAAATCCTTATCTGCCGAAACGAGGATGGCACTGAGGTTAAGAGAAGTGGCCGCGATCCAAAGGTCGTTTTCGCTCAGATCGCTGCTGTTATTTTCAGCGAAAATTTTCATACGAGCGTAGTGGTCACCTGCAGCGGGAGAGACCGGGACACATGGGAATGTGGCAAACAATCCAAAAACTTCGTGTGAGAGCTGCCGATTCCGTTCGCCATCTGGAAGCCGTTCCAATCCATAAAGAATCTCGCCCCTTGCGATCGTTGGCATTAAGAGCCGATTCTCACGAGCCAGAGAAGCCGCCTTTGAGGTTACTGTTGGGTCACGCCTCATCATGAGGCTAATGATGGATGTATCGAGCAGATAATCAGCCACGTTTAGTCCAGAGGATTTTCATAACTCATCGGTCGACGGCCTTTCTCAATCTCCTGCATGAGCGCGTTGATATCTTCTGGCTCAGCGCTTGAAGGGTTACCGAGGAATTCAATGAATGACTCTGGATATCCCTGGCCACCCTGAATTTCCAGTCCTTTCTCCATCTCAATCGTGACCTTAATTCTGCTGTGTTCGGCAAGACCCTCCAACGGCTCTAACAACCGCAGACTTCCGTTTTCATAAATGGCGTCAATAGTTCGGATCATTTAGTTCTCCATGCTTGGCGGAGCACAAATCGTAACCGTGAAGAAAGAGGCTTCCACACCCGTCACCACTAAAACATCGGCCCCCATCACTCCAACACTCCATCACTCCACTATTCCATTCTTCTCTACTCCAACTCCCTCGGTCGCAGTACCAATCTCAACTTCCCCTGCGATATCTCCGACCAGGAGTGCACATCGAAATCGATCACCGCAAGAGTGGCAGTGGCCATGACGATGCTTTCGCCGGAAAGCTTGTGCACGATCCCTTCGGATGAAGGGTTGTGCCCGACGATCATTATCCGTTTGTAGATATCGTCCGCGCTGGTGACGACGTGGATCTGTATGCCGATGTCTTCAAAATAAAGGTCGCCGGTTTTGATAATCTCCGCACGGCAGCCGGATGTTTCTTGAATGATACGCGCTGTTTTCCGGGCCCGTTTAGCCGTCGAAGAAATGATGACGTCCGGCAGGAGGTCACGTTCCCGAATCTCTTCTGCGATGTGTTGGGCTGCGCGGCGCCCGCGCTTCATCAGTGGGCGATCATGATCGGGGCCTGGGTGGTCCCAGCTCGATTTGGCGTGACGGAGGACGAGAAGAGTTTTCATGAGATTTCGTCATTCGTTGTTCAGGGCGGCTCGCGCATACGGCCCAATCGAGGCCAGCGTCAAAAGAAGCACGATCCACGAGATCGCTATCATCGCGCCTTTGCCTGTTGTCTCCCAATAAATCGGGGCGAGCAGGGCGGCAAAGGCCCCGAGCCCCTGCACCCAGGCTTTGGCCTTGCCACTCCATTGCGCGGCGACCGAACGACCCTTCTGCGCGAGCATGATTCGACAATAGGCCACGGTGATGTCGCGGACGGCCATCCCGAGTGGAACGACTGGCAGGATCAGTCCGGCAACGGCAAAGCCCCAGTAAACGATCAATCTTGAGATGCTGTCCGAAAACGGATCGAGCATGGCGCCGGTCTCACTGACCGCATCAAGTTTTCGCGCCAGCCACCCGTCAAAAAAATCCGTGAGTTCCGCAACGATGAGCAGTCCGAGCAACAGAAAAAGAGTGGGGGAGAGTTCCGCTTGCGGGCCGCGGCTGAGCAGTAACGCGGCGAATACGATGCACAGCGGTATGCGAACGAGCGTGACGGCCTGAACGAGGAGGAAATTGCTGGAACAGCCAGCCTTCTTCATTCGGATTTCGGACTTCTTTTCGTCATTGGGTATTTCGTCATTCGTCATCCCTCATCCCCAAGGCCTCAAATCCCCCGGCTCCTCCACCTTCTGATCGATCCCGTTTGCCTGATTATCCGCGTATGTGGCCATGGCGCGGTAGAGCGGCACGAGCTTTTGATCGAGGCCGAGGGTGTCTTTGACCAGGTGCATAGGGCCGCTTTCGCCGACGATGGTGCGGGAGGAGAGGCCACCTTTGAGGCCGGCCTTCATTATCTGGAACCCCTGCCAGGTGACGCCGCGGGATTCCCAATCAGCCTGCGGACACGGCACGTCTGCGGAAAGGTCGCCGTGTGTGCGGCACATGCGAACGTGGGTGTGGCCCATGTGCTTGAGGATCGCTTCGAGGTGTTTCCCTTTGGTGATACCCCGGTAGAGGTAATGTGAAAGGTCACCGGTCACTTCACTGGTCGCCATCTGGAGGATACGGGCGAACGCGGCCGGGTCTTCGGAGATGCGGTCGATGTGAGTCTCGACGTAAAAGTTCATACCCTGATCCCACGCGGCTGTACGCATCTTGCGGATGTTGTGTGCGCATTCCTTGAGATACTCTTCGTCGTCTCGATACGCACCGCCAGTATTGCAGTAATCGGGATGCAGATTGATCTGAAAGCTGACGTATTCGCCGCCGAGATCCTGAGTGAGTTTGATCTCGTCTTTGACCTTGTCTATCCAGTGCAGCCCCCGCATGGCCGGGTCGCTCACATGGAGGGTTGCGCCAAAGACCTGAAGACCGGCCTTTGCAAGCGCACGCTGCGTCTTGCTCGCAACGACGGCCAGCGAATCGCCGGGGAAGTAGCGGGCAAAGAATCCAACGCCCATCTCGACGCCGTCGTAACCGGCATTTTCGAGATGCGCGAGAAGGGCTTGAAAGGTGGCGCTGCGAGAGTCCTGAACGCCGGCCGGCCAGTTGCCAAGTGCGACGCGATGCGAACGAGCAAGGGGGCGGTTATTTGCTAGAGGCATGGGAGTAATAAGTATGGGAGTAATGAGTAATGAGTAATGAGTAATGAGTAAGTTTGTCAGAGAGCGCCAGTATTGCTCGGAGGTTGGTTGTGATGGGAGACTCGTAATACGTAATAAGTAATGAGTAAGTTTGTCAGAGAGTGCCGGGCTACTTTAGAGACCGATGCCACTGCAACATCGGCCCCCTTACGTATTACGAGTCCCAACAGCGCCGGCCTCCAAGCTCGGCACCTTACTCATTAATTATTACGCTACTTTCCTGTCCCTAAAAATCATCCGGCGGAGGCGCGTCCTGTGGCGGTGGTGGCCCTGGTGGCGGTCCTCCTGGCGGTGGCCCGAATCCTCCTCCTGGAGGCCCTCCTTCTGCTCTCGGTGGGCCTCCTGGCCCGCCTCCGCCCATCATAGCCTGCATCACGACGACTTGAATAAGCTGCATGGCTTTGGCGGGGATAATGAGTTTGCCGCCGATAGCCTGCCCGTTCACGGTCACACCGCCGACGATGGGGTCATCAAGTGCAGCCATGGCTTGGAGCTGCGGAGGTAATTCGCCCCCCTGGCCGCCCATGACGGCGGCGGCAATTTTCAAGACCGAGGCGGAAAACATGCCGATCTGCGAACCGCCGAATTTCTCGGCAACGCTGGCGAGCTGTTGCGGGGTCTCGCCCGCGGCGGCATCGACCACCTGGTTAGTCAGAGTCTGTATAGCGTCAACAGTCTCACCTGCAGTGAAAAGCACCATGTCATCCGTGGTAGCCACTTCGGCCACCGCCTTCTTCCTTTCTTCCTGAAAGGTTGTCACCGAAGCGCCATTGTGATCGCGTTCGCTTTCCTGGATGTCGTTACCTTTTCCCTGGGCTTCAGCGAGGACCAGGGCTTTTATCTGGCCTACCAGGTCAGCAGCCGAGCCTTGCGTGCCCATGACGGCGGCAAGACTGGGGGCCTTACCTTGCCCCGGCACGATAGCGAAGGCCATATTGCCCGCACTGATTTTGGCGAGCTGCTTCATGAGTTCGACCCCTTGGCGAGCGGTTTCGGTAGGCGCTTTATTCTCGGCCAGGCCTTTGTCCAGAAGCTTACTCATCCAGTTACCCAGCATCTGACCTGAGATGCGCACGCTGCCAATCACCATGGCATTCTGGTGGGGCAGACGGCTGGAAAGCTCAGGAGCGGGTTGCTTTCGGAGACTGGCAAGCAGCGATGCGGTCTGGCTGCCGGCACGGGCGTTATTGGTACTGTATAGCTCCAAAGCGTCAGGTGTGATGCGAAAACCCGATGTCATGACGGTGAATTCCTCGCCCATCACCTTAACTGCTGCTGTCGCTGCCTCTGTGCCTTTTTTGTAGTTCTCCTGCGACTTCTTCATCTCTTCCTGCATTTCAGGAGGGAGTCCTTCCAGATCCTGAGGCGCTGGTGGCGGAGGGGTGAAATTCTTCATCGCTTTGGCGTAAGAGGCCGCATTGATAGTGAACTCAAGATCGCCCTGCATATCGCTCGTGTCCTGCACCATACCAAGCACGGCCTGCGCTTTTTCCGCAAGACCGGAAACGTTAGAAACCAGGACATAATCGCCGGCGAAGTCTGCCTTAATCATGCCACCGCCCATCTGCTGGATGAGCTGTGCTGCCTGCTGCTGATCTTTGACCGGGATGATCCCGCATACGTCCACCGGTGGCTGGCCCGGCTGAGGAGGTGGCCCACCGCCTGGCTTTTCAAAAACAACGAACCCGATTGGCTTATCAAAATCGATGGCCTGTTTGATGACGTCTTTCATCGGCCCTGCTTTGGTCAGCAGTGCGTCGATGCTGATCATGCCGGCCACCATCGGCTGCACCTGCATAACAAGGCCCTGCGCTTTTTTGATCACTTCATTGACGCTCTTCAGGCGAATGACGACTGGAGGCTTGTTCAGCTCGGCGGGATCTATCTGCACCTTCACCGCGGGTGCGGGTGGTGTGTTGCCCGGAGGAGGGCCGAAATTGATCGTGGTTGTGCCGGCGCCAATTTTTACCGGACGGGCCCCACCGCCATCTGGTGGAGGAGGAGGCTCGTCCCCAGGTGCCACGGGCGGCGGCACATCAGTGGGTGGTGGGGGAGGTTCATCTGCCCGTGCCGGGCGAGGGCCCGGAGGCTCGTCCCCAGGTGACACCGGTGGGGGGGCATCAGCCGGAGCCGGAGGTTCGTCTGCCGGAGCTGGCGGCTCATCGGCCGGAGCTGCTGGCTCGTCTACCGGAGCTGGCGGCTCATCGGCCGGTGCAGGAGGTTCGTCTGCCGGTGCTGGTATTTCTGCTTTGGCTATGGCTACTTCAGGAACATCACCTGGAGCATCAGGCACAGTATCCGCAGGTACTGCCCTGGCGACGACGACTGGAACTTCGGCCGTCTCGGAGTTAGGGAAAACGCCGTCGTGCGGTTGCACGTCAGCCTTGCGTATCCAGCCCTTGTAGATAAGCCCGTCTTGAAAAAACCGGACGCCGACCCAGTTCCCATTTTCCTTGATCTGGACCACACCTTTGCCCATGGGGAGCGTGGCAATGACAACCTTGCCACCTTTGATCTCCGCACCGTCAGTAATAACCTTCAGAAGCCCGCCATCCTCTGCATGCAGAGAAACACAAAGCGAAACGATGGCTGAACAGAGAAGAGGCAAATGAAATTTCATCGATAAAAACTCATCGGTAAAGGAAGAAGCCCAGCACGCTCATGCCGTGCAACGCCCGGTAAGTATAAGAAACCCTTTGGGATGAGCCCACAGAAGAGATGGGGAAGAATGGTTGATGGTTAATGGCTAATGGTTGATGATCGAGCGGGCTCATTCAACCATCAACCATCAACCATCAACCATGCCAGTCTATCGCGCTGCACTCATCGGCTGCTCCCGCATGGGAGCGTTTATTGATAATGAAGTTGTCGGCTACTCCGCTGTTCATCTGCCTTACTCGCATGCGGCCGGGTACGCGGCCTGCCCGCGCACAGAGATTGTTGCATGTGCGGATCTTCGTGAAGACGTGATGGCAAAATTCGGCGAAGCCTACGGCGTGCCTAAAGAGCATCATTACACCGACTACAAAAAACTCATCGAGAAGGAACGTCCGGACATCGTCAGCGTGGCGACGCAGCCGGAGCACCGGGCGGAGATCGTCATCTTTGCAGCGAACAACGGCGTCAAAGCCATCTACGCCGAAAAGGCGCTCTCCGCCTCGCTCAAGGAAGCCGATGACATGGCTGCCGCGCTCGATCGAGAATGTGTCATCTTCAACATGGGCACAAACCGCCGCTGGGATAACGGCTACGACCGCATGAAAGAGATTATCGAAAGCGGCGATCTCGGCGCGCTGCAGTCATTCATCATCTACGCCAACGGCACGCTCTTTAACACCGCCAGCCACAACTTCGATCTCATGCTTCGCATGAACAACGACGAACCAGTCGATTGGGTACAGGCCAACCTGCACGGCAAAGACGAAGATCTCTTCGACGGAAACATCCTCAAGACCGATCCCTCTGGAGAAGGTATCATCCAGTTCCGCAACGGCGTAAAGGGCTACGCGCTGCTTACCAGACGTGGCAGTAATTTCGAGGCCATCTGCGAGAAAGGCACCATCACCGCCCGCAATAACGGCCAGACCTGGGAACTCTACAAAAGCGCACCGATGGACGACTCCGGCCGCCACATGGGCCTGTTCCAGGAACCCCTTCCCGATATCGAACGCCGCAGTTCAACTCTCACCCTTGTCGAAGATCTGGTTCACGCGCTCGACACCGGCGAACCCACCCGAGGCGGCATCAAAGTCGCCCAGGCCAACATGGAGCTCATCTTCGGCTTCATCGAATCCCACCGCCGCGGCGGTGCGAAAGTAAAGCTCCCGGTAGAAGATCGGACGCTGACACTCAAGCGGCAGAGGGTTGGCGGAAATACGCCAAAGTATGAGGCGTGAGTGAAGAGGAAGAATGGAGTGGTGGAGTGGTGGAATTGATGGGGCCGGGGTTGTTGTGGTGGAGGTTGTGGACTTAAGGCGTACGAAAATGAAAGCGGTGTAAATCACCGCACTCCAAAGGCACCACCGGAGCTTAAAGTAATCCGGGCTCCATCTACTCCAATACTCCAGTATTCCATCCTTCCCATCTAACACCTCGCGCTCAGGGACGTAGTAATCGGCAATCACCGATTCCCCCTGAGGCCCCCCTATGCGAAACAAACTCAAAGTAGCTGCGTCGTGCGCGGTATTTATGGTCGTTCTTTTTGTACGTCAGCGAAGCGCGGAGATTGCTGTAGAAACAAGCATCCCCGAAGTGACGCGCAAACCAGCCGGAGCTGTCATCGGAACCATCATCGACATTCCGATGCCCTCCAACACGTTGATGATGGCAGACGACACCTCTGACCCGCCGTGACACGACGACGGGGTAAATCTGCTCTACTTCGATGCCCATGTGGAATGGAACGCATCGGTAAACTCCAACAATGCAGAAACACCCAAGCCCGGGCGTGACCCGGGCTCCAAGCACGAAAATATTCAGCCGGATGGCCCATTCGATGGCCCCCGTAATTGATGGTTGATGGACTCCCGGCATTGTTCCATCATTCCATCAACCATTAACCATCAACTATCTTCCCCCATGCCTTCCCCCGATCTCTGCATTATTGGCGGCGCCGGCCACGTCGGACTTCCGCTGGCACTTGCATTTTGTTCGAGAGGGCTCACGGTCGGTATTGTCGATCGGAACGAAGATGCGCTGGCTGCCATCAGCCGCGGCGAGATGCCGTTTATGGAAATTCATGGCGAAGAATTTCTTGCCGACGCACTCGAGAAGAAGCAACTGATCTTCACCAGCGACGCTTCGATCGTGAAGGAAACGCCGATCGTCATCGTGGTCGTCGGCACGCCAATTGACGAGTATCTGAATCCTGAAATCCGGCTGATGGAAGACTGCCTCAAGGAACTCGTGCCGTTCATGCACGATGGGCAGCTCCTCGTTTTGCGCAGCACGGTCTATCCGGGCATCAGCGAGTGGACACAGAAATTCTTTAAGAAGAACAATCTTGGCGTCGAGGTAGCGTTTTGTCCGGAACGCATCGCCCAGGGCTACGCACTGCGGGAGGTTTTTCAGTTGCCGCAGATCGTGAGCGCGTTCAGCGATGAAGGACGAAAGCGGGCCTCTGATTTGTTCAAAAAATTGACTGACGAGATCGTCGAGGTCGAGCCGATGGAGGCGGAGCTGGCCAAGCTGTTCACCAACTCGTGGCGCTACCTCATGTTCGCCGCGGCCAACCAGTTCTACATGATCGCCAACGACCTCGGGCTCGACTTCAGCCGCATTCATCACGCAATCACCCACGACTACGACCGCGCCAGCGATCTGCCTCGTCCCGGCTTTGCCGCGGGCCCGTGCCTGTTCAAAGACACCATGCAGTTGGCCGCATTCAACAAGAATAATTTCGCTCTCGGCCAAGCCGCGATGTCGATCAACGAAGGCTTGGTCTACTACCTCATCTCACGTCTCAAGGCCAAGCACGATCTCTCAACAAAAAAGGTCGGCATCCTCGGCATGGCCTTTAAGGCCGAAAGCGACGACCCCCGCGCTTCACTCAGCTACAAACTCAAAAAGCAGCTCTCCTTCGTTTGCGAAGAAGTCCTTACCACCGACCACTACGTGAAGACCGATGACGACCTGGTCCCCCTCGAACAGGTGCTCGAAAAGTGCGAAATCATCATCGTCGGGGTCCCGCACAAAGCGTATCGAGATCTGGAGCTGGAAGGCAAAATTGTCGTGGACGTGTGGAATGTCTTTGGAAAAGGAACGGTTGTGTAAGGATGGAAGAGGAATAGAAAGAATGGAGTAGAGGAGGCCCTGCCCTGTTTTAGGCATCGGATGCAAAATGGAACGGAGGATCGAGCGGCCTTTGGAGTGCGGTGATTTGTCACCGCTTTCATTTTCGGATGCCTTGAATCCACAACCGTCATCACAACAACACTGGCCTCAACACTCCAACACTCCATTCTCCCTCTCTCCATGCCCAACCCTTTCACCCAGGAACATGCCGGCGAATACGAAGGCGGCGCCTTCCATCCCGAGTTCCCCAAGGGTAAGGCCTCCGGGACGTTTAAAGTTTCTGGCACCGGCGTCACATTCGAATGCGAGCACCGAACGCTTCAGTTTCCGATGATCGATCTGCAGGTCTCGGTCGGCGGCGCTGCGGACACCATCGTCTTTCTCAAGCATCCGAATCATCGGGACGTTTCCATCTACACCCTGGATCACAGCATCCTCGATCACCCGGCGCTGGTGAACGACCCGCATATTGGTGAACACGTCAAAAGCATCCGCCGCAAAAAGACGATCTGGTGGGGCGTGCTGGCCGGCATCATCTTGCTGGCGGTCGGATTCATCGTCCTCGCGTGGCTGGCCAAAAGCCCCCTGGCCAAGGTCGCCGCAGCGAACGTCCCGCCGGCCTGGGAAGAAAAGCTCGGCGATACCGCGTTCGAGCAATTAAAGGCAACGACGCTCGACCTCATTGAGGATCCCGCGCTCTATGCCGAGCTCGCCAAACTCACCGACCCACTGGTCAAGGGCATCGCCAGCCAGCGTTACACCTTCAAATTTCACATTACCCGCAACAAACAGATAAACGCGTTCGCCATGCCGGGCGGGCACGTCGTCATCCATACCGGCCTGCTGCTCGCTGCCGACTCGCCGGAAGAAGTGGCCGGAGTGCTTGCACACGAGATCGCGCACGTCACCCGCCAGCACAGTCTCCGCAAGCTGTTCGAGTCCGCCGGAATCTACATTATCGTCCAGACCATCCTCGGCGACGCGAGCGGCCTCATCTCGGTCATCGCGGATTACGGTACATTCCTGGCGAACCGAAAGTTCTCCCGCGACTTCGAGCACGAAGCCGACAACGAAGGATGGGCCTACCTCCAGCGGGCCAACATCGACCCGCGCGGCCTGGCTGAGTTCTTTAAAAAGCTTCAGCAGAAGAAAGGTGGCGTCATCCAAACCGCAGAGGAAGCAACCTCCATCCTGAGCACTCATCCCACGGATGCCGAGCGCATCGGTCGCCTGGCTGAGAAATGGAAGAAATCAGATCAGAAGGATGGATTTGTGGAGATCAAGATCGATTGGAAAGCGTTCAAAGAGAGCGGAATGTTGGAATGATGGGGTGGAGTGATGGGATACTGGAATGTTGGAATACTGGGGCCGAGCTTGACACCCGTAATCACAACAACACCGGCACGCTCTTCCATCAACCATGAACCATGAACCATCAACCATGCTCAAATCCGTCTCCCTCCTGAGCGTGTGCTCGCTGGGCCAGATGTTTCTGCAATTCGCCTTTCAGGTGGTGCTGGCCAAACATTTCGGGGCGACCGTGGCGATGGATGCGTTTGCCGCGGGGATGGCGCTGCCAATTGTTATCTGCACTACGCTGGTCGGTTCGCTGGGATATTCCTTTGTGCCCATTTTTCTGGAGCGAATGCATGAGGCCGGCGAGGAAGAGGCATGGAAGCTCGCCAACTCCGTGGGGCTTTTACTCGTCCTGTTCACCGGCGGGCTCTCTGTGGCCGGATGCTTTATGGCAGCGCCGATCATGCAGGCGCTGCATCCCGGTTTTTCAGCAGAACAACTTCACGAAACAGTTCGTGTATTCAAGGTCTTGAGCTGGCTTACGCTGACGAACAGTATGACCACGTTTCTCCAGGCTCTGTATCACTCTTACCAGCGATATACCCCCACCGCGGTCGGGCCCCTGGCCGGTGTGGCGCTCACGGTGGTATGGACGATTCTGCTGCATGAAGAGTGGGGGATTCTGGCGGGCGCAAGCGGGGTGGTGGCCGGTGCGGCGCTCGGAATTCTGATCCAGTCGCCGCTTTACCTCCGCCATTTTCGGCTTCGTATTTTGTTCGACGAATCTTTCAAGAAATGCGGGCGGCTGCTCTTGCCGCTGATTCTCGGAGCCCTCTATTACAACCTTGATCCTCTGGTAGATCGGTACCTGGCTTCCAAAATGACGGAAGGAAGCATCGCTCATCTCGGGTATGCCTGGCGGCTGATCAATGGCTTGCTGATTCTTTGCACAAGCGGACTCTCCATCGTTATCTTTCCGGTTCTGATTCAGCATTTTGTTTCCGGCAGGGAATCGGAAACGAAAAAAGAGATCGCCTTCGCCATCCGATTCCTGACGTTCATCCTCATGCCTGTGGTGCTCGGCCTTGTTTTCTTCAGCCGGCCAATCGTGCGTGATCTGTTTCAGCGGGGGCAATTCGAAGCCTCTGATACCGCCAGGGTCGGCATCCTCATGGCGCTCTATGTGGGGGTCGTTATCGGGGCCAGCCTTGGAGATATCTCAGGCAAGGTGTTTTTTGCTATCCAGGACACCTGGACGCCGGTCGTCATCAAGGCACTCGGATTTACTGTGGGGGTAGTTCTAAAATTTCTTTTGGGGCCGGGTTACGGCGTGGAGGGCCTCGTGCTGGCGACCTCCGTGTACTACATTGTGAATTCAGTTATCCAGTTATTCATCATCCGCAAACGGCTCGGCGCTGGCCTGTATGCTGGCGTGCCCGGCGCTTTATTACGCAGCATCGTGGCCAGCGCGGTGGCGTTATCTGCGGCCTGGTTCGTATTCAAGGCTGAGATTCCGTACGCGTCGATACCGGCCATCCTCGTTTCGATTCTCTGTTACGCCGTGGCGACCTGGTTTCTGAAGGATGAGTTTACATTGAAGTTTGTTGAGACCGTGCGGGGGAGGGAGAAGACGAATGACGAAATATCCAAGGACGAAAGAAGCCCAAAATCCGAATGACGAAAACTGAAAATACCGGTTTTATTGGAGGCAATAGGCTAGCGAGGGGCATTTTGTTGCCGCCATTACGGCGACATCGGGCCTTTTCGGATTTAGCGCTTCGTCATCCTTTCGTCCTTGGGTATTTCGTCATTCGCCATTTCCCCGCTCCGTTTTTTCTGAGTATTCTGGATCGCTCTTCTTTCCCCCTTGACAGGTTTGTTTAGTGCTGGCGCAAGACATCCGAAAAATAATCCTTGAGCAATCTCATCGCGCGCATGTCGGGCATATCGGGTCGTCGCTTTCGATTGCAGACATCATGGCGGTTCTTTACCGGGAGGTACTTCGGATTCCTGAGCCTTCAGATCCTGAACGTGATCGGTTTGTCCTTTCCAAGGGGCATGCGGCGCTGGCTCTTTATGCGGCCTTGCATCTCAAGGGCTGGATATCCGAATCCGAACTCAATTCATTTTGCGGGGACGGCAGCCTGCTCGGGGTTCATCCTGAGCGCGGCCTGAGGGGAGTCGATTTTGCAACCGGCTCACTGGGGCAGGGGCTCTCCATGGGCGCGGGCGCCGCGCTCGGTGCGAAGATGCAGAAATCCGGCCGCCGCGTTTTCGTGCTGCTCAGCGACGCCGAATGCAATGAAGGCAGTGTCTGGGAAGCCGCTATGTTTGCCGCACACCACAAGCTCGACAACCTTTGCGCCATCATCGATTTCAATGGCCAGCAGGCGCTCGGTTATACAAAAGATGTCATCACGCTCTCACCTCTGCACGATCGGTGGAAGGCGTTTGGATGGGATGTGCACGAAATCGACGGCCACGATCAGGCGGAGATTGCATCTACCGTCGAAAGTCTTTCCAGCGAACAGCCGCACGTGCTCATAGCGCATACCACGTTCGGCAAAGGCGTCTCGTACATGGAAAGCAAAATCAAGTGGCACTACTGGCCGATGTCCGACGAAGAGTATGAACAGGCCCTCAAAGAAATGGTTAATGGTTGATGGTGAATGGGCAGAGCGCTTCCATTAACCATCAACCATCAATCATCAACCATTCTTCCGTATGAGAAAAGCATTTGCCGCGACGCTTGTTGAGCTGGCCGAACAGGACCCCCGAATCATCCTGATGACGGGCGACCTCGGCTATATGGTGCTCGAACCGTTCATGGAAAAATTTCCGGAGCGGTTCATCAACGTGGGCGTCGCCGAACAAAACATGGTCGGGCTGGCGACCGGTCTTGCCGATGCGGGTTTTATTCCGTTCGTTTATTCCATCATTCCGTTCGCCACGCTTCGGCCGTTCGAATTCATCCGCAACGGCCCGATTGTGCACCAGTTGCCGGTCAGAATCGTCGGGGTCGGTTCCGGCTTTGATTACGGGCACAACGGCGTGAGCCATTACGGCCTCGAGGACGTCGGCATCATGCGCACGCAGCCCGGTATAACCATCATTGCGCCGGCCGATCATCTTCAGACTACAGAAGCATTGAAGGCCACGTGGGATTTGCCGTCGCCGATCTATTTTCGTCTTGGCAAAGATGACAAAACAGTTGTTCCTGGACTCGCAGGCCGTTTTGAAATGGGGCGTCTGCAGCGGCTTGGTAACGGCAGTGACCTTCTGCTTGTCACCATCGGCAACATCGTGCCGGAGGTCGTTAATGCCGCAGACAAGCTTCGGACGAGTGGAGTTTCATGCAGCGTAGCAGTCATCTCTTCGCTGAACCCATCACCGGATGCAGACCTGATCGAACTCCTTCGAGAGTTCACGCTGGTAATGACCGTCGAGGCACACTACACCAACGGCGGGATCGGTTCGTATGTCTCTGAAATTATTGCCGAGAAGAATCTGCCATGCCGAATTGTCCGATGCGGTGTCGATAAGATGCCAGACGGCGTAACCGGAAGCCAGGGCTATCTCCGCCAGAAGCACGGCCTGTCCGCCGCTGCGCTTTTGAAAACGGCCCTGGCCGAGTTGGCCATCGGGGGTGCTGATGAGTAAGCCTTCTCTCTCCATTGTGTTCCCCGTCTACAACCAGGCAGATCATTTGTGGCCGGCTGTCGAGCAATATGAAGAAGCACTTTCCCGGCTGCCGCATCCTTACGAAATCATTCTCGTGCCCAACGGCTGCAAAGATAATTCTGAAGAGGTATGCAACGAGCTCGCCGCCAAATACAAAACCGTCAAAGTAAACCCAAGCGAACAGCCCGGGTGGGGCAGGGCGGTGAAGCATGGGTTACAAGCCGCGGAGGGCGACCTCCTCTGTTATTCCAATCTGGCGCGGACAACCGCGGAAGAACTCACCCTGATTTTACTTTATGCGATCGCCTTCCCCGACACGGTCGTTAAAGCGAACCGGAAGATAAGAGAGAGTTTTACCCGCCGGCTCGGCTCACTTATCTACAACCTGCAATGCCGCATGCTTTTTGACCTGGCCTATTGGGATATCAACGGCACACCGAAGGTCTTTCCGCGCGGCTGTGAACGCCTGCTCTCGCTGACCCGGGACGATGATCTCATCGATCTGGAATTCAACGCCATTTGCCGCCAGGAAGAATACCGCATGCTCGAAGTGCCCATCTTCTCCACCAGCCGCCGCAGCGGAAAGAGCACCACCAGCTACGGCACCGCGGTGCGACTTTACTGGGGCGCTTACAAAATGTGGAAAGATCAGAAGAAATGAAACGCATCACCGAGCAGGAGCAGAATGAGCTCTGGCATCGCCACCATGCCGAATGGCGCGACCCTGCCCAGGTGGCCAGCCAGTGGCAGGAGGCGAACAAAACCGACCCGCGCCTGCTCGAATATGAAGTCCACGGCGACTGGTGGGAAGTCCTGTCAAAGGCGCGACTAACCCTGCTCATCACCCGTGAGTATGAACACCTGGTCATGGCCATCCATTGTGCAAAGGATCGGCCGGCGATCTCATTCATGCGTATCCCGCATCCATCCGGCCTGGCAGTCGACCGAACGAAAAAGATCGTCCATATCGCCAGCACCAGAAATCCCAATCAGGTGTATGACCTGGTGCCCGTTACCGATGTAGAAAAACGGGGAGACATGCCCATGCCTGCAAAATGGGCCGACAAAGATCTCGTACCGGTGCGGTCACGCTTCTTCCCAGGCTGCCTTTATATGCACGATCTGGCACTGATCGGAAAAAGCCTTTACGCGAATGCCGTCGGCCACAACGCTATTGTTCGGCTGAATGACAAAGGCGGTTTCCAGAGGGTCTGGTGGCCTGAATGCATCGAGACCTCTGCCGGCCCGATCTTCGATAAAAATCATCTACAACTGAATTCGATCGCCGCAGGACGCAGCTTGAAGACTTCTTACTTTTCAGCATCCGCGGACAAAGTCACCGCACGCCGGCCTGGACACCTGAACTTCCCGGTCGATGGCCGGGGGGTGATCTTTTCTGCCAGTACGCGTGAACCGATCGTCAGTGGCCTTACCCGCCCTCATTCCGCCCGGCTTTGTGAAGGCCGTCTCTGGGTCAACAACAGCGGGTACGGCGAGCTTGGATGCGCGGATAACGGTTCATATCAGCCAGTCGCCCACCTTCCGGGATGGACGCGCGGCCTGTGCTTTCACGACCAGATCGCCTTCGTCGCCACCTCACGTGTGATCCCGCGGTTCAGCCGGTATGCTCCCGGACTCGAAGCGAAAACGAGCGTCTGCGGAGTCCACGCAGTCGATGCGAAATCAGGCAAAACTCTGGGCAGCCTCACCTGGCCATACGGAAGCCAGATTTTCGCGGTCGACTGGGTCAGCACCGATGCAGTCACCGGTTTTCCCTTCAAGCAGGGAGCGAACAACGAAAAGGTCAAGCAGCTCTTTTACGCGTTTGAGACGTAATGAGTAAGGTGGGCTTGGAGGCCCGGTGTTGTTCGAAATGACGGGACAAACAACCGTTACAGTAACGACCCGCTGTTACTCATTACTCATTACTTGATTACGTAAGGAAACCCCATGAGTTCATTCCGACTCCTTATGATCAGCGCCATGTATGAAAACGGTGGTAACACGACCCACCGATTCCTCGACGGCCATCCGCAGATATTTGCCTATCCGTTCGAATCTCAGCCGGGAACGCGGCTGGTGCAGGACAACCTCACCTCCATGTTCCCGGTCAAGTATCGCTGGCCCGAGTTTGCCCTGAGCGCCACTCCCGATCAGGACTACAAAAGCATCATTGACGAAGAATGTAAGGTGCGCGCCCGGACGCCCCACGTCAGCAAATTCCGGCACATGCCGTTCGATTTCAGCGATGAAGAACGCTGCGAGATTTACATGAAATACGTCGAGAAATCAGGACGCAGCCGGGGGAACAACGTGGCCGCTTTCTTCCAGGCCACGTTTGATGCGTGGAAGGATTACAACCGCACCGGCAACGAACAGGTTCATCTCGGTTACAGTCCGATCATCATCGTCGACGGCGAAAAGATCATGCAGGACATGCCAGACGCGCACATCCTCCACATCGTCCGTAATCCATGGTCAGCCTACGCAGACACCAAGAAGCGGGCGGTACCGCTTTCACTGGCCAGTTACATGCTGTGCTGGATGCTCAACCAACACCACGCCCTGATCTGCCGGGAAAAGTATCCGAACAACGTCCACATCATCCGCATCGAAGACGTGATGGCAGACTCATCCGCCACTCTCGGAGAGCTCTGCGAGAACATTGGCCTGGAAGCAGCCGATTCACTCTCTACTCCAAGCTGGAATGGTACCGAACTGGAAGAGGTCTACCCCTGGGGCACAATCCGCAAAGCAACGCCAGAGGCCAATCTCGCCACGGCCAACGAGCTCTCCGACGAAGAGAAAGCCGAGGTAAGAATCCGGGCCGGACATTTCCTGGAGGTGTTCGGGTATCAGGAGATGGCGGACTCACTCTAACTTGACAATGTTAAGTCTTGGCATCGGCAGTCTCTTCCTTGGCGCCAGATTTGGCGAAGGATCTGTTGCCCCGGACCTCATGGTAGATTGCTGCGAACTATTCCATCTGAAGAAGACTTGCACTTGTTTTTATCCCGAAGGGATTAGATTCCGAAGCCCAGGGTCAGCGACGCGCCGAAGGTGCAAGCGCCACCCTGGGAGCGAGTATGCCTGACGTTTTGAACCCTGTGAGGGTTCTACAAGATGGCCTGAAAGCGCATTTAAAGGCATCGGGGGCCTATTCACACGCATTTGTATAATCCCTTCGGGATAAACAATCACGGGTTCACGGCTATCCCAGGGTGGCGCTTGCACCTTCGGCGCGGCACTGACCCTGGGCTCTGGAATCCAACCTCTTCGAGGTGAAGAGAGATAACATTGTCATGTTAAATACAAGATCAAAAGTAAGAAAGATTCGGCCATGAGCTGTTACGAATTGGGAAGGTTTTTCTGAGCCGTTGTTATGGTGAATTATCATTCTGTCCCCAATTATTCTGTCATTCGCTTTCCTATGCTGCCGTATCACCGGACCCCAAAGACCAACCATTTCCGGGCTGGGAGGACGATATGGGTGGGGTCGACAGACCCTCCCAATGGGACATAGATGGGTTGGACATCTGCTGTGGGATGATGAGGGAATTTGATGGGACAACGAACGGATACAGGGAGCGGATTCCAGGCGCCTATCAGCAGGCCGCCGTTGTCCTGAGGGATGAGGGTCTTCTCGACCCATGGGGCGTCCACAAGCGGCAGGGCGCCCGGACCTCGTTGCACCCATTGGAGAAGTTTTGCAAGGAAGACCTGATTAGTGGTGTCCAATCCAACAGCGAGCGCGCGGAAACAAAAGGTAACGACTCGACCTTTGCCAAGTGTATGGATGATGATGGCCGGATGACCGGTAGTGTCCTTGATGATTTCAGTTCCTTCGCTGGGTTTCACAGCCCAAAGTCCGAGGTCGGAAGCCCGATGCTCTTCATTGGGCGGGGACGATGACAGCTCTACGCTTCCCAGCCCGGGATGGCTGATGGACAATGCCTCGCGTGGCTGCACGCGATCGGAGTGGAAGCCGAGTAAACCTGCGGTGTCTATTCCTTCCTCTCCCTGGATGGCCGGCAGATCGCAGAAAAGTGTGCCGCCACTCTCAACGAATCGGTGGATAGCAAGCTGGGCCTGTTTTCCCAGGGTCGCCTGTTTATCCGCATGCCACCACACAGCCGCGTTGAATCCGTCCAGTTTGCCGCCCTCGACATCTTTGCCTACGACTGTTTCGACTGCAAAGCCGGCGTACTGGGTGATGGCACGGCGTGCGAACATTTCGGTAGAGCCGTCTTGTGAATTCAATCGGACCAAGGCCACCTGTTTCGGTAATCGGCCGCGAGCGGCCTGCTCGGCGCGCCCTGTCAGGTTGGCGAGTGTGGACACTTCATTGAGCTCGCGATATCGCAGAGCGTCCGAGCCGTCCTGCTCGATAACCGATACATGGTTGGGGCCAAATACCAGCATGCTCCATAGATTCTCATTTCGGAGCGCTTCGATGGATGGCTGATAAGGGGGCAGACGATCCTGTGCCTGCTGAGCTTTCAAGGCTTCGCCCGCAAGGCAGAAGATGTCCGGGTGCGTTGTGCGTATTTCGCTGGTGGGATCTGACCTGCCGCCTGCGAATATTTCTCGACGACTTAAGACTGCCGGGGTTACCGGTCGCCAGGGATCGTCGATCTTCGTTTGTTCCCATTTCATGACCTGGCGACCTTGCCGCCTCTGCCAGGCTGCTGAGGGCAGATCACCGCCACGAAGTTCTATGGTCTCGGTTGCCTTCCGGTCGGGCGAGGTGAGGACAAGTGAGCGGCCGCTGGTCTTGACTCGCCAGGGCTTCTCGTCTGTCCGATGAAAATCAAGAAGTGCCAGAACCCCGACCCCGGGGCCTTGCTTCACTGTTAATCGTTTCTGTTTCAGAGGCTGGTCATCTATTACCACCTCCACCGGATCAACTGCCCGCAGCTCTATGGTCTCCTGATCAAACCGGAAGAGAGTGAGTGTCACGTCGACTCCAAGCCAGCCTCTGGCGACGATCTGTTTGCCCGTCAGTTCAATCTCCTTCGCGAGTAGAAGCTGCCGCCATTCGCTGTCCATCCCGGAGTTCATTTGATCGCACACGACGAGGTAATCATTTTTGCGAAACAGCAGTTGGCGCGTCATGACGTCGCTGCTTTGACGTGCTGCGAAATACTCCAGGATGGCCGCGTCAGGTTCAGATTCGGGGGACAGAAGTGATCGGATGGCAGGAGTTGGAGTTTCACTTTCATTCGGTCCGAGGAGGCGATTGAAGGCGGAACGCCAACGACCAAGCCCCGGTTCGACCTGCTTGGCCTGATTGACACCAGGCGCCAACTGTTCCGCCGACCCAGGGAACTTCCCGCAGGCGTAGTCAATGCTGGGCGTGGACTCGAACTGCACGATGCGACCGCGGTTTAGCCCATACCTCTTCTCGCCGAAAGTTACTGTGCTGTGCTCGTGCGGCTGCCAGGCCCTGTCGCCGTCAAGTGTGATTGGCTGGCCAAGGCCGAACAGTACGAAGCTGCCTTCCTCGCCGTGGTAGCGGTAGCCGCCCGGGCCGGCTTTGAAGAGAACGTAGGTTTCCGTGGGCTTCCCGAAATCCGCTCGAAACAAGCTTCCATAGCCTTCCAGTATATGGGACTGAAAGTCTGGCATTGAGCTCTGCGCTTCCGCGATCTTGATGTGCTCCCGAGTCAAACCGAAGAACAAGGAATACGGGTAATGACCGAAGCCATACCGTCCACCTTCGTTCCAAAACCAGAGTAGGCGCTTCCCCAGTTCCGGGTTGTGCTCCAGGATACCCGCGCCCGCGAGTGCGAACCCACCATGCACTCCGAGCCCGCCGTCCCCGCCATTGTCGCCAATACCGGCCGTGAGCCGGATTCGCTTAAGCTTATGAATACCCACCTTCCCAAGCTCACCAGTCGAGGGCTTCGGTGGTAGCACGGTTTCCAGTCCCCACCGCCAAAAATTCTGGAACTCCGGCCAGGCGTAGGGATCGGCGGCTCCGGTAAACTTCAGAGCCCACGCCATTCCTCCGATGATGTTGGTCGACCAGTTGTAGTAGCCTCCGAGGTTTTCTGCCCACTTGCCGCTTTGGGAAATGACGTAAATTCTCATGGCCTCGCGGAGACTGTGAACTACGTGGTCGATCCATTGGTTCGCATGCGGATGGTCCGGGTAAAGCATGGCAACCGCGGCGATGGCGATATAGCGATCCGCATCGAAATTTGGATGACCGGCGTTGTATTTGTGCGCCATGAACATCGAATCGGTCAGGAGGTACGCCAGGTAAATGAAGCGATCCCTCAACTGTTTCTTGATCTCCGGCTCAAGCAGGTCTGCACCGAGCAACAAGTCGATCTTCGCGGCGTGCCCGAAGACCGGCCGTACACCCACGGGGCTGAGATGTGAGGAAAACTCGATGCCCTCGGTCAATGGGTAGTTGAAACGCGTATTCAGATCCTCCAGGACGCTTCGCGCGATGGCCGCCGCAGCTTTCTTGTCCTTGGTGATCAACGCCTGGAACGCCGAATCCTTCTGAATGTTGAGAAACTCTCGCCAGAAATAGGGGTCACTCGCAGCCTTGGCTTCCATCCCGGCGATCAATTCCGGCGTTACTTCCATGTGCGGATGGGTGACTTTTGGATCGCGTTTCCAGTCGAGGATGCGGTGCTGGTGCTCGGTCAAGCGGACCTCGCCGACCGCGGTCTTGATGAGTGATGGCAGAAGTGTTTCGTTGCGGATGGCCTTGCGGGGAGGAGGCAGGACCTCGGAGTCACCCAACCACAGGCCCCATGAGCGCGTGCCGGGGACCAAACTGAACCGGATGAAAGCGCCCGACTTCGGATGCCCGTTGCGGATGACTCGAATCGCTCCAGGTTTGGCGCCCCACCATCTTTGCTGACTCCACCCCTGCCATGGCATATCGTTGAGGCGCCGTCGAGCTTGAGGCGCCCAGAGATGGTCCTCCCATTCACCGCGACGGATCTGGAAGATGGTGAACATGTCCGGAGCGAATGGTGGTGCTCCACCGGGGCCGGCCGCGCTCCTGGCAAAGCAGGCCAGAGACGCGTCCTCAAATCGGCTCCAGATCAGGTAATTCGGCAGCCAGAGAAACTCCTCATTGGGAGCAATCTCTGCAAGTTTGAAATCATAGTACGCAGCAGCATTGCGCCAGTGAACCAGTTTATGGGTCGCTGCGTGTCCGGCGGTGTAGATATGCGTCGGCCAATCTTCCAACTCGAATTCCCAACGCATCCACTCACTCGCCGGGCCGGAGATGGTCTCTTCCACGGTAGCATAATCCAGCCCCGCCCAGCAGGTCACCACGCAGTTGAAGAAAACACCAAGGGCAAATTTGTACCGCATAGATTGACGATAGAAGACCGGCCCTGCCGCACTTCTCTCTACTTCCATGCTCTCGAGAGGGCCCATGCGCAAGAACCTGGAGCGCCCTAACCACGGGAGTTGTCCGGGCTGAAGCGTCGCACCTTCTCCGTGTATTCCCGGCAATCGGCAGACTTTTAAAATCGGCGGCCTGTCGGATCCCGCCAGCGGCATACGCAAGCCAAGCCGACCAGTGCGGACCTCCACAAACTTCGCTGATTTGTCCTCGGTGATTGTCAGCCGCAGTCTGTCAGGCATTGCCTCCCCACTTGCACCGCCAACCAACTTGATCATCTTCTTCGTTCCCGCCGGCAGGTCAGTGACATAGTTTGCCGTCGCCTTCGCATCTCCGTCCTCCTTCGCAGGCAGATGCAGGTCACTCCACTGAACGCGGATCGTCTGGCCACTTATCTCATCCTTCAACCCTACGTGTCGGTTCAGTGCTTCAATTGAAAATGGCGTGCCCTTCGGCAGCAGGCCTGGCGTGACAGTCAGCGTCGATTGCACCGGTTGAACCGGAAACCCGCGCTCGAAAGGATTATCGAGCGATACCTCCCTCCGGTGTTCAGCAAACGAATGTTCGGCCAGCGCATCGGCCGCCGTGAACAGGGCGAAAACAACATGAATCAGCATCCGATAATTTGTCAGCATTGAACCAGGGAGGTAAAAGCGAGGAGAGGTATCGTGAACATCGGACACCAGGCATCATCTAAACTGTCAGAGAGCGCAAGTCAATGGGGAGGGCATGCCCTTCTCGGCCGGATCGCATTCAATACTTTGCCGAAGTGGGAACAGGAACTCGTCGAACCGGATATGAGCCCGGAAGGTCTGGACAAGCCCTACCTGCCAAAGGGCGCGATCAGGACTCCCGGCGACAAGATGGGTTTTCTCTGCACCATCATGGACCTGGTTTACTACGACGAATGCCGTCACTACGCGACGCTCCCTGATGGCCGTTGGATTCCGCATACTCCGCCGGACGCCAACTGGCAGGCATGCGCGGGCACGGGTCAGGCGCCATCCCCGACAGCTTCAATGGCGATCACCGAGCTGCTGATGAACAGAACTATCGACGCGATGCGATCTAAGGATTGGGATGAGACCATCCGATATGCGGGGGCGCTCGGGCATTACCTCGAAGAGCCGTTCACTCCGGGGCACGCGATGGATAACCGCATCTTTCACGAAGTGTTCCCTGATCCGGATTCCACCAGACACATGCGACTGCACCACGCTTTCGATTGTGCCTCGGATCTCTTCGAACCGCGCGAGCCCAGGCTGATGGGCACGAGCGTTCCCGAGGCGGCATTCAGGCTTCAGATGGAGCTCGACAACGGGGTGGTTGAGGCCAAGAAACTGGTGGCTCCGATTATTCGTTCCGTTTACGAAGGTCAGCCTGTACAGGTTCGGGCGGCCATGCTGGGCAAGCAGGCAGGGTGGGCGAGCTACGTTACCGCGTGCGCTTGGCATACGGCGTTCTGCATTGCGTTCGATCGGTTCGAGGAGGCAGATGTAGAGCCGTTGAATGAGGTCTCGCTCGTCGATGTGGTGCCCTACTTCTGGCACGCCTGCCAGTACGTTCACATCGTCTCTGGGAAATTGGTCAAAAAGAGTCGAACCCTCCCGATCCATGTCTGGACGTTCAACGGTGAGGATCGCATCGATGAGCAGATCGAAAACGGTTTTGGAATGGGAGGGCATATGGGCGCGAAGTTTGCCGTGAATGGAAACGTGTACACACGATTCAGATGCCGCGTCGGGCTGCCGAGCCAGCACACGGAGGGACAATGCGAACACACCGACACGCGCTTCTATGTTGAGGTAGACGAGCAGGAAAACACAGTCTATTCCGAAGATATCGAGTACCAGTCAACGGCAATTTTCGAACGCCAACTTGTCCCGGGCGAACCGGCCTTTGAGGTGGACGTGGATATCAGCGGTGCCAGGACCCTGATCTTGAAGACACAGTGCCAACCTTACAAAAATCCTGAAACAGGTCTGCAACAGTGGTTCGTCCCGCACGTTGCCGTTTGTGAGCCAACTCTGGTGAAACGGTCCGTATGACCGTCCGAATGCCCTAAGCTACCCCGAAGCTACAACCAATCCAGCAGCAAGGAACTCGTGGCGACAGGCTGGCTGATTCCTTCGTAAAGAGTGCCAAATTCAAAAACTACCCCTCACGGAATGGTCAATTTCAATTTGTACCCCTGCCCCTGAGTATGAAACAGGGGGCTCCACGAACCCCATTTTTCTGATAAAGGACTTTTTACGGAGGAATCTGGCAGATTCCTTCGTAAAGAGTCGACGCGAGCCGATTCCTGGCTTGAAAGGCCAAAACACAGTAGCCCCGAGAAACACCCTGTTCTTTGCCCAAATTTTTCTTCAACCCCGAAGGCGGTTGTTTCTTACAGCCCAGGGTTGGGAGGCTTTGTGAGCTACCCTGGGATCGGGGAACGATTTCCAATCAACGCCGAAGGTGTTGTGTCCATATCCCAAGTTCTTGCAGTGACAGTTTATATGGACGCAACCCCGTTGGCAGCGATTTACAGGGGCATGATTATTAGACTTGCCCACGATTTGCCAGCGAAGCTACACCAAACGCCAGACCACTAGTGTCGCGGCCCAGAAGTTCTTGCCCATTTCTCGGCAGTTTGAGTTCCTCGATCTTGCCTGTCCGTGCCTAT
>JAQBXN010000132.1 GCA_027625095.1 Planctomycetota bacterium | reverse complement strand
CATCCTCGATGGACAGACAGACCCGCTTCCCGTCTTCGCTGCTGGCGTAGACCTTCCCGTTTGCTACCAGCGGCTCGGCCCAGATTCGGTCCGACATTCGATACTGCCAAAGAACTTTTCCATCTGACTTTGACAGCGCGGTGATCTGTCCAGCATTCGAAGCCACCACGATCCTGTCGCTGGACGATCCTCGCGCCATCTTGACGGCCGACCGATCGGAGTAGGTCCACTGCACCTTGTATTCAGTGTCCAGCGCGCTCAGTTTGAAGATGCCGGTCTTCACGAAGAGTTGTTCCTCGTCTGCGGCCATTCGTCGCTCCTCGGGGAGCTCGATGGTAGCGCCCGATTCAAAAAAGAGAATGAACTTGCCGGTCTTCAAATCGAAACATCCGGTAGAGAAGCCGCTGATCCCCTGGCCCATGACTTTGCCGTTGAAAATACAGGGCGTGAGGATTCTTTCTCCTAATTGGGCAGAATAACTCGCTTCCAAGAAATCCCAGACGTTTTCCCCGGTAAAGGGATTGAGAGCCTTGAGTCGAGGCCCCGTGCAACCCAGGATGATTTTCCAATCGGCGAAGCAGGGGGTGGTTGCCTCAGGCTCGGTGAAAGATCTCCACAAGATGCGTTCGCCGCCTTCCCAAAATCGCTGAGCCAGATTCGCCGTCGCGACTCTCAAGTCGATGTCGGAGGCAAATTGCTCATCGGCGCGGTGGATGACTTTTCCGGTGTCAGTCGAAATCTGACGTGCCTTGAGCAGGTTGAGGCCCTTCGTGTTGACTTCAATTTCGCCGGCGAAAACGAACTTAGCGGATTGTCCTTTGGCCCATTCAATGAGCGATTTATCATCCTTTGAAGGAGGAGCGGTTGTCTCGGGAAGAACAGTGAATTCAGATCGAACCATCAAATCGGTCGCCAGCATCCTGGCAAGGACCGCGCCGTAAAAATTTTCGGACGATTCATTAAATGGAGCGACGACTATGGGAGCGCGGCCAGCCAGCTTCTTTGTGCCATTCACAACTTTTCGGATCTCGGCAGTGATGTAGCTTCCCAGGACCGCCATTTGTTCCGTAGCGGCACTCGATATCGTCATGCTTGGTTCTCTCACCTGATCGGCTCGTTCGCATGTCCAGCCCACGAGCCCACCCTTCTGACCTTCAAAAATCCGGACATCGTAATAGGTCGCTTCCTGAGTCAGGTCGCCATAATTCGCCACAAAGCCGAGTACCACGAAATCTGCCCCGACGGCTTTGGCGATCGAATTTACGGTTTCGGGCAAAGCCAGAGTTGTCCGTTGAATGCCTGAAGTTTGGAGGAACTTCAAGACAGTGCTCTGCAGAATCAATTCCAGTTCGGGCCGTTCCGACAATTCCAAACGAATCAGTTCGATCGCCTTGAAGGGTCGCCTATCAATGGGGCGCCGACCGTATCACCACGGCGCCAATCGATATACCCGAGCCGCCCTCCACACAGGCCGCCCGCCGCTATGAACAAGATTACCTGAAGCGCCGCGAATCTGAGAAATGGCACTGGCTGGCCGAAGAAAAGCGCACCTTCCCGCCGCCCGGCAAATTCGCCGGTGACGAATTGAAAACCAGCCCGAAACGAGAAGGTCGATTTTTCTGATACCCCGGTCGATTCCAAGCCGCAAACAGCCAGCTTGCGATCCAGTCACAAAGACCAGAAGCTGGCGTCAGCCTGGCTGCACTTACCCAAAAGGAGAAGTAATGTCGAAACTCATAAAGACGACCAGTGTCGTGTCCGTTCTGGCCGCTTTCCTCACCGCGGGAAACCTCCTGGCCGAGGCAACCTGGTGGACGAAAGCGCCATCGACGTGGACTGAAGATCTGGTTCAGATTCTGGGCTCGGCTCCCGCTGCCTGGTCGTTCACGAACATTTATAGAAAAGACTCAGAGGAATTTTCGATCAAGCAGGTCGACGGAAGGCCGGTCTTTATCACCAAGGAGAAGAATGGCCTGATCCTGAGCAGCGGTACCCACTGCAGAGAAAACACAGAGGTCACGGTCCGATTTCGCTATATGGGGCTGCCGCAGAAGGTGTACGGATCGTTCAATCTCAGGGCGGCCGTGAAAGATTCGACCAAGCCCGACGCGCAGGATAAGGATCGGGTTTACATGGGTGCCGTGTTACTTGGCGGGAATGAAACCATCCAATGGCACGCCGCCAATCCTCGAAAAGCAGGTGAGCGTGTCAATTACTCTTATGGGTACTACTACATCAACGGTATGGGAAATCGGCAACTTGACTGGCCGGAAGGTTTCCGCCGGATCGTCGAACACGAGACCGCATCCCTTCGCTCGATGGATGAGACCTGGGTCGAAGTGCGAATCACGCTCCTGAAAAACGCTTACCGCATCGGGTTCAATGACCTGACTCTCGTGGACTACGCAGGTGAGAATTTTGACACGACCGGTTCCGTCGAAATCCAGATGTCGGCCGGCGTCCAATTGGCTTCGGTCAGGATTCGTTCCCTTCCGGAATTCAGCCCGGCCTATGAGCCCATCGCCATCGGCCATTCTCTGAACTCGAACCAAATCAACGGTGAATCGATCGAGCGATCCAGCCTTCCTGAACCGGGCAAAGAAAGTCTTGTCCAGGGAATTCCTTTTGTGCTGCCGGGAGTGGACGATCGGGGAAAGGATCATATCGACCTCGGAGCGAGCTGGTTTCAAGCTGCGGCCCTGGAAGGGCACATGTATGGATACACCGGCCCGTTCATGGGGCGTTGGGCCAGTCCGCTCCAACGCAATCCGGCGCGTATTCGATTTCGGGTTCCCGGCGGACGCTATCGGGCGATTCATCTGATTGCGGCTTCCGATGACGAAAAGGATTGCGTGCAGGTGGTCACCGCGCAGTTTTACCGGGAGGGCGGTGGATACCCCGCGAGCTTCCCCGGCGAGGCGCCTTTGTTTTCAGCGAAAGCCTCGGACGTCAAAGCGCTGCCAGTCCGACTGACCAATGGTCGCAAGGGAAACCTGTTCCTGGTGACTATTCCCGTCGAACCCGGGCAACTGGAAGGCTTCAAAGATATGGAGGCCCTGGATATTGAACTCACCAAGGGCGTCAAGCCGTACCGCTGTTACCCCGACCCTTCCTTCTACAGCGTTCACGCGGCCGGGCTGCCCAGCAGTGTTCACGTCTGGGCCATGACCATGGAACGACCTGCTACTGAAATGGTGGTCGAGCCTGACAAATACGCCCATGTCTTCACCGCGCCTGAGATTCCGTCCTACAAAGTGAAGCTGAAGACTCGCGCCGGCAGCGACCGAAAAGTCAGCCTGGAGGTGTTGACCACCAGTTTCGACGGCCAGGAAGAGACTGCGCAGAAGACAGAGATCGATGTAAAGGCGAAGGAAACAACGGCGAGTTTTTCTGTGCCCCTGAAAAAGTTCGGGTATCACGATATTCGATTTCGGCTCACAGACGGAGATCAGGTTTGGACCGAAAGCCTGAGTCTTGCGAATCTGCATCAGGATACGCGCGAGCGCGGAAACTGGGATGTGGGCCGCGGGTCCTACTTCGGCGCATGGTGTTGGGGAGGCGGACACTACACCCCGCCACATGAGAAATCCACGCTTATCCTTGCCCTCGCTGGCGGCATGGGCCAAGGCGGCTCCTACCAGCAGGCCAGCGACGAAGTGAAAAAGGTCGCCGAAAAATACGGCATGGCCACCTTGAAACACTTCGCAGCCAGCGATCATTGGGTTACCGCCGCGACGGTTGGGGAACTCCGTACCAAGTCGCCGGAAGAAGTCGTGAAGAAAATGATCGAAGGACTCGCATCGATTGAAACCACGCCCAGCCCGATCACGAAGGCCTGGTACGTCTCCTTCTTTGCGGAGCCGCACCTGGGGCTCATCACCTCCGGAGCGTTGCCGGAATACTTTGGCGAGAAGCCTTTCCAATTTCCCGAACACGAAGAGGAACGTTTCCAGGAATACCTGAAAGCGTTCCTGCTCGGCGCGCCCGAAATCCGCAAGCGATGGCCGAACGCCAAAATCAATCTGCCACACGGAGATCCCATGTTTACCGTGTTCTTTGCCCGAAACGAAGAAGCGAAGAAATACATTGACGGCTGCGCGGTGGACGTGCCCGTGTTCGAGCGGCTGCCGGAACAGCAGATTCATCAAGTCTCGCCTCACCGCCTCTGGATGTGCATGGAGGAGTTCAAGAAGGCCGGCATCCACGACAAGATGTCATTCCCCATGTATGAAGGCCCCTGCGTGCCCGATCACGACGGCGCCGTGCCCTGGCGCGATGCGCCCGCGCTGGTGTCCCGCAATTTGCTCGTATTTATTGGCTATGGTGTGAACCAGTTCCCCGGAGCGTTCGGCGTGTTTCATTCGGGCGACTACTGGGGCGAGCAGCATTACGGCGGCGGGATGATGCATCGATTACCCCTCGAACGCCCCAAGCCGATGTATACCGCCTACGCCACCATTACCCGGCAACTCAATGGCCGCAACTTCACCAAGTGGCTGCCGACAGGAAGCCTGTCGGTCTACAACATGCAGTTCAAACACTATAAAGATAGTTCGTTGACCCACGTGTTGTGGACGATTCGCGGCACGCGGCCGGTCACGCTCGACGTTCCTGCCGGAACAAAAGTCTCCGTGTGGGACAACATGGATAACGAGACCGTGCTGACAGAAGCCGGAGGGAAGATCACTTTCACCGTCAGTTCCGCGCCCGTTTACCTCCAGGGCCCGAATGCGGACGCGAACGTGACCTTGGGAGAGCCGGATCACAGCGACCAACTGCCTGCGAAGCTATCCACGAGGATTGCATCTCTCGGCGACGGCTCGTGGAGTCAATCGCTTGAGAGAGACAAGGCCTACGAGGAAAACACCTTTCTCCAGCTTCGCCGATATCAGACGGAGATGAAGCTCAGCGTCACGAAGGACATCCCCTCTGAAAAGGGCAAAACCGCGCTGGCCGTTCACCTGGATACGCCTGAAATCGACCGCGTCATCATGCCCTACTACACCACCATCAAACCGAAACGTCCCGTCACCATTTCAGGCAAGGCGAGCCATCTGGGTCTTTGGGTAAGAGCATCGAGTGATTGGGGCCGAGTCGTGTATAGCCTGCTCGATGCGGAAGGCGAGAGATGGATCAGCGTCGGCACGAAAGACGAATGGAATTGCGACGATATCCACAACTGGAGCGTCTTCTGTTTCGACGGCTGGCGCTATCTACGCTTTGAACTGCCATCCAACAGTCCTTACGACACCTACCGCGAGCGCGGCTCTACCTGGTGGGGCCATCACGGCGGCGACGGCATCATCGACCTGCCATTGAAGCTCGAAAAGGTCATGGTCGAGCGCCGCACCCACGCCATGTACGTCAACCAGCCGGTCCCGGCCAAGATGGACGACGTGCTCCTGGCCGATCTGTTCGCCGAATACGAGACCGAACAGGGCATGACCCGCGAGGCGATCCGCCTCTCAAAACTCCGAATGTCCGTGCCCGAAGGCATCCCCGAGTTGGGCAACCCGATTCAGGAAATGGCGCAGTCGGGAACATTCGATTGCGCAGGGGTCACCCGCATCACGCTCCCCGACCAGGAAGCGGACGGCACCAAGTGTTACGTCCACTTCAATCCGGTGGAAGGCGCCAAGAGCTACGATATCTGGGTAAGCCCATACCAGGACGGCAAAGGCGCCATGAAGCTCGGCAGCGCCTGGACCGAGTCCGGCAAACTGCTCACCGGCCTCCGCCAGGACACCGACTTCTATCTCTTCCTGGTCGTCACCAACGCCGAAGGCAAACTCTCCCGCCCATCCACGCCCTACAAAATCCACCTGAAGGACATTTTCGGGATGAAGTAGATGGGGAGTCATGCGGTTTTATCTTGCTGCCCTGGTTCATCATTTACATCACCGAACTCTCCGCCGCGATCAAGATAATGCTCTTCCAGGACGGCCGCGACAGGAACGACCTGCTCCCCACGGTCTCAACTGCCAGAAAGAACTTCTCCTTATCTGTGTTGGATAGAATCGCGCTCACTTGTTAATATGTGTGTGCGTTATTATCCATTAAACCAATTGGGAATTCGTCATGGCTTCGGCTGACGAGCTTGCACGTAAGGTATTCAAGAGAGAAGGCGGAACGCTTCGTACGGTCGAGGCGATCCGGAAGGGAATTCATCCCCGCACGCTCTACCAGATGAGGGAATCCGGGGAACTGGAACAGTTGGCTCGGGGCCTGTACCGGCTCGCCGAGTTGCCGCCCATGAGTGAACCGGACCTGGCAACCGTAGCCAAACGGGCGCCTCAGGGCGTGGTCTGCCTGGTCTCAGCGCTGGCTTACCATGAACTCACGACACAGATTCCACACGCCGTTCATCTTGCACTTCCTCGAACGGCGCGCCGACCGATACTGAAACATCCTCCCCTTCAAGTTTTCCGCTTTTCCAGGGAGGCGTTCGAAGCCGGTATCGAGTCCCATACCATCGATGGCGTGCCGGTCCGTATTTACAATCCAGAAAAGACTCTGGCAGACTGCTTCAAGTATCGCAACAAGATAGGTCTGGATGTGGCCCTCGAGGCGCTGCGTACTTACCGGCGCAAGCGCCGACCTCGCCTTCAAGATGTGCTGAAATTTGCACGAGTCTGCCGCGTCGAGAAAGTGATTCGACCATACCTTGATGTCAGCACATGAAGAGGCAGCCAGTCATCACTTCGCTTCTTGAAAGGCGAGACTTCCCAATGAGATGGCAGCCACGCGGCCCGTGGCGAATACAATGTGACTGATAAACCCCCGTTCCCAAGGTTGACGAATGGTCTGTCCGAACTCATCTTCCTTGTCGTTTCTTGCCCCCAGGTGACAACCGGTAAATTGATCGGGTCGTTCCGTGGTGGGCCGACGGGTGAATGCTTCCTTGGCAATGGTCGCATGATCTCTCGCTGGCCCATTCTCAATCCGATGACGAATCTTTCCACGGTTGACCACTTTCTGGCGACTCCCAACTGGGGATCGGGGCCTGCAGGCCGTTCTCGATCCAGAGAAACTGGCCGGTGATCGAGGCGCATTGATCGCTCGTGAGCTTGAGGACTAAGTCCGCGGCTTTCTGGGGATCATCGCCGCCGGTTTCATCCATCCAGGTGACCCAATCCTGGTAAGCCTTCGCGTCCGGCCCCATTTTTTTTGCGTCCTCGCGAATTTTCTCAAACATCTCCGTTCGGACATCGCCGGGATGAATGACATTTGCGGTGACTCCGGAATCAGCGACTTCCGCCGCGAGATGGCGGGTGAACTGGTTCAGGGCCACCTTGCTGGCGCCATAGGCGCTGTTCAGCGGGCCTGGAGGATGAAGGGCAGCCGCGGAGGAAAAGTTGATGATCCGGCCCCAACGCGCCGCAAGCATCCCATCAATGAAGGCGCGGCACATCAGGTAAGGCCCGATGGTGTTGATCTGAATCGTTTCCACCCAGGCAATGGGATCGCTGTCTTTCACCCATTGAATCGGCCCGAAAATCCCCGCAACATTGACCAGGATCGTGGGAGGGCCGAGGCGCTCTTCGACTGTTTGCTTGAGCCTTTCAACGGACTCGATGCTGCTGACATCCGAGGGTATGGCAACCGCGCTGCCACCGGCATCCTGGATCATTCGTTCGGTCTCGCGCAGCGCGGATTCACTGCGGGCGGCCAATGCGACTTGAGCGCCTTCTTTCGCCAGAGTAATGGCCACCTGGCGTCCGAGCCCGCGGCTGCTGCCCGTGACCACGGCAATTCTGCCCTTCAACTTACTGCTCATCGGGAATCTCCAGATGAAAGATCTGACGGAGCTCACCGGAATCGACCTTTCCATCCGCCCGAAATTCCATCAGATGGTGAAACTGCTTCGCCCACTTGTCGTGGATTTTAGAGTTCCAGAGTTTGTCCCAGGCTTTTTCGTCGTAAATTTCAGAGTAGAGGAAGATGACGGGATCATTTACGAAGCTGGTGATTTGAGCAATACCACTCGCTTCGATCTCCTTGACCAGTTCCGGCCATATTTTGTCGTGTTTGTCTTTATATTCCGCCAGTGCGTTGGGCTTCAGCCGTAAGGTGAATGCCCGTCGAATTACTTTTCGTTCCATGAGGGTCTCCTTAAGAAGTAGGGGTCAGAGAATTCTTCATCACACGATCACGATATTGGTATTGGTTCGCACCGACTGACAAGCGGCTTCCGTAATCTTCATGGCAAACGCACCCAGACTCGCCGGAGACCCGTTAGGCGCTTTACCAAGGACGGCATCCACCAGGTTTTCGGCCGGGGAGAACATCGGGTAGACGTCAGCCTCGGGGATATCCGGGTATTTCCGAACGTTGCAGTCCAGGTCGTGGAATTCCATGGTGCCTTTCCAGAGTTCCATCAGGATCATTCCCTGCGTGCCGTAAATGCGCACCTCATAGTTTCGCTCGGATAACATGGTCGCCCCCGTACTGGCCATAGAAACCAGCGTGCCATCATCGAGCTTGATATTGAGTGAGTCATAAACGTCGACCGCAGTTCCAGCGTTGTCGAAACGGGCAAAGACTTCGGCCGGCTGGCGACCGGTGAGAAAAGCCAGATAGGCGGCGGCGTGGGAGACCTGGCAATAAATTTGACCGCCCCCTCCGATGGAAGGATCGCTGTAGGAGGTCTGACCCGGCGCCAGGTAGGGCTGTGAAGCATTTTGCAGTGTGGAATTTTTCCCGAATACCTGCTCCCACGGCAGGCCCTGGTAGAGCCCCAGCGTGAAGTTGGTCATCAATACGCTGATCATCTTCAGTTGACCAAGTGCTCCGGACCGGACAAGCCGGCGTGCTTCGATTCCATGCGCGGTGTAATGCCAGGGGCCGCTGATGAGGAATTGCAGACCCTTCTCTTCGGCCAGCGCTACAAGTTCCACCGCTTCATCGGCAGTGATAGTCATCGGCTTCTCGATGAGGACGTGCAGCCCCCGATCGAGGGCAGCCTTTGCCTGGGCGTAGTGGACATTCGGTGTGGAGCTGATAATGGCCGCATCCAGTCCTTCGAGTGCGAGAACTTCTTCTACCGTGGTGCAGGCATGTGAAGCGCCGAAATCATCGGCTACTTTCTGCGCGAGTTTCCGGTCGAGCGTTTGCACTGCCACCAACTCGGCCTCGGGATGGTTTCTGAGTGCAGGAAGATGCGCCGTAGTTGCCCACCAGCCTGCACCGATCACCGCGCACCTGACTTTCTTCATCTTTCTTCTCCTGCCAGCAATCGGCTCTGAGATCATTCAAACAGGGAAGCATCCCGTTACGCCTTTGGGGCGTCGTCCGTTCTCCTGCCAGCGGCTCCAATCCAACTTGCGACGACCTCAGGCCTGTCGCTATCCCGCATCGCCCTGCTCGGAATACGATGATAGAGGGAGACGGCAATAAAAGGAAGACCTTAACATCTCAGGCAATCCGTGCGAAAAATACTACCCGCACGAGACCTCGCTGGTCTGGCATCGTGGGCGGATTCAGGTCGCGAGGGCCAACAGCAGGGAAATGGAGACCAGCACCGCCGAAGAGATCGTCCGGTGGGCGGATTCGGGTGGATGATGACCGGCGACTTCATCTCGCTGCCCTGGTTCCGTCACCTCCAGCGCCGAAGGCAAAACCGCCGAGAAACGTCGACAGCTTTTTTGATATCACTTACAGAGTTCGAGACGTGGATGTCTCAACCAAATCAGGAGAATCTCACCAACCTGGCCGGGTCTCAGGCAGCCAGTGGTAATGGATCCAATGGCGATGTCATAATCAAAAACAGCGGTTGGCAGGGGGCGACCAACAGCCAAAGCGGCAATCCCACCCTTCGGATCGACTGTCATGGTTGTATCACAGCCATGTCATGAAATCGTCTCTGGATAGGGGGGCCGACATCCACGAAGTATCGGGCAATGGGAGGCGAGCGGCCAACTCAACCCTGAGCCATCCTTGTGGCAGTGGCATGGAACTGACTGTTCCCCGCCGTGTCGTCCATGCAAAGGATCGTTGAGCCTCCGATTTCAGAGCGACGGCAAGAGTCGTGCGGACGTCCTGCCCGACATAATCGGTGACAAGGTCGTATTGACCACTTGCCCATAGGGATGGTGCATCAATTCCTTCAACTCCAGCGAGCTTGCCTTCGGCGCCAAGCCCGGATGCCGCACTCTTGAGGGCGACTGAAAAGCCCTTCTCACACACCACATGGAACATCATGTCCACATGTTTGCGCGCCAGCGTTTTACATGTTTCGAGCAGCCCAGATTCTTCGGCCAGGACGTCAAAGTCGAAGGAAAGTCCGTTCCATGAAAGTGGTACAAAGCCGTCCGTCACCGCACTGGAAAGATACTGAACAAATGCCGCAACATCTGCTCGTGACATTTGCGGCGCCGGAGTTCCTGGCTCTGTCCGGGTCAGCCAAATGCGTGGTTCATCACACTCAGTAGATTGCGATGCGATGCATTTGATACCGAGCGGGCGATGCGGCTTCCAGTTGAAATCTTCCCCTGGAATGTCTTTCGCCGTCTCGATATCAAATGCGAGATACCTGGTGCCCATACGAGTGCCTCTGGCAGTGAGCGGAATACAATTTTGGGGAACGGCTGCAACTTTGGCTGCCCAAGCTAAGCCTCGCTGCAACCTCCCGCAATGTCCGGATTCAACAATGTTACTCCGCCAATTCCGTCCCCTGTGGAGCCCTCGTAACTTGCGAGGATTCTATGGGGGAGGTCTTGCTGCGTCCATCCTGCATTCGGGCGGAAGCGAACCGACCCCGGTGCCGGTAAAGGCGGAGGCAGGTTCAAAGCTCCATTCCCCAGGCGATTTCTTTCAAGGCATTTCTACGACCGGGAACGATGGTGGACTTCAAGGAAAAACCGGCGACACTGCCCCCGTGAGTTGGTAGTGCCGGATTTCCGGTATCACTTTCCCCGATGGGCGCCCCAACAGCGGGGAATCTGTGAAATGAATTCACGCGCGAAAAGCTTTTCTGAGGATGAGTTCCTATACGGCGTCAATCCGGCATTTGAGGTCCTGCTCGCCGGGCGCAGAAAGATCAAGCGGTTCTTTATCGATGAACGCGCATCCGGCCGGCACTGAAGCGGCTTATTACCCTCATCGAGCGCTCGGAAACTCCATTCGAATGGGTCGACAATGGGAAGCTCTTTGAATATGCAGGCACCCGCCAGCACCAGGGCGCGCACCCGATTACGACGAAGAATCTTTGCTGGGTCATTCAACCCGTTCGCAAGAAATCAAAATTGAAGCCCTCCTGGCACCCAAGCATCATATTTGTCACATAGATCTGATATCCACCTACGACAGGAATCACACCATGCCGGAAAAATTTGTTATCCCAACAGCCAGATCTGGCCCATTTGAGCTTGGCCCCGATTCTCAACGTCAGCAGGACGTCCCCCGGGGCGAAATCTCCAAGCATGAATGGAGAAGCACAATCTTTCCGGGCACTGTGCGCGACTACTGGGTCTACGTTCCTGCCCAATACTCGCCGGGCTCACCGGCGAATGTGATGGTCTTCCAGGACGGCGGAGGCTATGTGAACGAAAACGGCGAAACGAGGGCCCCCGTCGTCTTCGACAATCTGATCCATCAGGGAAAGCTACCGGTGACTATCGGCATTTTCATCAATCCAGGGCACTTCCCTCCCGTGGCCGAAGGCAAGAATCCGGTGAGCAACCGGAGCTTCGAGTACGACACGCTCAGCGATCAGTATGTCCGTTTCCTGCTGGAAGAAATCCTTCCGGCCGTCGCCGAAAATTATAACCTGACTACTGAAGCCACCGGACGAGCCATCTGTGGGGCCAGCTCCGGAGGAATCTGCTCGTTCACAGTCGCCTGGGAGAGGCCTGATGCGTTCAGTAAAGTTCTCAGCCACGTTGGCAGCTTTGCTGACATCCGCGGAGGGCATGTTTACCCTACGCTGGTCCGCAAGACGACTCCCAAACCGATTCGCGTCTTTCTTCAGGCCGGAGCGAACGACCTCGATGTCGGATGGGGCAACTGGCCGCTGGCCAACCTTGAAATGGCCGCCGCGTTTAATTTCACAGGTTACGATTACAAGCTGGACTTCGGGGATGGAGAACACAATACGAAGCATGGCGGGGCCATCCTGCCCGAATCGCTTATCTGGCTCTGGCGATAAAATATCTCAAGGAGATTTCGGAACGACGGGCGAAGCTCCCGTAACTCGTTAGTATCCGCCGCATGTCGTTAACTTGGCTTTAATGAAGGTCATGTCATTGACATCTTAAGGTGCGAGACCCACACAAATATCTTCGTGTCGGGTTCATTCAACTTCGAGACTGCGGCCACCCGGACCCCTCATCTGCCAGATGAGCGAATTGCGAGTCCAGGTATTTTGCTTTCGACTGCGACTGATTTCTTGCTCCTGAAGCATTTTGCTGCCGGCCTACGGGTGTATTACCCGTTAAGGATCGTGCCGAAGTCAGTCCAATAGCAGCGCTCTGACAACCGCGAGCTGACAGCTATCACCGAATGGCCCCTTTCCGGTGCCATTCGACACAAGTCTCTTTCGAAAGTGAGCAATCATGAAGTTTGAATCTCTCTCGCTCTGCGAGCCATTACTCCGAAGCCTTCAGGCGGCGGGTTACCACGAAGCTACTCCCATCCAGGAGAAGGCCATGCCAGAAGTCCTTAAGGGACGCGACCTGGTTGGCTGCGCCCAGACGGGAACTGGCAAAACAGCAGCCTTCGCGCTGCCGACGTTGCAACAGTTGATGACATCAGGCGTTCCGCGAGCGGACAAACCTGGTAAGAAACAGAATTCCGCTCGGCGACCCATTCGCGCTCTGGTCCTGGCACCTACTCGTGAACTGGCCGGACAAATCGGCGATAGTTTCAGGACCTATGGCAAATTTACCAAACTGCGCCACACAGTCATTTATGGCGGGGTCAAACAGGGGCCGCAAGTCCACGCTTTACAGGCCGGCGTTGACATCCTCGTTGCCACTCCAGGACGCTTGCTGGATCTGGTAGGGCAAAGACACGTCAAACTCGCCGAGGTAGAAATCCTGATTCTCGATGAAGCTGATCAGATGCTCGACATGGGCTTCATTCACGACCTGCGCAAGATAGTGGCGCAAGTACCCAATCGTCGCCAGACGCTGATGTTTTCAGCCACCATGCCGAAGGAGATCCGCAGGTTGGCTTCAGAGTGGTTGCGGGAACCTCTCGAAGTAAAGGTCGCGCCGATTGCATCGACGCCTGCACTGGTATCACAATCCGTCTACTTCATAGAACGAAATCACAAGGCAGCGGCCCTCACCCAGTTTCTTGAAGAGACTGGCAGTTCAAAGACGCTGGTCTTTTCCCGCACCAAGAGGGGCGCCGACAGAATCGCCCGGTATCTGCAACGCGACGGGATTCGAGCCATCTCGATTCATGGAGATAAAAGCCAGGGAAAACGAAAGTCGGTGATCACCGAATTCGGATCTGACAACCCGCCCGTCCTTGTCGCCACAGACCTTGCCGCTCGGGGGCTGGATTTCACAGACGTCGCGCATGTCATCAATTACGACTTGCCGGACACCCCAGAAATCTACGTTCATCGAATCGGACGTACTGCTCGGGCCGGAGCTACCGGACAGGCTGTCTCGTTCTGCTGCCGTGATGAACGGCAGCAACTTCGTTCAATTGAAAAGCTGACTGGAATAGGCGTCTTAGTTGAGCAGTTACCACCCATGTCGGAAGAACAGCGTGCTCGTGCAGACGCGGCCGAGATGCGTCAACGGGATGCCAAGAAGGCAGGTGCCGCCTATCGAAAAGCAGGCCCGGGAGGCAGACCATTTCCGCCCAAGCATCACGCCCGAAGCAATTCACGGCCAGCGAGAGCGGCGTCATCCCGTTCATCGTTTGGATCAAGACGAAGCAACGCATCCACTTCCACATCACGCAGGGGAAACGGACGGCCACGTGTCGCTGGCGGCCGATGAGAAGTATCGCCACCACAGTTGAGATCGCGTTTTTTCTCATCAACTGCGGACAGCCGTCCCGGCTGTCGAGACCCGCTGAAGCGGGTCAGTACGAACCACAATCTCCTTGAAGTTTGCAGCAATGTGACTGAGGTCCTTTGCCAGCCTGGCTTACGATTAAATCCCGTAAGCAGGGCTACTTCAGTTCTCCCTTTGGTGTGCCGCAATAGATCATCACGGGCTTGAGAATGCCGCCCAGCATCAGTTCGCTGATGTTGTGATGCCCCGTTTTAACCGTGACGGTATATTCTCGTCCGGGAATGAGCTTCCCGGTTATATCAACTTCATTCGGTTGCCGTTCACCAGTGAATTCACCGATAGGTTGGCCGTTGAGGAAGACTTTCGTGGGGCTTCCATCAACTTCAGCGAACCAGAGACTGAGCCTTCCCTCAGGTAATTCGTCGGGCACTTTGAAACGAGTTCGATACCACATCCACGTGAGTTGCTCAGGCACTTTCTGTTCATTGAGACTGGCGGAATAGGTGCTGACTGTCTTCCAATCTTCGGACTCGATCTTCTCCCCGGACCACCCTTTCCCCTCGCCTTCATTGTCAGGGTCGTAACGGAGCTGCCATTCATCGGACAGTTGCTGGAGCAGCTTGCACTCACCGGTCGTCCGGGCAAAGCCGCTCTTGATGGAAGGCAAGAGAAACCACTTTAAATAACCATATTTGTATCCACCCATGGTATTGAACTTCTGTTCGAACGCGTCATCCATATGTGCGATCCAGTTGTCGTACAATTTGGTGGCCGATACGAAATCACACCGATTGATCGCACCTCGCAATAAGAGGTAATAGCGAGCGCTTTCCAGGCCGGAACGAAAAAGGGCAACCGCGCCCTTCTCACGATCTGTCTCAGCAGTCTTATCTGCGGAATCCAGGTCGGCCTGGCATTGACTGAGTAGGTCGGCAGTCCAGATCGCATGGACCCCGTAGAAGCTGCCGACATGTACCTCCGACTCCCGGCAGGCCTTGTCGATGCGCTCCCAATAGGACTTGATGTGTGGCGCAGCCTTTCCGCAAAGTTTTTCGTAGTAATCATCGAGAATGGCGTCCGCGTCCCCATCCGCATCCCACATCAGCCGGTTCGCCAGATAGGTGTGCGGCCCATACAGATTCCACGCGGCCATCGATTCCAGATTGATTCCAAGGCATCCGGTCTTCTTAAGAAACGGAATATTGTCCTTAAACGCGCTGATTTTTGAGATGGGCACGGTGACTTCCGCGAGGTTGTAGTTGTACTCGTAGCACGCGGTCTGCATGAGCTTGGCCCAGCCTTCGACAACCTTTTTATAACGCTGCCTCGATTCGCAATTGGGATTGTTAATGCCGTGCAGACGGCAGAACCGGATCGTCGTCACCCACGCACAGAGGTTGTCCGACGCTTTTGCTATTCGCTTCGGCGGCAACGTGTAATCCGAGTAGCAGTAGAAACTGAGAATGAAATCGGGCGCCTGCGCGGCCACGCGTTTCGCCACCTCATCAAAAAAGATCACGTAGCGGTCGGTCATGGATAGCGTCCCGGAACTCGGTTCGAAGTAACCGGGCACATCAAGCGCCCGACACTTTTCACACTCACAAAAGCCACGGCCATCAGGAGGCGAGATCGTGTCCGCCTTCTGTCCTGTTCTGGCCTTGGCGATATAGGCTTCTGCGAATATGGGCGCCACGGCAGGATCGCTGGTGCAGACCCAATTACTTGGCCTTCGCTCTCCCCGGCGCAATGCGAAGTATTCGGGATGTTCTTCGAAGTATTGTTTAGCGGGAAGGTGCTCCCAATCGTGCCGATTCGGTAGATCCATCCCTCCAAGCCGTCCCCGCGCCCTCGACCCCCATCCCCACACTTCCCGAAAAAGGAAATCTGGCTTCTCTTCGACATCCAATCCGTCGAGAGAGATGGTCTGGCTCCTGGGAATGATCTCGCCCCATTGATTCGGCATCAACCAACGGCAGCCAAGTGACTCGAGAAAGTGAGTCACCGCAAATCCGGTGGACGCTGACGACTCCCCTGCCATGAGAAGATGATCCCCTCTGGTTTGGATTCGATAGCCGTCGAGCGACGGTGTCCGCGGTGGCGCGGTCAATCCCATTGCGATGGCAAGCCTGCCAAGCACGATCGCCGGCTCGCCCTGCCCGGGGCGTTCGCCATCGGGGACACTTTTGATTTCGACCCGCGCACCTGACATCTTTTCGAGAAATCCTGCAAGCTCTGCCGCCGCATCCTTTTCTGTTGGGACTCGTTTATCGGCCGCGGCGGTGTCTTCGGCACGATACCAGATGCTACCCAGCGCCTTCCCAGCTTTGATAATGTCACCGGCATAAATAACCCTGTCCCCCAAGACAAGGCATAGGCAAACGAAAATTGAGTATCGACTGGTCCGAATCGGCATTTCATTTCCTTCGAAGAGGTGCACAAGTGAACTCAGAGCATTCGCAGAATGTAACCTGCTCCGCATATTTGGGCATCAAGTTGGAGTTGTCACATTCGAGCTGCGCGGAGGTTCTTACTTCACTTCAGCACTCGCCCCGTCCGCAAAGGTTTTCGTCTGCCTGTCGTTTCCCTTGAGTGTGACCTCAAACGGGCCTGTACCGGAGATCACCCGCCCACCTGTCTCGACGCGGGTCTTGCCTTCCGCGGATATCACGATAGTTCTCCCGTCCTTGAACGTCCGCACGGCGATTGCTGTGCCTTGGAGCTTCAGGCCTTCGGCATCGTAGGCCGAGGGGAACGGTGAGAGATACACAATGTCCTTGGATATCTGTGTCTCTACCCGGATGGTATTGCTGTCGAGCCGCGTCATAGTCGCTGCAGGATCGTCCTGCTTGAGACGGGGATACAGGGCGACCATGTAACCGGCGCCCGGCTGCTGCTTCAGCCGCAGGTAGAGTTGATCTTCGCGGAGTTTGCCCTCAGGGAAGAATTTCGGATCGAATCCTGTAAGGCGTCGGTACGGCTCATTCACGTGCCCGAATTTGCCGGTTTCCGGGGTGGCCTCTTTCGGTTCGGACACGAAGACGTCGATATCGGCCTTGCACTGGCCGTCGAAGTGAAAGACGTTGCCCTGGCGTTCCATGCTGTTGGCGAGAAACCAGAAGGTGCAGTCGGAAGGCTTGGTCGGTGTGCCTGCGAAGCCGTCGCGAATCACAAAGTAGTTCGGGCCCTTTGGATCGCCGTCCTTGATGAATATTACCTGTCGCGACCAACTCGTCAGGGGGATGGACTCGTGCGGTTTGGGAAAAATTGGGTCGGGCTGGCCGCGCTCCGGTGGATATTCCGTCGTCCCTGTGTCCAGCAGATCAAAATCGCGTTGTGCCCGGACGTATTCGACTTCTGGCGTGAACGAGGCGTTGACGGTCCGCGGGTCAATGCGTTCGGAGATCTGTCGTCGATGGTCGAGGGAAACGCGGTTACGCAGCCAGGGCCGGTTGTAGATTGGGAAGTAGCCGTTACCGAAATGCATACTGATCGGCTGCCCCTTCGCGTAGAGCGTGTAGGACATCTGATCCTGCTCGAGCTCATAGTGGCCGTGACAGTTGCCGGCCATCATGTGAAACAGCGTCTCGTAGGGCGTGCCGTATCCGTGCCGGAAGAAAACGCCGTAATCCTTGTAGTGAACGCTGCCGAGCTTCGGATCAATCTCCTTGTCCAAAAGTTTGAGTTTCTGGTCCGCGGAGAGTGTCTGGTTGGTCGTCCATTGGAGCTTGGCCGCGAGTTCCGGGTAGCGAGGCTTCAGGTAGCTGATCATGTTTGTCGCCATGGTCGGTGGAACAGACTGGTAGGAACCGTTGCCGAGTGGCAGAACCACACGGTGCCCGTTGAAGCGAGGGTCAGGCGGTGTGAGCCAGTTCATACCGAACTCCAGGCTCTTGCGAAAGAGCTCGGTATCGAGCGAGTCGGGAATCCCGTTCTCGATCAGCAGGTTGTTCGTTTCGGCCATCCAGTCAAATGTCACACCAAGGCTGTAATGTGGATTCTCGTATGTCGCACCGGAGTCCCTTGTGTAGCGGCTGATGAATGCCTTCATCAGCTCGGATGTCCAGGCCCCCCATTTGGCGAACATGGGATGATCTTTCACAAGCAGGCTCGATTTCACTCGGGCCTCCGAGGCCATGATGGTCATGTTTGGATTGTTCAGGTGGAACCCGGCGCCGTAAGGAAACGTGTCCTGTGAATTCATATCGTATGCGAGCCACGCACACAGGCGGCGGGCCTCCTTACGCTGAAGTTCCGTGAGCAGCGCAGGGTCATCCATTGCCTCGCGAATCTGAGGGAAATAATGTTTTGAGAATCCGTAGTGGTAAGCCATCGAGTAACGGCCGTAATGCCCGAACGTGCGCTTGAACTGGACTCGGTTTCGAAGGAGCCGCATCGCTTCCTTTCCCTTTGGGGTCTCCGCTTCGGCAAACTTGGCGCTGGCTTGAGGATCTGGCCACTCGAGTTGCATCCGACGAACTCTGTCCAGGGGCAACGCGCTCAATTTGCTTGCAAGGGAGAAGAGTTCAGACAGAAAGTTACTGGTTTCGTCGACCGCCTGGCCGGAGACGATTGCGTATCGGCGTTTCGAGAAATTCGAGGGCACGCCGAGGGTCACACCTGTGTAGTTCGGGCTGTCAAAATCGTGTCCCTCGATTTGCCATTCGCGGTTGCACATCTGAATCGGCAACTGCAATCGAGCCTCGCCGCCCGAAGTACTCAATCGAAGGCTCATCGGATTTTTCCAGTCGGCGGTATGCAGTCCGACAATTGAGAGCGATTCTTTCTGCGGCTCAATGAGCTTCACCATGCATCCAACGCGGGAGTACTGATGCGTCGGGTAGCCGGACAGGTAATAGAAATCCTGGTCCTTCTTAAGATCGAGTTCGAAACCGCTTATGGGAGATGCGAACCAGTCCTTATTGAGACCAAACGCCTCCCACTCATTCTTCAAACCGAAATTCATCAGTGATTGAAATTGCGGATCGCCGTTGCGCCCCCCATAGAAGACCTGGCCGGGCTGGAAGCCACCCGTGTTGAGCGGAATCGAATAGAAACGATCTACCTCGGCGGAGCCCACCCCAGAATGTCCGGTATTCAGTTCCTCACTAATCTCAATGACCGGCTGGCCCCTGACAACGCGTGCGGTAAATGACCAGTAGCCGGTATCAAACTTGTAGGACACTCGCGCCTCGGCGAACACCGGGCCGGAGGCAAGAACCTCCGTCGCCCGCGAGTACACCTTGAACGGCACTTCGAACCGGCCCGGCCCCAGTACTCGCCCGGATGGCAGGAGAATCCCCTGCACCGGCCCTGGGACATCTGTAGCGTTGACAGGCCATTCGTACTGCCTGCTTCCGTTGGGTAAACGGATACCCGTCGCCTTCGACTCTCCATCAAACAGCTCAACAGTATCCGATGTTTCACGCACGAGAGCCGAGCCGCCTTTTGACTGCTTGCCCGGCTCGATAACAAACTCGACTCGTCCATTCGCCGCGACACTGGCGAAAAACCAGACCATGAAAGAGCGAATGGATCCATCGTCATGGCGCATGACATCAGTAACCTGGGAGAGCAGCTCGGCGTTGCCCACGCTTACTTTTGCCAAGGCTACCCCTGTTAATTCTCCCCGCCGAAATTCAAGCTGCTCCTGCAGCAATTCGTCTTTCCATTCAAGTCCAAGCTGCTCTTGAATAACAACCTTTGCCGGCGCGGCGGAAAGACCTGCGTGGAACACCATCAACATCAAGCAGAGTTTCATAACAACCTCTTAATTTCAGGGAGAGTTTCGTATCTCAGGATCGACAGTTTGGCTGTGGATTTTGTGTTTTCCGAGGTGGCCAGACGATATGTTGTGCGGTAGGTAAGGATGGTCGGCCGGGCCCTTACTTCAATGGACATCCCGCAATCTCAAAGGCGCGGGTGGTCAATTCGGGATCGATTCCAAAAACCTCTTTAACGAACTCTGGTGCTTCATTCACGATGAGTTCCCGTTTTGTTGTTTCAGCTTCGGTGCGAATCTGGTAGTTCAGACCCTGCAGATAATGTTGCCTGTCGTCTTTGATTCGCGTGATCAGGGGATATTTCATCATCTCAAAATCAAAGCTCTGCTCCCAATGAAGCCGGAACTCTTCATCGCTTACGGGGTCTGTCTTGATGGTGAACCGATACTTTCTGAGCTCCCTGAAAGTCGTGTAAGCCTCAAACCGATTCTCTGTCTTCGAGACCAGTTCGAAGGTATTGAGGGCGGTCTTCTGCCAGGTCGTCGAGTCGCGTCTCATTGGAATTGGATCGAAAATGAGAAATCCAATATCGAGCAGCCAACTATCCGATTCAGCATCACATACGAGTGCACAGTGGGTGTTCTTTCCATAGCTGCGGTCGCCCATGACGAGGCGCGCGTTCAGACCAAGATGTTGCAGAGACATGCACGCCAGATAGGTAAGCGAAAAACAGGTCCCGCCCGTACCGAAGTTCAGAAGGTCTGAAACCAACACTTCTGGCGTGCGAAGCGTGCGCCCATGATCGGCAAGGGACAGAATTTTCGTGACGTTTTCGTAATTAATTCCTTGAAATGCAGCGAGGAAATCTCGGAGAAACTGAACGCTGTTCGACGGTTCCGGAATTCCGAGAGCCTTGACGAGTTCATCCACGGCCTGCGCTTCGGTCATGACAGCTCGTACACTTCATAAGGATTGTTACACGGGGTGCCACGGCTCAGATGCATCCGGCCCTGTTCGGGCTCCATAATGACTGAGAAAACGGTTTTCCAGATTCCGGTTCCCGAGTCGTCATTCGGATGCCGGCAGATAGAGCGCGGGTGGTTTTCATGATCCGAGAGCAGGCCTTTCAGGTGTTCCACCCCAAGGGCTGTATCGGTCCGTAATACCTGTTCCGTCCGTTCAAGACGCGGGCCGGAATTGATCAGTTCGGCGAATTCTTCGTTGATGGAAACCAGGTCTGGATGCAGGCAATGGTTCGTATGGGTGACCAGGCGATTTTGCGGATCACGCAGGATATGGACGTCATCAATCGTAATTTCAAAATCGGCCGGGCCTTCCGGTGTGGACATCATTATGTTTGCCGGGATAGCCCGGGGGGCTCGCCTGACAGCATCCGCGGCACCTTCCAGTGAGTCCGATTCGTAAATTCCCCGGACAGTAAAGTAATGCGGGACGCCGAGTTCACGGCTGGGCGCGGGCAGCGTGTTCAAACAGAGGCTGATGCCGGAATCGTTAAGTCCGATGTAGGCAATCAAACCGGCCTGGCTAATGTTCATGAGCGCAGGCTTGCCTGCCGGGCGTCGAGTAAGGACGATGTTGAACTCATCGAGTTCGGGATCGTTATCCCAATTCTGACCGATGAGGCTGGTGCTCGTGGAAGTCGCAGTTGAGCCCAGTGCGAAAGAAGTACAGCCCGCGTCCTCGGAGCGAAGTTGGTTCCGTACCTGCAGCAGCATCAGTTCTTCAAGTGAGACTCCGGAGGCGTCGGACATCCCTCGCATTTCCTCCATCATATCCGGGGCGTAATCTTCCACGTATGCGATGCTGGATGCGGCGATCTGCATCGCCTTAGTGCGGGAAATATTTACGGTGAGATTCACCCGTTCGAGCGCAATCTCGCAGAAGCCTCTGATTTCGTCGCGTGCTGCCTCGCCGACGGCCCGACCTAACTCCCGTGGAGAGCCGCTCACTTCGACTTCTCGATACCTGCTGGACATCTTGTGCTCCAAATCCTGAGTGAATGTGAAATTGACGCGAAAAGCGTTTACTCTGCGGCTCGAACTGTAACAAACCATTTCGGAATTGGTGAGCACAGAGTTTTATGTTCCCCAAATACTTCTCTGCAATCTCTGTGATCACTTGAATTTGAACACTCGCCCATAATTTTTGCATCAGCAGATGAGACTTACGATCAACCCAGATCAATTTGAATGCGCCAAACGAATCGCTGAGGAACTGGAGGCAGCTGGTGCAACGGATTGCGTCATGGTCGGCGGCTGCGTACGGGATTCGCTGCTCGGGCTGTCCAGCAAAGATATAGATCTGGAAGTCTACGGGCTCAACTATAACCAGATTGTAAAGGCACTGACACGAAACCATCAAATAAATCTGGTCGGGCAGGCGTTCGGTATTGTGCTGGTAGATGGGGCGATCGACGTGAGTATCCCTCGCAGAGAAAGCAAAGTCGGTATCGGCCATAAGGGATTTTCAACGGAATCCGACCCGAATATGACTCCGGCTGAAGCGGCCCTCAGGCGCGACTTTACAGTCAATGCTATTGCCCTGCGATTCGATGGCGAGTTTGTGGATCCGTTCAATGGCCGGGCAGACCTCGAAGTCGGAATCCTGCGTGCCACGAGCGAAAAATTCAGAGAAGACCCGCTGCGGGTTCTGCGAGGAATGCAGTTCGTCTCGCGATTCGGGTTCGAGATGGAAACTCAGACGATTTCGATGTGTCGTGAATTGCGGACCGAGTTTTCGACCCTCTCTCCGGAACGCGTCTACGATGAATGGGCGAAATGGGCCAGGGGTAACTACCCCGGCAAGGGGCTCGACATTCTGAAGAAAACAGGCTGGCTCGCTGAGTTTCCATGTCTGGGGGCCATCGATGGGCTGCCACAAGATCCGGCATGGCATCCCGAAGGTGATGTATTCGGTCATACGGCCCATGTCTGTGATGCCGCAGCCGAAATCGCGCAAAGGGAAGGGCTGACTGAAAACGAGCGCCTGACCCTTCTCATGGCAGCGCTGCTGCACGACACTGGCAAGGCCGGGACGACCGTGAGAAACGAAGCCGGCCGATGGGTTTCCCCCGGTCACGCGGAGGCTGGCGTTCCTTTGTCGGAAGTTTTCTTGAGGAGTCTCAAAGCACCGCACTGGCTCATCGACCATGTAAAACCGCTCATCAGGGAACACATGGCACCGATGTCCATCCAGAGGGACGAGAAGCCCACGGCAAAGTCTGTCAGACGCCTGGCGATGCGTCTTGATCCTTCCTCCATTTCCATGCTCGCCCTGCTGTGTGAGGCGGACAACAATGGCAGGCCGCCGTTGCCAAAAGGCAAACCGCTCGAGCAATGGATGGAGATCGCTGCAAAGGAATCAGTCGAAGCTCGCGCACCCGAACCGCTCCTACTGGGCCGCCACCTGCTCGAACGCCCAGAACTCGGTTACGAGCCTGGGCCGGAAATGGGACGCGTGCTGAAGGCTGCCTACGAAGCACAATTGGATGGAGACTTCACGGATTTGGAGGCGGCCATAGAATGGGTGAAGAATGAAAGAGTGAAGTGACGGAGTATTGGAATGTTGGAAAATTGAAAGAGAGAGCGTGCCGTCGCTTGTCTTTCCCGTTCTTGAAGGGCCCTTCAGAATGCTTACCATGCGGACAGTATACATGTGAATGGCGGCCGAAATTCTGGGAGGTACGAAGCTGATGACATCAAGAGATGAGATTTATGGACTGATTGAAAAGGTGGATGAAGAGAGCCTGGAGCAGCTTCACAAGGTTGTCCAGCATTTCACCAAAGCAATCAATGGAAGCGGGAAAGGGGAGTTCCAATCTTTGGCAAGAAAGTGGCATTCTGAAACCCGCTTCCTCTCCTCTACACACAAAATGATCATCCATCCTGCATATCAGCGCATCATTGGTATGGGTTACAGTGCTGTGCCCATGATTCTTCAGGAACTTAAAGAAGAACCGGATTACTGGTTCTGGGCGTTGTCGGCAATCACTGGTGAAGATCCGGTACCATCCGATAGCAAAGGGGATCTTGATGCCATGTCTGACGCGTGGCTTTCGTGGGGCGAGGAACGGGGTTTTATTTGGCGATAAATGAACATTGAAACAGCTTTTCCAAATCTTAAATCCGAGGGCTTCGACGTAACCAGCTCTTACGACCGCAAGTACAATTGTATGGCTTGGGCTGCAGGCAAGAATGATCGCTGGTGGTGGCCGGGCGGCGGTTTCTGGCCCTTGGAATCTTCAGATACGAGTAACGCGACTTTCGTGGGAGCCTTCAGTTTGCAGGGCTACCGAGTATGCGAACATCGAGACTGTCGGCCAGACTATGAAAAAGTGGCTATCTACGCTGATGAAGATGGACTCACACACGCTGCCAGGCAGATTCTGGATGGTCGATGGACGAGCAAACTTGGTAGGGATATTGACATCACCCATACACTCGAAGGACTAGTGCGGCGCCCCGAAAGTTCTGACCCTTTTTTAGGCAATTCATTATTCCGGATTCCAGGCCATT
>JAQBXN010000131.1 GCA_027625095.1 Planctomycetota bacterium | reverse complement strand
TCCCCCGAGATACGTCTTGCTGTTGGTGAGCCGGATCTGGATATCGGCAACTTAGAAACCGCTCTTGAAGGATTGTCGCCTCCCAACGGGAGTTGTTACTACCTGAACACAACTCAGAACCGATACTGGTTCAGTACGAAACCGAATCTAACAAAACTGCTGTCTGACAAACGCGCCGGTGTTGAGGCGAGCGATATCCGTGAAGAGGTCAGAAAGGTTATCCAGACGGTGTTCAAAGCTGGCGAAGGCGTGGAGCGGTCATTCTTTCCTGAGCAGAGCAGTCAGATTCCAGATCGGCCTGCACTCATGGTCGTCATCACCCCGCCGGAACGGTCCATGGCCGATGACGAAACGCTCTCATGGATAGGACAGACGACCCGCGAATACGGAGCTTCTTCGCGTACATTCAAGAGTGCACTTATCTGGTGCGTCGCCGAGAACGAAGCGCCGCTGAAGGAAGATGCCCGAAAGCTGCTTGCGTGGGAAGCCATCGAAGCGGATTCCACGCTTGGTCTGGACGAGAGCCAGCAAAGGCAACTTTCCGAGGGCCTGAAGCGAGCACGGACTGACCTGAAGGAATGTGTGTGGCGTTCGTACAAGAACATCCTGCTGCTTGGCCAAAACCAGGAGATGCGGCAAATCGATATGGGATTGGTGAATTCCAGTCAGGCCACATCCCTCTTGACCCTCATCGTGTCAAGACTTCGCCAGGAAGGCGATATCGAGAAGGACATCAGTCCCAATTTCCTATTACGGCACTGGCCGGGCGCGTTTGAAGCATGGAGTACGAAAGGCGTCCGAGACGCGTTCTTTGCGTCCCCTCTTTTCCCCCGGCTCGAAGATGGAAATTCAGTTAAGGGTACTATCGCCCGTGGCGTCAGAGAGGGAAAGCTGGCATACGTGGGGAAGGGCGAAGACGGCAAGTATGAGCCTCTCGTCTTCGAAGCGGAAATCTCGGAGAGCGACGTCGAGATATCCGATGAAATGTTCATCATCACTGGGGAAGTTGCCAAGAAGCATCAAGCACCACCAGAGCTTAAGCAACTGGTAGTTGAGCCGGAGACTTCCTTATTAAAGCCGTCGAATCGGCAGTCTTACGCAGTCAAAGCCTATGACCAGAACGGGATGCCGCTGAAGCTTGGAGCGGTGACTTGGGAAACGACCGGAGGAACGATTGACGATAGTGGCGTTCTCGTCGCCTGTGAAGAGGAAGGAAACTACATCGTCACGGCGAAAACCGGCGATGTAGCTGGAACCGCTCGATTCAGCGTTTCGACACAAATTGACCCACCGCCTCCACCTCTTCCCGATCCGCCACCAAAGAAAAAACGTTCATTCGCATGGTCCGGTCCAATCAACCCTCAAAAGTGGACGCAGTTCTATATGAAAGTACTGACCAAGTTCGCTGCCGACAGCAACATCGATTTGAAGCTGAACGTATCGATGGAGGTAACCGCGAAAGAAGGCCAGGAACTCTCTGAGCAGAAAATTGACGAGACAAAGACAGCCTTAAGAGAGCTGGGGATGGATAAGTCATGAAGTCGTAGCGAGCTATCAAATGAGAGCCCTGGTCATTAAGAAATCGTGGACTGAGAATATTCTCGCGGGCCCCTACTTTGTTGAATCGAAGACGAGCTTGAGCTGCGCTGCCCGAGTAATGCCCACTGGCGTGATGATTTTTCTGTCGAGGGGTGGCTCGCCTTGCTCATACTTCCGGATCGTTTCCACGAACGGCTTCCAATTGAGATCGCCGAGTCTGTCGGGTGAGCCGAGTTCCTCGCCCGTTGAAGCCTTGAAAGCCTTATACAGGAGTTCCGAGCAATAGATGCGTTCATCATCCATTCTGTATCTGGTGTCGTAAGGCTTGCCGGCAAATGCTTTTGCCTTGGCGATCACTTGCGGGATCTTTGCCGTGTATGGCTCCGTGAGGCGATAAACCCAGTATTCAGCACCTCGCCCCCGCTTGATCCAGTCACGTAGATTGGTCATGGTGACAGGGCCGATTGCCTCCAGGACAAACCAGTCCGCGCCCTCTTTTGCCACAATCCCACAATGCGAATATTTAGACTGCGTGACTCCCTCAATGGCGGTGACCAGGTCGTTCTCTGGGGCCGACTGAAAAACCATGTCGCCTTCCCTGGGCGAATAACCGACCAATTTGGAGTTGGCGATCAGTGTCTGTGTGCAGACAAATGCCAGCAGGACCAAACCGGGAAACCCATAGCAGATGAGTCGTAACCTGGCTGGCTTAATCATTCGTGTTCCTGGGCGATGGACTTGTAACGACGCGGCTGTCGTAAGCTTATCGGTAGGCCGCGGGCGGATACAACCCCTTCTTCTTAATGGATTTTCGATTTGCGGCCGCCCTTCCGTGGTAGGCGGTGAGGCCGTCGTTTACTCAAGGTGGCCGACAAAGCCTCGCAACTTCGGGCTGCAAGGCGAAACATTTTCGATATAGAAGATGGTGGGGTGCGCGAACTGAATCAGTAATAAATCGGGAGTAGCTTCCCGGCAGATCTGAACCAGATTGATTCCCGGAAGTGCTCTTCTGAGCTATGCCAGGATGTCGCGCACCACGTGTCCGTGCACGTCTGTCAGGCGGTAATCACGGCCTTGGAATCGATAGGTGAGCTGCTCGTGGTTAAAACCTAAGAGATGGAGAATGGTGGCCTGGAAATCGTGGACCTTTACCTCGTCGCGGGCTGGCCGGAATCCCAGGTCATCAGACGCTCCGTGGGTGTAGCCACCTTTAACGCCTCCTCCGGCCATGACCATTGAATAGCAATCAGGAAAATGGTCGCGGCCGAGAACTTTGCCGCCGGCAGTCCGGCCCTCTCGAAAAGGTGTCCGGCCAAATTCACCGCCGAGAACGATCAGGGTCTCTTCCAGCATCCCTCGCTGACGCAGATCATTGATAAGGGCCGCAACCGGCTTGTCCATGGTGGCGCACTTTCTGGTGAGGCCATCACGGATATCTTCCCCCGGATTGGTACCGTGAAAGTCCCAGCCCCAGTCGAAGAGTTGGACAAAGCGAACTCCAGACTCGGAAAGCCTGCGAGCCAGGAGGCAGTTGTTGGCGAAGCTCGCTCCACCCGGCTGTGCGCCGTAGGCTTCGAGGGTCTTTGGGGACTCTTTGGAGATGTCCATCACCTCCGGAACTGACATCTGCATTCGAAACGCCAACTCATATTGAGCAATACGAGTGGTCGTCTCGGGATGCCCCATTTCCTTGGCCTGAAGCTCGTTCATCTTGCGGAGCGAATCCAGGCTTGCCCGGCGAAGGTCACGGCTCATGCCTTCCGGATTGGATGCATACAGGACGGGGTCGCCTTTGGAGCGACATTGGACGCCCTGATATACGGAAGGAATGAATCCGCTACCGAAAGAATTTTTTCCACCGTTCGGCTGCACCCCGCTGGAAATGAGAACGACGAATCCAGGCAGATTGTCGTTTTCCGAACCGAGTCCGTAGGTCACCCAAGAGCCGAGCGAAGGACGTCCCGGGCGGGGCGAGCCGGTGTAAACAAAGATCTCTGCCGGTGCATGATTGAACTGATCGGTCGTCATCGAACGGATGACGCAGAGGTCGTCCGCGACCCCATGAAAATGGGGCACGGCATCTGAAAGCTCCACCCCACCCTTTCCGTATTTCTGAAACGTACGGGGCGTTCCCATCAGCTTGGGCACCCCGCTCGTGAAAGCGAAACGTTTGCCTTTGAGGTATTCGTCCGGGCACGGCTTGCCGTCGAATTTTTGCAGTTCCGGTTTGTAGTCATACATATCCAGATGCGGCGGCGAACCGGTGAGATGGAGGTAAATGACTCGCTTCGCCGTCCCGTGGAAATGTGGCTCATGGGGAGCCAGGGGATTGATCTCCGCAACCGCATCCCGATGAAACAGCGAAGAAAGCGCCATCGAGCCGAGCCCCACTTTGCAGTTCTGAAGAAAATGACGACGGGTCCTGAGCTGAAGGTTTTCAAGTTTGGGATTCATGGCACGTAATGAGTAATGAGTAATGCGTAATACGTAATGAGCCAAGAGAGGCGACCCGGTTTGGGCCCAACATCGGGTGGAATTGATATTTCTTCGTTCTCTGTTCTGAGAGCTTTGTTCTTTGTTCTTAGTTTTGAATTCTTCCTACTCAAGGTAACCAGCTTCACGACAACGCCGGCTCTCTCTTCCGTATTCCGTATTCCGTATTCCGTATTCCGTATTCCGTATTCCGTATTACGCATTCTTCACCTACCTCTTCATAAACATCTCATCTAAATTCAACATCATATTGCCGACGACTGTCCAGGCGGCAAGGTCGACAACATTTGCCCCTGTCGGGACAGGGCCAAGTGGCTTGGTGGCCATGCTCATGGCAGCAGTCGAATCTTCGGAATAGGTAGCGTGGGCTTCTTGATAGAGATCCAAGAGAAATTTCAATTCAGCGTCACTCGGCATCCTGGAAAGACAGAGCTGGAACCCGTACTTCGCGACCTCTTCGGGCGACTTTGCTTTCTCAGACATCCGCCGAGCAAGGGCCTGGGATGCTTCGATGTATACCGGATCGTTCATCGTCACCAGAGCCTGTAAAGGGGTATTTGTCCGTTCACGACGAACGGTGCATACCTCTCGACTGGGAGCGTCAAATGTCGTCATTGAGGGGTAAGGGCTGGAACGGCGCCAACTGGTATAGATCGCTCTTCGATATCGGTCCTCGCCATCGCTGTCGCTCCAATCAATACCGGGCCCGAAGGCGGCACTCAGGTTCAGTTTCGGCTTCGGCGGATTTACCGGAGGGCCGTAGAGCTTTCCGCTCAGCAAGCCGCTTACAGCGAGGGCCTGATCACGGATCATTTCTGCAGAGAGACGAAAACGTGGCCCCCGTGCAAGGAGACGGTTATCGGGATCGCTTTCAGCCTGCGCGGGCGTCAATTGAGACGATTGCCGATAGGCCGCGGAGGTGACCATCAGTTTGAGAAGATACTTCATGTCCCATTTTTTCTGAACGAGTTCGGTGGCCAGCCAATCGAGCAAGTCGGGGTGTACAGGTAACTCCCCCTGCGAGCCGAACTCTTCGCTGGTGAGTACGATCCCGGTACCGAAGGTGACCTCCCAGCATCGATTAACGATGACACGAGCGGTCAGAGGATTGTTTTCATCGACGAGCCAGTATGCAAGGCCCAGGCGGTTAAAGGGCTTTCCCTCTGGTAGAGGATGAAAAATCTCCGGCAGGCCGGGTTTTACTTCTTCGCCGGTATCCAGAAAGTTGCCGCGGTGTTGGAGCTTGGTCACCCGTGGATTCGCCATCTCCTTCATGACCGGTACGGTCGTGGAAGGCTTCATGTTCTTGAGTTCGTCCTGCAATTTCGCCAGTTCATCTCTCTTTGCCTTGAATGCCGGGGCGACTGTCAGGTAATAGCCGGTTACTTCCGTTGAAGGTTCGACCTTCTTGCCTGCCGCAGCGAGGGCGGCATTGCTTCGAATCTGCGAAAGGACATTCGAAGGAATTTGGGCGAACTCCACGGCTTGTTGGTCCCCTGAAGCGGAGAGACGAAAGCTCTGCAAAGTGTGATTCTTGTGAGGGGACTGTTGCTCGATCTGCACCTCGAGTTTCGATTTCTCGGGAAATTTAACCCCGGCTTCCGGGACAAGAATCAGCCAGTGTGGTTTTTCGGTGGCGCCACCAACGGCCCAGCCCTGATTACCGCTCTTTGGCTTGTCGATCAAAGTCTGAGGGTCGAAGCCGCTCTGTTGGTAATCGGCAAGGGCGGAGGCGAATCGAATCCCTCGGGCCCCACTGAGGGAATACTCTATCTTCTCCTCTGGTGCCGGTTCGGTCCGCTGCTCCCAGACGGTGTTCTGATTTTCGTCGAGCACTTTGACGGTGAAATCCGTCAAGCGACCACTCGTGGCTCCGTCCGTTCGATTCCACAGAACGATGCGATCAATCGGGAACGTGGTCTTGAGGTCGACCTGCCACCAGGGATCGTCCGCCTGGGCAGTATGGGTGACTGAATTATCGGAGTACTTGCCGCTGGTGTTGCCATCGATGCCCCTCTCAGGCGGCCCACCGAAATCGGTACTGTGCTGAGTTGCTTTCCCTTTGCGTGCGACATTATCCGCTCCACTGAAGACCTCCACCTCTGCGAGATGCAGGAACTTCGCCTTTCCATTGTTAATAACGGAAACAAAGCGTCCGTTCAGCCGCGCGGTCTTGGGAGGAATGATCGCAGCGTTTATACCCGTGATGACGAAATTAACCTGGGCCTGGGTTTCCAATCGAAGGGCCGTCAGCAGGTGTTCTTTGGGCTGGTCACTCACTTTGTTATCTTCAAGATCCTCAATGGAATCTTCGAGAGTGAGATCCTCAAGTGAGTCCAGAGGAATTTCGACGGTGTAGATGTCCGCCTCCTGCAGTTGTTTGATTTTCACGAGCCCGTCCTTGCCCAGCTCTCCCTCCACCATGGACTTTGCTTTGAAACTGGTTGGCCGCAGCGGTTCCCATTTAGGGTCTTTGGTGTAATTCTTTTCCCATTCGGCCAGAGCCTGGAGGATTTCGGGGGTGACGACCTTGACTTCTTCTTCCAGGCGGCCGATCAACTGATTTAATTCTTCCTTACGCTTACGCTGTTCATCCGAAGTAATCTGAACGTAAGGTGATTCATCCCGTCTGTCCGCGTCTTCTGAGTTGTTGAAGATGGCGAAAATCTTAAAGAATTCTTCCTGTGTGATTGGGTCGTATTTGTGGTTATGACATTGAGCGCAATTGATGGTGGTGCCCATCCAGGTAGCCATGGTGGTATTTACACGGTCGACGACGGCCACGTTACGATACTCCTCATCATTCGTGCCCCCTTCATTGTTCGTTTGCGTATTACGGTGGAACGCGGTCGCTACGAGTTGCTCCTCAGTTGGGTCGGCCAACAGGTCTCCGGCGATCTGCTCGATGGTAAACTGATCGAACGGTTTGTTTGCGTTCAACGACTTGATGACATAATCGCGGAAGCCCCAGATGGTTCGCGGCTGGTCATCTGCATAGCCGGCAGAATCGGCATACCTGGCGAGGTCCAGCCACATTCGGGCCCAATGCTCGCCGTAAGATTCTTTTTGAAGAAGGCGATCTATCAGGTGTTCATATGCCTTGGGATCTTTGTCTGCGATGAACTGTTCGACTTCTTCCACACTGGGGGGCAGTCCGGTCAGATCAAGTGCAGCCCTGCGGATGAGCACGAGCCGCCCTGCTTCCTTTGATGGCTTCAAACCCTCCTTCGCCAGGCGATGGAGAATAAACTGGTCGATTTCACCGCGCGGCCAATCAGCATTCTCACCGGTGGCCGTCGGTACCGCGGGCCGGACAGGTTTCACATACGACCAGTGTCTTGCATATTTTGCCCCTTCTTTTATCCACTGAGTCAGAAGACTCTTTTCCCGGTCGCTTAGCTTCTTGCCAGACTCGGGCGGCGGCATTAGGTCGTCGATGTCCGAGGATGAAATACGCCGAGCCAGTTCACTCTGTTCCGGTTTGTTGGGAACGATCGCATACTTGCCCTTCCTGGCTCGGAAGGCGCCTTCAGGGGTATCCAATCGAAGCTCCGCCTTACGCTGCTTTTCATCAGGCCCATGGCAGAAGTAGCATTTGTTCGACACTATGGGGCGGATGTCACGATTGAAATCGATCTGTGGATTGGACACCTCCGCCTGTGCAGGGCCGGCCAACAAAACTGATAGAAGGGGGAGAAGATAATTCATCGTGGAATTGTCAGTTTGGGAATCGTTACGGGCTCAGATCGATGTGTGCATCGACAGGTGCACGTATTTTTAGCAGGTCGAAGGAATATCGCAGCACCGGAATTATAACGCCATTGCCGATTCCAGGGATGCAGACCGGACAGGAATCTTTTGAGTATTGGCCAATCGAGTTCCAGGAGTGCTATGATGGCGCCCTTTATACTCTCCTGCTTTTCTATCAATTCCCTCACTTCCTGAGTCTTGAAATCAAATGAGCCGATTGGATATCTCCGTTGAGCAGAGGTGGTCGAACGAGCTGCAATTTGCGGTACTGAGGATAGGTGGATTCGTTGATGTCAGTACTGAGGACGAGTTTCGCAGTGGAATAGATAGTATTATTCAGCAAGTCTTGCAGAAACAGGTATCCGCTTGCATTTTGTCTCTTGAAAGTTTGGCTTATTTAAACAGTACGGGCCTTGCGGCCCTGGTTGATACCAATCGCCAACTGGCGGAGAGATTTGCACTTGCCAGCGTTCCCGATTCGGTCCTTCAGATCGCGAAGCTCCTTGGCGTGGATGAGCACTTGAACTTTTTTGATACTGTCGACGAAGCTATTGAAGCGTTGTCGTAGTTCCGCCGTTTTGAGGATTAAGCATGTCTGAAGAAGACGACGCGTACGTCACGATTTGCATTCCCGCGACCGCCAATTTTATGAGGGTGGTACGTGAGGCCATTCAACAGGCAGCGGAAGATTTTGGGTTTTCCGAGGATGATGGCGCGCAGATCGTGATGGCCGTCGATGAGGCGAGTACGAATGTGGTACAGCACGGGCAAAGTATAGAACCTGACAATCAGCTAAAGCTGTATTTGCGGGTAGTCTTCAGCAAAGATCGCCTGATTGTAGAGCTTATCGACAAAGCAAAACGATTTTCACCCTTGGACGACAGGGGCCCGACTGTTAAAGAATTCCTCGCCAGCGGCAAGACCCACGGGATCGGTCTGTATGTCATGCATACCCTCGTGGATGAGATTGAGCACGATTACACCGAGGGGGAAGGCAATCGTCTGAGGCTTGTGAAGGTGCTGCCTCTCAAGCCAATGAGCTGAATCGTCTCGATTTGTAAGGATATGTTTTCTGAAACCGAAGCCCCGTAAAGGAAGTTAAACTAGTCGTTTTGAGATCGGCAAAGCTGAACATGGCAGAGAAACCGAGAAACATCCAGGAAGACGAAACCAAATTTGACCTGCGTCCGGTAAGCAGCAAGCAAACAGTGCGGCCCCGAAAAACCTGGTATTCAGTCTTCCTCATTGCGCTTGTTGCGGTCTTGCTGATCGTCCTCTCGCAACACATATCGAAGCTGCAAGGGGAGCAGAAAAACTTGCGTCAGCAGATTCAGGCAGTGGCCGCCGAAATGAGGGAACTCCAGGAAAAAATCCAGATCGAGGCACGGGCCAGGGAATTGTTCGCACAGGCCGAAACACTTGCCGTGGAAGGAAAAAAGCTTGAACTGAAATTGTCGCTGGACAAGCTTCAAGAACTTGGCCAGACAGACACGTTGACCGCTCATCACAAGCAAGTGGAAGAACTCATTAGAAGGGCCGAAGGCTGGCCGGCTACTGAAGAGGACATCGTTTTTATCTGGCGTCGTGAAGATGGCGTCGCGAACCTGAAGCCGCGCGGCAGAGCCCACATCGACGAAAATGGCAATCTGGCATGCACCGGTGGCGGGTTTCTTGTGGATTCCGTGAACACCCTCCTGTTCAAGCGTTGCACCGCCTCCCATGAGTTGACTATTGAAACGCTCATGCAATCCGAAAGCAGCGCTCAATCCGGCCCTTCTCGGACCATCACTTTTTCCACCGACGGTTCGTCAAGGAATTTCACACTGGGCATGGATGGGGACTCTATCATCGTCAGGCTGAAGACATCCATCACCGGCACTGCGACGAACGGGCACGAGCTGACCGTCGGAAAAGTTCCGATCAATTCGATGTCACATGTTGTCGTGACTTATTCGAGCGGGCTCCTCCGATATTACCTGAACGGCGAAAAGCTCTTCGAGACGGAGAAAGTGCAGGGCGACTTCAGCAACTGGGAGCCGACTCATCATTTCTTGCTTGGCGACGAATATGCAACTCCACGCGACTGGATCGGTCGTCTCGGCGGTGTGGCCATCTACGACAGGGCTCTCAATCCTGAAGAGGTCATGATGAATTTTGAGGCCAGCGGCGTGCGGTGACGCGAAGAATGGTGAATGGTGAATGGCGGATCGAGAATAGCGCGCGTTAACCAATCTCACTCATAATCTTCGATCCTTGTTGATCGATGAGCCTGTGACTTGCGCGAACCTTCCTCTTTCGAGCCGATGGGATCATGATGGAGTAGATCTGTGATTAAGGCAGTGTGATTATGAGGGAGACTGTTCGCAGCCAAAGCCCATTTACGAAGCACTTACCCCCGATACCTCGGCCCCTGTTTTACTGCTATCATCGCGCGGCTTTTCTCCGGGGTCTGCCAATAATGATTCAAGTTGCCAATTTATGGAAGTCCTACGACCGGCTGGTAGCGGTTCGTGAGTTCGACCTCGAGGTTGAATCTTCACAGACTGTGGGGCTGATTGGGCCGAATGGTTCGGGAAAAACCACCCTGCTGAGGATGATCACGACCATGGCTAAGCCCGACCGTGGCAGCATCCATGTCTGTGGGCATAACGCCCTGCTCGACCCTCGAAGCGTGCGGCGGAAAGTCGCATTCATGCCCTCCGAATTCGGGTTTCCCCAGGACGCGTCTATCAAGGAATACATGGAATTCTTCGCCTGTGCGGCTGGTGTGCCCCGCCGTGAACGAGCGCGCACAGTGGAAGAAGTTATGGAACTCACTGACCTGAAGGGCCGCGAAGAGGTCTTCATCCGCGGGCTTTCTACCGGGAACAAGCAGCGAGTGCTGCTGGCGAAGACCCTGCTCTCGGATCCCGAAATTCTGATTCTGGACGAGCCTTCCAGTGGCCTCGATCCCCGTGCGCGTTCCGAAGTGCGCGCCCTTCTCAAAGAGCTTGCAAGCATGGGGAAAACCATCCTGATCAGCTCGCATATCCTCGCTGACATCGAAGACATTTGTTCGCACGTATGCATTATCGAACAGGGGCGGCGAATCACCGCTGGCCCAATTGACGAGCTTCGAAAAGGCTTCCGCTCCGCCCACAAGATTGTGCATCTCAAGCTGAATGAAGCAGATATTGATAAAGCGATAGGTTTGCTCTCTCATCTCGAGGAGGTGGTCGAATGCGATAGAGAAGGCTGTGTTGTTCACCTGAGCAGCCTCCAGGAGAACAGCAACTTCATTCTCAGAACTCTCATCGAGGCGGATATTGAAATCCTCGGAATGAGCGAGGAACTGCCTGACCTTGAAGACATTTTTCTGGAAACGACAAAAGGGGTGGTGAGTTGAAAGTTCTGGCAAGGAAGCTTGAAGTTTTCTGGGACAGTCCAAACCTTGTGAGGGATATAGGGAGTCTGCTTTCAGCATGGCGTATCGGAATGTGGTTTTGCCTTCTCAACATGGTGCTCGGGCCGTTGATGGCAATCATGATTTACATGGGTTCGATCGAAAATGAAGAGCCGTTCGTGCAGATCAGTCAGCAACTCGGGCTCGGCCAGTATCTAGCTGTTACGCTGATGCTGGGGCTTTGTGGCGTACTCACGGTCTTAATCCCGCTTCGTGCCAGCGGGCTTTTCGAAGGCCCCCGATGGGCAAAATTTTTCGATCAGATCGTCCTTTCCGGTATCAGCCCTGAAAGATACCTGGCCGGCCGGATTGCTTCGCAAAACATCTTCTTCGTGGTAATTCTTCTCGCCTCGATGCCCTACGCTGTGTTTGGACTCAGCATGGGTGGCACTAAATTTTCTTATGTAGCCGGCAGCCTTTTCGCACTCTGTGTCTACGCCAACCTCCTCTCCGTTGCAACGGTGGCAATGGGAGCCCTCTTCCATGAGACTGCGGCTGTTCTGATAACTGTCAGTATTGCTGCTGCATTGTTCGTATTTGGATTGTTCCCGATAGCGTTGCCTGGGTTGTTCACGCCTGCCCATTACATCATCGAGCCTTTCCACCAGGTGATGAGGTCGGCAGAACAGTTACAGGCCAGTTACAAGTTCGTTATCAATTACAATGGGGCAGCCTATCCGCTGAGTTCACTCCTGCTGTTCGTATTAAATGGCGGCCTGCTGGGCCTGATATGCTTTCTCTTCTGCCTTCTTGGTCCGGTTCATTGCCTTGTCAGAGAGAACAGCACCTTTGGCGAGGTGGTGATGCCTGGCGATACGCGGAGAAAGCGACTGTTCCGGATGCGATTCGTGCTGCGGCGGAGATCAGAAGTGGCTTTCTTTTACGAGAACAGAAATCCGCTCCTGACGCGGTGGGAGGTTCCGCTTCGATATGCACCTGTCTGCGCGCTGCTCGGAACGTCCTTGTTCCTTACTTTTGGCGTCGCTCATTACTATAGCCATGAGACCAGCCTCCAAGAATTTGCAGCGATTAACCTGACACTGATGTGTACGGGGATTGTCGTAGCTGCCTTTGCATTCTGTTCCGACCGCATGACCGAAACGACCGAGATGAGATTCGGCCGATTTACCTTTACCAAGGGCGCCCTCGATACGGTGGCTTTTCTGTTTTTTGCCATGGCACTGTGTGCCATCGGCTATTGGGGCATTGACTTGCGTGAGGCATCTGAACTGAGGGTACAGCGCTCTCTGGGCACCGAAGTAGAGGCATTTTCGTGGCTGATTTCATCCCCTGATAAGAGCCAGCTAGCGTATGTCATGAAGGTCAATGGCCTATGCCCTTTCTTCCTGATTCTTGGCCTTGAAATCTACGCGATGATCCGCCTGCTCGGCTGCCAGTTCTGGGAACGTTCGAGCGCCGTCTTTGTTACTTTTATTTTCATACTTGCCCTGTTCGGGGTGCCTTTAGGCGCCACGATGGTGTTCTTCAGTCATCAGGATTTGCGGCCCTTCGCCCAGTCTGTTGCCTTCCTTTCAGTTCCATCACCCATCCCTCTGATTATGACGACTGTCGACGATCAGGTAGGAGTGGAGATGGGACGACTGATCGATACCGGCTGGTATCAGCTTACTCCACTCTTTCATGTGCTTTTCGGGCTTACCCTGGCGGGCTGGGCGGTATTCTGTCATCGCAAATTGAAAGAGTCGCGCTCAGAATCAGCAGAGGGACATACATGATTCTTCTGCCTCGTTTTACCGGTCTGATGCTGCTTGCCAGTGTGGCTTCCGTTCTTGCTCAACCCGAAGAGAATCCAAAGCTCAAGCAGATCACTTTAGATGGGATAGAAGTTGACGTTCGCTGCGGAATCGCCGGCCAAGTGGACGACAACCTTGCGATGCCCCTGATCCTGACTGTTTCCAACACGACTGCAGAGCCCATCGATGCAGTATGGGAGGTGGAATTCCTGGACTATCCCAACAGACAATTGAAGGTGGTCCGGCAGGAAACCGAACTTTCGCCCAAGATGAAAACATCACGGCGAACCCGGCTCTATCTCAAACGCGAAGGAACGATCCTCGTAGTAAGACTGCTCGGGAACGCTGAGGTGCTGTGGCAACGTGTAATGACTTGGGAAACGGCACATCGAAGCGCAATAAATATCCTGACGGTTTCAGCCAATCGAGAACGGCTGAGATTTGCACCAAACAAAGAAGCGGCCGTAGGAATTATGCCCGACCCTGGGGAACGGAGGGCAGTTTCCAGTGCAATACAGTCATGGGAATTGCCAACACATTCCCCACCTTTGTGCATGTTCAAGGCGGTTGTCATCTCCAAGGATGCCGATCTTTCACTTTCTCCGGCACAGGAACGCGCCCTTGCCGACTATCTTGTCTTCGGCGGGACGATTGTTGTACCGGGCGGCAATTCCCCTGCCCTTGAATTACTGAAATCCAACGTACCCCCTGCTGCGGCGGAGGCCATCACAAATGCCGCAGATATGAAGACGCCGGCGCCAACTCGCATCGGCAGTGGAATGCTTTTGTTCGATGCAGAGGATTACTTTCTGAGAACCGAGAAATCGACAGATGCGGCGACCAGTCTTGCAAAGTTTCTGGAATATGAGGCGGAGCCCGCGTTCCCGAAATTTCTGCAACCCAGCAATCATGCCAGACGAGGCTTGCCCGGGAACGCTTCCAAATCGCTTTCCATGGTGGGTATTGTATTTCTTCTGTATGCATTGCTCACCGGGCCGGTCATATGGCTGCTTTTGCGAAAGCGGAGCAGAGAAGCGCTCGCCGGCTATCTTGGAGTTACGATTTCTGTCTTCTGCCTGATCGCTCTGTTCGTTGGCCCGATTCTCGGCATGAGAAAAGGGGATATTCAATGGCTGTCTGTAACTGAATTAACTCCCGATGGCGGCTATCAGTGGACCATGCTGAGTATGACGTCCGCCGGGGGAAAGAATCATCAGATTGAATTGCAGGGGGATCGGCTGCGTTCCTGGCTCCTCCCGTCCACCGTCACCAATGATTATCGATTTTCACGTTACGGATGGGGTTTTCGTCAGAATATGCGGATGGAGGAGAGTATGAACATCAGCCTGGATTTATTGGCTGAAGATATTCAAAAAACAAAGCAGGATGTTCAGATCTCCCCGTGGGGAACGCGATTGCTGTTAACGAACTCGTACCTGCCGCAGACCCGGCAGGTGGATGTGCGAATAGGCTATCGCAGCCAGGCAATCCGTATTGGTGTCGTAAACAACAGCAATCTCGAACTTACCGATTCGAAGATTATCGTGTCCTACTGGGCGCAAAATCAGGGACAGGAAACTTATGTGGTCCTGAATACCGGTATCTTATTGCCCGGAGCTCGAAAGGAATTCGGTCCCGAAATTGTTGACAGGCAATTGGGAAACAGGGGCTTCATCAACATGAACATTGCTGGTTTTGTGCCATACCACAACTGGGAAAGGACTGGGGGATGTGCAAGTGTATCCTTGCCCGGAACAAATCTTAGTCGGACGCCAAACGCATACTTTATCGCCCGTGTCACGGGTAGCCCTTCCCTCAAAATCAAGCAGAGCAGTTTTGAACCGAACCTCGGAACTCACCTTGTCGTACAGCGGATTGAACCCAACAGGATCATCGATCCCAAACGTTTGATGGCCCCCAAAGCGATTGATCAATATTAAACGGATTGATTCATGAAGGCAGTAATTCTAGCCGGTGGTCTGGGTTCAAGAATGCGCTCCCATGATCCGGCAATCAAATTGGTTAAGGATGCTGAGCTGGCCGCAAATAGTGGCCTGAAATGGATGGTCCCACTTGAAGGTCGCCCGCTCATCTCGCATACCTTCACTCAGTTGTGCCTCGCCGGCTGTAATGAGATTTGCGTAGTCATCAGCCCGAATTCAGTATTCGTTAAGAAAGCGCTCATCGATGCCTCGGCCTCTGAAGATATCGAACTTTCGTTTGTCGTTCAGCCTGAGCCACTTGGGACCGCAAACGCAGTTTTACCGGCCGAAGCATTTGTTGGGAACGATGCATTTATTACTCTGAATGGCGACACGGTTTATCCGGCAACCGCTTTAGAGAAACTCATATCGTCGAACCATGACGGTTGGGTATTGCTTGGGTTCAGTATTTCCGGAATCGTTGAGAAAAGTAATATTGATGAACAGCGGGCCCGCCGATTCGCCGCACTGGATTTTGACGAACAATTCGTCCTGCGGGATATCGTGGAAGATGCCGAAGACCCACAGAAATATGCTCACGATGGAGACCTGTATGTCAGCTTTAACTGCAACAGGCTGGATCGCCGGTTTTTTGATGCGTGCAAATCGATCTCGCCTGATCCTCGAAATGGTGAGTATCAATTGCCGGATGCCATTCGATATGGCGTTCGGCGCCTGAAGATAGAAACCAAAGTTATTCCAGTGCACGCAGGTGTCGTTGATCTTACCTCGCGAAGTTCCATCGAATCTGCCGCAACATTACTTAGGGATAATTCATACGTATGACTCTGCGAGAGTTGAAAGGAATGCTTTCCGAATTGCCGGAGGGCAATCCCCTGTCAATACATCACCACAAATTAAGCCCATCCAAAGTGGTGCTGTTGAGAAGAGCATTGGAGGTATTCGAAAGCCAGTCTTCCCCCTCTGAGAATGAACCCATCCATGTTTGTTATGTCCCGGGCCGAATCGAGGTCTTAGGCAAACATACAGACTATGGCGGCGGCCCAACCATGGTGATGGCTCTGGATCGAGGATTCGTCATCGTCTCCCGTCTGAACGGCAGTGACAGAGTCAATGTCTGGAATGCTGCGACACTGTTTCCACCATCCTCTTTTGCGCTCAAGTCGGATGTTGCGTCCATGGACGGCTGGGTGACCTATCCGGCGACGGCCGCCCGGAGGATTGCTTTTAATTTCGGCGCACATGCCGACCTAAAAGGCGTCGATATCGCCATCGCCAGCGACCTTCCCCCCGCGGGTGGAATGAGTTCCTCCTCCGCGCTCATCATCGGTTCATTCTTAGCCATTGCAGCGCCGAATGAATTGCACAAGACAGAGCTGTATCAGGCCAATATTCACAACAAGATTGATCTGGCGATGTACCTTGCAGTGGTGGAAAACGGGCTTTCTTTCAGGGGGCTACCAGGCCACCGCGGTGTGGGAACTTTCGGCGGAAGCGAAGACCACACGGCGATCCTGTGCTGTGAAGAGGGTTCGCTCGCGGTTAATTACTACTGCCCCACCGTTCTTGAACGCAGCGTCGAATTTCCTGAAGATTGGGTCATCGCAGTCTGCCATTCAGGAAAGCAGGCGGTAAAGACTGCCGACGCCATGGAAGAATATAATGCCGTTTCGCTTCGGCTGGGGCGTGTGCTCAGTACTTTCAACGAGACCGAAGGAACGGAATTTCAGACGATGCGTGATGTGGTTCAGCACCTTTCCGACCCGGAAACCGGTGAGGTAAACTATGAAAGAATCAGGGGCACACTAGACGGGGCGGACGAATCCATGGCAGAGGATCTGTTCGAGCGGTTCGAACAATTCTCAATAGAGATGACGGAGATTATTCCACAGGCGGTAGCCGCACTTGAAAAGCAGGATGGCGTTCACTTTGGGAACTGTGTTGACCGCTCGCACCGACTCTCGAGAAGTCATCTGCGGAATATCGTTGGAGAGGTTGATTCCCTCCAGAAAATCGCCAGAGAAGAGGGAGCCATTGCCGCCTCAGGATTCGGTGCTGGTTTTGGCGGCAGCGTCTATGCGATGGTTCGAAAGGAGGAGGCGGACGCTTTTCTTGAGAGATGGACTACCCGGTATTCTAGTGCCTATCCTCAATATTCAGGTCAATCGGCAGTATTCCTGACAACGCCCGCGGGGCCTGCATTCTGCAGTGCCATGTGATTTTACGCCGCGGAAATAACCTGGTTCTTGCCGGTGCGTTTGCCCTGGTAAAGTGCTTCGTCGGCGGTGACGATAAGGTCCTTCGCTGAATTCGCGTCGTCTGGGAATACGGCCAGGCCGGCAGTGATAGAGAGCCTTACAGGCGGGTGAGCGGAGTTCTGGCTGCCGAAAGGAAACGACTCCACTTTCTGCCTTATTGTCTGGGCCACCGTCATCGCACCGGAACGGGAAGTTTCAGGCAGAACGACCACGAATTCCTCACCCCCGTAACGAGCCACGAAATCCTTTCCACGGGTATTGTCGAGCAGAATCTCGGCGACGTTTCGAAGCACTTCATCGCCTTCGGGGTGGCCAAAGGTATCGTTGTATTTCTTGAAATCGTCGATATCGATAATGACCAGCGAGAGTGGAAATCCCGATTTCTGTGCCTTGCGGATATCGCGATCGAGCACTTCCTGAAAGTGGCGATAGTTGAACAGATTCGTAAGGCCGTCATGGATGGCCAGATTCTCGACTCGCTTGTAAAGGCGGGCATTTTCGATCAGGACGGCGGCCTGGCTGGAGAAGGTACTCAGCAGGTCCAACTCATAACTGGTGAAATCCCGGCGCTCGCTGGTAAGTGCAGCGATGAGCCCGATCGATTTTCGTGAACCACCCGGTTGGATGCGATTGAGCGGGGCCACAATAAGTGAACGATATCCGTCTGCAGTGAGGGGGCGATACCTGTCGTAACTGTCGAGGTTGTTCACCATGGTGGATTTCCCATGATGGATGACCTCGGTGATCAACTCATTTCCAAGTTCGATATCTTCACCGCCTTCTTCAATACGCATGAAGAATCTGTTCTCCTCGTCGCTGTAGAGCTGCATTAGGATGGTCTTGACTTCCAGAATGCTTTTGATGGCAGAGACCGCCTGATTCAGGACGACATTGAGATCTCGGGAGACAAAAAAGGTCTCGTGAAGGTCGTTCACCCGATGCATTACCTTTGTCTGAACTTCGTCGATGGTGATTCGCCGCTCGAGTGTTTCGAGCCTCCGCCGCATAAGGAGCGTTTCGCGATCCAGGAGGGCAAATATCCGCCTGGCACCAAGTGCAGATAGAAACGAAACCAGTACGAGCAGAAAAATGATAGAGATCAGTGCAGCGATGACCGCCGGCTGCTGCAGAGCTTCGTTTGTTTCAATATTGAAAAGAAAGTAGCAGAAGATCCCCGCCGCTAAGACCCCCAGCAAGACGGGCAAGCCAACTATCAGGAATCTTGATCTCATGGGCTTTAGAAGTGGTGCTGGCTCTGTTTGAGGGGTTAAGTCGGAGAGACTTTAGACCCATGCCAGCAAGACAGGGGTCGGATCAGACATAGAACTCGGAATGACAATTTCTTCCCGGTCAAAAGCGAATTTTACCCCCCAAACAGCGTGAGCACCCAAAGTGGTGCTGGTGCTCCGCGGCAGCTATTCGGGTTCGCCTTCGATACCTCCGACATGAATGTCGAGAGCGCTGCGCTCTTCGATTCGATCCACTCGGCCGTCTCTGATCCAGACGACCCGGTCTGAAATATCAAGCATCTTCATATCATGCGTCGCGCTGATAACGGTTACCCCTGACATCTCATTCATATCTTTGAGGAGCTTAATAATTTCCTTCCCTGTGGTGAGGTCGAGGTTTCCGGTTGGTTCGTCCGCCAGGATGATGGCTGGATCGTTTGCCATGGCTCTTGCGATGGCCACACGCTGCTGCTGACCACCCGAGAGTTCCGACGGTCTGTGCATGAGTCGCTGACCGAGGCCGACAGTTGCCAGCAATCTCGCCGCCTTGTCGCGAGCCTCGTCAGTGGACATGCCCGCAAAGGTCATTGGAAGCACAACGTTCTCGAGGGCTGTCATCACCGGGATGATATTGAACGACTGAAAGATGTAGCCAATCTTACGGCAGCGAAGCCAAGCTAATTCGTACGCATCGAGCTGGGCAACGTCTACTTCATCTATATAGACCTTACCTTCGCTGGGCTTATCCAGGCCTCCAACCATATTGAACAGGGTCGATTTGCCGGAGCCTGACGGGCCCATGATAGAAATGTATTCACCTGCAGCGATCTCGATGTTCACGCCTTTCAGGGCTTCGACAATTTCGTTGCCCATGACGTACTTCTTCTTGATGTTTTTTGTTCGAACGATGGCGTGGCTGACCATGAATAATTCAATCCGAAAAGTGTGGTCTTGGGTGGAACTTATGAATGCTCAGGCCTCTACTCGCATGGCCACGACCGGCTCCATCTTGGCCGCGGTCCAGGCCGGGTAAATAGCAGCCAGGACAGAAAGCATGGTACCTATGAACAGCGAGAGCACGGCGGACTGCAATAGATTAAGTGCGGGGAAATACTTCCAGGGATAAAAGCCATAGGTGTAAGAGTAGCGAAACATCGTGAGGAAGAAACCGACCAGGATCCCTGTTACGGTGCCGATAACCCCAAGCCCCGACGATTCCAGCAGAAATATTCTCACAATGAACTTGTCCAGTGCTCCAAGGCACTTCATCGTGCCGATTTCGCGGAATCGTTCGGTCACGGACATTAGCATGGCATTGACGATTCCGACCACGCAGACAAGCAAAGACAAGACAATCAACCAGCGGTCCCGGGTCTTGATGCTGGACAACAGGCGTGAGAATGAACCTGCTACTTTCTTATTCAAACTGGCTGAGCTGACCGGTACATCGAGGCCACCCTTCATCAGAGCGGTGCGGAGCGCAGGCCGGTCGATAGCCTCCTGAGTCAGACGGAGGTTGAGACAGGTGCTTGTCCAGATGGACATCAAGAATGCGATGGCAAGTATGATGCTGCTGGTAGTGATGATGGAGCGCCAGAAGCGGACCTTGATGCTCCTGACTGCGATTTCCGCTGCTTTGCTCCATGGAAGTACAATGATTCTGCCAACCGTGCCCTGCGAATTCGGCAGCTTTGTGCGGGTGTCTGGATGGTCGCTTTCGGGCTCGTTCGTCATTTCTTTTTCTTTTTCTTTTTTTTCGAGCGTTTCCCGGAAATCCGATTCTGCTTGTCCAGGTCAGGCACGGCCAGGCCGATTAATCGTCTGCGAGCCATCTGTTTGAGGAAGGTGATCAATGAGAGCTCTGCTTCTTTTCTCGATAGCTTGAAACGGTCAGAAAATTCTTTGATAAGGTCTCTGACTGTGGTTTCACCGTCACACCGTCTCCAGACATGGCTACCTAATTCGTCGAGGATAACCCTCCTGGAATCGGGCACATAAAAAATTTTGCTGACCAACCTGACCCAAGTGGCGTCGCTGCGAGGGATGATAATCAAGGTCTCATCTATGTCCTCGTGGTATTCCCATCGAACAGCCTGGTTGCGAACGGGTATCGCAGTGAGCGATTGCTCACGGGTCAGGCTTGGCTCACCTCGGCGGACAATTCGAGAAAATATGGACATCTAATGACAATGAATGCTCGCACACACCTCTTCAAACAGATCTGATTCTTCATCTTTCATCTGAGCGTGCAATATAAACAACTTGTCAGAGTCTTTACAGTACCACACACGGCATTTCAAAACCTTTGCACTCAAGGGTGACCAGATCTGGCGGGCTATTCTGGCATAGCCACGGACAAAACAACTCTCATGGCGAAGAAATTCCGACTCCTCAAATTGCCACCGAAACTTTTGCCACTCGGCCTTAAAACGCTTGATCGACCATTCCTTCAATGACATTTCCCGGAGCTGCAGTTCTGCCAGACTAATCCGGCGTCCGATGAAAATCTCTCTTCTTCTTTTGAACTGGAGATGAATCTCCCCGGTCTTCAGGGATGGATGGTCAAGCTCGAAACTTGTCGGCAGGCGCATGGAGAGGCCGTAAACATCCCAGTGATCATGGCAATCTTCCTGGTGATCGATGAAAGACCCGAAAACTCTCTCTGCAAGGGCCCTGTCGTCTTCTTTGGCCAAGTGGAATAGCCGAAGCAATATGACGCGACCGCAGATATGGCAGTGGTTCACCAGGTTCCAGACGTGGAATTCTGTACGCATGTGATAGCACTCCCAGTCGGAGTCCTCACGCTGAACCAGTCTTACTTTCCGTTTTACAATGACTTTCTGCTTTGACTTTTTCGTCTTCTTTTCAATTTCTCTGATCTGCTTTTCCGCCTCAGCTTCGATGTCGACCTTGCCGGATTTCGGCACATGCCATCTGGCTTCCAGGCGAACCATGTCCTCGTCATCGATGCGCAGATAGCCGTTTGCACGGTCGCCCTCGATCTTGCCGAGGGTCCACTCTTCGGGCATCTCCCATTCGATGCCCTGCCAGCCAAAATGGATCCAGTTATTAAAGGACACAGTTCCTGATTTCGAGTCCACGGATATGAATTCTTGCGTGAGACCGGCAGATTGCCTGTACGCCGTCAGAGTAACGGAAGCAAGATTTGTGTAAATACCGGAGTCCAACCCCGGCCTACGATTCGGTTTCTGGAATTCCAGGCCGAACTTTCAAAATCTTCTCTTTCTTGACCATGACTGTGCCGGGTTTTGCCCCACGTTGTTTTGAAACATTTACCGCAAGCGTAGCCGCAACGGGAACGACACCTGCGTTGCGCGCCTTGCTGTGCCAGGCGGCGATGGACGCTGCGGCCTTGAGTGTTTTGTTGTCGGGCTGTCCTCCCCCCTGCGACTGCAAGATAACGTGGCTGCCAGGCATGCCGCGGATGTGAAACCACCAGTCGTTCGGCCGTGCTGTTCGCAGGCTGAGGATGTCGTTGTCCTCATCCGTTTTACCTGCCATGACAATCCATCCACCGGGTAGTTCATAACGCCAGACTTTGGGCTCAGGATTGTAATCTTTTTTCTCTTTCGAAGGCATCGCTCTTAGCATATTGATAATTGGTCAGATCCGGGACGGCGGATTCATGGAAAGCTCTTTGTCGTTCAGCACATTTGTTGCAACGACCGCAATGGAGATTCTCCACAGGACTGAGACAGGAAAACGATAAATTCAGCGGCAGGTGTCTCCCGGTCCGGACGACCTGAGCTTTCTTAAACGCCTCAAACGGCTCAAGGATGGTGAAGGGTCGGGATCTGCCAAGACCCTGGGCCAGCAAGGCACCAAATGCGGTTAAGAAATTTGCGGAAGCATCAGGGAATGGATTGTTTCCGAGACATCCGATGGCCACTGTATCGATATCTTTGATGGAGCAAAAGACGGCCGCCTTGGAAAGCAGCATGATATTGCGACCTGGGAGAAAGGTCTGCTCGTCCTTGTCTTCGCCGGATGGAACAGCGTCTCCTGTCACGCTCCAATGGTCGCTCAAGATATCTGCGACCGGCTGGTCCAGGATGGCCAGTTCATGCAATTCCGGTTGCTTAAGCACATTCAGAATCAGAGCAACGGACCGGAGTTCTTCGGCTTCCCAGTTCAGACCGCAACTAACATATACAGGCAAAACTTCGTGCTGGCGTGCCAGGATCCAGTCCAGAAGCACGAAGCTGTCCAGTCCACCACTGATAAGAACGCAAATCTTAGATTTGGGTAAATCGTCCAATTCTTTCACCGCATATTCGGGATCTGTTCATCAAAAATCAGTTGAACATGTCTCTCCGATCTCGCCATTCAGCCCGAGTTGAGTCCCGATTCCGTCGTGCGACTGAAGCCATTTCGGATGACGGGAAGTGCACGTAGAAGACATAACGAGACAGTAGTGGCCACCAGCAGATCTTTTATCAGGAACAGCATTCTTGCGTCTTCAAATCTTCCGTAATCGGCCAAGGCTGTCTCCCTCGATTGCGCTCCGATGACGAGCAAGGTGAGTGATGTGAATGTGAGAACTTTCATGGTTCCGTACAGCCCGCGCATGAATCTTGATGTGACGAGCCAATCCATTTTGTGGGCTGATGACGTCACAGTTCCGGGAATTTGGCTCCTGCTGCTTCCGCGCGAAATGGTCAGTGCGCGAAGTGCGTCCGTCACCAGGCAGCGAGCCAGCACAGCAAGAGGGACTAAGCGAGGGATAAGCTCCATATGTGCGAACCAGAACCACAGCACATTCTCAACAACTCGATCTGCAAGAATATCCAGCATGCCACCAGAATCGGACTCCTGCTCAAACTTTCGAGCAACATGGCCATCAAGGACGTCGAGGCAAAACACAAGAATAATCAAAAGCAGTGCCACGATACTTTGATTCGGAGTCTGACCGGACAGAAACCACACGGACATAAGCAGGAGGAAAACTCGACTGGCTGTTATCAGGTTTGCAAACACGATAATTCCCTTTTGTGCGTGCAGCGAAAAAAGCTCTTTCACATACGAGATCGTCGGAACTTCTCCCCTTTTCAAGACTTTCAGAATTTTGAACCGAGGATACTCATTTGAACATTCTAACAGCACCAGGACTCGGCTGAATTGGGGTAGTTTTTCTACCGTGGTGGTGCTGGTATCATGTGAGAAGGTTTGGCATGTTACACTCAGGTGATTCCAAACCGTGCCGGGCGATCAACGTTCACATAAACCATCGGAAATTTTCATGGGAACTGATATTCCCATCACGCTTGAAGAATTTCTTGCTGCACTGGGGCCCGCAGATTTCGCCCGGGCAGCGGCCACGCTTCACCGTCACCAGAATGTGCCTGATGATAAAGTCAGGTCGCGCCTGCTGAATGAGCTTATTAATCACGCGGCGATTCGAAAAAGGCTTGAGTTGCTCCCGGTCCAGGCGGTAGCAAATGTTTTTCAGGAAGCGGTGCTGAATGGCGGATGTCTCGATCTGGATAAGGTCACGGGCGTTTCCGTTGACAAAGGAGGTCTGCCACCCGAACTCCTCAAGGATATTCTGGAACGTTATTTCCTCGGCTCTATTTGTTACAGGCAGTTGACGAATGGCAGTGTTCACGAAGTGCCGTATGTCATGGTGTTCCCCGAGATCGCTTCGGCCTATCTTCGGAACGCAAGGCCTGAGCTCCCGCCTGTTTTCGCACTCGATAATGCTGGTGAGCCCTTTGCTGACTCCGTGGAGTTCTTCATGGAAAAGGCACGGGACGACCAGTTTTCACTGCAGGAATGTTCGTTCGATGAATTTGCGACATGGGCCCGGGATGCAAATTTCCCGGTAACTGAGCTAGATGCATACCTGCCTTGTCTGCATGTAGTTTTGAAGGGGGAGCGATTTGAGGAGAGGCTCTCACAGCTA
>JAQBXN010000130.1 GCA_027625095.1 Planctomycetota bacterium | reverse complement strand
CATTGATGTCGGCGCTAATGCCGGTTATTTCAGCATGTTTGCCGCCTCCCGATTCAGGAATTCAAGAGTATTTTCGTTCGAACCGATCCCGGTAAATTTCGAACAGCTTCAAAAGAACATCTCATTCAACAAGGGCTCGCGGATCACGGGAATTCAGAAAGCCGTCTGCAAAGAGTCCGGCGAGATATCGCTCAGTTACGATCCTTCGGACAGCTTCACCACCAGCGCCACAATCTTCGAGAAAGACCAGGAACCCGAATCCATTCAGGTGGCGACGACCTCTTTAATGGATGCACTCGAAGAATTCGAAATCGAACGCTGCGATCTCCTGAAGCTCGATTGCGAAGGTGCTGAATACGACATCCTCTACAACAGCGAGGACTGTTTTCCTCGCATCCAGCAGATCGCCATGGAAGTGCACGACGGGCCTGAACCCGACCAGAACCTGGCAGCCGTGGAGGCTTTCCTGACGAAAAACGGGTATGCCACGACTACCCGTTACAACCGGATGCTCTGGGCCTGGCGATAAGATGTCCTTCGACATCATTAGAAAAATTTGGGGAAAGAGCAGGTTTACATCCCAGGGTAGAGGGTGTTGTTGTAAAGGCTCGGGATGGCGAGCGGGCTGGCGTTGGCGTAGATGCAAGCGCCGGTCGAACCAGAGAGGATGACTTCCTCGCGGCCGTCGCCCCAGAGGTCGGCACGGGTGCAATAGAAATGCGCCTTGCGTTCCTCACTCGTTCGTTCAGGCGTGTGCTGCATGTGAAAGGTCTCCAGAATTTCGCCCTCGCCGTTGAAGATGGCAGCCGGGGCTTCCGGGCCCCGGCTGTATGCCAGGACGCAAAGCGGCGCACCACCTCCCAGCCAGTCAATCTCCACGATGGCCGCAGCCCAACTTCCGTCCGGTTGTTCCCTGCGCCAGATTTCGTTGCCCTCGATATCGTAGAGGTAAAGCATGGAATGGGAGGTGAACTTTTCCCGTGGATGGCCGCGGTCAAGCACCATTACCTGCACTTCAGAGTCATCCCGGAATCGGCTGACCACAACGTGCTGTGCTTCCGTCAGCGGATGCCGCCAGAGTTCTTTGCCTTCAGGCGAAACGCAGTGGATGCCATGATTTCCGAACAGAAGCCGCCATGAGCCGTCAGCCAGCCGCGCTACGAACGCGGCGTCCTGATGCGCGCCTCCTGGATCGTTTTCAAAAATCGGACGCCCATCCTGGTCGATAAGCGCGAACCCGACAAATACCTCGTCTCGTCCGTCATTATCGAAGTCACCGATGGCGGGATAGTGACCGGTGCTTCCCTCCCAGTGCCACAAGGGTTCCCCGGTATGGGAAACTCCCCACATATTCCAGTAGCGATCTTTGACCACCAGGTCTCTTCGCCGTCCCTGGCCAGTCAGGTTGGCGAAGAGAAAGGAATCGTCTGCAGGTGCTGGAATGGGGAAGGCATCTTTCTCGAGGCCGGTCCTACCGTCGAGGATGACCATTGTGGCCTCACCTTCGTAACGTTTGGCGCGCTCGATGGCCCAGCTTCCGTCGTACAGTTCCGCATATTTTGACTGACGAACATAGAGCACCTCGTTCCGGCCGTCGTCATCCCAATCGTAAATCTGCACTGGCAGGTCGCTGTAGATACGTCCGTTCTCGCTGGACGGTTCTCCTGTCTGCCAGAGAACATTCCCAAAGATATCGGTTGCGGTAAGGCAGGTGATCTTACGTGTCTCGTAAATGCTCTGAGTGAACAGCAGGTCCGGCGCACCGTTACCGTTCAGGTCGCCGATTCGGAGGGTCTCCGCGCCGAAATTTTTGACGTCGATCGTTGAAAGAAGGGATTGGGTGTGTCTCATCTGGTTACTCTATGATTAATGGTTCGAAAGCTGAAACTTATCAAAAAATCAAAATTCTCTATTCACCCGGAAACAGGGTCGCAGGTCTTTATCACTGCTTTCCTGGCCTCGGACAGACCTCGTAAGCTCTGCATGGCTCAGCTTGTTCTGAAGTTCCTGGTTGAGTCCAGAGACCTCAAGTGTGTCCGCACCTTGCGAGTCAAATGTATGCTGACGCTGTGCTGGTTGCGACCGGCATGATTGGGCGGAGAATCGAAGATTCAAATCGGAACCCAAAGGCTGATGGCCTCAAAAGCATGAACAAGTCTTCCACTTCATCACCAAAGCAGGGAATTATCTATCTGGTAGGTGGCGGGCCCGGCGATCCAGGGCTCATCACCGTGAAAGGCATGAAGTGCCTGCAGCAGGCCGATGTAGTGATCTATGACTCCCTGGTGAACCGGTCACTGCTGAGGTATGCGAACTCGGATGCTGAACTCATCTTTGTCGGCAAACGTGCTGAGCAAAAATGGATGGAGCAGGAAGGCATCAACGAGCTGTTGGTAAACAGGGGGCTTCAAGGCAAGACTGTAGTAAGGCTCAAGGGCGGCGATCCGTGCCTTTTTGCTCGCGGCGGCGAAGAAGCCGAGGCGATTGTCGCCGCGGGTATACCCTTTGAATTTGTTCCGGGGGTTTCATCAGCTACTGCAGTTCCCGCTTATGCAGGCATTCCGGTGACGCACCGGCATTTCACATCTAGTCTTGCGGTGGTGACGGGTCACCGGCATCCGGAAAAACCGATGACGGCGGGGGAGTGGCAGCGAATTGCTACTTCAGCGGGAACCATGGTCTTTGTGATGATTGCGAGGCGGCTCAATGAAATAACCAGCAATCTTATGGAATACGGGCGGAGTCCGGACACACCTGTCGCCATCATACAGTGGGGGACACTTCCAGAGCAGCGTACGGTGGAGGGCACGCTCGAGAACATTGTGGAACGGTTCGATAAGGCCGGTATGGGGGCGCCGGCCGTGATGATTGTGGGGGACGTGGTTACGCTTCGATCTACTCTGAAGTGGTATGAGATGAAGCCGTTGTTTGGGCATCGAATTGTGGTCACGAGGTCCCAGCATCAGGCAAGTGCTCTGGTCGACCTCCTTGAGTTCTTCGGCGCGGAAACCTTGGAATTCCCGACGATTCAGATTGAGCCGGTCAGCGATAACAGCCCTCTGGATGAACAACTCCTGAAGCTGAACAGTTTCGATTGGCTGATCTTTACAAGTGTGAATGCTGTGGACGCAGTCTTTGATCGCCTGAACAAACTGGGGCTCGATGCCCGTGCGTTGGCCGGGGTCAAGCTCTGTGCTATTGGGCCTGCGACTTCGGCAGCACTGGAGGGCTGCCGGCTTAATGTCGATATGATGCCGCCGAAATTCAAAACGGAGAGTATTGTCGAAGAGCTTGGAAAACTTGGTGACTTGAGCGGCAAACGATTCCTGCTGCCGCGCGCCGATATCGCGCCCCCAACCTTACCCGCTGGAATCATGCGACTCGGTGCAGAAGCGGTTCAGGTGGATGCATACAAGACTACCGTGCCGTCGTCCGCTCCCGAGCACGTACTGCATCAATTTCAGAACGGGGCGGTCTCGTGGGTAACGTTTACCAGCTCTTCTACTGCTGAAAACTTTGCCGAACTGATTGGTGAAAACCTCCTCTCCCAAATTCGAGACTCGGTCAGGTTTGCCGCTATCGGCCCTACCACGGCATCCACGATGAAAGAAAAGGGCATCCCAGTTTCTGTCATTGCTGCAGAGCACACGATACCGGGACTGGTGGATGCGGTTTTGAATGAGGTTGGCCAGCGATAGTTCCAGATGCACGACCTTTGGTTTCACTAAAAGTGAATCCAGGGGCAAGGTTTCACAATTGATGAATCATGTGTCCGGGCCGCCTACGCGTGCGCCAGCATCCTGTCCAGCGCCACCAGGGCCCACTTCCTGGTCTCGTCATCCACTGAAATGCGGTTGACCACGCGGCCCTCGAGGAGGTTCTCAAGTGCCCAGAGGAGATGCTCGGGATCTATGCGGTACATCGTAGCGCACATGCACATGCAATCGTCCAGACAATGCACGGTACGGTTTTCGAGCTCTTTGCTGAGCCGATTCACGAGATGCATCTCGGTACCGACAATCCATGTCGTGCCAGGCTCGCTGGCCTCGATCGCATTGATGATGTAATTGGTGGATCCGTTTTCATCCGCGGCCTGAACCACTTCATAGGAGCACTCGGGGTGCACGATAACCCGGCATCCAGGGAATTGTTCCCGGGCCTTCTCAATATGTTCGACGGTGAATCGCTGGTGCACGGAGCAGTGCCCTTTCCAGAGAATTACCTTCGCCTCGCGAATCTGTTCTTCCGTCACGCCACCAAATTCTGCATGCGGATCCCAGACGATCATCTTGTCGAGTGGCACGCCCATTTTCGCTGCTGTGTTTCGGCCGAGATGCTGGTCAGGAAAGAAAAGAACTTTTTCGCCCTGCTCCCAGGCCCAATTCAACATGCTCTCTGCATTAGACGAGGTGCAGACCGCACCGTTGTTCTTACCGCAAAAGGATTTAAGGGCGGCTGTCGAATTCATGTAGGTGATCGGAATGATGATCTCATCAGTCACTCCGGTGAGCTGGGCCCAGCAGTCATCGACCTGTTCGCTGTTCGCCATATCTGCCATGGAGCATCCAGCCGAAAGGTCCGGAAGAATCACCTGCTGGTGTTCGCCGCTAAGAATATCCGCACTTTCCGCCATGAAATGAACGCCGGCAAAGAGGATGTATTCCGCGTCCGGGCAGGCAGCGGCTTCCTGGCAGAGCTTGAACGAATCGCCGCGGAAATCGGCAAATTTGATAACTTCGTCCCGCTGATAGTGATGCCCAAGGATGACAAGCCGAGAGCCGAGCGCTTCCTTTGCGGCCGCGATTCGCTCATCCGTCTCCTCTGGTGTCAGGCGGGATAGCTGGGGCGGCAGAAGCTCCGGGAATACCAAAGTCACCATTAGGACCTCTTATTGGGGGAAGCCACGCGAATGTGAGTGCCGCGTGAATTGGCAGGGATTATAGGACGGGGGAAAGAGGTGGCAAATACCACCCCCATTCAACCCGGCAGCGGCAGATGCACCAGTTTCTTTGTTTTGAAGTATTCTTCTTCAAAGAAATCGGAAATCTCTATGATTCTGCCATTGGGAAACGGCGACATCTCCTGGACCACAGCCCCACCTTTGAGGGCCAGCAGTCCATTGCCGATGTCATTTCGCTGCACCGTCTCGATCTTACCTTCGCACCACTCGACCACCTGGCCCATCTCTTTCACCGCACGCACTGTGATGAAGTCATAACGAGTATCAAGGTCTTCAGCCCTTGCTTGAATGGCGAGGGCATTCTTGATTCCCAGAGCTTTCACAAGTGCCCTGACGGCCTTGATTTTCTTGCCGGTTGAATCGACAAGGTGAAACTCGACCTCGGGGAACATGATTGCCAGGGGAATGCCGGGGAATCCGCCACCAGTCCCGAAGTCCATTATTCGGGTACCTGTGTTAAAAGATATGAACCGGGCGATGGCCAAAGAATGAAGGATATGGTGAAGATAAAGGTGATCGATGTCCTTCCTTGAAATCAGATTAATCTGTGCGTTCCAATGCCGGAAAAGCGAGTCGAACATTTCGAAGCACTCAAACTGCGAATCCGTCAGGTCTGGAAAGTATTTTCGGATGAGATCCATTAGTTTTGCATTGATCGTGAATCGGAGTACAAGCCGCACTCACTTCAGAAACAGGAGATTTGATGTCAGCCAAGCCAGACGCACTGGAGATGCAGCCCTGCGGCCCGCTACATGGAGAGGTCGAGATTCCCGGCTCCAAGAGTTACACGAACCGTGCACTGCTGATTGCAGCGCTGGCCAGCGGCACTTCAGCCCTGCGCCACCCGCTACACAGTGACGATACCCGTTACATGGCCGAAGCTCTACGTGAACTTGGGATTGGGGTAGGGGATAGTGGCAAAACGATCACTGTCGAGGGCCGCGGGGGAGAATTTCCGAACAGGAAGGCAAAGCTCTTCGTGGGAAATTCCGGTACGACGATCCGGTTTCTAACCGCGGGGCTGTGTGCCGGGGAGGGCGAATTCGTTCTCGATGGAATCGACAGAATGCGGCAGCGTCCGATTCAGGATCTGTTGGACGGCCTCAGACAACTCGGTGGAAACATTATTACGTTGAATGGCGATGGCTGTCCGCCGGTACGCGTCCTTGCACAGGGCCTGTCTGGTGGCGATTGCCTGATACCTGGCACTCGCAGCAGCCAGTACTTTTCCGCCATCCTGATGGCCGCGCCGCTTGCAAAACACACCTGCACGATTCGTGTGGAAGGTGACCTCGTCTCTAAGCCCTACATTGATATGACCATCGACGTGATGAATCGTTTTGGCGTATCCGTAAGGAACAACAACTACGAGAGTTTCGAAGTGGCCGGTCGGCAAGGCTACTCTGCACAGGACTATCTCATCGAGCCGGATGCAACCAATGCCAGCTACTACTGGGGCGCTGCTGCCATTTCAGGAGGCAGCGTCAAGGTACTCGGTTTGACTCGTGACTCGGCTCAGGGCGACATCGAATTTGTTGATGTCCTGGCCCGGATGGGCTGTGAACTGGACGAAGACGAAGACGGCATACGTGTGACCGGGCACAGCCTGAAAGGAGGTGAGTTCGATCTCGGAAATATGCCCGATACGGCACAGACACTGGCGGTCGTTGCGCTGTTTGCCGAAGGCAGAACAACCATCACGAACATCGGCAACCTGCGTATCAAGGAAACGGATCGCATATCAGCACTTGTGACTGAACTTTCCAAACTGGGTGCAGCTATCGAAGAGGGAAAGGATTATCTTGCCGTTGAACCGGGCGGGCTTCACGGCGCAGAAATTGAGACATACGAGGATCACCGGATGGCCATGAGCCTGGCCCTTGCCGGCATTCGCGTACCCAACGTGGTGATCCTTGATCCCGGCTGCACGGCGAAGACCTATCCGGAATACTTCGAAGATATGGCGAGGCTGGGTCTCGGAAATTCAACCGTCTGACCGGCCGGGAATCCGGTACACCGGCTGACAAGATCCGTCCTTTGTGGTCTAGTATAAAACCAGTGACGATCCTCCCCCTGTGCGTGTCCCTTCCGGAGGTGATGATATGAATCTCAACTTCTTTCTCCTGCCCGCCTGTTTTGCGTTTCTTAACACCCAGAACATCGAGGCTGCCCCCAATCCCGCGGAACTGGCAGAGCTGATCGACAACCATATGGAGAAAGTTTGGGCCCAGGAGGGCCTGACTCCATCACCGATATCAAAAGACTCCGAGTTTCTGCGGCGGCTCTTCCTCGATGTCAACGGCAGCATCCCGCCAGCGATGGAGGTGGTCGAGTTCATTAAAGAAAAGTCCCAGGACAAACGTAGTAGGAAGATTAATGAGCTTGTCGACGGGCCAGGCTTTGCCCGAAATATGGAGGAGATCTGGAATCTGATCCTGCTGGGGCGCGGTGAGGTTGCGCGCGGGGCCAGCCGGGCCGCGCTGGGTTCGTGGCTGCGTTATGCCTTCTCCAGCAACATGCCTTATAACGAATTTGTCCGTGAACTGGTTGCTGCCACCGGTCGTGGGGACGAGAACGGCGCGGTGAACTACATCCTTGGCTACAACCTCGACGCCAAGCGTATCGCCGGGCATAGTGCGGCAACCTTTCTGGGGAGGCAGATTCGGTGTGCGGAATGTCACAACCATCCCATGGAAAAATGGAAACAGCGTGATTTCTGGGGTTACACCGCGTTTTTCACGCAAATGAATGCCGCCCGGGAGGCCATGGGAAACAACCGCAATGAGACAGCCACGCTGGTGGATACGCGAAGCGGGGAGGCCGTGATGGAGATCCACAACGGTAGCAAAGAAGTCGTTCAGCCGAAGTTGCTGGATGGCACTGCCGTTTCCGGCAACTCTTCGCTGCCAAGGCGACAGGTGCTCGCCAAGTACATGTCCGACCCTCAAAATCCATACGTTGCCAAGGCGTTTGTAAACCGCACTTGGCATCTCCTGTTTGGCAGAGGGATCGTGAATCCCGTGGATGATCTCGGGGAAAGCAATCCGCCTGTCGTGCCGGAACTTTTTGAGGCCCTGAGCAAGAAATTTGCTGAAAGCAATTTTGATATGAAATATCTCACTAAGGGCATACTCCTCTCAAAGACCTGGCAGCGGTCTTCGGACATTAACGAATCCAATAAGGACGATGAAGATTTTTTCTCGCGCTCTCTGTTGCGGATGATGACACCTGAACAACTCTTTCAGAGTCTCAGCCAGGCTATGGGTGAAGACACGGAACAGCGGTATCTGGATCCACAACGAATGCGCCAACTTCGCGACCGCGCACTGAGCAACTACGTTTTCAACTTTTCCACGGACGAAGAGGACGCGGTCGTTTCCTTTCAAGGCACGATTCCCCAGGCATTGCTCATGATGAACGGCGAGACGGTGACGGAGGGCATTCTGTCCTCATCTAACAGGAACATGAGCAAGTTCCTGGAGAAGTACAGTGGCAGCAACCGTATCGAACTCCTCTATCTGGCGAGCTTGTCCAGGCGGCCCACCAATGCCGAGAAGTCTGATGCGCGAAGGCTCCTGGCCGCAAAATCAGATAAGGCGGAGGGCTATGAAGATATCTTCTGGGCACTGTTGAACTCGACCGAGTTCATCTTCAATCATTAAGGGCTCCGGCCAAAATAATGTTGCCACCCGCCCGAGTCCCGAAGGGACGGAGGCAATTAGCCCCAGGTTTCAACCTGCTCTTTACCCACATTTTTCTTCAACCTCGAAGGCGGTTGTTTCTTACAGCCCAGGGTTGGGAGGCTTTGCGACCAACCCTGGGCTTTTAAGGGATCTGACTTCAACGCCGAAGGTGTTGTTTCCATAGACAAATGGTTGCAGCACCAGAACATATGGACACAACCCCGTTGGGGTTGAAGATCTCCTCGCTTCCGTACCCAGGGTTCCTATGTGAATTGTCAACAAGAATCGTGAGGATCTCCTGTATTCTGGAAAATGTGGACATATTTTCTCTGCAGTAATGAATTCCCTTGCGTTATCAACGACGAGTTCGAACCAGCTTGGTGGCTCATTGCGGCAGGACAAACTTGCTCCTATTCGTGGCATCTTTCGAGAAGATCGCACTAGTTTTTATGCGGTGCTTTAGTTGCTCCTGGCCCTCTCTCTGCGAACTCGAGGCCGACGGATGTCGCGCTCTAACCCTGGAACGAGGCGCCAGTGAGCAGCAGTGGCTCCTGTGGCAATGATTTGTCTGTTCTCTCCTTTTTAGAGGTATTTGAATTGGGGTGACTCACGTTGGTTTCAGGAGAGCTTCTCTCCGTCTTCACCCCTAACGGTTACCTGATGCTGAGATTCTGATTCGGCCGTTTGCTCCAACATCATCTCAGTCAGGCGTTTTTTCGTGGCTTTTCTTTTCTGCTTTTCCGGGCATTGCTCGGGTTTCTGTGGAGGCCGAGTCTCAAAGGCCCGGCGCTGTTTCAAAACCGCGTAGATGCGTCTGGCGAGCTTGTTGGCCACCGCAACGATGGCTATCTTGCGTCCGCGATCTTTGGGATGTTTGCTGCTGATTCGATGGAAGAATCCCCGCAGCTCCGCATCGTGTCGAATGGCTACCCAGGCAGCTTCGATGAGTAAGTTTCTGGCATATCCATCTCCCATGCCGGTGATGTGATCTTTGGTCTGACGATCACCGGTCGAACTTTCCCAAGGCGTCAGGCCGAAAAAGCAACCCAATTCCTTGCACCGCTTGAGCTGTGAAGGATCGCCGATGCGTGCAAGGATCTCTGTGGCCGTGGTGAAACCTATTCCTGGTATGGTCTCGAGGTAACCGACGTATTCTTCTAATTCCTGATGGGCCCGGCAGTGAGCACGAACCTCAGTTTGGATTTCCTTCTTCTGTTGCTGCCGGAATCGCAGCTGTGCCAGCAGTATGTCCAGCTCAAATCGAAGAGACTCCAATTCGGGAGCGGATTCCAGTTTGGCCAAGACTTCTTGACTCCACCGCTCGCCTGGGAATTCAATTCCTTTGTTCAACAGTAACATCTTGATCCGGCACATCGTTCCTGAGCAATGCCGGGTCGTGACCTGCCGGAGATGAACAAGGTCTCTTAACCGGCGGTACGGGCCTTGGGGTACACGAACTCCTTTAAGTTCACCTCCTCTCAGTGAGAGTGAGAGTTTGCGGGCGTCTAGCCTGTTCGTCTTATTGCGCTCCATGGCGTTCTGTGGTACCAGCGAAGGCGTGACTACCAGGCACGCAAAGCCGGCATCCGTGAGTTGGTCGAATAAACCAAACCCGGTGGGGCCTGCCTCATAGGCAAACACAATCGATGTGTCCGGAAATCTCTTGTTGAGGAAGTTCAAGATGTGGGAAGCGTCGTAAGGTGTGCGGTGGTTGAGGATGATTCCTTCTTCCCAATTTGAAACGGCCATTGAAATCCCGGGCTTATCAACGTCCATTCCTACAAACAACTCGAAGTCTCTCGGATTGATTTCCGTGATGGTTTTGAGATCATGGTTCTTCTGCTTCATAAGTGGCCTCCGGTGAAAAAGTGACAAGTAACTGGAGGCCACTTTCTTGTACTCGCCGGGCAACGGCAATGACAGTTCAGCATATAGTCTGCGAGGCTTTGCGAGCTACCCTGGGTTGTAGGGCGGAGCATCTTCTACCCTGAAGGGGTTGCGCCCATAGAATCTGTGGAAGCAGACGAACCTTGCATATGGGCAAAACCCCTTCGGGGTAAAAGGTACTCGGAGCCCAGTGACCAGGGTAGCTCGCTGAGGCTCGCGAACCCTGGGCTGTAAGGCGCAACACCTTCAGTGTAAAGAAATGAAGGTAGAGCTCAGGCATGGCCCTTGAAATCCGTAAGGTCACATCCGTCTCGATTACCATGGCATGGGGCACGGTAACACCCCCTCATTCAGGTCCTGCCTATCCTGTTGTCACTACTCGATATTCAATCACAGCGATGAGCCAGTCCAGTTCTTCGGCCGATGAGCCAATTCCAAACTCCAGGGTCGCCTGATCGCTACGAGCATGGATCTTCGACAGGTTCATTCCGAGTACAGGCTGGTGGTCCGGAGGCCGGGTGAAAAGCTCTTCCAGTTCGTTTGCTGGAATCGTAGTGCTTTTCGACGACATGTACCGCCGTTCCAGAATGACATCTCCGTCGCCAGTCAGGGTCAGAATCTCTTGAGTCCGGGCAAACTTTCGAGACACGAGGAAGGTGAAAATGAATGGCAGCAGCCCGAACAGCGAGAAGAATCCGATAAGAATACCACCACTGCCAGAGATCGTAAGGCTGGACTTCATGAAAAACGCCATGCCGACCGCAGTAACCCAGAACCCCAGGGACATGACCATGATCAGGAAGTGCACAGCCTGAAATCCCGGCTCTGGAAACTCGAAGGTCATCGAGGTCCCATCCGTGAGGACTCGCACCCTCGCCTTCTCCGGCGCCTGTGGGAGTCCTTCGGGGACACCACGTTTTTTTAAACGGTCGCGTAAGGTCTCATCAAACTCGCCGGGTGATCGGATGATCATCGCGCCGGAGCTGTCATCGTGGAGTTCCATCCCGAGCATGCGGGCGATGGATTCCGCCATGCGTCGGGCGCTCAGGTAATCTCTGTCGATCTGAAAGTTGAGATTTCTCAGATGGAGGAGGGCACTGGCCAGTTTCTCGTTCCGCGCCTTCTCCTCCACGGTCTCTTTGCGCCTGAGAAAAACCGGATACACGAATGAGGAATTGTTCTCGTCTGAACTTGCCCTCGTGACGCCGACGTATTCAAAATCATCGAGGGAGTACGTGCGCCTGAACATCGGAATGAGCAGCCCATGCCAGCGGATCACCTGCTGATGCTGGAGGTCGATTTTCGTCCCGATTCGACCGAGCAGCAGAAAGAGGCCGGGAATGCCAAATAGAATCGTGGGAATGAACAGCACAGGCTTCTTTTCTCGGAACGCAATGACGAGCATCACGATCCCCGCGACGAATGAAATCATCCCCATCAGAGCTACAAAGCCGCCGCCACGAATGGCCTCCAGGGAATTCGCTTCTCGTTTGATTTTTGCCAATGGAGATTCCTCCCAAAAAGAAAGAGCAACCGGAGTGGCTGCCATGTTCATTAGACTTTCTTTTCTGTCTGGCCACTACCGTCGAGGAAGACTGACCACGGTAAACCGGCCTGACGTCGCCCCGTCGGTTTTATTCCGTTTTATTCAATTCCCTGACCATCAGCGTCTTTACATCCACGATAGTTTCCTTTTTTCCGTGGCAGAGCTGGAATCCGATACGACCGGTGGGGAACCCCTTTTCGTGCACGATATCAATGGTCTTGACGCCGTTGAGCCATGCCTGGATGTGGTGTCCTTTGGCAAGGATGTAGTAGTGATTCCAGTCGTTCGAATGCACGAGTTGATCGGCAAGGTTCTTTGGGAACCGCTGCACCATTCCCGCGCGCCTTTCTTCCCAAAGGCAGCCCCAGTATCCGGGGCCCATATCGACCTGGTATCCAGGGCAGTTATCGAAGTTGGTAGGCTTGAGTCGGATGCAAACCCCCGAGTTAGCGCCATTCCCGGCCATCTTGATCACTGCGTGGAGTTCAAAGTCTTTGTGCTCTTTTTTGGTGTATGCGTGATGATGCTGACCACCTTTGGATTCCCCGTGCATGACGCCATCTTTGACGGACCAGTATTCAGGCTCTGATTCCCAGACTGTCAGTTCCGGGTCGATGAGAGATTCCCAGCCCTCACCGACCGGTTTTTCATCGACGAGTTTGCCCTCGTCCGGGAGGGTGACCGTCAGGTCTGTGGCCTGCTGGGCAGAAAGCGAGAGAGTAAGAGTCAGAGTGCTTAGAATGCTGAAGAGAGTTTTGTGCACGGATGGTTCCTTGGGTTGTTGATGCGCGATGTTCGATGCTCGAAATTTAGATTGGGTGACCGGCAGACCTTTCTGATAACTGCCACTCTAGTTGCGAAGAGGACGAACTAGCAACTGGAAGTATTTAAGAATCGAGATCAAGCGCCTCGAACCGTTAACGAGTCAGTCTGCGCTGTAATCCTTGCCTTCCTTACTCTGCTGGCATGACGCCACCCATGCCTCGAGGGTCTCTGTCATCGTTTTGTAAATCTCCGGATGTGCAGAGGCGATGTCTTTTGATTCAGAAGGGTCTTCCAGAAGATCGTAGAGCTGATACTTGAGGGCTGACGTCTCGGTCGCCGGGGCTCGCTCAGGGGATTCCTCTTTCCCGTTCTTACCTTGATTTTCCTTCTTCCGACCTTTCCCATTCGGGGGATAGTAAACCAGTTTATAGCGGTTGTCAGAGAGGGCCTGCCTGCCACCGAAATCGAATGCAATTGGAGTCGGACGACCTTGTACACTTCCATCAAGAACCGGAAGAAGACTTAATCCGTCTATGGGCCTTGGGACGGGCAATTTCGAGCCTACGATTTCAAGAATGGTCGGAAGATAGTCACTGGTGACTGCAGGATAGTCCGTGACTTTTCCGGCCTTGATTCTTGCCGGCCATTCGACGAGGCCGGGAACCCGGACGCCGCCTTCATACAGATCGCGTTTGCGGCCTCGATAGATCCCTGCCGAGCCTGGCGAAGTATTGCTGCCTTCCGGGCCGTTATCAGAACAGAAAGTGACCATCGTGTTGTCGGCGACACCAGCCTCGCGCAGAGCCTTCCGAATTCTGCCGACCTGCTCATCCATTGCGGTTACGCAGCCGAAATAATTCTTCTTGAATGAGTCATACTGCTCATACATCTTCGCGTGGCGCGGGCCGGCGACGACGGGCAGGTGCGGCGCATGAAACCAGACAACCGCAAGAAATGGTTTACCTTCCTCTGCTGCCTTCTCAATAAAGGGGATGGCCCGGTCGACGATGACTCGGGAATCGTCACCCTCAAGATTGTCCTTGACCATTTCGCCCTTTTCGTTCCAGTAGTGAGTGCCGTAAGGCACGGCTTCGTTCTTGTCTGTGATGTAGTCCCAGCCTCTGTCGCTTGCTCCAATCCGGGGCTTGAGCATGGGGTCGTAGGTCGGCACTTTGGCCTCAGTGCTGAAGCACACTTCGAACCCGTTTAACCAGGGCGGTGAGAAATGCGCGATGCCTTTCTCGCCTCCCCGGTTCGATTCACGCACGGTCTTGCTCAGCGTGCCGAGATGCCATTTACCGAAGTGTCCGGTGGCATAACCCATCTTTTTGAGCAGTTCGGCGAGGGTGATTTCCTCGGGCTTCATGTGCCCGGCGTTGGCGGTCGGAATGCCATAACGATAGGGGTGACGACCGGTCATCACGGAGCCGCGTGTCGGACTGCACACCGCGGACGCTGCGTAAAATCGGGTGAACTTCATACTGTTCGCCGCCATCGCGTTCAGGTGCGGCGTTTTGATGCTCTTGCCGCCATTGAATTCGACGTCCCCCCAGCCGAGGTCGTCGCACATGATAAGCACGAAATTGGTTTTGGAGGGCTCAGCTTGCAGGAGGCCGGGGAGGGGAAATGCCGTAAGGATGGCAAATAAGAACTTTTTCATGGTCGTATGACTGCTGATAGAGAGATGGAAGGCGAACTGTGTTTGCAATGAGAATCTCCCAAGAATTTCCACGGATGCGGGGCTGACCACGTGCTACAAAACGGACCTCTTCAGGATAGTGGCTGGAGAGTTCCTTCCGCCGGTCGGCAAATAATTCCTGGTGAGTAATGAGTAAGGAGTAATGACTGGGAGACGGTTTGTCTGTCTAAATAGTTAGAAAATAACAGGTTGAGGTGTCGCCTCTTTGCTGCGTCCCCTTCATGGGCACCGGCCTTGCTCTACAAAAGTCGCATCGACAATTCTTCTTCCTCATTCCTTACTCCCATTTACTCATATTACTCATGACACCATTTCATGTAGCGGCATTAGCCGTCAAAGGCGCGGGCGTCCTGTTTCGGGGGCTAAATTCACTCTCCCAGAAACCTCAAGCCGTTCAACCGGCAGTAAATCCCTGGCAGCAACAGCGAGCATTGCCCAGTGGGCCCAACGTCACAAATGCCCCCTCGTTTGCGGAAATCTTTCGACAGGAGGGCAGTTCGATAAATTCAGGAAAAATGGCAAACGTCTTTGCCCGGCGGTTGGTGAATCAGACCGGGCGTCCGATGCGCTCGGAACGAATGGAGCAATTTACCCAGCAGGCACAGACTGCCTTCGCCGATCTGGCCGACGGACAAAAGAACTCACCGGCCATCAATGACCTGAAAAAGAGTCTGAAAGATCGGCTCGGACTGAATGAAGGCCAGATCGAAAACGTCCTCTCTCAGATGGGCGAATTGGCGAATTCACCAGAGGCCCAGAAGCGATTCCTGGCCACCGAAGGCGCGTCAGCGAGCTTTGTCTGACGGTTTGTTTCATGGGGAAGCTGTCTCGGCTGGGCCGCTCCCGGACTGCCGGGTATCACGGCTTCACTTTGTCGAAAAACTTATCCGGCTCCTCTTTGAATTTGGCAAGACAGTCCGGGCAGCAGAGGCCCACCGTCGTTCCTTTGTGTATGAAAGTGTGAGCGGTGTTCACGGGCTTGCCTGTTAACGGACAAAGGCTGTTTGCGGGCTTGGCGGCGTCGGCGGCACTGAAGATAATTGTTCCAAAGAGATCAAGTTCTTTGAACCGCGTCTGCAATGGGTTCCAGGTGATCAACTCACGATCAAAATTGTCCCCTTTCGGGCGATTACGGCAGAGGTTGAAGCGCCATTTTTCGCCTGTTTTAGGAGCGGCGATTCCAAGGCTTGTGTAAGGGATGGCTACTTCGAGTGTCCACTGCTTCCCCGCTTCGGCGTGAGCGAAGCACTGTGCCGGCAGGTCGATCATTCCTGCGGGGCCAAAGCCCTGCGACTTTCCTGTGGCATTGACGATCAGTTGATGGAATGTCTGGCCATCACCGTTCGCATCGATCCAGATTTCAATGGCGTCATCCTGGTAAACTGGTCCACCGGTAATGAAAGGTTCGTTCCGGCCAGACTCTTCACAGATGGCGGCAACGTAAAAGAATTTTTCGTCGTAGCTCAACTTTCCTGTCGTCTTTGCTTTTGGTTTGTTCTTGCCGTCGCCGAGCAGGAGGAACTCTTCGATGGCCGCCGCGGTCTTCCATAGCTCCTCATCGGTTGTGCCGTCAAGATCCGGGGCCTTCAGTGCCTTAGAAATCTGAAGCGTTTTGGGCTTTTCAGGGAGCGGCATATCTGACGGCAGTCGCCAGCCGGTATCGACTGACAGCTTTGGGTTTGACTTGCGGAATGCCTCCGCGGCTTGGTCCGTAACTTTGGTCTCCCAGAGATAGACCGCCTTCAGGCTCGGGAACCCGGCGATGGTAGCCAGACTTTCGTCCGTCACGTTGGTGCCGTAAAGGTTGAGATATTCCAGGTCCGCCAGCCCGGCCAGGTGTGCGAGGCCCGCGTCGCTGATTTCTGTTTTTTCAAGATGAAGGCGGGTCAGGTGCTTCAGTCCTTTCAAATGGACGAGGCCGGCGTCGGTGACTCTGGTATTGGCCAGGTTCAGCCAACTGAGCTGGGGTTCAAGCTGTTTGAGCGCAAGCAGGCTTTGGTCCGTCACCTCCCCGGACACTCTCATGAAATCTACCCTGACGAGGTTAGTGGCCTCACTGATGGAGTCGGCGAGTGCGCCTGCATCCTGCAAAGCCTTGAGAGCATCGGGATCAGGGGGAGGCACCTTCCTTGCGGGATTCTTCTCCACCTCAGCCATTGCGGGCCTCTCTAAGGTGACCCAGACGGCGCCGGTTTTTACCCACTGGGTGATGGCCTCTTTTTCTTCCTTAGTAAGAGACGGTTTCTTGGGTGGCATCACGTCATCGTGATCTTCCGGCAGGTTGATGCGAACCGTGATCTGACTCTTCGCGGTGTCGCCGGGTACGATTCCCGGTTTCTTACTCTCGCCGCCTTTGAAGGCCGTATCCTTGTGATCGAGACGAAGCTCGCCCTTCTGTTTCATCTCGCCGTGGCACTTGAAGCATCTGGCTTCCAGCGTCGGCCAGACGACTTTTACAAACAGCTCTTTGCTCACTGCTGCATCCTCCGCACGGGTTTGTAGACCGCCGAGGCTGAAACAGATTGCGAGTGCGAGGAGGTCTCTATCCATGGTGCAGGTCTGAGGGTTTGGTTTGGCTCGGAGAGATTAGCATAAGATTTCAAAGCCAACATTTTGCGAACAGGGCTTTGAGAAAACAATGTGACTCAAATCAAACCTTTTCGATTTGAGTCTTGCGGCCACTTGTCAGTTCGAGTTTATTCCCATTCGGGCACGGCTCCTGCCGGACCTCTTTCTGGGGACTGTCGTGCCCGGGGTGCCCGGAATCCTGCATGAGGATTCAGGTAACAAAATTCAAATCAAATTCCAAGTATTCGAAATGAACGTCAGGAAAACCAAACATCACGAGAAGGACATGAACAGAACAGTCACACGACTCGGTTTGCTTGTAGTGATGCTTCACGGATCAGTGCTCCATACCGAGGAGGCAGAAGACTTCGGCCGTATTCTTGATCCGACCCGCCATCATCTGGGTGACAGTGAAACACCTGGCTGGACAGACACCAAATCCAAACCGGAAGGCTTTCATCTCAAGGTCGTATTCGATGCAAAGCCGAATCCCCAGCCGCTGCAGATCTCCATGCTGCAGCGACACGTGCAGGATTCATGGAAGGTCATGCTGAATGAAAAAGAGATAGGCGGTTTGCAGCTCAAAGAACCGGCCGTATGGACGAGGATTCCCATCCCTGCGAACGCACTCCAGGATGGGCAGAATACGCTGACGCTGAGTGTCGTCACAGCAGACTCGAAAGATGACATCGTGATCGGGCCGTTCCATCTGGATGACGTTTCATTCAAAGAGTGGGCTCGGTACGGCCGAGTGCAGATTCAGGCCCTGGATGAGGAAACGGGGAAACCGATTCCAGCCCGGATTACCGTGACGGACACCTCTGGAAATCTGGTGAAGCTGGCCGAGGCAAAGAGTGCCGCAACCGCTGTCAGGGAGGGAGTCATCTATATCCGCCAGGAGGGCGCGCCGGCGGCGCTGCCGGAGGGCGACTACCTGTTCTATGCAACACGAGGGATGGAATGGGGGCTCGGTATGAAGAAAGTTTCGGTCAAGTTTGACGAGGACACGGCTGTTACGCTCCACCTCAAACGGGAGGTAGACACGACCGGCTTTATTGCAAGCGACACCCACATTCACACGCTCACATTTTCCGGACATGGTAATTCAACGATGGAGGAGCGGATGATCACCTTACCGGGGGAAGGCGTCGAACTTGCCATCGCGACCGATCACAATCACAACACGGATTATTCTCCGTACCAGAAAAAGATGGGCTTGAGTGATTACTTCACCGCGGTGATCGGAAATGAAGTTACCACCAGACTCGGCCACTTTAACGCATTCCCGCTCGACCCGAACGACGCGGTGCCCGGTGGCAATAAGGGCCGGAATCCTACTTTCCTGAAAAAAGGAGACTGGCCCGAAATCCTGCCCGCAATGAGAGACAAGGGCGCGAAGTTTGTCATCCTCAATCATCCTCATTGGCCAAGCATCGCGCAGGGGCCACACAGCGTTTTCGGGCTCAACAGGGCAAGCGGAGACCGTGCGAGTGAAACGGAGTTCGATTTCGACGCGTTGGAAGTGGTCAACTCCGGCGTTGCTCCTGCAGACCCATTGCTCCTGTTTGTCGAGTGGTTCGCCCTGCTGAACAGAGGCGAACGAATCACTGCCGTTGGCTCTTCAGATTCACACTCGGTGGAACAGATGGTCGGTGAAGGCCGCACTTATCTCAGGAGCAATACGGACGACCCGGCGAAGATAAACCGAGAGGAGGTCTATCAGACTTTCCAGGAAGGCGATACCACCGTCAGTCTTGGAATATTTACCGAAGTGACTGTAAATGGCCGTTACAGCACCGGTGAAACAGTCTCTGGAATTCAGGCCAGCGTGAACGTGGATCTCCGAGTGGCAGCAGCATCGTGGATTCGCCCTCGTCAGGCCATGGTATTCGTAAATGGCCGTCGCATCGCTGAAATGAGAGTGCCAACCCGTCCAGGCAGTCCTACGGATCAGAGGCTTCAGTTCGTTCTGCCCAAACCTGAATACGATTCGCATCTGGTTTGCGTCGTCCTCGGTGATGCTGTGGAGGCGCCATACTGGCCGACTAAAAACCAGCACACTGTCGGAGCCACCAACCCGGTCTATCTCGACGTGGACGGTGATGGCAAATACTCATCCCCTCGTGAGACTGCCAGGGCCCGCCTTCAGAGTCTCTCAGCCGAGAAGCTCATGGTTGCGCTGCAGGGCGAAGACCCGGTCATCGGAGTTCAGATCCTCGCGCTCGCCGTTCGTGAATGGCCGGAGAAAGAAAAGGGCGCGCTGAAGGAACTGGCCCGGAAATTGTCGAAGACGGATTCTCTCTTCGCGTTGTATTACGAATTCGCTTACAAAGATTGAGGCCATCAGGGTGAATAGCGCTGCCGTTGAAGTCAGGCGTTTACCTGGAGGATCAGGATTGATCTGCGAAATTCCCGGCTTCCCTTAATTTCTGGATACCGGAATCCGTCATTGAGATCGGGAACGATACCTTGGCACAGTCCTGGAGCTGAGATTGATAGATCGCCATGACCACCTCCATGGATCGTCGCCCGATCCTGCCGTCACTGCGAAGAGTGGCGCTGCCTTCCAGGGCATCGAGCAATTCCTCCAGTGCAACCACATAGGATGAGACTGGTGCGGGATGCTCAATTTCTTTTGGTTGCAGCGTAGACCAACTGAATCCACTGTCAGGCTCAACCATTTGTTCAACGGACTGGCTCAGTTGAATTTTTTCTTTCTCGATTCGGATGACGCCCGTTGAACCGCGCAATTCAAATTCGAAGCTCTGATATTCCGAAAGTTCTGCCCCGTGGATTAATCCGGTGACGCCACTCTTGAACCGAATCATCGCTGCGCTGAAGTCTTCAACGGCCCATGGGCGAATACGCTGCTCCGCCATGCCGCACAGCCAGTCGATTTCTCCGGCGATCATGTCCATCTGATCGAAAGAGTGGGTGAAGTCGTGCAGGAGCGGCCCCTCGTTTTCACTTCGCCAGGAAGGAGAAGGTTTGCATCCTTCCATGGAAACATAAATGTGATTCAGCGTTCCGATTGCGCCTTCGTCTACCAATCGTTTTGCGTAATTCCATTCGGCCGACCATCTGCGATTGTGATTAATCTGGAGAAGGATCCCGGCCTTGTCACACACCTCAATCATCCGGTCACACTCACCAAGCGACAGGGCCATCGGTTTCTCGCAGATGATTGCTCTCGTGGAAGGGTGGGCAGCACAGCCCAGAACCATTTCGCAATGAAGCTCCGGATGGGTGGCGATGATGCAGATATCAGGCTGCACTTCGTCGAGCATCTTTTTGTAGTCGTGATAAAGGGCGTCCACTTGAAATCGTTTGCCGAATTGTTCAAGTTTTTCACGGCCTCGATTCACGCCTGCGACAAGTTCAGCTCGTCCCACCTTGAGAATTGCGCTCGCATGGTTGTCAGGCAGTTCCGGATCGAAATCGAACTGATAGCCGACGCGACCGGTTCCAATCAGGGCAATTCTGCAGGTAGCCATATCTGTCTCCTTGGATGTTGTAAATGTTCCCAGTTTCCCCAAACCGGAAGTTGGCAATATATTCCGTCCGTATCAGATAGGACAATCACGCAAGGAAACTCAAATGCAAGAACCCCAGGTCTACTTGAACGGCAAGTTCATCCCCGCGTCTGAAGCTGCGTTGCCGATCTATGACAAAGGCATTGTGCTGGGAGCCACGGTGACTCAAATGACGCGCACCTATGGACAGAAGCTATTTCGATCCGAGGCACATATCAGGCGGCTTTACTATTCGCTGCGATACGCGTCCATTGAGCAGGTGGTCAGCGAGAAGGAACTTGTGGAAATCTCAGAGGAACTGGTTTCGAGAAACGCCGAACTGCTCCAGCCCGACGAAGAGCTTGGACTTATTCAGTTTTCGACTGCTGGCAAAGTGCCTCTCTACGCGGGGCGAGTGCTGAGTGACGAAGAGAATCGGCCGACTTTGTGTGCGCATACCTTTCGTCTGGATTTTTCATATTACGCGGATGCGATGCGGCAGGGCTATCACGTGGTCACTCCAAGCACTCGCCACATTCCGCCGGAATGTATTGACGCCAAAATGAAATACCGCAGCCGCCTGCATTGGCATATTGCGGATTCGCAGACGCAGCAGGTGGATCCCAAAGCGACGTCGTTGCTGCTGGATCTTCAGGGCAATATTACCGAATGCTCAGGCGCCAATTTCTTATTAGTAAGAGACGGCACGATTTACTCGCCGACGCTGCGGAACATTCTGCCGGGCATCAGCCGGGATGTAGTCATCGAGCTCGCAGGTAAGCTTGGCATTCCGTTCAAGGAGCAGGATCTTCAGTTATATGACGTGGTGACTGCTGACGAGGCATTTATGTCGAGCACGCCTTTCGGGGTCTGTCCGGCAACGAAAGTGAACGGCAAGCCCATTGCCGACGGCAAGCCGGGCCCGATATGGAAGCGCCTGGCCGATGCCTGGAGCGAACTGGTGGGCCTGGACATTGTGAAGCAAATCACCACCTGACAAACGGAGAAAGCTACCCTTGGAGCTGAGGCCAAAATAATATTGCCATTGTTCACAGTCCCGAAGGGACGCTGGCGGGTAGCCGCTGGTTTTAACCAGGGGGCAGAATCAGCAAGAATGCATTGAAGCCCCGAGGGGGCGACGGAGGCGTTTGCGGCAGGCGCCGTCTTCCGTTCCCCTGGATGAAACCAGGGGCTATTCGCCTGTGTCCCTCCGGGACTTCGGATCGGAAGTATTCATGGGCCGAAAGTTGGCAACATAATTTCGATCCATGCCCTTTGAGCGGCCTTCGTCCGTAGTTGCATGCGAACAGCCTCATTCAATACGCGTTGGCTTCGCTCGCCTCAGCTTTGACTGGTTCATACTCAGGAAACACTTTTGAAAAAGCGCGGCCGTCGTTGACCTGCCGGGTCGCAGCATCGATATAACAGACACTGAACGCCCGTCGCGGCCCGTTGGTGCTGTTGGTTTCCGATCTGTGGAGCGTCCAGTTGTGGAGAAGGGCGACCTCACCTTTTTCCATTTCAAGATAAAGACGCTTTTCGTCAGGAGCGTGTATGGCGCGTTCTTCCGCGGAGAGCAGATCTCCTTGTTCTGGAATCTTCGTCTTGTGTGATCCTGGGATGATCTGCAGGCATCCGTTGGCGATGCAGGTGGCATCGAGCGCGGTCCAGATGGTGATCTTGGGAGGGATGCTGAGTCCCCAGCCTCCGGCGCCGTCCTGATGCCAGTTTATGGTAACGCCCTGTTCGGCGGGCTTATTGAAGAACATGGTTCGAAAGGCCGATATCTGAGGGCCTACGATCTTTTTCGTGATCTCACGAAAGAGTGGATGCCGGATGTAGGCGAGAAAGAGAGGGTCTTGGTCAAGATCCTGAATCTTTCGGTACTTGAGCGACGACCCTTTGAATTTCTTCGACTGTCCAGAGAGTTCAGGCTTGCCCGCCGAAGGGCAGAGCTGCATCAGCATATTGTCGTAATGAATATTGCCGAGCATGATGTCATCGATACGCCGGCACAGACTTTCGATTTCCTCATCGGGCGCCACTTTGCCCAAAAGGACGTAGCCCTGATCGTTGAAGGTATCGAGTTCTTTGTCACTGAATGCAGTTGAGTGAAGGGTTGACATGTTTTCTGAAAGAAACGTGCAGGAGGGGGTGAACTTGACGCCATCATAGCTGCAACCTTGTTCTTGACTAGCTTATCAGTGCAGCACTCGGGTGGACTTTGACAGGGTCACCTCACAGACTTGATCGGGTCGAGAGATGGTGATATTTCCCAGCATCGTTTATGCATCAGACCCAATATTCCGATAACTGTGACCGAGAGGTTAATCAATGGCTCAGCTTGCAATCCATGGCGGACCGAGGGCAAAATCCACTCCCTACACTCGCTGCCGATACTACGGTGAACAGGAACTGGGATTGATTCGCGACGTCCTTGAATCCGGCATACTTTCCTGGCGTGGGAGTAAGGTGGATGAATTCGAAAAAGCCGCCGCAGAGCGCTTCCAGGTCAAGCACGTGGTGACAGTTTCATCGGGCACCGCGGCCATGCACACGGCCTGTGCTGCGCTGGGCGTGGCGGAAGGGGACGAGGTAATCACGACGCCTCTTACCGATCTCGGGACTATCGAGGGCATCCTCGCTCAACACGCGATTCCTGTTTTTGCCGATTCGAACCTTCGTACGAGAACCATCTGCCCGGCTAGTGTCCGCCGTCTGATCACCGAACGGTCGAAAGTCATCCTGCTCGTTCACCTCGGAGGCCTGCCATGCGATATGGATGCCTTTCTGAAAATCAGCGAAGAGACGGGGATCAAGATTCTGGAGGACGTGGCCCAGGCGCACGGAGGGCGTCACCGGGGACGTGAATTCGGATCTATGGGGCATGCGAATGGGTTCAGTATGAACGAATCCAAGCACATGACCGTTGGTGAGGGTGGCTTTGTGACGACCAATGATGACGAGACGGCGCGCATCGCGTCGATGTTTCGTGACAAGGCATACATTCGCGATCAGCCTGTTCCCGGAGGGCTTCAGCCGGTTCCGTTCGCTGCGCTTAATTATCGGCCGACCGCCATTGATGGGGCGATTGCGCTCGCCCAACTCGGAAAGCTTGATTTCCTCGTTTCCCGCCGAAAAGAAATCGCGGCTATGTATTTCGATGGTCTTTCTGATTTGCCCGGCCTTGAGTTGCCCACCATCGTGGAGGGCGGCGAACCAGCCTATTGGCCTCTTATGGCTCGTTACACTGCTGAAGAGCCGCATCGTGACGAAATCCTCAAGGCATTGAACGGAGAGGGCCTCTCGATTGGCACCGCTCTTTCCCCGCCAGGGAATATTCTCAAAACTGAATTGATTCGGAAGCGAAAGTTTTATCCGCTCACCGATGCCATCCCGCATTTCTGGCGGGATTCGCAATATGATCCCGACTCGTGCCCAATCGTCGATGAGTTGCTGCGCTCAGTGTTGCGTCTTCCCGTAAGCCATCACTATACCGACGAAGATATCGAGCAGACGGTTGAGGGAATCCGAAAGGTCTGGGATCACTATTTCGGGTAGTTCCAATTCTCATTCTTCCTTCTGGAAGCCTTTAGTCTCAAGAATTCGTTTAAAAGTAAGAACAGGATAAGGACTAAAAGAATCCATTTCTTGTCTTAGGACTCCGGCGAAAATAATGTTGCCACTTTCAATAGTCCCGAAGGGACGGAGGCAATTAGCCCCAGGTTTCAACCTGGGGACAGAATTGGAAAATCGCATCGAAG
>JAQBXN010000129.1 GCA_027625095.1 Planctomycetota bacterium | reverse complement strand
CACCTGGCGGCGTTGCGGAGGCTTTAAACAAAATTCATGCCATTCCTATCGCGCTTGTACTGGGACTAGTGGTAGCCATAAAAGCTTCTGAAAAGCAGGGAGCTAAAGAGGTCATTGCCAGCCATAAGAGAATGCCTGCCGCGTATGTCGCCCAGGCCGACTCACCGGGAGGAAACTCAATCAAAGCGCCTCTGGACACGCAGACAGGCGCCACATCAGTTCAGCTTTCGGCGCCTTCCCCCTATCTGACGTTTCACCTCGATGCATCGGACAACTTCGATCCGAACGATTCGAATCTGATTTTCGCATGGGACTTTGGAGATGGTATCAGGGGCCGCGGGATCAAAGCCGCTCACGCATACAGTGAACCGGGCGAATACAAAGTCACACTGACAGTAAAGAATCGTCTCAAGCCGATGAAGAGGGCCGTTGAGTTTTCGCAGGTCCTCAAGGCGAATCTTCCGCCCCGGCCCGCCATGCAAGTGCCGGAACGAAGCACTCAAGGTGAGGCGATCAAATTCGACGCCAGCGAGTCCATGGACACACCTGGCGATACGCTTACCTATATCTGGGATTTTGGTGACAGCCTTCATGGGAAGGGAAAACAGATCACTCACAGTTACAGTTCGGCCGGTACTTACCAGGTGAAACTCACCGTCGTGGATGACAAAGAAACGTTTTGCTCAAGTGCTTCCATCAGCCGGGCAATACAGGTTGGAGGGGCAGCCCCAGGCCCACTTACAGGTGCCGGTACCACAACCGCTATCGCATTAGACCCTGATATCCGAAACGCAGGAATTTCAAGAGACAAGATCCTGACGCCGCCGTTCAAAGCTGGTGACTGAGTTCTATTTTCTGTTTCTCATGGATGGAAGGGCCCTCCTGACTTCAACTGCCGGGCAATAGTTAATACTGCAGCCCTGGATTTTGCTTCAGCAAGGGTGGGTTCGGCCACTTCTTCCGTCGCTGCGGGCCGGAGTTCAGGAGTGTTGGAGTACTTCAGAATGGTGGACTCTCGCCGCAGTTGACGGCTCCCACCACTCCCAGACGCCATCGCGAGCCATATGTCTCTCCTTACAAAGTAGTTATGAGAGAAACCCGCGCAGAGATATAGTCCCAATCATCTTCTACGAAAAATATTCAGAACCACCCCAGCTAACTCTTCAGCCAATCGCCGGTGTCCGAACTCACTGTAGTGCACTCGATCTCCGTCGCTCAGTGCGAGCTTGAGGGGATCGTCGTCTTTCAACGCGCGGTATAAATCGATGACTTCAAATCCGTATTTCGAGATTTTCTCTTCGAGAAATTTGTGCACCGGTTCAAGATAGTATGGCTTGAATTCAACGCACAGGGGCAGGAGTGCTACCATCACTTTAAAGTCACTTTCAGTCTTCAGTTTCTGAAGCCGTTCCAGGCCATCCTCCACCCGCAGCCATCGGCTCTTGTTGATGTGAAGGCTCGCAAAGTAGTCCTTGTTGTGTTCTTTGCCCATGGATGCAGGGAAACGGTGCTCCTCGATGTGCTGCCTCATGGCATCCAGGAGAGCTTTATCGATCTCTTCCAATCCTGCATAGGGATCTCGTACGGACTGGAGGGATTCCTCAATTCTGTTTCTCGCCTTCAGTGCTGTCTTGTAACGGCGGCTGTATTGAAACCATAGTTGCGCGAGGTGGAAGTGCCTGGCCAGACCCGTCGGTTTCAGGCCGGACAATTCAGGGTGATCGCCAATTGATCCCAGTTCGCCGTCTACAACATCCGGGTCATTGAGACAGTAACCAAAAATCGCCAGGTCGGGCTTGAAAGGTAGCCCCTTGTGCTTGAGAGCAGCCACCGCCTGGCCAAAGTCGTAGCCAGGAACAGCACAATTGATGACCTCATACTTCTGAATACCACGGGCCCCGTCTTTCGTGTTCTGTTCATTCAGCATCCGCTCGAGACGTTTGGCTGCAATTTTCTCCAGCACCATATCACCTCCGTGCATCACACTGTCGCCAAATATCATGATGCGATAAACGCCATCCCCCTTCTCCAGAGTGTATTCGTGGTCGCGGAATCCAACCGAATTGCTCTGCCAGGGTATGCCTTTGTATTCGGACTTTGCGTCAGGCCGAAACTCGTATCTGAGATCCAGATGCTCGGACAGGATGACGCTTTCGCCTTGCGTGGGCGTTATCTGTTCCGGCGAGGTCAGCCGAAGGAAGACCTCCGCGAGTACTGCAAGGACCAGCACCCCAGATACGGCAGCAATTATTCGGAAGAGGATTTTCTTATTCATCAGACCATGCTGAAGATGTGAGAGCCACGCTCAGTTCAACATCATTCACCATTCACCGATCATATCTCCAGGCACTATCAGCCTTCGGGCCTGATAACGACTTCGCCTGCGCCTTTCGTGCTTTCAATGATGGCGTCGATAATGAGCATAGCACGATAACCGTCCTCGAGGTTGGCTGCGCAATCCGTGTTGTCAAGGATAGCTCTGGCCCATGTTGTGAGTTCCTCTCGGTAACCGGGACGAAACACTCCGCCCTGATATGAAATGCCCCCGTCCCACTTAATGACTGGGCTGTCGAAATAGCTGCCCTTACCAACAGGCAGGCCAGGACAGGAGTATTCGAGCTTCGTCCAATTCTGGGTTTCGACCCATGCAGGCCCAGATCCAACGATCAGGCATCGGTTTTCGAATGCAGGTGAGCGGAAAGCGATAACCTGGTTGCCTGTCGCGCCTGATGCGAATCGATAATTGATGGTTGCGGCATACAGTTCGCCCTCAAGCTGACTGCGGAATGCGGAAACCGAAATGATGTCGCCCATGAAGAACCGGCAGACATCAATGTGATGGATAATGTGGTCAAGGAAAAAGAATCGGAACATGTCGTCATCCGAATTGCGATTCATCCCCCAGTCCATCCGCATTCCCGGGCCCGGGCATATATATCGCGCCTGATAGGCCATTGGGGTGCCAAACGATTCGCGCCCCATGATTTCTTTGGCCATCTGGTTGACCGGGCAATGTCTCTGAACTGTGCCCACCAGCACTTTCAGCGATTTGCCCTTCGCGGCGTCTCTAAATTCCTTTGCCCGGGCCGTAGTCATGGCCGGCGGTTTTTCAGTGAACAGGTGCAGCCCACGGTTCAGGGCCTCAGTCCCGATGAGGGCATGAACTTCGGGGGGAGCGGCTACAACGATGCCGTCAAGATCTTCTTCATCGAACAACTTCAGATGGTCGGTATAAAAGCGCGGAGCACCGTATTTTTCCGCGGTCTTCCGTGCGGCATCCTCACGGAGATCACAGGTAGCAACCAGGTCGAGTTCATCAATGAGCTGAATGGCTGGGAGGAGATTTCCGTTTGGAAGTCCCCCGCAGCCGACCATTGCGATTTTAAGTTTGGGCATGGGAATACGTGTTGAGTAATGAGTAGTCAGAAACTCTTACGAATAGTAATGGGCAACAGAAAGAAAAGGCAAATGCACCCGATGGACCTGAAGCCCTTTTACGCATTCCGCATTACGTTTTACTCATCACTCTGCTTGCTTTTTGAGGCCCTCCCAAGTTGAATCCCCAACCACTTACCTCCTCGCCAAGCACCATGCCCGACATCAACATCCTGGAAGTTCTGGAAGAGACAAAAGGCGAGATCGAACCGAGGCTCGAACAGTACATTCCACGTGTATTTTCCGATGCGAACATCGAGACCATCTGCGGCAAGGCCCGATTCGCATACGACATTGAAACGGCGACAAAGGCGCTCTCTGAGCCGATATGGGAATTCCTCGACCGAGGTGGAAAACGCTGGCGACCGGCCCTTCTGCTCCTTGTGGCTGAGGCGCTCGGTGCACAGAAAGAGGATGTCCTCGACTTCGTCGCTTTATGCGAGTTGGTGCACAACGGCACCCTTGTCATCGATGATATTGAAGACCAAAGCGAGCTCCGTCGCGGCAAGCCGTGTCTCCATCTGGTTTACGACCTCGATGTCGCCATCAACGCCGGCAACGCGCTTTATTTTCTGCCGCTGCTGGCGCTCAAACAGCGTAAGGATGACTTCCCACCCGAGACAATTATCAAGGCATACGAGCTCTATTCGCAGGAGATGATCAATCTCCATTTCGGGCAGGGCTTCGATATCTGGTGGCACTCGGGCAACAAGGAACCAAACATCGATGAATACCTTCAGATGTGTGCCTATAAAACCGGCACACTCGCCCGCCTGAGTTGCAAACTTTCCGCCATTCTGGCCGGGGCAACGGACTACCAGATCGAGGCCATAGGACGGTTCGCCGAATCGGTCGGAGTCGGTTTCCAGATTCAGGACGACATCCTGAATCTCGACAGCGAAAAATTTGCTGAGGGCAAGGGATTCGGCGAAGACATCCACGAAGGCAAACGAACGCTGATCGTTATCCATTGTCTGGAGAACGCCTCTAAAGATGACGCCGATCGGTTGCGTGAAATCCTGTTGCTCCACACGAACGAACAGACACTCATAGAAGAGGCGGTTGCGATTATTCACAAGACCGAAAGCATTGAGTTTGCCAGGCAGCGCGCCAGGGAGATCGTCGGCGGCGCCTGGAGCGAAATGGAATCCGCGCTGCCGGAATCGGAAGCAAAGAAAAAGTTGAAGGCTTTTGCTGATTTTCTGATCGAGCGGAATGTGTGAGGGGGCGGAGCCGTTTCGGTCTTTGTTTTTTCAACGCTATCCGCCTGGCGGAGATCTTTTGAACGTGGATGGGAAACCACGGATATGTGAAACGGTGACACGACTGTCCGGGCTGTCATGTTCGGCTGCATCCAGGTGCCCGGTTTCTACAAAAGATTGGACGGATGGGTCAACTTCAATATGGGTAATGACCACGGGACAACGACGATGGCGATTCGTCTTGCGACCATCAATCATGATCCGAAAGCTTCGCAGCCGATGATGGATTACCTGTTTAGCCGTACCTGGGACTACCCGCTGCCGCTGTCCGGCATTCAGGATTACATCGTCACGGGGACGACGCGCGATGGTACGACATCGATCGGCTCATTCTTCTACACCGCCGGTGGTTCGCCGTTCTTGCCGGTGGCCGACATGATTACCACCTACATCGAAAACGGCGGTGACAGGAAGTACAACCTTGCCGATCCGGCACATTTCCCCAAACCGTTTTTCGGTGCTTATTTCAATCTTGATGGACGTGTGGCCGGCTATTGGCCGCTGGGCGTTGGAGATGTTGGAGGCCTGTTGAGTTACGGACATTGGTTGGACTACCAGTCGGAGGCCGTTCGGCTTGGATGGAAGTATCTGCGTGACCCTCGCCTCGCCTGGATCGTCAAATTCTACCACGGCCGGAAATCGGAATCTGACGCGGAATGGCAGGCCCTGGAACAGGCTGCAGCCAATCAGAGCCGCAATCCGTGGATGGATAATAAGAGTCGCGCGCTTGCCTCATGGTCAGGCATTCTAGAATCCGGCACGCAGCATGATGACTACCGTTTCAAACGGGCTGTAACCTTGCGGGTGGGTGTAGGACACGGGCACGCGCACAATGACACCCTTGACTTGCAGATGTTCGCGTTTGGCCTGCAAATGTCCCCTGATGGGGGGCAGCGACCGAACTACGGCCGCCCTGAGTGCCAACTCTCAATGACCCACAACGTGGTAGAGGTAGATGGTGACGGTAACCGTGAAGGGGACTGGCAAGGCCACTCCTGGATTCGAACCCTCTCGGACATCCCCGGCGCTCGCATGATGCAGGCAAAGGCTATTCCTCCTTCGAACAAGTCGCAGGTAAGGCTGGCAGAGCGAACCGTCGCGCTTATCGACGTGGATGAAGGCGAAGTTGCCACGCAGTACCCGTCTGATTTGAGTCTGCGGCCAGGTACGGTTTATTCCAAAGACATCGTTTTGCCAAACAGCTATGTCGTCGACTTCTATCGAGTGGCAGGTGGCAAACGCCACACGTACTGCTTTCACGGTTGTGCGGACGATCAATTCGAAGTGAGCGCCACGAATCAGACGAAAGTGCCCTTAAAAGGCGTTGACATAAACCCACCGAAGAGCGTCGAGGCTACTGACAATCTCGAAGTTTCCTATCTGCGTAAATACGTCCTCGAAGGTTTCCAGGGCGCAGGTGAAGTGCCGAAGGACGGCACGGTCGTAGCCTCCTGGCGGGTTGGCCGTGAGCCTTACACTTTTGAAACCAAGAGCAGCAATGTCGAAGAGGGCAAAACCAAGACCTATAGATGCCCCGCTCCAGAGCCACATTTGTATGGAGTGAATTACGATCCACAGTCGCCGAGGAAATACACACGCCTCCATTTGCTGGATCAGGCAGGGGCGCGCGTGCTGTGGGGACGCTGGGTTTCAGCCCCTTACACCAGCAACAGCGGCCAATGGGTTACAAATCTGCATGTCATGCATGGCGGCGATAAAGACCGGGAAAGTGTCTTTGCCGGAGTCATCGAGACTCACGCCGGGGAGACGTTCATCGAATCAGTAGCCTCAATGCGGATTCAGAAGAACGAAGAAAATGCCCTCCGTGCTATGGCCATCGAGGTGAACTTGAAGGACGGTCAACGCCATTTCGTTTTCCAGGATGGAAGGCCGGATCAGATGAGAACGGTGTCCGCCAAAGGAGTGAAATTCGAGGTCTCGGCACAGTACCCCTTCATCGCGACGGACGCTTTGAGACTAAAGCAAGCCAGTGTTTCCGGAGCACGTGTTTTGGATGTGCCCGGGCTGATCAAGATCGAACCGGCTGTCCGTGAATACACGGCGCATGTCAATCAAATCAACCACCCCTCCAGACAGATTGATGTCCCGGAGCTCCTTCCAGAAACACTCATCGGTCATTCATTCTGGGATGTCGGCAACACGGATCACCGCACGAGCCTCGAAGTACTCAGCCTCAAACAGCGAGCAGATCGGAAGGGCACTTCGATAAAATTCCGTAAGGGCCTGGAAATCGTCTCTACGAGAGTACGGAATGTAGACACGGAAAGCGGCATCGTTACCGGCAAGCTTGTCTCTATCGAGATGGGCACAGAAGAGGACAACGGCATGAAAACCGGCATGACCAGAGGGCTGTGGGCGAGCAACGAGTCCGTGACGAAGTGGTGGCGATGCGAATACATCGGAGGGAACCGATCGAAAGGGTTCGATTACAAACTCACTGGAACACCAGTCACCTCAAAGGATTTCCCCATTGGCGGCGCCATAAGAATCTGGGAATTGGGCGCGACGGATGACTTGCGGCTCAGTACCTGGGCGTCTGTACGGCGAGACCCTCGTAATGATGAAGGCTTCATTATCGAGTCAAACGTGGCGCTCAAACTGGCTCTACCTGTATCGAGCCGGTTGGTGGAGGTCTCTTCCGACAGATTGGAGTGGAAGGAAAGCAAAGGCGACAAAAGGTCCGGCCTGTTCGAATTCCAACTCGATGAATCACAATTAGGGAATGGGAAGGCCTATATCCGGGCAGGCAAGTGATCCTGGCCTCGATGCTCCGGGACGAGACCACGAAAGGCTTTAAGCCTTTTTGTTTCAGAGACTTTCAATCGCCCAAATTGCGACACCATATGCCCGGACTATACTCCGCCCCGAACTTTCCGTCGGCGTGGTTCTTAACTGCCCAGACAGACTGACTCACTTGCGTCACCGTCTTCGCAACAGGCATCTCCATCCTATGCATCGAATTGCACTGCTTGGTTCTACCGGCTCCATCGGGACCAGCACGCTCGACGTCGTCCGAAGGCTGGGCGAGCCGTTCGAGATCGTCTCTGTGGCGGCCGGCAATAACTGGGAAGCGGTCTCGCGGCAAATCGATGAATTCAGGCCGCGCCGGGCCGCAATGTTTCAGCCCGAGGCCGCGGTAGCGCTGAGGCAATCACTGAACGGACACCCGACGGAAGTCCTCCACGGCATGGAAGGTATCTGTGCGCTGGCCTGCGACCCGGAGGTCGACATCGTCATCATGGGCATATCGGGTGCTGCGGCGCTGCCGGCTGCAGTTGAGGCGGTAAAAGCCGGTAAACGGGTGGGGCTCGCCAACAAGGAAGTTCTGGTCATGGCTGGCGAGATTCTGAATCCGCTGGCACATGAATCGGGTGCGGAAATCATTCCCGTCGATAGCGAGCACAGCGCGCTGTTTCAGTCTCTCGAATCGGGCCACCATGGCGAGGTCAGCAAACTCCTGCTAACAGCGTCCGGCGGACCATTCCGTGAAACGCCCATTGAAGAATTTGGGAGCATTACACCCGAGCAGGCATTGAAACATCCGACCTGGGATATGGGGCGTAAGATCACCATCGATTCTGCGACGATGATGAACAAATCCCTCGAAATCATCGAAGCCCGCTGGCTCTTTGACATGCCGGCCGACAAGATTGACGTTGTCGTTCATCCTCAGTCCATCGTCCACTCGATGGTCGAATACTGTGACGGGTCGGTCATCGCCCAGCTCGGATTGCCGGACATGCGTGTGCCCATTCAACTGGCCATCACGTACCCCAGGCGCATGAAGAGCCCGGTCGCGCCGCCGGACTGGTCGAAAATCGGCGAGCTCAATTTCAGCAAACCGGATATGGAAAAATTCCCGTCATTAAAGATGGGTTTCCGTGCTGCCCGGGAAGGGGGAACGCTCGGCGCCGTCATGAATGCGGCAAACGAAATCGCCGTCGAGATGTTTTTCCAGCGGCAAATAAATTTTCTTCAGATATTCGCTCTTGTGGAAAGCGTTATGGACACTCACGAGGTCAATGCGAAGCCCAGTCTCGAAGATGTTTTCGCCGCGGATACCTGGGCTCGCGAGCAAGCGAACAAATGGGTCTCGAAGATTTGAGTATGAGAGTGGTCTATACTGACACGTACGCCATTCCAAAAAAGTTTTTATAACTGTTTAGAGGGACAGGCTCTTACTTTCAATCTTCCCTTTCTTCGGTTCTTACTTGAGAGAATTCACATGCCACAAGAAAGAAAAGAAAGGGAAGATTAAAAGTAAGAAAGACTTGGCCCCGAACTCTTGTGATTTTTTTGAATCCAAGACAATTTACTGACTTAGAAGCTCAACCGCGCTAACAAACTATTTATCTATGAGTATTTTCTTCATCATTCAGGTCGTTCTCGGTTTCGGGATGCTTATCTTCGTCCACGAGCTGGGACACTTCCTCGTGGCCAAATGGGTCGGTATTCGGGTCGAGAAATTTTCGCTGGGCTTTGGCCCCACCATTTTTGGATTTACCAGAGGGGACACGGAATATGTCATCTCCTACATACCGCTCGGTGGTTATGTGAAAATGGCCGGTGAGATGGCCATCCCGGGAGAAGATCCCAAGCTGGACGAGTTTTTTGGGAAGAAGCCTTGGGAGCGTGCCGCGGTCATCATTGCCGGCCCGGCCATGAATATCATCTTTGCCATCCCGGCCGCGATGCTTGTTTATCTCATAGGTATTAATCAGCCCTCCACGCTTGTCGGTGTGGCAGAAAACAGCGTGGCGGCACGGGCAGGTATTCCGGATGGCTCACGAATCACCGCGATCGACGGTCAGATGGTTCTCTCATTTCCTGAAGTGCGGCTGCGCCTGATGCTGGCTGATTTTGGCACAGAACACACGATCTCTTATCTCGATCCTGAAGGCCTGACACAGACTAAGACGGTCAAGGCCGACGAGGACAGCAAGGACATCGGGTTTGGCCCGTACTCAGGTACGACGATCTGGGATGTCGAGCCTGAAAGTCCCAGCGCGAAGGCTGGTCTGAGGCGAGGGGATCGCATCACTCAAATTGACGGCCAGGACATGACCAGATGGCCTGCCATTCTGGAATACATCGAGACAAATCCCGGTAAAGAAGTCAGTCTCGTCTACGAACGCACCAAGCCATCGGAAAACCAACATCCTTCTTACGAAGCCCCCACAACGGTCAAGGCGACCATATCAAGGAGCAAGGTCGTCGATTTCGGTACCGAGAGGCAGGACTTTGCTCTCGCTGCAGCAGGTAAGCTGATGCCCGGCGGGCCTGCTGAAAAGGCGGGCATTAAGAAAGATGACCTGATTCTTGAAATCGGCGGGGAGAAGATTGAGAACTGGTCAGAGATGCATCGCAAAGTTCAGAACTCGCTGGGCAAAAAACAGGCATTCAAGGTTCGGCGAGGGGACAAAATTATCGAGGTCGACATTACCCCGATGCCTTCCCCGGCCAATCCTGAGATTGGCATTATCGGCATTCACAGCGGTCCGTGGGGATCGAAAGTTCTGGGCACAACGAACGAGGAGGACCCCACAGCACCGGCTGGTTTGTTGTCCGGAGACCTCATGGTTGGGGTGGACGGGCTCGACTTCAGCGGCGAGAAGCAGCCGTTCAAATCTCGCTGGAAGAAGAAGCTCGGTGGCGATGAGGTGAACGATGCCACGCGCTGGGTGGATTCGGCAATGTTCCAGAACTACGTCGCCAGCAAGAAAGGGAAGGAGATCAAACTCACAGTTCTGAGAGCTGATGCTGCGGGCGAGCTTCAGACGCACATCATCGCTGTCACCCCAAAGGAGATCGAGAAGGGCGACCTCGGCCTCCAGCCCGGTGCTTTCGAAACCGTTTTCCGACAGTACGGCTTTGCCGGAGCAGTCGGCCAGTCCTTCGCCGAAACCAGGAAAATTGTGTTTGATACGGGCCTCAGCTTTTATCGACTGTTCACAGGAGGAATCTCGCTGAAGAACATCGGGGGCCCTATCGGCATCTCGACGGCCTTATTTTACAAAGCACAGGAAGGCTTCACTGAGTTTGTTCACCTCCTTGTCATCATCAGCATCAACCTGGCCTTGATAAACCTGCTGCCGATTCCGATTCTAGACGGCGGGCACCTCCTCCTTATGGCCATTGAAAAGATCAAGGGACAGCCGGTTAAGGAAAAAACCATGGCCATCGCGCAATATGTGGCATTGGCATTCCTGCTGGCACTTGTCGTATTCGCCACACGTAACGACATTGTGAATTTCAATTTCTTTTAGTGGATGCCGGCCATTTGTATTTATGTAAAGCGTGCGGCGAAGCCTTCCAGAACCGGGCAGAATCTTCTCAGCTTCATGGCAACATGTTCGACCTGCCCGCAGATCAAAATGACCACCACCATTGACACCACAACTGCCCTCAAAATCTATCGGGATATGGTATTGATCCGGGAGTTTGAGGAAGCCCTCGACCGGCTGTTCGCTTCAGGAGCCATCCGCGGTACCGCTCACTTCTGTATCGGACAGGAAGCTACTGCTGTTGGTATCAGCGGGGCATTGAAAAAAGGCGATTACGTCATCAGCTATCACCGGGGCCACGGGCATTTCCTGGCTCAAGGCGGCGATCCCAGGCGAATCATGGCAGAGCTCTACGGCAAGGAAACCGGCTACAGTGGCGGGCGCGGCGGCAGCCAGCATGTATCCAGTCTTGACGTCGGTTTCCTTGGTTCAAATGGAATCACCGGTGGCGGCATGCCTATAGGAACGGGCGCAGCTCTCTCTCTGAAAATGCAGGGAAAGGACGGCGTAGTCGTTGTTTTCTTTGGTGACGGCGCCGCTAACCAGGGAGCCTTTCACGAGTCCATTAACCTGGCTGCCGTCTGGAAACTACCCGTGCTTTTTGTATGCGAGAACAATCTCTATTCCATGTTCACGCACATCAACGAAACTACCGCCGTAGAAGATATTTCACGACGGGCGGCAGCCTACGATATCGTAGGCGAACAGGTGAACGGTAACGATGTTCAGGAAGTGCTCGCCTGTGCTGAAACAGCCGTCCTGAGGGCCCGCGCAGGTGGGGGGCCGACGCTGATCGAATGCAAAACCTATCGCCACCACGGCCACTCCAAGAGCGATAAACGGGCTTATCGTACCCGTGAGGAAGAGGCCGAATGGCTGGACAGAGATCCCATCGCCAGTTTCCGAAATTTCGTTTTGTCCGAAGGAATCGCCACCGAAGAAGAATTGGCTGATCGAGAACGAGAGGTAGGCCAACGGGTTGAAGAATCAATCAAGTATGCGGAGGAGAGCCCCCTTCCTTCCCCTGTCGATTTAGAATCCAGCGTCTTTGCTGATTAACCATGCCAGAAATCTTTTACTCACACGCCGTCCGTGACGCTCTCAGAGAAGAGATGCAACGGGATGAAAGGGTCTTCATTCTCGGAGAAGACATCGTTCATGGCGGCGCGTTCGGCGTCACCAAGGACATGGCCTCAGAATTCGGAACCGAGCGAATTCGAAACACACCGGTCGCAGAAGAGGTTATCGTTGGTGCAGCCATCGGAGCTGCTCTGCTCGGTTCGAGACCGGTCGTGGAGATAATGTTCATGGATTTCTGCTTCCTGGCGTTCGACCAGCTCTTCAACCACGGCGCCAAGTATCGGTTCATGTACGGCGATCCGGTAACCGTGCCAATGGTGTTGCGCACGCCGGCGGGAGCACGCCGCGGATACGGCCCCACGCATTCGCAATCCCTCGATTCCATTTTCATGAGTATCCCCGGCGTCAAGGTCGTCGTGCCCTCCAACGGATACGACGCCAAGGGCCTCCTCAAGACAGCCATCCGTGACAACAATCCGGTGGTTTTTATCGAGAACAAGACTCTTTACGGCCGACGCTGCGAAGTGCCGTCTGAAGATTACACCATCCCTTTCGGCCAGGCGCGGATAGTGCGCGAGGGCAGTGACTGCACCGTCGTCGCTACCGGTCAGATGGTCGAAGACGCGATGAAGGCTGCCCAGGTCCTGTCGAACGAAGGTATCGAGATCGAGGTCATCGACCCTCGCACGCTGAACCCACTCGACATGGACACCATCTGCGAATCCGTTTCCAAGACCGCACATCTGGTCGTCGCCGAAGAAGGCCACCTCACCGGCGGCGTCGGAGCGGAAATCGGGATGCGTGTCGTCGAAGAGTGTTTTTACGATCTCGACGGCCCGGTCCGCCGTGTTGCCGCCAAAGACATTCCCGTTCCGTGCAGCGAACCGCTGGAGCAATACGTAATTCCTGGCTCCGCAGATATTATCCGTGCCGTCCGGGAGAGTATGGTAGAGGAGTAGAAGGACTAAAGGGTAGATATTGATACTTCTATCCCTGGTTGTCTCTGATGCTGCACACAAAGACAGAGATGAGTCCTGAAGCAGTCACCCGGCGCTTAAATACAACCAGCGAATTGAGGCGGCTTTGCCTTGCTCTGGAGAAAGCCAGACCTCTATCACCATCCATTAAGAACGAACCACAGAAGGAAAAGACAATGAGTGTTACACCCGAACTTGAAGACCAACTCAAGAAGATGATCGTCGAGCTCCTCTTTCTCAAGATTCAGCCCGATGAAATCGGCACTGACGACGATCTGATGGAGACCATTGACCTCGATTCCGTACGTATCTTCGACATCGTTGTTGGGCTCGAGACAGAGATGGATATCGAAATTGATGAGGACGAATTCGACATTGAGAATTTCCGAACTGTCCGGCAAATCGCCGAGTTCATCACCAAAAAGCAGGCTGGGGCATAACAAACCGGAACATGGCAACCGAAGACTTCGTCCAAATCTCTTCAGGCGGCCAGAACGTCTTCGGCATCTTGCACCTGCCCGACGGCGAGGCCACTCATGGTATCGTGTACTGCTCGCCCTTCGCTGAAGAACAAAAATCCACATATCGGGTCTTTGTCGAGCACGCCCGCCTTCTCGCGGACAAAGGCGTCGCATCTCTGCGATTCGATTATCGCGGCACTGGTGACAGCGACGGATACTTTCAAGATTACCTCCTGGAAGACTGGATTGGGGATACCGTGGCGGCCATCGAGTGCCTCAAAGAGAAGAGCGATTTCGACAAGGTCTGTGTTCTCGGTGTCAGATTCGGCGGCTTCATCGGTATCCAGGCAGCGCAGCGGTCAGAGTCCGTATCCGACCTCATACTCTGGCAGCCGATTATCAGTGGCAAACAATTTCATCGGCAGGAAATGCGACGATTCATGATTCGCCAAATGATGACCTCAGGTAAAGCGACAAAGGGTGAAGAGGAACTGGCCTCAGACGCGGAAGAAGACAACGTTATTGATATGGATGGCTATCTGATGCGCAAAGAACTCTCGGAAGAGATTAAGGAAACAGACCTCACCGGTGAAGACGCGGCTGTGCCCCCTCGCACCCTCCTCTTGCAGATTTCACACAACGACAAGATCTCAAAGGAATACTCAACGTTCCTCTCGAATCACGAAGGGGTGGACCTCAAGACGCTCATCTGTGAACCATTTTGGAATCGCATCGGATTCGTGGATACGGGCAGTGTGTTTGAAACTACACAAGAGTGGTTGCTGTAAAGATCTACTTCTGAACTTCTGCGCTTAGCGGGTGTGCCTCTTTAAATTTAACAGGAGGAAACAGAGATTACGGAGACGATTTTGAGTGATCATTTTCTGTCTCTGTTCTCTCTGTTTCCTCCTGTTAATTTCTTTGGTTGCGTCCACAAGGCAGCCTTAGGAGTTCAAGCACGAACCAGATGTTTTCCAGCTACCCATTGGCGGGTTCTGGTGGGGTAGCCGTCCAGGAGTCAGTTCAGAGACATGGCCAGATGATGTCGATGTCCGGAGCTCCGCTCCGGGACGAAAAACGAATGCAAGCAGACGTTGCTTTTTCACATTTCACGGCGAGACCAATATGAAGACCCCTGTAATCAGCCTTCCGATAGTTCTTATGATCGTCAACGTCTTCCCTCGGGCTTATTCGGAGCCGGTCCGGAATCAGCTTCAGAATTGCTCCTTTGAGGAGGACTGGCTGGTGTCCGATGTGCTGGCGAGACGGCGGTGGGGCCTGACGGCTCGCGCGGAAGCAGGCTACGCGGAATCCGATGGCAAAATCGATCACTGGGAAGTTTCGAGCGCCTGGTGGAATGAAACGGTGGCGCACACCGGTCGCCGCTGCGTGAAGCTCGTCGCAGGACAGAAACTCTCCCAGGCAGTTCGAGTAGCGATGCGTTCGCCGCGGAGTGGGAATCCGGCAGGTGGACAGACAGACTTCCAACCGCTTGACCCGAAGGACCTGGCAAAGCTCGAGTCACGAACCGTTCGTGGCGGCGTCTGGATCAAGGCGGAAGGGCTCCCCGAGGGGAAGGCCCGCATCGTCATCGCCAGCGGAAAGAATATGACCGAAGCGCCGATCCCCGGCGGCACGTACGACTGGCAGTGCATCAACGTCGCTTCCCCCGATCCTTGGGCCGCAGCCAATCAGATGGCCATCACGATTGAGTGTTCAGAAGGTGCCCTGTGGGCTGACGACGCCTTCCTTGAGGAAATGCCGCTCGGGAGCAACCTGGCGGTCAACGGTAACTTCGAGAAGCTTGATGCCCGCGGGTGGCCCCAGGGGTATAGCCAGCCCGAAGTGTTCTGGTGGTATCGATTCGACTACTATTCTTGGACGGGGTGGAGTCACGACGGAGGGTATGGCTGTCAGCTCGCAGAACGCATCGACCTTGTTCCCGGATACCAATGGCGTGGCCATGTAGCGGTAGACACGCTCCTCTCTCACTCAGGCCGCAATTCTCTGCGACTTGCCGTCTATCCGGGTGACAACTTCGGTGTGCTTGGGCCGCCCGTCGCAATTGATGGCACGAAGCCTTTCGAAGTGGGCGCTTGGGTCAGGGCTGACAGAATTCACCAGGTTGAGCTTATGGTGGTCGACCCTGACTCAAACCGGTACGTGCTCATGGATACAGATCACTTTGCCGGACTCGAGGGTGTTGGCGTGATGGCCGGCTCAAAGGGGCAGGGCACTTACGAGTGGACTTACCTGCGTAAACTGATCTGTCCGAAAGATCCGCTTAAGCAGATTCGGCCAATGATCGGTGTACGCGGGTTTGATGGTGCTATCGTAGAGAAAAACCATGTAGGCACGGTCTGGGTGGACGACATTGAGGTCATTCAGCGTGGCGGTTCAGCGCTCACACCGGCCCCCTCAGCGCCAGTCGGGGAACTGCGTGTCACCGGTCTCGATCTGGGGGAAAGGCTGTGGGGCAAGAATGCGCTGACGGTGACTTTGAGCAGCCCGAAGACGGGGAACCTGGAACTGAATCTCAAGGTGACCTCATCTTCCGGCAAGGAACACGAATCGGCCACGAAGGTCCGGGTCGAGAAAGGCAAGCCAATGGTCGCCGAACTGAGCTATGAGATCACCGAGCTGTGCAGGGGCTGGACCGAGCAATACGAACTGGAGTTTTTGGTGAAGGAGGGAAGGAACGTGCGGAAGTCGCGATTAGCGTTCGGAACGCCCAGTTCATTGCTGTCCACCCGCATGAGCCACCAATACCTGTTTCCTGACGAGAAGCTGGTTGCCGCCGCCAATGTCCAGGTGAGTCGTCGCAGCCTGAAAGAGGTCAGCCGCCTGCTCCTCCAGGTCACGAACCCTCAAGGCAAGGTTGTCTCCGAGGTGGCCGTAGATGACCCAGCGGAACGTCTACCAATTATTGTGCCGGGGGCCTCCCAGGCGTTGCCCTACCTGAACACGTCCAACGTGGTCACCATGGCGCCCGATCTCATCACGTGCGAAATTCGTCCCTGGCAGGAGGCGACGAGAGACTACTCCCTGCGTTTGCTTCTGTTAGCGAAGGACGGCGCTGAGTTGGCACGGGCCGGAGGGATGAAGTTCGGACGAATGACGCCCTTCGCACCCAGCGGATTGAAGATGGTGAACAAGGGCCGGCACGGGCCCCATGTGAAGTGGGAGCCGACCGGGAAAGTCTCAGTCAACGCGGAGCATTTTCTCCTGATTGACGACAAGCCCTTCTTCCCGGTCTACTTCGGTGAGTATGGCGATACATTCCGGCCGGCTGAGGGAATCAACATTGACCGGGACCAGATCATGTGCCTCGGAGCAAACCCACTGTTGCTGACTAGCGAGGAGAAGCAGAAATACGGCATGGAGGCGAGTTTTGGCGTGGGTGAGTGGGACCTGAACGGCATGCTGAGTCTGACGGTCGAGCAGGTGCGATCGAGTCTGGGCAAGTTCCGTGCGGATAATCCTGGAAGGCTTGTTGTGGGTGGTTACGACCTGGTCTCCCATCCGGGCAGTCGCCGGGCGGACGTGGCAAAGTACTTTCTGCCCGCCTACGACGTCCTCGGGGTTGAGGCCAGCTTTGCCAGCTATGTGCCAAACCTGAAAGTGGATTACTTCCCGGCCATGCAGGGCAGCAAGTGCGCCATCCTCGTTGGATTTGAGCATTACTATTTCGTGCCGTTCGAGGAACTGCGCTATCGTTCCTACCTGTCGGTGATGCGTGGCGCGGCGGGGCTGGGTCTCATCCCTTCGCGGATGATGACGCCGAGGCCCGAGCAGAACAACTACCTGCGTGGGATCAATGCTGAGTGCCGTTCTCTGGCCTCCGTATTCGCCGCCCCGTCCCCCAATTCGTTGACCCTTGCCAGCCACCCCAACTTGTTCACCTGGGAGCGAGGGCTCGACGGGAAACGCTTCCTTTTCGTGGTGCGAGGCGAACCGTTTCTGACCCGCGGGCTGTTCGAATGGAGTGACCGAAAGTCGCCGGGGGGCCGACTGACGCACACCGAACCGAGAGCCACCGGGCTGTCCCAGCACTGGGCAGAGAACACCAAGGTTTATCAGATTGCCCAGGGCGACACAGTCATCCAGGAACTGTTCATCGAAGGGCCCGCGCCGAAGATGATTGCTATGCAGTTCCGAACGCGTACGAGCGTCGACCACACATGGGAACACCGTGCCTATTGGGGCCAGGCCGACATGGTACGATTCAGAAGCGATGCGGATTACCCGGCCGATCAGAAACCACCGAAGCCCTGGCCCGCCTGGATGGTCGTCGAAAGCCCTCCGCAGTCCATCAATGGAGCGTCCGAGCGGGGAGCGTACTATTTTGAAGTCTTGGGAGGAGCCGCGTGTAAGGCCGTAGACGGCCAGCCAGGTATGAAACGGATGGGAGAGATGCCCCAGTCCGGCGAATGGATCACCGTCCGCATCCCAGCCGCGGCCGTTGGCCTGGCGGGGCAAAAACTGGATGGCCTGGCGTTCTCGGTTGATGGCGGGAAGGTCTCCTGGGGGCGGACCTCACTGTCTAGCGCAGGAGGCGAAGAGGTTCCTCTCATCGACGGCTCTTTGTCCTCTTTGTCCGTCGACCCGGGCCAATGGACGGTTGAATTTACTGTCCCAGGCGAACGGCAGATTGATACCCGGGTCCTTTTCGAGAATGCCAGACTGAACGTTACGGGGAATACCTTCACCGATCAATTTCCGGTGCCCTATCGGGCTCGGGTGTATGAGATCGGGACGAAGTAGCGGCTTCAAGACTGATGTTTGAGTGTAGTGCCGACGCTCCGCGGCTGCTCTCAAAGTCTTCCGCCCCGCGAGGGGTTTTCGAAATAGTCACAATGATGGCAGGTTGCCCAGGAAACGATTTCGAGTGACAGCGAAGGCTCGACCTCCTATCGTCTCTACCTCAATTCATCACACCTCGAATACCTCTGTCAGACCATGAAGATCACCGAACTCAAAACCTATCTCGTCAACAATGGCGTCCGCGGCTACGTTTTCCTCAAAATGGAAACCGATGAGGGGATTCACGGCTGGGGCGAAGGCACTCTCGAATCCAAAGAGCGGGCAGTGGTGGCAACCATCCATGATATGAAACACCACGTCATCGGGGAAGATCCAACACGGATCGAATACCTGTGGCAATGTCTGCGGCGGCACGGATTCTGGCGTGGGGGTGTGGTTACCAACACCGCACTCAGCGCGATGGATCAGGCGCTTTGGGACATTACCGGCAAGGCGTTTGGGCAGCCGGTATACAAACTGTTGGGGGGCGCCTGCCGAGACCGTATTCGCTGCTACTGCCACGGAAGTGCAAGCAATGTGAAGGAAAAGTTTGACGAGGGATGGCGGGCCATAAAGTGTGGGGCGGGTGGTGTAGATGCTCACGGCATCTTCCGTGAAGGAAGCGTTATTCCCGAATGCGTCGAGAATCTTTCAAAAATGCGGGAACTGGTCGGCGAAGAGATGGACATCATGGTCGATGCTCACGGCCGTTTCCGCCCATCGATGGCTGTTCGACTGGCCAGGGCAGTGGAGCCGTTCAACCTGTTGTTTCTGGAAGAGCCCGTCCCGCCGGACAATGTGGATGCATTTGCAAAGTTACGTGACAGCCAACCTTCAGTAGACATCGCTACCGGGGAGCGGCTCTTCATGCGCTGGGGTTTCCGTCGCCTGATCGAGCAGCAATACGTGGATGTGATCCAGCCGGACATCTGCCATTGCGGCGGTATCAGTGAATTGCGCAAGATCGCGGCGATGGCAGAGACCTATCATTTGAAGGTCGCCCCGCACAATCCGAATGGCCCGGTTGCCACGGCCGCATCGGTGCATGTCGCTGCTGCGATTCCGAACTTCCTGAATCTTGAGACAGTTGTGGTCGAAGATCTCTGGAATGAGCTCGTCACAGAAGATGTATTCCGGCCGCAGAACAGTTATCTGTCCCTGCCGACCCAGCCTGGGCTGGGCATTGAACTCAATGAAGACCGATTGGCCGCGGAAGGTGAATTCAAGCAGGTGCCCTACAGAAAAGTCTTCGAATCCGACGGCACACCGGGAGATAATTAGCCCGGTAGTGGCCTTTACGGATCACTCCCTCCGCAATTCAAATAGCAACTTCGCCTCGTCCCGATTCAGCGGCCGATTGAAGACCATCACCTCGTCGAGCAGGCCCTTCTCACCACCCTGTGATCCGATGATCAGAGAGCCGAAGAGATCCTTCTTGGGGGTATCGTTGAGGGAATTCGCGGCGAAGGGCCCGGCGTTGATTCCCCATTCCATTTTCGGCCAGGCCCAGTTGGCTACGACAAGATACCAATGGCCATTCTGCCAGTTCGAGTAATCCATCAGGGCGGTGAATTGTTTCTGCTCTCCGGATGCCTTCACCAGGAATTGGATGCCTTCCCCGCGAAGGAGCTTGCCTTCGGGTGATTGCATTGGGCCTTGTCGCTGAAGATAAAAGTGCGAGCCGGCCGTCATGGAAAAAACGATGTTCGAGCCGTTGGGCCGCGTCCATTCCAGAGGTTTCACCCAGAAGACGATGGCGCCTCTTCCGGCGAAATCGATGTTGGACGCGTTTGGATACATGCCTGCCCCCGTGCCAAGCACCAGTGCGCTTCCAACTCGCCCTTTTTCAAACGCAGGTGGGTCAGTGTTCTTATTGTACGGCCCGAGGGCCGTTGGAACGTATTTCGGCCCGGCAGCCATGTCCGGCAGCATGGACTTGTTGTCGAAGCTGATGCGCAAGGTGACCGCATCCATCAGTGATTGAAATCTGGGTTGGTTGTAAACATCTTCCTCTGGTTCGGCGATGCAGGAAAGGCACAAGACCAACAATAGAAGGACGGCATTCTTTGCCTTCAGCCACGGACTGTTTCCGGGTCTTAAAGTGCAGGATTGAAAAATCTGTCGCATCCCACGGCAGTGGAACGAGGTTGAAAAATTGGATTGCAGGAGAGAGCAAACCCCGGCCCCTGTCGCCTTGCTCCGCAGACGAATAGAGTCAGTTCGCTTTGGTCCGCTACCCTCTTCACCGCGAGCTGAATAGCCAACGACCCTATCGACCATTCTTAAGCGCTTCCACTCTCGCCCGATGGCAGTGGCAGATGGCAATGGCCAATGCGTCCGCGGCATCATCGGGGGTGGGTAATTCGGGCAGGGCAAGGACGACCTGAACCATCTTCTGCACCTGAGACTTGTGCGCTCCTCCTGAACCGACCACCGCCTTCTTTACCAATCGGGGTGCGTATTGAGATACCGGCAGCCCGACTTTGGAAGCGGACACGATGGCAATGCCCCGAGCTTCGCCGATTCTCAGAGCGGTCTGGATACTCTTGCCAGCAAATGCCTCTTCGATGGCCATACAGTCGGGTTTGTGCTGCTCGATGATCGCTTCGAGGCCAGTGAAAATCTTGGCCAGACGCTCCTCGAAAGGCATCTTTGGCTTGCAGCGAATCACACCATAGGTCACAGCTCGAAAGCTGTTGCCGCGATAATCAATGATTCCATAACCACAGGTGACGGTGCCTGGATCAATGCCTAAGACGCGCATGGAAAAGAATGGAGGTTTGGAGGAATGGATCTGAATCTTTGCGGGATCATTCAACCCGATTCACACAAAATCAAAATTGAAAGCCTACCAGGAACGGACCGATCTGAAGGCCATAACTCGCGGCATTGGAAGAGTTGAACTCAACTCTTGAAAGTAACCACAGCACGGCGGAAATCTGGAATCTTTTCAATAGTTGCCGGCATCCAATGCCGGGACGCAGTTTACGCCTGATCTCGTCTCCGGGGTAGTTGTTACTGGTTATGAGACGGCCTCAAGAGCCAGCGTTCCGCTGTCCGACTGCTTCCAGGATTATGTTTTCGCTGGTGGGAGGGTCTCTGGTTGGGCAATGTCGGACTCTCCTAAGCACGCCCGCCGTTAGAGAATTCAGGCTCTGATGACGAAACGGAGACAAAAAAACCCGGCGGCGTGTGCAAACGCCGCTGGGCTTTCGGTGCAGACTGAGTAACAGAAAGTGTCAGTCTCTGCGGTTGCTTGTCGAAGCAATTCGGACTCGGTCCTTGACATGTTGTGCGTTGTTACGTCTCTGACATTTTTTGCAGATGCGATGACAGCGATCTGTCCACATCTGCTTTGTACAGCGCAGGCAGCGTAACCACTTCTTAGTTTCGTTAGCCTCTTGAACGGACATGTTATCCTCCTACCGAAACAGCATGAAAAAACTGTAAGACCAATTGAGACTTTGGGTAGGGTTTGGGGATTCGCCGAGTTTTAGGGAGGGACTTGTCTTTACCATCCATTTAAGACGGAGGGATACTAGCACCCGTAAATTGGGCTGTCAATGGACTTATGCCCAATAACTTGTATGTGACCTGTTTGTCGCCGGGTTGAGGGGCCCGGCTGAGCGATTCAGTATCTACTCCAGTTTCAGTCGAGCACGGATCTCAGCCTGGATCTCATCGGGTTTCTTTTCCCCGTCAATCATAATGACGAGCTCTTTGCGGGCGAAGACTTCGAGTATTGGCTTGGTCTTTTCATGGTAATCCTTCATTCGCTGCCGTGCCGCAGCTTCTTCGTCATCCGGACGTCTGATCAGTAGGCCCCCGCACACATCGCATTTGTTACTCACTGCGGGGCGGTGCTCAATGAGGTTGTAATCGAGACCGCATCCTACACAGAGCCGCCGGGCGTCAATACGTTTAAGAATCACCTCATCGGGGACTTCGATATGGACAATAGCGTCGATGTCGTAGCTCTCCAGAAAGAACTGCGCCTGTGGATGATTTCGCGGAAAACCGTCGAGTATGTATCCATAATTCCAGTCATGCATTGCCATCCGATCGCGGACGATTTCTTCAACGATATCGTCCGGTACCAGCCGGCCTTCTTTGATAACGCGCTTTATCCTTGCAGCGATCTTAGTGTGGTTTTGGATGTTCCAGCGGAAGATGTCGCCCACGCTGATGTGGACCAGGTCATAGTCATCCTTGAGCATCTTGGCCTGGGTGCTCTTGCCGCTCCCCTGAATACCCATAAATATGTACTTATTCATGTCTCTTCTGTGTGATTTGTCAGGTCCTGTGCCTCAAGAAAGATCGCTGCCTGTGAAGCGGGAGGTATTAAAACAAAGTCACAGCCATCCACCAGCAAAGGGTTTTGATTCAATTCAGAGATGGTTCTATCAGACGAAGCGGCTGAATTCAGGCAAAGTGTTTTAAGACCGCGCCAAGTTGCTTTGCGGTCACAAATCTCTCTTCAGGCCTTTTTGCCATCGCAGTAGAGATCGCCAGGACGAAATCATCTGAGAGATCGGGGTTAAACTGCTTCGGGTTCGGCGCTGGCTCGTTGAGCGTCTTTTGCATGATTTCGCGAGCGGTCTCGCCTGTGAACGGCGGGCGCCCGGTCACGGCGTGATACAGAGTGGCGCCCAGAGCGTAGATATCCACACGATGGTCGAGTTTCTTCTCAGTTCGGATCTGCTCCGGGGCCAGGTAACCTGGTTTGCCAACCCGCTGATGCTGGCTGGTCAACTGGCTGCCGGGATCGCTGATGTTCTTGGCAAGGCCCAGATCAGTCAGGATGGGAACACCCTTCTGGCTGATCTTGATGAGATGGGGACGGAAGTCCCGGATGATAATGTCGCGTTCGTGCGCGTGGGACAGCCCGTCAGCAATAGGCCAGATATAACCGGCGGCCTCTTTTCCCGACAGTTTGCCCTTCTGCTGAATCAGGCTCATCAGTGATTGCCCGGCGATGAATTGAATCACAATAAACGGTTTGCCCTCATGCGCCCCGAGATCATAAATGGCCGCAATGTTTGGGTGATCGATCTCCTTTCCGATTTTGGCCTGTCGGATATATCGCAGGACTGCATCTTCACCTTTGGCAGCCTCACGTGTCATGATTTTCAGCGCTACTGGATGGCCGGTCTCGACATGCTGCGCGCGATAAATCGCTCCGACAGAGCTGATGGAAAGCAACCCGAACACCCGGTAATTTCCGAAATCTTTGCCCACGAGCTCGATACATTCGGTGCAGCCTGGGCAGTGCAGTTTGGTTTCCAGGGTCTTACACTGGTGGCTGTCAATCTCATCCTGATAAATGGGTCTGGTGCAATTGGGGCAGCGGCTTACAAATGAACGTCTGGCCGGCAGCGCAGGTCTTTCGCCTGGCTCGCCGATGGTGGGAGTACCGATACTGACTACGGGATGTGAACCTTTCTGCGCCGCCTCGCTTTCCTGCTTTGGTTGTAGCCGTTCCAGCGCTGGAGAAGATGCCTTTACCACGGTTCGCGGCCTTACCGGTTGAGGTGTGTCCCGGGTATCAGCAACCGTCTTGGCCTCTGGTGAAGCATCTGGAATTTTCTGATGCTTCACCAGAGGCGCGAGGAGCTGTATCAGGGCCGAATCCTTATCTCCGCCTTTCCCCGTTTCAGGCCTCTCCTCTTTGCTTCCTTTGTTCTTCGATTCAGGAACCAGGATAAGCTTGGTGGGAATCTCCTTCGCGGCCTTTTCATCCATGGTAAAAACAAACCGAATCGAGCCGGTCCGCACTTCATCTCCCGACTTCAGGACACACGTTTCTGTTCGCTTGCCATTGACGAAAGTGCCGTTCACCGAGCCCTGATCGAGCAAAATGTACTTATTGCCCTTCTGGAAAATTTCGCAGTGATTACGAGACATGGATTGCTCCATGATCGGTATCTCCGCGTCAGGCAGACGACCGATCCTCAGTGGCTCATCATCCGGCACAGAGAATGTCTGACCGGTAATAAAACCATCAAGCGCCATGAGCCTGGCCGGCATAATTGCCTCCGTCTGTCTTTTGGATAAGAGTCCATGAAAACGCCCAAGAGCTTAACGGATTCAGACAGCGGAGGCATCAGAGTTTTGTTACCGTTTTCGCCTTTTGGAATATCCTCAGTAATATCACGGCATGAAGATTCTCTACGACGAAGAAA
>JAQBXN010000251.1 GCA_027625095.1 Planctomycetota bacterium | reverse complement strand
CGCCGCCGTCGCCCCTTCGGGGCTGGAGTCGGGTTTGTCATCCCACCCCTGGTTAAAACCCAGGGGCTAATTGCCTCCGTCCCTCCGGGACAGTTAAAAGGGATATCATTCGGCCGAATTTAGAAACTTAATTTCGATCAAAGTCCTTAAATTCACGCCTTTGGGCTGGCAGCTTTCAGCCACGTTTGATTGCGGCGGCCGCCACTCAACCATCAAGTTGCTCAAGTACCTCCCAGCGAGCGTAGGCCGCACCAAGCTCTGCTTCGATCTCTTCCAGCCGGGATGTCGTTGCGGCGATTTCATCCCCTGATTTCTTGTAGAACGAAGGATCGGACATGGCGCCGTGAAGAGACTGCTGCTCTGATTCCAGGGCTCCAATTTTGGATGGGAGCGCTTTCAGTTCCTTCTGCTCCTTGTAGGTGACCCTTCTTGAACGTCTTTCCGGCTGCGGTTTGGGAGACGATTTCTTTTCTTTGGCCTCTGCCGCTTCCATTGCCGCTTCGTTATGCCTCGACCAGTCTTCGTAGCCGCCACTGTATTCGCCGATGTGTCCATCACCTTCGAAAACCAGGGTGCTGGTGGCGACGTTATCAAGAAACGCGCGATCGTGGCTCACCAGCAGGATAGTCCCTTCGAAATCGAGGAGTAGTTCTTCCAACAGCTCCAGGGTCTCGGTATCCAGATCATTGGTCGGTTCGTCGAGAACAAGCACATTCGCCGGCTGCAAGAAAAGCTTGGCCAGAAGAAGACGATTCCGCTCGCCACCGGACAGGTATTTCACCAGGGAGCGACTGCGATCCGGTGAGAAAAGGAAATCCTGTGCGTATCCGTAAACGTGTCTGGGTTCGCCGTTTTGAATCACCTGATCTGCGTCACCGGAGAGATTCTGCTTGATCGTCTTATCCTCATCGAGCTGCATTCGCAGTTGGTCGAAGTAAGAGACCTCCAACTTAGTTCCGTGTTTCAGCTTTCCGGCCAGGGGTTCTATTTCCCCAAGAAGCAGGCGAATCAGAGTGGTCTTGCCAACGCCATTTGGGCCCAGGATTCCAATCTTGTCGCCGCGCATAATCTGGGTTGAGAAATCCTTGATGATGAGTTCATCGCCGTAGCCGAAGCTCAGGTTATCTCCACGGACGACCTGTCGTCCGCTTTTCACTCCGTCCTGTATTTGCATTCTGACCTTGCCGACCTGCCGCCGGTAGTTTCGCTGTTCCTCGCGCATGGCTTGCAGCCGCTTTACGCGCCCTTCGTTGCGCGTTCGGCGGGCCTTGACGCCCTGCCGAATCCAGACTTCTTCCTGAGCCAGGCGTTTCTCGAAAAGAGCTTGACGAGTGTCCTCGTCCTTCAGTAACGCGTCCTTTCTTTCAAGAAAAGTGTCGTAATCGCAAGACCAGTCAAAAAGTTTCCCCAGGTTGATTTCAACGATTCGGTTGGCCAGTCTCCGCAGAAAAGCTCGATCGTGAGTCACAAAAACGAGCGGGGTCTCGATACGCGAAAGGAAGTCCTCCAACCACCGAATGGCCTCGATATCCAGGTGGTTCGTCGGCTCATCGAACAAAAGAATGTCCGGCTCGGTCACAAGCGCTCTGGCGAGCATGACGCGCCGTTTCATTCCGGCTGAGAGGACGCTGAATTCCGCATCCGCATCCAACAGCATCATCGACAAGACCCGCTCAACACGGCTCAGAAGTTCCCAGCCGTCATCCTCTGCCAACGTGTCCTGCAAAGTTTGGAGTTCAGCAAAGAGTTCATCACTGCCTTCGGTTTCAATTTTCTGACTGACCACGTGATACCGTGCGACAGCCTCCCCGGGCCTGCCGAGCCCCCGTGCCACCACCTCAACCAGAGAGCCCGTTGTATTCTGTGGAACTTCCTGATCCAGCAAAGCGGTCTTAAGCCCCTGCTGCCGCCAAATGGATCCAGAATCAAGTTCCAGCGCCCCATGAATAATCTTCAACAGCGTAGATTTCCCCGCGCCGTTCCTGCCAAGCAGACCAATCCTCTGCCCGCTATCGATCTGGAAGTCCAATTCGTCCAGAAGCACTGTCCCGCTGTATGCGAAGCACGCGCCCTTAAGGGTTATCAAAGGCATTCCCGACTCCCGGAGTAAAACGAAGAAAAATGAAAGGAGCGGATGTTATCGGCGAAGATGGAATTGGCATTCGGGTGAAAGGTCACAATTGGTAACCATTACTGCAGCTATCTGACCCATCTCTCGAACGGGAACGCAACCGCGACTAAATAAGGACTGCGGCCAAAATGATATGGTGAGCCTTACCCAAATTTCTTTACGACGAAGGCGTTGTATTCCAAAGCCCAGGGTTGCGAGGCTTTGCGAGCTACCCTGGATCAGTTGACCACACCGATCTGAACCCTGAAGGGGTTCTACAATGTGCTGTGCAACTCTTTCAGGGTAGAAGCGGCACATCCAACCTGACCCAGGGTGACGCTCACGACTACGTCGTTCACTGACCCTGGGCTTTGGAATAGACCACCTTCGGCGTAAAGAAACGGACAAACTGAAATTGTGGGCTGAGAGCAAGGCTTGCGCCCGGGGATGCATGCTTTCGCCCTTCGAGGCTGAAGAGGTGGAGCTTTAATGAAACATTTTCTATAAGGTCGTTGTCCCGAAGGCTTGCCCGGTGGAGATTCACGTTTTTTTTCTCGCGAGCATTGGTTTTCTCACTTTGGATGCCACCGGCTTGCCCGGTGGAGCTTCACGTTTTTTTCTCGCGAGCATTGGGTTTGTCACTTTGGATGCCACCGGCTTGCCCGGTGGAGTTTCACGTTTTGAAGTTGCGGGCATCCTGACAGCTTTCAAAGCGTGAAACTCCGCTGGGCAAGCCAGTGGCATCTCCTGAATGAATCCGAACCTGTGCTAGAAAAGAGCGTGAAAACTCCACTGGGCAAGCCAGTGGCATCTTAAGACAGCAGGGAACTGATTAAACCGACAGTCTCCATGGCGGGCAGGGCAGGGCAGGGCCATGCCATTCCGAATTCAGACGCTAAGGACTTTGATCGAAATTAAGTTTCCAACTTCGGCCGAATGATATCCCCTTTAACTGTCCCGAAGGGACCAGGCGATTAGCCCCTGGTTTCAACCAGGGGTGGGATGACAAACCCGACTCCAGCCCCGAAGGGGCGACGGCGGCGGCTCCGTCGCCCCTTCGGGGCTTCGATGCGATTTTCCAATTCTGTCCCCAGGCTGAAACCTGGGGCTAATTGCCTCCGTCCCTTCGGGACTATTGAAAGTGGCAACATTATTTTTGGCCGGAGTCCTAAGCGGCGACAGATGACAGCCTGGGACGCAAGTCCTGCCCTTTACCCACATTTTCTGCAACCTCGAAGGTGTTCTGTCCATACCCAAAGTTCTTGCAGTGACAGATTATATCGACGCAACCCGGTTGGGGTTGAAGATCCCATGCTTCCGGTTACCCGGGGTAGCTCGAAGATTCGCGAACCGTGGGCTGTAGGACGGAACACTTCTGGTGTTCAAGAGATAAAAGGTGGGTAAAGCCCGGGACGCAATTCTCAGGACAAGGATTGCGACCTCAACAGCCGCTCAGCGGCGACAGCGGTAATCATTCAGCACCTGCCGCCGCTTCGGGGCTCTATATCCCAATCTCAGAAAACCTGGGACCTGCGTCCCTGGCTATCACATTCCACGGCTTCGCCGTTTAACCACTCCGACATGCGGGCTGCTGCTCTTTCCAGCCTTATTTTTCAGGTCAAGGTTGAAATCGAATACTGACACTTCAGCAGCCCCTGGAGGGGGAGTTTTCGCCCTGCTTTTTTCTTTACGTCGAAGACGTTCAACAACGTAGCCCAGGGTTCCACAATCTCTTGTTGTGCAACCCCTCCAGGGTTGAATCGTGACTTACAATCAATCCCAGGGTGGCGCTCACGACTT
>JAQBXN010000128.1 GCA_027625095.1 Planctomycetota bacterium | reverse complement strand
CGATGGCCATTGCAGGCGAGGATATCCACAGCGTTTGAAATCTGTCTCCACACTCTCACAATGTCAGTCAATCCCTGATCTGACCCTGGAGATTTGAACTATGAGTGTTAACGAAAATTGCCAGATTGCTGATTTCGGTGCCGGCTGTTTCTGGTGCGTGGAGGCAGTGTTTGAGCGCCTCGACGGCGTCCTTTCCGTGGTTTCCGGCTATGAGGGCGGGAGGACGACAAACCCTACCTACAAACAGGTCTGCAATGGCAACACAGGACATGCGGAGGTGGTACGAATTACTTTTGAACAGGAGGCAATTTCGTTTGAAGAACTACTTAAAGTCTTCTGGAAGATGCACGACCCTACCACGCCGAATCGCCAGGGCGCCGACCATGGCACCCAGTATCGTTCGGTAATCTTTTACCACACCGCCGACCAGCGGAACGCCGCGGAAACATCAAGAGCAGAAGCGGCCAGCTCGTTCTCCGCCCCCATTGTCACCGAAATCTCGCCGGCATCAGAATTCTATGAAGCGGAAGACTACCATCAGGATTACTTCCGACTTAATCCGCAAGCACCATACTGCAGCCATGTGATTGCCCCCAAGCTGCAGAAGCTGGGCTGACTGATACTGCAGAAAACCTGGTCAGGCTCGAGGCCGGCCCCAAGGGCTCACGGAAAGTTCGGTCCGTTGACATGCCCACGCTCCAGCGATAATTTTCGCTGATTGCAATATTTCATTACCAGGAGCAACCATGTCAGAAAAAGCACAAGAAGCAGGCCATATCATGCTTTGCAAGAACGGACCGGTCATGGTCACCGGCCCGATTATCCTGAAAGATCACGAGCAGGGGACTTTCGACCTTACGGAAAAGAAGAACTACTTCCTCTGCCGGTGCGGCGCGTCCAAGGACAAACCTTTCTGTGATGGAGCCCACAAGACTGTTGGCTGGGAAGCCGAACATAAAGCTCGCAAGGTTGAGGGCAAGAAAGGGAGCTGAATGCCCAACTTTCGTGTCATTCTGCTGAATGCTGGTGAGACCCCGAATCGAGTAATCAATCGATTGCGGGATGTCACCGGTTTCTCTCTGGTCAAGGCTGAATGGTTCCTGCAAAACCTGCCACTTCCCATTGTGGATGGCATCGAGGGCAAGGAACAGGCTGACAAGATTAGAATGGCGATGGCCCAGGCAGGAGCCGGAGTCAGGTTAGAGCCGACGGGATCAAAATCTACGATGATGGTCTGGAAAGCGGAGTTCGATAATCTCGACACCGTAGCCAGCCAGTTCCCTCCCCGCCCGCATTCATTCAGTTGGGTGCTTAAGAACCAGCTCGGCGGAATGGGGCGGCCCTACGTGGCGAGCGACCTGGAATTCCTGAAATCCATCGGACTGGACCTGCTGGTCTCACTTACAGAAATGACACTGCCTGAAGAGTGCATCAAATTCGTTGGATGCAACAACCTGCACATCCCTGTGCAGGATTTGACCCCACCCAGTGTCGACCAGATTCGCCAGACAGTTCAAACGATTGAAAGCACCGTTCAGGCAGGTGGAAAAGCAGTCGTCCATTGCGGCGCCGGCATGGGCCGGACGGGTGTAATGCTGGCGGCCTACCTGGTCTTCAAAGGTTTCTCCGCTGCGGAAGCAATCAACTCGATCCGGGAACAGCGGCCAGGTTCGATAGAGACGAGAGATCAGGAACAAATCATCATCGAGTTCGCCGCGCAGGCTCAGTAACGCCGGCATCCGGCGAGCCGGGCCCCATCGCGCTCAGGCAAAATTTTTGGGAGAGAGTGTGGGATCAGTCTCCTGCCCGATCGAGGTATCTGCAGGATTCTTCTTCTCGCAAGCTGGAGCGGCCCGGAAAGGGCTCCCGATGATCGCCGACTCATCCGCTCAGTCCTTCCCCAGGCTCTCCACGTACCGCGCGATATCCCAGATTTCTCTGATGCCTTCCGGGAAGGTGCCGGCCAGATCGAATGCCGGCATCGGGGTGCCTGGAATGCCTGTAAGAATGACACGCACCATGTCCTCCGGGGTGTACACCAGCTTTCTGAACTCGATTCCTTGTGAGATATCCCGTGGGGTAATTTGGAATCCCCACTCGTCCTTCATATTGGCTGCATTAGGGCCGTCACCCTTGCCCTGCGGGCCATGGCAGTTGGCGCAACGATAATCGCCCTTGATAAACGTCATTTGTCCCCGCCGAATAGATGCCTCACGGCTGCCTGCTGGTTCTCTTGGGACTTTGACCAGATCTCCGGGACTCATGCGGGCACTCACAATGTCCTTGACTTCAGCGGCATTGACCTCCTCTCCATCCTTCTCCAGTTTTTCAGTGATGACAGCTTCCATGGCTGAGGCGATGACTGTCTTGGTATAGAAGGTCAAAGCCCAACGATCTCTTTCCGGGAGCTGGCCAAGCGCCGGCATCTCGTAAGCGGGAAAACCTGCCGTAATGGTTCGGAAAAAATCAAGGTCAGAGGGAAAACCCTTCGGGATGGTGGTGCGAGCCTTGAAATAACCTTTTCCAAAATCCCTGGGCTTGTTTGAAAGATCATTTGCGTAAGGGCCGTTCCCGCGGCCTTCCTGCCCGTGGCAGCGCGCACATTGAAGTCCGTAGAGCCGCTTGCCAATGGTGAGCAGATCGGCAGATTCCGGTATCGGTGTGGCCGTGACGGCCGACCAGTGGATTGGGCCTTCGGCCTGGACTGAGGTGGACGGCCCGGCTGTTCCCAAAACAATCAGACTGAGAATCGTGCAGCAGCTCATTCGTTCTCCAAATGGTCTAACATTTCAAGCAGTGTGCTTTACAAGCGGAACTCACGTTATAATCACCCCGGGCATCGTAGCCATTCGAATCTAAGACAGACAATCAACACAAGAAAAAGGCCGCTTCAGTGGACAATCGAGACGAGAACCAGGCATCGGAGACGCCCAGTGCCATCATCATGGTGCCCACTTACAACGAACGGGAAAACATCGAACTTCTCATTCCCGCTCTGCTCGAGCTGCCCGGCGATTTTGACATCATAGTGGTGGATGACAGTTCACCGGACGGCACGGGCGAGCTGGCAGATGAACTGGCGGAAAAACACCCTCGGGTTCATGTTCTGCATCGTCCTCCAAAGGGTGGGCTGGGCAAGGCTATCCTGGGCGGAATCCAGCATGTGCTCGATAAGCCTTACGATTACATCATGACTATGGATGCTGACTTTTCGCACGATCCGAAGTACGTCCCGGCCATGCTCGAGGGGATGCAGACCCACGATCTGATGATTGGCTCACGGTATGTTCCAGGCGGTGGCACAGAGAACTGGGGATTCAAGCGGAAGCTCAACAGTTGGGCGGCGAATTTCATTACCCGGCTCGTACTCTGGATACCGGCAAAGGACTGCAGTGCCGGCTTCAAATGTTACCGTGCTGACATTCTCCGGAAGATACCCCTCGATAAAGTTATTTCGACTGGATATGCCATTCAGGAGGAGTTACTTTACCGCTACTCGAAGCACACGCGCGACCTTGGTGAGACCCCCATCATTTTCAAGGACCGCGAGCTTGGGATATCCAAGATGAACTTGGGCGAGATCATCGAAACCCTGAGCGTCCTCTTCCGCTTGCGGCTCCGAAGCATGTTCGGGATAGACCGCTGAACCGGCCTGCATTCATGTCTAAGGACTACTATGAAATCTTGGGCGTCTCTGATGATGCCAGCCCGGATGAGATCAAGCGCGTCTTCCGGCGCCTGGCCAAGCAGTATCATCCCGATGCCAACCCCGGCAACAGCGCAGCCGTCGACAAATTCAAGGACATCGGCGAAGCCTATGACATCATCGGGGATGAAGAAAAGCGCAATCGATACAATGACATGCGCAAGGCGGGTGTAAGCAGCATCCGCCCTGAGGATTTCGAGGATTTTTTCAAACAGGCAGATGGCGATACCCAGCAGAAACAGCCTCCAAAAACAAAGGCCCAACCCAGGCCCGGCCAGACACCGCCTGGCAAAGCCGCAACAGCAGGAGACGTCAAGCACAAAGGCAAGGAGTTCCTCAATGAATTAGGAGATGAAATCGGGGGCATCTTCTCGAACATGTTTAAGAAGGATGGCAATAACCCGCAGGCGGGGCCGAAGCCGCAGCCTCAGACTCAGCCCCGGCCTGAACCGTTGACCCGAGATATAGAAATCACCTTTGAAGAAGCGGTCCACGGCACTCGAAAGCGTTTTTCGTTCAAGCTGATGAATCCCTGCGGAGGATGCAGAGGCTTGGGCTCTAAAGGTGGAACAGCCAACAAACAATGCGCGCTCTGCCAGGGCCGGGGCAATGTCCCGGAAGGCCAGGGCAACTTCACGGTCAGCAAGCAGTGCCCGCACTGCATCGGCCGCGGCCATGTGGTGACAGATCCCTGCACTCTGTGCGAGGGCAGCGGCTTCAGCCGGTATGAGCACAAGATGCTCGTCAACATTCCAGAAGGGGTAAAGGAAGGCGAAAAGCTGCGAGTGACCACCACCATCCCCGACAGAAACAACAACCAGCCGACCGAGATGTTCCTCGTCGTACATGTGCTGGACAGCGAAGATTTCCGCCGCGAGGGCAACGATGTGCACTCGACCGTTACCATTAATCTGCCGAAGGCGATGATGGGGGGCAAGGTGAAAGTGCAGACGATCGATGGCGCCCGCGGGGCGCGCATTCCCCCCGGCACCAAGAGCGGAGCAAAGCTGCGCCTCAAAGAGCTGGGCCTCAAACAGCCCAATGGTACACGTGGAGATCATTACGTGGAGATCCAGGTGGAGATCCCGGAGGCAACGACTCCCGCTCAGATCGAGGCGCTGAAAAAATTCGCCCAGGAATTTGATCTGAACGTCGAAGGCAACTGATGGCCCCACGATTCCTTTCTCCATTTCATCAGGTACTTTTCGGCGCTGCGGCGCCGTTGCGTGGGCTGGCCATCCTCAAAAGTAATTTCAGGCAATTGGGCGGGCTCTGCGTCCTGCCCGTCATCATCACTCTCATCACTCTGGGCTTCGTGATAGCCGGCGTGGTCCATGGAATCTCAAACATCGACATCTCTGCTCTGGCAGGGAACTGGATCCCGAGCTTCCTGGCGGGGATCGTGAATTTCATCGGGAAGCTCCTGTTGATCGTGGTCCTGTTTCTTTTCAGCTACCTCATCTTCACGCCCATTGGCCTTGCGCTCGCCACACCCATCAATGACGTCATCTCAGCAAGAACGGAGAAAATCCTGCTGGGAAAGAATTACGGACCTCTGCCGGGGCTGACCATCTGGAAAGGGCTTCTGCACACCTGCCAGCATCTGACGATCACCCTGTCCATCGGCATCCCGCTGGCCATTCTGGCCATCACTCCATTCATCAATATCGCCTTTGTCTGGTTCAACATCCTGTTCGCATTGCTGGTGCTCTCACTGGAGCTCGTAGATATCCCCCTGTCGAAGCGGGTGTTCCGATACTTTCAGAAATGGGCCTACCTGAAGAACCATTTCTTCTATTTCCTTGGCTTCGGCGCCGTCTGTTTTCTGATGATGACCATCCCGATCGTAAACCTCGCCCTGATGCCGCTGAATATCATCGGCGGAACGTGGCTGTATCTGAAGATGGAGGGAAAGTTGGATCCCTCACCAGGTCAACTGGAATCCGGTGGCAGCCGGGAGCCATGGGGAGGCGAGTAAGCGACTCCGGGTCTGGCGCATGCCAGTGTCATCCGGGGCGAACCCAGGGGTATCAAGAAGCTGAAACTTCTGATAAGGAATACGCCCTTGTCGATTGAATTCTAAAAGAGCTCACCTAACTTTCTTCAGTGACCTCTCGCTTTTCCGCCCATTTGGAAAACAGGCATGCCAGGCGATCTCACCATCCTTCATCTGTCGGACATCCAATTCGGGCGGAATCACCGATATCCAAAGGGCGCGGTATCCTACAACTCGCTCTACCAGAAACTTGCCGACGACCTGGACGGCCTAGCGAACGACTACGGCTTCATGCCCGATTGCATCGCGCTCACGGGCGACGTTGCGGAATGGAGCATGCCTTCCGAATACAAAGAAGCGACCTCGTTTCTTGAGCGTCTGGTCGCCCATATTCATCTCACTTCGCGCACAGGTTCAGCATGGGGGGAGGAATGCGGACAAGAAAGGGCGACAGGAAAAGACGGGGGACAAATTGCAGGAAATGCCGTCTGCCGAGATGCAGGACCTGGAAATTGGGCCGGCCATCGAGTTCGCCGAAAAAAACGATTACGGCGGGCTGGTGCTGCTCGGGGATCCCGGTTCGGGAAAGACAACTTTGCTCAAGTTCCTCGCGCTCTGCCTTGCCCAGGCCAGGCCCGCAAAACAGACCGGTATCAAGACCCGGCGCGTACCCATCTACCTGCCCTTGCGCATGGTGGAGGATTATGAAGATGACATTGACTGGAGCGGAGAGCTCAGAATTGCTGACCTGGGCGGGAATTTCACCATTCGATTAAGTGACGGCACGCCTGTGGTCGGTAGCTTTACACCAGACCAGGAGTCGCTCATCACGGAAGCACTGAAGGAACACTCGACCCAGCGACTTCGTGTGAGAGGCAAGGCGCTCTTCAGTGGGGAAACGAGGAAGGTTAAGAAGATTATCATGGTCGAGACACTTTCACTGGAACCTGTTGAGGGCCTCCCGTTCGAATCAGCGGCCAGGCCCATCTGGGAGATCGCTACGGAAATCGGGGCTTCCGTGCCCGAAGAGGAATGGGCCAGAGTACCTGCCGATGCGGCGAAGAATCTCGACCATTATCTATACGGCAGCCGAAAGTCTGAAGAATGAAGGTAGTGTTCGCGGACACGAATTACTGGATTGCGGTACTCAGCCCCTTCGACGAATTGCATGCGAAAGCATTGGAAGTATCGAAGGCATGGGGGCGTGCAGGATAGTCACGAGTGAGAGGGTGCTTTCAGAACTTCTGAACCACTTCGCTGACAAGGGAAACCCATTGAGGACAGCCGCGACGACGCTCACAGACCGTCTCTTTACGGATCCCAATGTAGAAGTGATTCCGTTGACTACCGCGGCATTCAAGCGTGGGCTGAAGATGTACAAAGAAAGACCTGATAAGGAATGGGGCATTACAAATTGCTCTTCGTTCCTGATCATGGACGCATACGAAATAACTGAAGCCTTGACCTACGACCACCATTTTGTTCAGGCGGGCTACAAGGCTTTACTCCGACCCGAGGAATAACCACCAGATGCAATCTCGATGGCGAAATTGAACAGCAGCAAGAGGGGAAGCGGAAAGAAACTCACGACCAGGCAATAAATCAACGGCGCAGTCAAATCCATTTGCAACATCATGCGGCGGTCAATCTGCGGATTCCTATCCCACCACCCGCTTCTTCAGTTCTCCGATTCTTCGAACGCATTCTTCCCGGGCTTTGGTAAACGCCTTCAGATTTGCGCCATCGGTCCTCAGACAATTCAGAATCACCTCTTCGGCTGCCACGAACTCCACCAGCAGACCGGCTAGAGCTTTGGCGATTTCGTTCGGGATGGTGGTGACGCCGTTGCAGTCGCCGTGTAGCAAGTCGCCCGGATACACCGTGATGCCGCCCACATGGACTGGAATGTTTACATGCATGATCTGGCAATATCCGTGCGCACAGAGCGTCGAACCGGTAAAGGTCGAAAAGCCAAGCCGCCCGACCTGCTCAAGATCCCGGCCGCCGCCACTGGTGATCAGACCCACGCAGCCGAAAGTCTTGTAGGTGGTGCACATCACTTCGCCGAAAGTCGCGGCCGCGGGGGGATTGTCGAGATCCTGAAAAACGATCACCTGCGGCGCCGGCACTTCTTTGAGCCGTTCCAGTTGTTCCGTCATGCCTCCGTAAACGTCTTCGCCCCTTGGAGGCGCGGCGGATCTGAATGTGGCCGTCGAGGCATAGCCGACCATGGGCGGCATCTTCGGGAAATCCGATTTGATTCGGCCGTCCATGTAACCGGCGCTGCGGGGCCGGTAATCAAACAATTCGATGACGTTGCATACGGTGGGCGTATCGAACTTGCGCAGCAGATCCAGTTCCTGGGCAGTCAGTGGCTCACTCATTGGGGTCTTCCTCTTTGTTGGTTGTTGAAGTCGATGTGGAATGCCGTCTCGGTTCATTTACCAGGATCAGCAAGATAAGAAAAGCTGCCATTTCAAAGAGCAGGGCGGTGGTAAAGGTGATGTTGAATTCCCAGGCAAGGCTATCCGCGAGGAAGCCACCGAGGAGCGGCGCCACGAACATGAGGGGGCCGGTCACGGTACCTTTCACCGCGATAAAGGTTGTTTTGTCCGCCTGCGGGCAGTACTCGATCGGAAGATTCAGAGAGGAAGCAATGTCCGCGGCGGTGGAGAGCCCTATCAGGAAAAAGATCAGATAAAATGTCGAAGCCTGGGTGCTGAATATGGCAAGACTGGCGCAAAGGATATTGATGCACGGTGGAAACAGGGCAACAGCCCGGAAACCCGTCCGGTCCCCCAGCCACCCGAATAAAGGTGAGCCGATCATTCGGGCCAGAATCAACATGAGTGTAAATTCGGCCCCGGCCTCGGGGCCCATGCCGAACCTTCCGACGGCGGCCACCGCGTAGAAGGGAAGAGCCATGGTGCCGAGCGAAGAGAGACTCTTGGACAGCAGGTAAAACCGGTAGTCCCGATGGCCTTTCAGGTCTGCTTTCATACCCCGGAAGAATTCACCAATTCCTTTCTTTATGGGCGGCTCAGGATGAGCAGGCTCTTTCAAGAGAAAGAAGAATGAGACCGCTACGGCAAGCACCAGGGAAGCCCCGACAAACCCCCAGCCGAAGCCGATTATTTCGTAGCGCCCGATCATGTATTTGGCAATGGAGGCGCCGACCAGCCCTGTCACACCGCCCGCGAAAAAGATGAATCCAAACGAAATACCTCTCGATTGCGGAGGGACGAGTTTGGCCACCAGGTTCGACCACATGGGAATGGCAAAGCTCAACGAAAGCCCCATAAACGTCATGCACACGATGGTTACCGGGATCATCGCTTCCGATTTTCCCCAGGCAAGGGTAAACACCCCCATCACGCCGACAGCGACCAGCCCCGGATAATGCACACACGGGAAGAGAAACTTCTTGACCGCTAGATGCGAGGTCTTCTGCGCGGCAATCATCTGAGGCGAGAACATCGCCAGACTGAGCAGCCCCTGCATAAGACCGATGTGAAAATTGCTGGCACCGAGTTCCTTCAGGAACACCGGCATCATCGTGCCCCAGTTGTAAAACGCTGAGCCCAGTGACCACATCGCATGCACACCGATCACGATGGCGAGGTTGTGGTGAAATCCGGCTCGAATCTGCTCGTCGTAAGATAAGGGCACAGGTGATGAATGTTGTTCTTAGGACTTTGATCGAAATTCGGTTTCCAACTTCGGCCGAATGATATCCCTTTTAACTGTCCCGGAGGGACCCAGCCGAGTAGCCCCTGGTTTTAACCAGGGGAGGGATGACAAACCCGACTCCAGCCCCGAAGGGGCGAAGGCGGCTCCGTCGCCCCTTCGGGGCTTCGATGCGTTTTTCCAATTCTGTCCCCAGGTTGAAACCTGGGGCTAATTGCCTCCGTCCCTTCGGGACTATTGAGGGTGGCAACGTTATTTTGGCCGGAGTCCTAAGACGAAGAGACTTTGCCTTGGCTATTCAGCCCAATTTGCGCAAATTTGATTGAAGGCCCACTGGGCCGCATTAGAGCCTTCGTGCCTCAGACCGTATGACACGATTTCCGGAGTGAAACTTTCCCCGCTCATCCATTCGCCTTCTCCTCCCCCTTCACCAGCTCTACGAACAGTCGACGCATCCCCAGCAGTTCTCCGTCTGCGAGCACTTCCACCGCGTAAGAGCCTTCTTTCTTCAGGGGTAAATTACGAAACTCGAGCACCACGTCGCTGACATCCATCGGGCTGCCGAAAGTCGCTTCGGCCCGGAGCTCTAACACGTGCTCTTGGGTGGCAAGGTGAACAATGCGAAAGATCAGGGGCACCGTGCCGTGCCCGTCTGTAAGCGAGGCCATCACAAACATCCGTGGATGCACACAGGGGATTGCCTTCGTCCCGATGCGGCTGAACAGGCTGACGAGCGTCTTGTTATTCGTGCGCTTGTCTTCGATAACCTCGTTGCAAATGATAATGGCCAGACAGAGCGGCCGATGTCCTTGTGCCATGATGGTTCCTTAGGAATTTTCTCCCAATCTTCTGCGCGTCTCAGTACCAATCTCCATATTAACCTCACTCATATTTCACAGGGGAGAAATAAAGATAACGGAGACGCTTTTGAATGAACATTTTCTGTCCCGGCTCCCGCCGTTTCCTCCAGTGAAAAAATTTGGCAGCGGCCACAGGGCAGCGGCAGGACGAAGCTCATAGGGTTGCGGCCGGTGAGCTGGACATTAGCCACCGCGCCGGGAATGGCAAATGGTGATAAGGCCGTGGCTTGTCACAAGGATACCCTCAAGGGCAGATCTGGTTGATCGGTTTGCACAGGACAACAGTCGTTGCAATCACGCGTGTTTTGGCTGACACTCCCTCCGCCTTTTGGCTGACCTGCCACAGACTCCTTTTACCTTCGATCATGAGAGCCCTCTCACCAGCCCTCGCACAACTGGAGAAGCGTCCACTGCGGCTGCTCTGGTTCGCCCTGGCGGGGCTGATCTTTCTGCTCAATTCATTTTTCATCCAGTGGCTGTCTCCCGACCGGGACGTTGAGAGCGCAATACCGGCGATGATTGGGGTGGCCATTCTGTCGGCGCCGATCTTTTTCCAGGCGGCGATTAATGTTTCACGAAGTGTGTTCATGATGAACGAGCAGGTCGCGATTGCGATTGCAGTGTCATGCCTGACCAACAATTACCGGCAGGCCGGGATGGTCGCCCTGTTCATGCTGCTCGCTGAAATCATAGAGAAGACGACCGCCCGAGGGGCGGCGATTTCGCTCGACCAATTGATGAAGCTGACACCCAGGCAGGCCATTAAACTCAATGAGAATGGCGAAGAGATCAGGGTTGCCGCCACCGAACTGAAGACCGGGGATCTTGTCCGGGTCCGCCCCGGTGAAAACTTTGTCGTCGACGGTGAAATCATCCGAGGCGAAAGCACAGCGAACCAGGCCCCGATCACTGGCGAGTCACTGCCTGTCGAAAAAGGAGTGGAGGATGAAGTCTTCGCCGGCACACAAAATCTCTCCGGAATCCTCGATATTCGTGTGACTCGCGCTGCTGAAGATGCCACCTTGAAGGAGATTCAGAATCTCATTGAGAAGGCGCAAACGACCCGCGGGCCATCGCTGGGCATCATCGACCGTTATGCGAAGTATTACTCGTTCGTGGCCTTCTCCGTGGCAGTGGTCACCTGGGTGGGAACCCATGATATCGACCGCGTTATCAGCGTGTTGATTACCTGCTACCCGGACTCGGCTATCCTGGCAACGCCGGTAGCGCTTCTCGCGTCACTTGCCAGTACTGCACGAGTCGGGGTGATGATGCGGCACATGGTCGACCTGGAAAAACTCTCGGCCTGCAGCGCGTTTGTCTTTGATAAGACCGGTACCCTTACCGTTGGCAAACTCACGGTTTCCAATATGAAACCACAGAAGGGGACTGAACCGGCAGAGCTCCTCAAGATCGCCGCATCAGCCGAAGCGAGCAGTTCGCATCCGATGGCCCGGGCCATTGTAGAAGTGGCAACCGAAGCACGTATCCAGCTCATCGAGTGCGAGACCGCAAAGGAAGTGCACGGAAGAGGGATCGAGGCAAAGATCGCAGGCCGCACGGTACTCGTAGGCCGCGAGAGCTGGCTCCGCGAACAGGGTCTTCAACTGACCATTGACCAGAAAGATCTTGCCGAAGCAGAAGGGCAGAGCATGGTCGGAGTGGCCGAGGATGGAAAGTTGCTTGGCTGGATCACTGCTGAAGACTCTCTCAAAAAGGAAGCGCCTGAGGCGGTGCGTTCACTGGCCTACATGGGCATTCGCCATCTGTCGCTGGTGACAGGCGATCGGCAGAGCGTGGGACACCGCATGGCCGAGGCGGCCGGCATTAAGCATGTGAGCGCTGACTGCCTGCCAAAAGACAAAGTGAATTGGATCGAAGATCTGCAGGCCCAGGGCCACCAGGTAGCCTTCGTCGGTGATGGCATCAACGACGGCCCGGCCCTGGCCGCATCGGACGTTGGAATCGCTATGGGCGAATCCGGAAGCGACCTCGCGGTTCACAGCGCAACTCTAGCCCTGATGAATGACTCTCTGGATCGCCTTCCCTACCTTCTGCACCTCTCACGCATGACGAGACGGGTGATTCTGCAGAACATCGTTTTCGGTGTCTCCTATGCAGTAGTCGGCGCCATCCTCTCGACTACCGGTCTGCTTTCGCCGGAGATGGCCGCAATGACACATCTCTTCGACCCACTGGTCATCGCTTTCAACAGCGCCAGGCTGATCCGAATCGGAGAAGAACTCGGTGTTTGCGAGGTAGTCCCGGACCGATTCGCCCAGGAAGAGGAAGAGAGGATCGAATTGCAGCAGGTGGCGGTGGCGTGAAAAGTGGAAGAGTAGTGGAGTGGTTTTGACACCCCGTGGCAAATTTACAAAGCATCCAAAAACTTGGCGGTATGCGCCGGAACGGCCTTTCCGGCAATCCTGAGCCCATGGATGTGCGTCCTGAAGAAGCCTAGATCCCCGGGGTTGTCCAGGTCCGCCCAGGGTGGGAGCAGGTGCAGAGAAAGGCCCAGGTCCGTCACCCTGTCCAGAGTGGTCGCCATGACTGACTCTGTGCTCCAGGCTACATTTTCAAAAAGCGACGGCTCTGGACTTTTCAGTCCGACTAGATAGTAGCCACCATCCAGGGTCGGGCCGAGGACGACATCTTTTTCATCCAGGCCGACAAATGCTTCGTCAATCCATTCGGAGGGCAGTGCGGGGCTGTCCGCCCCGATAATGACCACCTTGGAATATCCGTTTTGAAATGCCCATTTGAAAACGGAATGCATCCGGGCGCCCAGATCGCCATCCGATTGAGGCATATACTCGAAATCAGAACCCACCAGGCCCTCCAGCATCGTCCGGGCATCCTCTGGCGCGAAACAAAGAATCCTTCTGACATCTTTGACTCTCCTCAAGAGATCTGCCGTGTCCTGGATCAGGGCGCCGGCCAGGCTGGCACATTCTTCCGGGCTGAGCATCGGCCCCATCCTGGTCTTCACCATCCCCGGCCTGGGCTCTTTGGCAAATAAAACAACGGCTCGGATCACGATGCTTTTCCGTAATAAATTTTCGCAAGACGGTGCGGGGACACACCGAGTGAGTGCAGGACGCGCAGATACCAATTAGTAATAGTTGTTCGGGCAGTCCCGAGCCTCTGCCACCGCCTCGCCGAGCAGACAATTGTTTTGCGAACAAGACAGGTCTTGCCTGCTTTTCGCAGCCGTTTTGAAAGAACCACATCCTCCATCAGTGGAACATTCGGGAAGCCGCCGATCTCTTCAAACGTGGACCGGCGGATAAACAGGCCCTGGTCCCCGTAGATGCAAGAACGGTGCAATGCACGAATTTGAATCATGAATTCGATGAGCCTGAATTTCCAGCCTTCTGCATCGATACGCTGCTCAAAGCAACCGCCAACTATCCCTGGATCGCTCATTGCGGATTCGATCGCGGCCAAAGAGCCTTCCTCGATCCTGCAGTCTGCGTGTAAGAAAAGGATGACTTCACCTTGCGCAGCCTCCACACCGCAGTTCATTTGAAGGCCACGACCCGTTGAGGACTTGATGGCCAGGGCATATTTTTCAGCAATTTTGAAAGAATCATCGGTGCTCCCGCCATCTACGATGATGAGCTCATGACCCTCGATGCATTCAATCAAGGCTTTTAGAGTCGTCTCAAGGATTTCTTCTTCGTTCAGAATCGGAATTACTACAGAAATCATCTTTACTCACGGCGTCGGCCGGTTTGAAAACCGTCCTCAGGAGGCAGGACAAAGTAATCTGTTTACACAGTGTTAACCATGTCCTTTCACAAAACAACGAGCAACCCGTGGCACAGGGAAGTGACCAGAATATTTTGGCCTGCCTCCTGAATGCCTGACATCGTAATCCCCAAGCGGTACAAAGCACGCACGTCAGCATCGTGAGCTGGATGTGAAATCGCCCTGGATACGAATCAGGCCATTGCAGTGCTCAATGATGGGGGAGGAGTTCCTGCTGCATCTTCGGCCCGGATTTCCGAAGAACGAGCAGCTCTTGTGTCACGCGGTGAAGCTTCGGAAGCAGCTCTGGTGCCGGATGATTCAAGAGTTCGTTTTCCAGGCCCTCGATAGCCTCGCCCAGTTTTCCATTACAAGAAAATAATGGCCCACGATGCAGTCCATCAGGAGTAAGCCCGGTAAACGTTACCACGTTTACGAAGGCGGCCTCTTGTATGCCTATTTCAGCCGTAGCAGCGCGTCTGCAGCAGCAACTTTCACATCCGGATCGTCCTGATCGAACAGTTCGCGGATAAGTCCGGCATCGCGGATCCCACCGGAGATTCCAAGGGCAGTGCAGAGCTCATACTTTTGGCCTCGAGATCCATCCCGGGCAAAGTCGATGAGATTCATTTTCGCCTTTGTTTTCTCTTTGCCGGTTGAGTGAGTGAATACCGCACTCAGCAGGTAGATCTTTGCCGGGGAGTCGCTGGCCTCCCTGGATGCGACCTCTTCCAGGAGTTTCAAAGTTTCCGGTAGCACCTTTCCCTGGTTTCTCAGGGAATAGGCCGTTGATGTACGGGCGCCGGTATCCTCTGCGGAAAGCAGTTCAGCGAGCTTTCGTTCGTCCTGATCTCCTCCGCTGCGAAGCAGTGCCCACCGGGCGTAAGCGCCCATGGAATCCTGGCCCCGGGCGGCTTCGTTAAGCGGAGCGCTTCGTTCCGTATCCGCCAATTTTGCCAGGGTCTCCGCTGCATGAAGGCGATCCGGACCCTTTGAATCTTTCAGCGCATCTCGAATTTTCTGCACCGAGTTGGCCCGTATGTCTTCATCGGGCGATGAACTTGCCAGAACGCGCCACACTCCGATACGATACTTGGGCGTCTGCTCGTTTGCCTTTGACTTGAAGAATTCGTGAACCACAGCTTTCTGGCCATGCTGGATAAGCGCCTCAGCCGCGTGGATACCAATCCATTCAGGCTGTTCTCTCATCGTCGCAGTCAGGTAATTCAGAAACTCCCGGCGTTGAGCATTCAGCAATTCATTCATCGGCTTATTCCTCAATTGATGGTCGAGAACGGGTTCGGAAAGGGCTATCTCAACACTGAGAGTCACTGACAACAGGAGCGATGTCATTACAAAGTGCCTTCTAAGTCCGTCAAGAATCTGCCCCTCAATCAAATTTTCATCTCCTCCCATCCTTCCCCCCATCCGCGTGGACTCGTGTCATCATACGGCCGACCGCGTCCTTCCATCCTGTGTAGAGCTTATTTCTCCGGTCTCCAACCATGTCCGGTTCGAAACGTCGTTCTGTTTTTCGATTGTCGGCCATTTCATCCCAGCCAGACCAGAGACCGCAGCCGAGCCCGGCAAGGAATCCCGCGCCAAGCGCGGTTGTTTCGATATTGGCGGGACGATCCACGGGGATGCCGAGGATGTCGGCCTGAAATTGCATGAGGAAATTGTTCGCGGTCGCGCCACCGTCCACTCGCAGTTCTTTCAATTGAATGCCGAGGTCCTGCTGCACAGCCTCGATTAAATCCCGCGTCTGATAGGCAATGCTTTCCAGCGCAGCGCGGGTGATGTGCGCCTTACTTGTGCCACGGGTGATACCAACCATTCCTCCGCGGGCGGCCATGTCCCAGTAGGGTGCTCCGAGCCCCGCGAATGCGGGCACGAGATAAACCCCGCCGGTATCCAATACGCTGGCAGCAAGAGCTTCACTCTCCGACGCGCTCTCGATTATCTGGAGCTCGTCACGCAGCCATTGCACTACTGCACCTGCAATAAACACACTGCCTTCAAGCGCGTAGACCGGGTTGCCTCTGGTGTCGGTGGCAAGGGTTGTTAGAAGGCCGTTCCTGGAATGTACGCGCTGTTCCCCGGTGTTGACCAGGAAAAAGCAGCCGGTGCCGTAAGTGTTTTTTGCCGCATTCACAGTGCCGCCTCCCTGGCCAAACAGCGCGGCCTGCTGGTCGCCCGCAATACCGCAAATCGGAATGGGCCCGCCAAGAATATCGGTATCGGTATCACCGTACATTCCTGATGACTTCCTGACTTCGGGCAACAGGGATTCCGGCACGGACATCAGGTGAAGAAGCTCTTCGTCCCACTTCTTTTCTTCGATATTGAACAGAAGCGTACGCGAGGCATTCGTGAAATCCGTGATGTGCAGGGCGCCGCCGCTAAGTTTCCAGACCAGCCACGAATCAATCGTGCCAAAGGCGAGTTTACCGGCGCCGGCTCTGGACGCGAGGCTCTTGTCGTTTTCCAGGAGCCACTGAATTTTTGTGCCGGAGAAATAGGCATCCGGCACGAGCCCGGTCTTGCGCTCCAGCAGGTCTGTGTGCCCGGCGTGACGAAGCCGTTCGCACTGTTCCTGGCTGCGGCGGCACTGCCAGACAATTGCCCTTGCTGCGGGCTCTCCGGTTTCGCGATCCCAGAGTACGGTGGTCTCGCGCTGGTTGGTAATGCCTATGCCCGCAATCTGATCATGGGAGATGTCCTCGGAAATCTGGCGGATCAGACGAAGCGTTACTTGCCAGATCTCGTCCGCGTCATGCTCCACCCACCCCGGCTGCGGATAATGCTGCGTGAATTCACCATACTCATGACGAACGACCTGAGCCTGACAATCATAAAGGACGACCGTCACGCCTGTCGTGCCGGCATCAATGGAAAGGATGTATTGGTTCATGGGTTGTTCCGTTTGAGAGGTCGGGGTATGGCTTTGAAATCGTTTTACCTTTATGAAACCACGAGTCTCTTCCCGTCGTCTCCGGTCCTCGGCCTTCTCCTTGCTTTCACTCTCACATAGGGTGCGGTGTACCTGCAACGATGCGCCTTCAGCCCAGGCGGCGCTGACGGGTCGCCCCAATACGGCTCGCGCAGATCTTCAATCCAGAGACCAGCGCGGCACAGGCCGCCAATGAGATCTTCCCATCGGTGCAGATATTCCGTTGCGTCCTTCTCGCGATACATGGCTCCGGCTGCGTCCGGCAGAGGGCCGCGATGATAATACTCCACGCCGAGGCAGTACTCGCCGCGACCGGTTGCTGCAGCAATCTGCAGGTTGGTTGGCTGCTTGTGCTGTCCGATGTAAATGCCGTAGTCCTTTAGCAGGCGGGCGACCTCCTTATACACGGGCGTGAGGTCGGGCACATAGCAGGTGCTTACCGGGTGATGCACGATATCGAAGCTACCGTTCTCGAGCGTTGGCAGGTCTTCCATCGAGCTACAAACGGTTTTGATCTGAACGTCTCTTTTCTTCGCCTCACGTAAATCCAGCTGTAACATTGCAGGGCTCACGTCGACAACGGTCACTTTCGCACCGGCCAGGGCATACAGGATAGACTGACGCCCGCCCCCGGACGCCAGGCAGAGCACGTTAAGGCCGCCCACACTATCCGGCAGCCAGCCTCGAGGGTCCAGGGCAGCCATCGGATTGCGACATTCCTCATCCGTGGCGATACGAGTGCTTCGGCTGAGGCGTTTCCACGCGGCCTTGTTCTGTTCGATGTACGACATTCGGACGGGGCTTTCTGGTGGCCAGTTGGCGAAGAGTTCCTTATCTTGCGCCACTCAAATTAACCGAAGTTTATTTAAGAATCATCAGGAGAAACCCCGTGAAGCGGATCAGATTTCACATCATGCCTGTTATCGCGTTGTCCCTCGCCGCCATCCAATTGTCTGCCGAAGACGTCCCGGAGGCTAAGGCGACACAGGTGGAAGTTCCGGGCCCAAAGGAGCGCACTATTGAATTCAATTACGGTTTCATCATTAAAGAAGTGCCGGCGGGAACCAAGAAACTGCATGTCTGGATACCCATGCCACAGGACAGCGCTTTGCAGAAACTCAACAGTTTCAAAATGCGCAGCAGCGTAGGGGTAGTGAACTATTCCACTTATCGGGACTATGAGAATCACAATGCATTCATGCACTTCGACCTTTCCCGCCACGCCAGGATGGGGAAGGAGGACATCTCAATCGACATAGTTTTCAACGTGACGCGGCATGCCTCTCACGACACCTGGAGCGAAGGGTCTGACGAAAAGCTCAAACCTCTTGTGCGTAAGCGTTACCTGAGCGCCCATAAGCTCGTGCCCGTTGAAGGAAATATCGCGGACGAGGCATGGGAGTCCATCGGTACTGAGGATGCTCCGATTGCCCGGGCTCGGCTGTTGTACAATCACATCGTGGAAACCGTACAGTACGACAAGAGTGTCGAAGGCTGGGGACGCGGGGATGCAATATTCGCTTGCCAGGCACGCAAAGGAAACTGCACGGACTTCCATTCTCTTTATATAGGGGAGGCACGGGCAGTGAATATTCCATCCCGTTTCATCATGGGCTTTCCCATACCGGAAGGCGCTTCAGGTGAGATCGCTGGATATCACTGCTGGGCAGAATTCTTCATCGACGGCCGGGGCTGGCTGCCCATCGACGCCTCGGAGGCGAACAAACACCCTGAAAAGAAAGAGGCATTCTTTACCGGCCTCGATGCGAACCGAATTCAGTTTTCGATTGGCAGGGACATCCGCGTCCCGAAGACCCGCACCCGCCTTTTGAACTACTTCATCTACCCGCACATCGAAGTTAACGGCGTCCCGCACGAGTCTTTCGAGAAGCGATTTTCATACAAGGAAGTATTCGCGGAAGAGGCCAAGAAGTAACCTCGCGCGGAGCGCCCTGTGGTCTCCACGCTCCGCGGGGAGTCTTCCAGAGCCCTCGCGGAGCGAGAGCACCACTACCGACTCGGTCTTCCAGAGCCCTCGCGGAGCGAGAGCACCACTACCGACTCGGTCTTCCAGAGCCCTCGCGGAGCGAGAGCACCACTACCGACTCGGTCTTCCAGAGCCCTCGCGGAGCGAGAGCAACGTTAACCTGATTTTGACGTGGCAAGCTTCAGCGAATTCCAGAGACCGGCAACCCCAAACAGGGCGGACATGAAAAACACGCCGATCAGCCCAATCTGGCCGGACATGAAACCGGCGAGGGCAGGGGCCAAGGATCCGAAACCCATCGTGGTATTGAGAATTCCCACGTAGGTGGGCCGCCGTTCTTCCGGCGCGAAATCCAAGAGGTAGCTTGTGCCTCCAACAAAGTCCGCGTGCCAGGCCAGGCCCATCAGAAAAAAGGTGGGCAGAATGATCAGTTTCACCGTTTCTGGAACAAGGGCCTGCCCCGGCAGCAGCAGCCAGGCGCCGGCGATTCCTGCGTAGAGGGCGGTCAGGATTTCCAGGACTGAACAGGCCCGGATGATAAATCGGTTTCCCAGGCGATTAGCGAGCAGTCCTGAAGAGATATTGCCGAAAAAGGCACCGGTCGTTTGCACAATCATCGAAAGCCCAACGAAACTCTCATCCAGCCCGAGCTCGTCCGTTGCAAGAATGATAAAAAACGGCCAGCACATTCGACTGAACATCGAAAGGAGTCGACATGTCAGCAGCCGCCTTAATCGGGGATCTGATCTGAGTAGTTCGGGTGCATTCCAAAGTCCTGAAAAAATAGAACGTCGCTCAGTCACCTCCACCGGTCGCTCCCTGATAAGGAGCATGACGGACATTCCCGCGCCCATAAGCCCGATACCGAGGGAAAAGAGGAATAGATAGTTGTTCATATCAAATCCCTCGGACTGTTTGAGCACCGACTTCACGACAAAGCCGGCGATGAGGGTCATGAAGCAGCCGCCGGCAATGAACCGGGCCGAAAAGAATGCAGCCCGCCTGTGGGCAGGTATCGCCCCCGCAACAATGTTGAAGAAGGAGAGCCCGGCCAGCCCGCCCATCACCATACCCAATCCGTAAAACCCGATGAACAGGACCAGCCCCAGCATGGGCTCGGTTGCGTGCAGACGGCTGAGGAGCCAGAGGCCCGTGCAGGTAAAACTGAGCCGGCCCAGGCAGCCGATCAGGTAAAACTTTTTCTTTCTGGGGAATCGCTCGATCCAGGCGGCCGCAAAGACCTGAGGCAGACACCAGCAGCCCACGTGCAGGAAACTCGACATCCCTACAATGACCCTGGAATCGGTGAAATTGTTGATGAAGTGGGGCAGTACCGTTGTAGGGCTCATGAACGCCACCCCGAACATGAACAGGGCACCATTCATCACACCCACCAGAAAATTAAATCCGTACGGTTCCGGTTCTTCGGAGGACATTCACACCAGGTGCAACTCGAGAAGCGCCACCCACGCGAGCAGCACCGAACTTTATCCGATTTTCACAAAATGAGTAACGCGTAAAAATTGTCGCGTGACTCCTGCCGGCAGCGCTCAAGGACAGAATACCCACCTTCTTCTGCTGTTGAAGGTGATTCGGAATCTGTCTAATTATCAGCCATGAACTGGCATGAAGTTATTGATGATCGCAACTGGGCAATGGACCAGGTCATTGCCAGAGTTTTGCGGCAGGAACCGGCAAAGCTCGAGTGGGTAATTGTCTGGATTGATAAGCGAATGTCCGACCCGGATTACTCTCAAACGAGCAAAGACGCTCTCCAGGAATGGCTCGATGTTATCGATGCTGAAGGTCTGGTTGGTATTTTAAGGGTTCTTGCCGACCGGGGACAAGAGGCCACGAGAATGAGACAGAGCAGTCCGTTCGCGGTCCTGATGCCCCAGGACGAACGTAAACGGATCCTGAAAAAATATGAATCGTTACGACCTGGAACACATTCTGCGGGCGTCTAAAGTCGTCACCGGAGAGTCGGAGTTTGTCGTCATAGGGAGCCAATCCATCTTGGGGGCGCATCTGGACGCGCCCAGGGCTTTGCGCGAATCGATGGAGGCAGATATTTATCCAAGAGACAAACCGGATGTATCTGACGAAATTGAGGGAACTCTCGGGCGTTATTCACAATTTGACCAAACCTTCGGCTACTACGCCGACGGGGTATCTCCAACAACCGCGACGCTTCCTGATGCCTGGGAACAACGGCTTATTCCAATATGCAAGTTGAGAACACAGGTGGTGCGACTGGCTGGTGCCTTGAGCCTCACGACCTGGCTTACAGCAAGCTCGCTGTTGCGCGAGAGAAAGACCTGACATTCGTCAGAAATCTCTTGATTTACAAATTGGTCAAACCTTCGCTGATTCAGAATCTGATCGATGCGGCCAAAGACGATGAACTCAGAGCGAAATTGGACAGGGCGTTTGAGTTGTGCCGGCCCTCCTGAACTAGCTCATGGTTCGTCGGATCAGACCACGCGATCACTGCGTCAGACCATGATGCTCTATTTTGTCGTAGAGAGTCTGGCGGCTGACGCCGAGGATTCTGGCGGCTTTGGTCTTGTTCCAATTCACCGTATCGAGCACCTTTGCCAAGTGCTAAGGAAAAGCCTTGCAGGGGCGCCGATGTCGCGAACCATATCAGGCCTTCTGTACACGCTTATTACCTCCACCGATTGACATTTGTGCCAGGGCAGCAATGCTGCTGTTCAACGTCTGATTCATCTCCCATTCAGAGTTTGATTCGTAAGGACTCAGGAGGCTGCCGTGTTTGAAGCAGAATCCGGGAAGAGAACCGGCCTCGTACTGCTGGCTGTCATCTGCGCGGTGTTGTGCTGGTATATATCTCTTGCATTGACACCCTCATTCCACGGTAAAAGTGCCAAAGAATGGGCAGAAGAGCTCGAAAGCGAAGATCGTGAAATAAGGAGCAAGGCGGTCTCTGCACTGATAAATCTGGGGTCGGATAGACATACCATCCCAAAGCTGATCAACCTTTTGCGAGATGATGAAGAGGAGTTACGGCAGAAGATCCTCATAGCGCTGATGAATTCTTCCATCACCAGCGAGGAAGGAGTGAAGCCAATCGTCACCGCTATGAAGGATGACAACGTTGCCATCAAGCGGGGCTGTGCCCTGGTCCTGGCAAGCATCCGCGCTTCATACCCGTCGGTTATTGAATGCCTTCAGACGGGGCTGAGCGATTCTGATCAGAGCGTCCGCAGGGAATGCGCGTCCGCGCTAGGCAGAATTGGGAAGGCTGCATCTGCTGCCGTCCCCGATCTAATCAAAATGTGCAGTAGTGAAGAGCCCACCAACCGTTCGGTGGCGGCCAATTCGCTTGGCCAAATCGGTGGCTCTGCTGAATCGGCTATCCCTGTCCTGAGGAAGATGCTCAGGGATAAACTCGAGGTCGAATATGTCCGCATCATCTCCGCGCAAGCCCTGAGTAAGATTGGGCCGGGAAGTACTGAAGTGAAAGAGGCCCTTCTCGAAGCTCTTTCATTCACCCTGGGCCCGATTCGCAAAGGAGCTTCCGTGGCGATTGTTCGATTGAAACCAATTCCGATTATGGAACTCTCAGAGTTGGCATTGGGCTCTGAATCTGGCGCGGCACTGATGGCTGTGCAGGCGATGGCACTCTGTGGCGCTGATGCGTCGGACGGCGCAGATGCCCTGGTCAAGCTGGTGGAATCGGAAAATACCACCCTTCGTGTCGAAGCGGCCATAACATTGGGAAAGATGGGCCCGGCAGGGCTTGAACTTCTGGTGAAGCTATTGCGCAGTCCTGACCGTCAAAAACAGCAATTGGCTTTACAGGGATTTTTGGAAACCGGGGAAAGTGCTGGTCCTGAACTATTGAAACTTCTCAAGGACAGCAACCCGCAAGTCGTTGCGTTTGCCGCGGGGGCAATCGGGGCCTACAAAGAAGAGGGCAAGACGGCGTTACCGCTTCTTCTTCAGATGGTCGAATCTGGTGATGAAGTCACGGGCCCGCCCGCCGCCGCATCGTTTGTAGCGGGCGGCAAGCATGTGCTGCCAGCGCTGTTGAAACTGCTGGAACACAACAACGACAAGGTAAAGGCAATCATAATCCCCGCTCTCACAAGGATGGGATCGGATGCTGTGGATGCTCACCCTCAACTGATGAAATTGCTCCATTCAGATGATCTGAAGCTGCGAAACCTGGTTGCCAGAGCGTTGTCCGGCATCGGCCCAACCGGAGATAAGGTGGATCAGGTGAGGTCTCGCCTGGCATCTGGAGACTTGCTGCTGCAATGGGGTACAGCACTATCTCTTATAAATGCAAATATGGACGGCAAAGCAGACCTGCTGGAAGTGCCGCTCCTCCACATTCTTAAGAATGGCGACAAGGGGATGAAAACAAGCGCGGCGCAATGCTTGAGCATTCTTGGGGATGAATGTCGGAATGCCGCCCCTGCCCTTGCCGAACTCCTCAAAGATGAAGACCCGGAACTGCGTGCTCTTGGCGTAACATGTCTCGCGAGTTTCAAAGAGTCAGCGGATTTTGTCATACCAATGCTTAGCGAGGCCAGCAAAGATGCTGACCCTGAGGTTCGCCTGGCGGTGCTTGGTAGTTTCCGGGAATTTCAGGATTCTAAGGATGCAGTCCTTCAGAATACCCTCCCGATGCTTGATGATCCTCATGGAGAAGTTCGCCAAAGGTCCTTCATGTTCATGAGGCGAATGGGTCGATTGCCGCAGAGAGCGCTCCCTTACCTCTTGAGGGCTACCGGGCATGAGTCTCCCGATACCCGCCTTCAAGCCTGGAACATCATCATCAGGCAGGGCTGGGACTTGCCTGAGATTGTCTCCACAGCGGTCAAGGCATTTGATGATTCTGATCCCATGGTCAGAGAGGCAAGTATCAATTTTTACATGTCCCTGGTGAAGACTCCTGAGACTGCAGTGCTCGAAAGAATTTTCAAAATGAATTCGGATCCAAATGCGGCGATTCAGGCCCGAGTCATTTCCAGTATGGACAAGCTCGCACGCTCGCTGGAGGAACAGCGTCTTGCCCTGCTCAATGCGCTGGGGACGAAGGATACCAGGGTCATCCAACTGGCTCTGCTGCAGTTCGTAAACACGCCGGCGTTGGGAAGAATTCCTCCCTCAATTCTCATTCCACTGGCGGAAGTGGACCATTTTCAAATCAGGATAAGTGTGGCCGAACAATTGGGCCGATGGGGCCCCGAGGCCAGGATGGCCGTCCCTGTCCTGGAAGCCATGTTCAATGACAGCTTCATACAGGTCCGCCGGGCCGCACAGAAGGCACTGCGAAAGATTGAAGGAGAATAGAGGATTCAGGATTCAGGATTCAGGATTCAGGATTCAGGATTCAGGATTCAGGATTCAGGATTCAGGATTCAGAGGTCTACAATCGTGGTCTCCACCATCCGCGGGGAGTCTTCTTTCTTCTTTCTTCTTTCTTCTTTCTTCTTTCTTCTTTCTTCTTCGGTCTAAGGTCTAAGGTCTAAGGTCTAAGGTCTTCCTTCCCCCTTCCCCCTTCCCCCTTCCCCATTCCCCATTCCCCATTCCCCATCAGTCAGCCCCTCTGCTGATCCATTCCGGTACGGGTTTGATTTTGCATTTATCACAGAAGCCCTTCAGGTGCGCCCGGCGAAGGTTCCACAAGTCTATG
>JAQBXN010000250.1 GCA_027625095.1 Planctomycetota bacterium | reverse complement strand
CTTCGTCGCTCGCTGACCCTGGGCTACGTTGTTTAACGCCTTCGGCGTACAGAACTCGTCCCTGTGAAAATTTGGGGAAAGACCAGGGTTTTCGCCTCACGGGGTTATATCGACCTATAATTTTAGGCTGGAAAGACCACTACGAACTGGATGAAAAGGTCAAGCACAATGGCAACCGCAGCCTGCGCACGATGAAAGCCGGCCTTTCGATGGCCGTACAGGAAGGCGAATTCGCCAGGGAAGATTCTCGGCCATTTCAAGTGGCCGGTTGGTTCCGGGCGGAGGGCCGGCTCACGGAAGCGAAACTGCTTGTCGAATTGTTCAGAGACAAGAAATTTTGGATTCCCGTAACTCCCGCAGAGGAAGAGCCAAGAGAGACCATCGAAATGGCGTTCAAGACGGCGGGGCCACAGTGGGAATATGTGTCGTCCCGGATCAACCCCAAAAACGCTGTCAAGCGATACCGTGTCTCGGTCATCGTGGAAAGCGGCGGCGGAATGGCCTGGGCGGATGACCTGGTCTTACGCCCACTCGGAAAGGCCACCGCCCCGCCGGGGCAAGTTGGCCCCCTGGTGGATCCCTTTAAGGAAGAAACCGGGACAGGAACCGATGCACTGGATGACGCCGAATTACTCGGCGCCATCAACGAGGCCGCAAACGTGAAAGGCAATGTGCTCAAGAACGCCGGATTCGAAGAGGCGACAGAGGGAGGAGTCGTTACCGAAGAATCCAACCACCCATCGTCTTACGGCCCCACCGACTCGCCCAGGACCTGGTTGAAAAGCAATTCAGGAAACACCCGGTGAGAGGACAAACACTACGAACAGTAAATCGTTCACTGGTCATAAGGTTCTTTCAGTGGTGCAAGCTATTGATGCCTGCCACCCCCTCAAGGGGAGCCGCCCTCCAGGTATAACGCATAGAACTGCGGCGAGACTCCACCGCTTCGCTGCAGCCGTACCTGCACCCGTATCGACTCTCCCCCGAGTTCGGTCAGCGTATGCCCTTCCCAGTGCACGGGGTTTTCCAGGCCATCGAGACCGATCACCCGGCCGCCCTCGAAACCGGGAATGGGGCGGAATTTTTCATCGAGCAGGTCAACCGTTAAGTTCGATACTCCATCGGCGTTGATGGAGAGCTCACAATTATCGGCGGGTAATGTCAGTGGAGCCGAGACCATCGTTCCGGTTTGCATTTCCGGGTTCAGGGCCAGAGAGCCCCAGCGATCGCGGGGCAGTGTCGCCAGGGCTACCTCGGCGCTGTAGTGCTTCGCTATGTCCTCCGCCTTCTGGCCGGAATTACGCCAGCGGCCGTGATAGATGCGCGTCTCGTCGCCGACGTTCAGGATGCCGTTGCCCTGGCAGAGGATGGTGTTGAAATTGTGACCCGGCACCGGCGTCGCCGGCGACTCGTCCCGGTGAATGAAAACCTGCCCTGGCGTCGCCGAGAGCTCGCGGAATCGAATGCCGTCGTTGGAGATGACGAGACCCAGGTCGGCGGTGACGTTGCCAAAATCCTCACCAAAGGGTTGGCTGTGCCACAGCCCGTAGATTCCGACGCAAACATTCCCCAGGCTGACCGCCCCGACGCCAAGATGCACCTGGTCGTAACGATTGTGTGCTCCCCTCATTTCCGGGTCACGGGGCTCGGGCAGAGCGAAAGCCCACTCCCATAAGTCTGGCCAATTGTCGAAGTCATAGGTCGAACGGGCGACGCCCGTGCGGCCGCCGGCCGCGCCGCCTTCAGTGTAGGTGCCGCTCCAACTGCTTCCAGAAAACGTCTGTGAATGCACAATGAATCTGCCGTTGTGGCGGATGAACGAGCAGTGCTCGACGAACTGTCCAACAAACGGGATGACTGTCACTGTCCACTTCACCCCATCCGGTGACACCGCACATGCGATGCTCGGAAGGTTGCCATATTCCTCAATCCGCGGTTCGGTCTGGTCGGGGAAATACTGGTAGACCATCTTGTAACGCCGGGCGGAATCGGAGTCCTCGTCGTCACGAATCACTGCAGCGCCACTGACGATCGTGTGGGGCAATTCGAGCGCATTGTTATCACGGTTGCCCTTAAACAGCACCTGCCCGAGTGCTGGTTTGTTCCAGGTGATACCATCGTCGCTCTCGGCATAGCACAGGGGCCCCTGATAGATTTCAAACCCTTCTTTCACTCCCATCAGCCAGCCCGGCTTTTTGGCCACCTGCTGCATCTTGCGGGGTGGCCAGTCGGGATTCTTTCCGCGGTGACAGGCGTAATACCACATGCGGAACTTACCCGCGTCGTGAAGCACGGTGCCGTAGAAATGTGCGGCAAGATTGTCAGGTGCGTTACCTTCAATCAGGCTCGGCAACAGTACAGGCTCTAAACGAACTGTCGGTTTGCTCAGATACAGGCAGAGGTTCTTGCGGAGCGGCAGGGAAACGTCATCGATTGCCAGAAATGTCTGTCTCATGGTCTATTCCTTTGAGCTAAGCAGGAGGCATGATGCGGCTCGGCAAGCGGCAAATGTTTAGAGGGTTTCGTTCGCGGTCTGAGAATTTTGAACCACGAAGGCACACCAGAGACACAAAGAAGATGAAGGAATGGCTGAAGCCCTTCCCCCAGAGACGAATGTGGCCGGGGCGGGAACTATAGATTCATGTCACTTGATGAAGAACGGCTGGGTCCACGCGAACTTTTCGCCGTCTCCCCAGCACTCAAAACGCACGTATTTCAAACCTTCGGGTACATCAAATTGGATCCGTGAATCGTCAACACAGGCCTGCCGGACTCCGTAGTTACCGACGGCGACAATGCGGCTGGCATTTTCGGTCTCTATCGTGATCTGCATCCCGCGAACTTTTATTGATGAAATCGTTACTCCGGACGAAGCATAGAAACTGCCGGCAGCCAGGGCTTCCAGGATCCCGCCGGCGGTCCGTTTCTTCGCATACACCATGTCCCAACCGCGTCCGACGTCTTGATCCGCGTGGCTGTCATCGTGAGCAAAGCCCCACAACCTGCGGCCCTGACTGAGCAGGATATCCCACTTGTTCGTGCAGTAGGGTGAGCCTGGCAGACGGCCGATCAGACCGTTGTAGATTTCGAGACCGTGATATCCGACCCACTCCTGCAGTTGGGTGATCGGCGTTCCATCAAACGCATTCAGCCAATTAGGATGCGCAATAACGGCCAGGCCCTTGCCGGAAGCGATGCTGTTGATCAATTCCTGTCGCCGGGCGACTGGCTCGACAAATCGATCCGCGCCCACGTGCAGAATGTGAGGGCCGTTGGCTGATACCTCGTTACCCGGCAGGAGGATCATGCCTTTGTCATTCCACTGCTTATAGTCTTTGGGCGACGTATAAATGTCGTGATCGGAGATGGCGAGAAAGTCATAGCCACGCCTGGCATAGTCGTTGATCACGTGCTGTGGTCGATTGGAGCCATCGCTGTTGGTTGTATGTGTATGCAGATTGCCTCGCAGCCATTCGCCGTTCGTAAGTCCTCGATAAGGGTGGACGATCTTCGGCATGCTTGTCTCCTGGTGTTGTATTCAAAGGGAAGCTGACGGCCCACTTCTACCACATCAGAGTCGTGATGTGTAGCCTTCTCGTTTTATCGAGTGAATAGCTGCGATCCCCGGTTAACAGTTTCGGGAACGCCTTGCCTGGAAACGTGAAAGACGGTTGTCGCTCAAGCGCAGCTACAGATAAGGAATCACGTAGAACCGCAGGAACGGCCGATCAACCACGAGGGCACGATTCATAATTCCTTCAGAATCTCATCCACTATAGTTTGGCAAACAAGGGATCATTTACCGGCCCGACGTCCCTGTTGGTGATATCCACCTTCGCTACGGCCGCTGTAAGTTCTGTATTTGTTTGATTCATTCGAAAGCATCAACTAGTACGGATTCAGCCCCGGACGGGCGAAAGAAGGTTGCGTGGGTCGCAGGCCCTTGTCGTTATCCTGGGCTTTACCCACATTTCTGATTCTTGAACACCAACGGTGTTCTTGCCTCCAGCCCAGGGTTCGCGAGTCTT
>JAQBXN010000020.1 GCA_027625095.1 Planctomycetota bacterium | reverse complement strand
TGTTCAGGAGTGAGCGGTTGCGCGTATCCAAAGGCTCTTAATTCGTCCCAATTCGGATAGCCAAAGAAATCCGGCGAAAGTTCGTGGGCCTGCAGGTACTCGACAAACTGGGCGCGGAGTGCCGCTGAAGCATTGATAGATTCGAAGCTGGCAAACGCCCCAATCTCGTCTCCCATCGTATTGATTCGGGTGCGTTGAAAACGCTCCGGGCTCTGCTTGGCAGACCGTTCGGCAGCGCTGCGGTAATAAGAGTCTCCTCGGGCGGCCATATCCAACGTTGCGTTTTCGGTCGCCGTCTTTGCAGGATCGACTGGCACACCCACCGCCATTCCCTGATCGTGCACCCAGGTGTGAGACCACCACCATTTGATGCCGCTCTCTCGAAACAACGGCTCAAAGACTTCGCTGCCAGCTTGCCCGAGCATGTTGACGTCGATGGTATTCAGGCCGAGCCAACTGCATGTCTTGAAGATCGCTGCCGCCTCTTCGAGGGAACGGGCCTCAGCCATGGTGCCGGCCACGATCTGCTGGGGCCCTTCGCCTGCTTTGAAGTTGAGAGATTTTGCCATCTCGAATCGTTCGCGTCCCCACTCTCCAAATGTTCGGGTCATGCTTTCGACGTGCCTCCAATGAACGCTGGACGGCATTCGCACGAACAGGTTGTTCGTGAGGCCGGTGTTCTCCGAGCCGGCCCTGAAAACCCTGGACGATTCCGGACGCGTAGCGAACTCGTAATCGACGTCGAGTCCGGTTTCAGCTCCGACGAAACGCACTTCGCAGAACCATGTCCAACTACCGGAAGGAAGAGCCCTGCCCCAGGGTGTCCAGGAACCTGGCTTAATCAGGCTCTTCTTCTTGGCGGCGAGTTCTTTGGCCAGACTGCGAATCTCGACCCTGCGATCCTCAAAGAGCCAACACGAGGTTTCGCCCTGCATACCCAGTGTCGAATACGTCACGTTCCAGTTGAAGAGGTCTATGTGATAGGGCTCGACGTCATTGTTTCGCAGCCTGAAGCGCATCCACACAGGCCCGTTGAAGTCCCGCTGATCCGGCAGATAGGTGTGATCCTGCGTGAGAAGAATGCAGTCGAGTGCAGCGTGTTCGCCCTGCTCAACACCTAGAGTAAGCACCTGCTTCCCATCGTTAAGTTCAAGGGATTTGGATGCCCATACAAACCCATCAACAGCCGCAGAGGTGAGCTGAACACTTACCTCAGCCGACCCGACCTTTAGAGAGACACCGGCCGGCTGGGTCTGCTGCCGATAGCGAAGGTGAAGCCGCCACGTTCCGGCTGCGGGCAGAATGATGTCCGTTCGTAGAATCAAAGGCAGATCGGGGGTGTGGTCGACGTAAATGCCGTTACTTGCTGTGGTCAGCCTTGACTGTTGTTTCACATGAACGGCCTTACCCATCTCGTCGGTCATGTCTTCAACTTCGATGAACCGTTTTTCCTTGAAGAACTGTCCTGCCGCAGGTGGTGCTAAAAGGCTCGTTCCCTGTCGAGCCTGCTCGGGTAAGTGTCGCACGCTCACATCACTGGCGGGAGTCGATGCCGGCATCGGTGGCACCGAATTCGTAGCCTTCACCGCCGGGTTGCCATAGTACATGTAGACCGTGAGATTCGTGCCACGTGAATGCGCCGGTGTTTCGAACCAGTACCGGCACCGCCCGTCATCGAAACCGAATCCAACCAGACCCGACTTAAGGACTTTTCCGTCCTGGCTGACGATGCGGACATCCGAGAGCCTGTCGCCGCATCGTCCGGAGTTGAACAGTAACATTGGATCGAAGCCATCCAGCCATACCGTCCTGGTTTGTGTGTTGAGTAAACCGGCCCCTTCAAGGATCACTCTTCGTCTGAATCGCCACTGGCTGTTCCACCATTCTGCGTCTTCGAGCCCGAGTTCCTTCTCCAGATCGTCATCGCTCCCATCGACGTCCAGGCCACCCGCATCGAAGTCCAACCCTTCGGCCTGGCACAAGTGATACGAAGTCAGCAAACACAAAAGGACGGGGACGAGTCGCATGGGGATCCCACGATAGGAAACTACGATTTACAAATGGCAAGCGATGACGCTCAGGAACTCTTTACGGGCACGATCAAGAGCCGCACTCGGAGGCGGGACACTCGTGGAATTGAGAAATGCCTCACGGTCAGGAAACTGAGTGCCAAGGGCTTTACAGATTCCTGCGATGTCGGCATGCTGTTCTTTCAGCCATTCGTAGAACGCTTTCTTTGCCGGCCGGTCGGCACTCAGGCGGAACACGTCATCAATCAGGTGTCCTTTCTTGCCATACCACTCAAGCTCGTTGTCAATGAACACACCGATACACCACGGGTCACCGACGCTCTCTTTGGCGAGCCGGCGGGCAACAAGGCGACAGTGCCGTTCCCAGCGGGGGCTGAAGACATCCGGGAAACCTGTCCAGGTGGTGCGCTCCGCAATCCATTCGAGGCCGGCGAACTCAGCACCCATGCTGGCAAACTGGATGTATGGCAGGCCGCGATGACGAAGCGAGCGGCTGTGATTCGCGGCGAGCGTGTTAAAGCCCCAGTCTTTGAGTCTCTGCATGGTGGACTCGGCCCACTTCTCCTCCCCGCCATATTTGGCTTCGACGTTTCGGTTATAGGGTGCGTATCCGAGCTTCTCACACCAGTGGACACGGTAATTGGCGTGATCGGTTCCAACGATAAAGAAAGGCTTACCCTCGGGGTCGACCATCCACCAGCGTCCGTCATGCTGGACAGTGCTGAAGTAACCGGGGCCCTCGGTAATGCCTTCCCCCGGACGAGACTGCCAGGCCGGAATCTTGCGGTCATGCGTGGGACTCTTGACTGTCTCGGCCACGCTCAGATTGACATTGTCGTAACGAACGCGCATCCCGTTGACGCGGAGTCCAGGCTGGCCGAAGCGGACGGCTTTGACATCACCTTCGAGCTTGAAGCCGAACGAGGAGAGTTCTTCATTTCCGCGAAGAATTCGCCCGGTAATATGCTGCCCACTCAGCGACATCTCCATTCGATAGCTCTGGCCGGTTTCCCACTTCAGGTTGTGTCCCGTCGTCGCCAGTTGCGGGAGGCGGGTTGGCCCCTCGTGATTCGCCAGCCATCTGCCACCGAACATTTCATTCATCTCCGTAGATCTTTTCCGGCCCGCTTTTTCCGGCGAGGCGACGAGGTTGATGGCCCAGTAATCACTCTCGGAAGCGTAGAGCCCAATGCCCGCGGTCAGCCAGTCTCCCTTCAGCAATTCCAGCACGGTAAGATCGCACGAAAATCGCACCACTTGCCCGAACGGCGCTTTCTTCCATAAAGCAACTCCACCGCTACCAATGTAAGTGCCATCCGCCATCTCCCACCCAACACTGTTGGGCTCCCAATCAGGAGAGCCGTCACTGGCATTCTTGTAGTTCGAGAAGTTTTCCAGCAGTTGAATGTCGATGTCTTCAGCCGGAACAGTTGACTGGACAGCAATTATCAAAAGCAATGCTGTGAGCATGCACTTAATGCCGGAGAGGAGGCTTGAATTGCAGTTAACGGGCATAAGCTATGTTGAGAATGGCCTGTTTTTGGGGGGCTGAAAAATGAGAATACTGCCCACACCGGCTAAAGTCTCATGGTGGCGGTAATCCAAGGTAGAAGGATCAGGCGGAACTGAAATTCCATGAGAATCGAAATCCCAACAACCACTCGCAGAAACTTCATGAAATCTTCTCTGGCGCCCCCCCTCGTTTCCGCAGCCTTGGCTGCTGACCCAAACCGGCGCCCTCGTATCCTCCTTCGTTCGTCCTGGCAGATGGTGAACATCGGCGACATCGCGCACACACCGGGCGTGCTGGCTCTTATTGAAAAACATATTCCTGAGGCTGACGTCATCCTCTGGGCTTCGGAGGACCATTCCGCTGAAGTGGCGGCAATGGAGCAGAAAAGGTTTCCGAAACTGAAGATTGTCAAAGGTCAGATTGATTCCAAAGGCAAGGCCGCCAACGACGCGCTCGCAGAGGCCATCAAGTGGTCGGAATTTCTTCTGCACGGATCGGGCCCGTCACTGGTGGCGAAAAAAGATGTGCCTTCGGGGTAAAAGGTACTCGGGGCCAAGTGACCCAGGGTAGCTCGCCGAGGCTCGCGAACCCTGGGCTGTAAGGCGCAACACCTTCGGTGTAAAGAAATGAAGGTAAAGCTCAGGGATGGCCGCTGAAATCCGTTAAAACGCTTCCGTCTTGGACTAATAGTTACAGAGGATGACCGTATATTGGCTCGTAGCGTGATACCTTTGTTACAGGTTCTCTCTGTCACTTCCGAATTTGATTGATGCCGGTTTAGTGTTGAACTGTCCTATCGCATGTAATTGGAGGAACTATGACTCATTGCATCATTCTGACGATCCTTGCAGTTCCGTCTCTGCTAGACGCGGAAGTTCAAACAACCAGCCAGCAAATTCGGGTGTTGTCCCCCACACCGGCTATGCTCGATGAGTTGACTCAGGTCGACCTGATCCTTTCACGCGAGCCGGCCGATTCTCTACCCAACGCAAAACAGATCCGGCAGGCCGCGGCCGACCTGCGTCCCAAGCTTGAGCAGATGATGCAACGGGCCGCGGCTTTCAATGACAAGCTCCAGGGAGGCGGCCAGATCCAGGTGATCTCAGATCACAATGAACGAGTCACGAAACTGAAAAAGGAATGGCAGGCCATACGTGTTCAGACTGTTGTTGCCTTGCGAAGATTCAGACTGCAACTGCCTGCACTTATGATGGAAAAGGCAGTCAGCATGCTGGATTCGGGTGACTTTGAAACAGAGGAAATCGACGGGGTACCGGCGACCAAATGCAACCTCTTTGTGCAATCCTTTGCACGGCTTCTTTACGGCTACCGAGGTCTGGACGGACAGTTGGCGAACCAGATGGTCGCGTCATTCCGAAAGAACCCCGAGGACTGGTCGAAACTGTACGACAGCAAGGAGCCAACTGAGATGGCGAAAGCAATGTCTGAAGCCGCTGAAGCCGCGAAGCGCGGCGAGTTGGTCCTCGTGGCCTGGGAGAACCAGAGCGAACTCGGCACAGACGGCAAATACCACGGCCACATCGCCGTCGTCCTTCCTGAACCTCTGATTAACAGCGATGTCTGGGGAATGGATCTGCCGAGAATGGCACAGGCGGGCAAGCAGTCCTTCCCCAAAACTGGGAGCAAGCCCAACGACTACAAGCTCTCGCAGGGGTTTGAGAAAGCACACCAATCGGAGATGGTGATCTACTCGCTGAAGGTTTTGAAATAGGTCAATCTTCAGAAGGGGAAGCCCTGACTATTTGGGAGCGCCGGTGGCTTTCGTTCAGGCGACAGCACAGACCTTACGACGCCCTCTGAACAGTACACGAAGCTCACTCAGGCGCGAATGATGGGGCGACATCCTTTTTGGGTGTTCCCTCGTCGGGTTTCGTTCCGGGAGCGGCTGTGTCGGGCCGTCCCCCCGAATTGGCCAGGTTGGTGCCAGGTTCTTCTGCGAGCGTCGGACGTGGCTCTTCGCTTAATTCGAATGGCATCCCCCGGAGTTGCCTCCGAAGAGCGGCCAGGTGCATGGGGAAGCCGGGCTCTGACTTTGATGATTCCGCGTTAACGACCCAGACGGCAGGTGAATCTGACTTTTTGAAAGACGAGGCTTTTGCACCGCTCAGCGTGGTATGTCTTCCGACTTCGAATCTGAGTTGGGGGCCGTTTATCGAGACTACCACATCACCAGCGGATCTAATGGTTTCCGTCATCGGCGGAGCGCTTATATCCGTCACACCGATAATTCGTGAGCTTCCCCTGAGCACGGTGACGTGGTCCCCGGCGGCACCCGGGAGTTGCACAATGCTGTCTGCTCCTACTTCAACTAATCTTGTCTCCGGAAGGTATAGCCAGCAGTAGGCGCCTTTCCCGGTGGTTATTTGTGAGCCGGGCGCGCAGGTCTCCCCGCTCTTTACAGGAATGTCGTCGTTTCCGTTTTTGATGAATACATCGCCGCGGGCGACCCCCAGTATGACCTGCGGGGAGCCAAGCTTCATGCAGTACTGCCACAGCAAAAGATCTGTCTGATGTGCTTCGAGAAGTCGAACTATCTGCATGCCTCGTTCAACTGTTTCTTTGACGCCCGCTATACCTTTGTTGCCGCGTGACATACCTGACGCAATTCCAGCAAGCGATGACTTCTCCCTGCGGAGAACTCGCAACGAGTCTTTTGCTTCTTCAATCAGATCCTGCACAGCCTGATGCTTCAGCTTACCGATGGCTGTACCGGGAACAGGCACGGCTGCGTAACGCTTTTGCAGATCGGACAATCGCCTCACAGCCTCGGCCTCCGCATGGGTGAGGACGCGGGCAGACTCGACCAGTTGATGTCTGTCCAGGAGGTGCCGCCCGTATTCTTCGTCCGCCTGCTGCTTCAGTCTCTCGTATTCCTCCACCAACTTGTCGAGATTCTTAGCGGGAGCTGATTCGCGCGCGGCGTTGAGTCGCTGCAGGCGCGCTCTGACAAGTTGGGCCTTGTTCAGCATCGCGTCCGAGGTATCGTCCAACTTCAATTCAAGCTGGCGTATGTTTTCGGTTAACTTCTCCCTCTCCGCGGCGGAAGGCCCCAGGCAGAATTCGCCAAACGTCTTTTCGCCCTCTTGATGAAGCTCCTCTGCCCGCGCCTGGATTTCCTGGAGTCGTTCCAGGAGTTGTATGTCAACCATTGACTCCTGCCCGTTGAGGAGAGGCAAGGCCACAAGGAAAAAGACGGCGCTACTTTTCATTGCTCGCCTTTCTCAGCTCGATGACAAGTTCTTTAGTGTTGTTGTAGAGCGTCTCGAATTGCTTTCGATACCGGTCGATATCTTCGGCAAGAACGGCAAGTTGCCCTCTGGCCTTCCGCCACTCCTCTTCGGCTCTGGCCAATTGTGTTTCCGCATTTTTCAGGTCGGATTCAAGTCTCCCGATCTGTGCGGATCTGTTGGTAATTTCATATCCGAAAGAGCCTGCGTCGCGCTGGTACTGTTCACCTTTGTTGTGGCTGTTGAGGTATAGGTTCCATTGATCTGAAATCTCGGCGCGCCACTGGGCATCGCTTTTCCCTTTGATATTTCCGAGATGCCAGGTGGTCTTTTGAGGTGTCTCGTTTTTGCTTACTGACGCGCCATGCCTGCTTGAAAAGCCGTCGATGAGCCCCTGCGTGCAGTTGTCTCTGGGCAAGGCGTTCCAGTCCTTGTAAACGAGATTGAGCATGTTGCTCACATCATATGATTGTTGCTGATGCCGCTTGGAAAGCATCTGGTGATAGTCCCTGTCACTCTCGGCTTGTTTCTTTTTACTTAACAGGACCGGCAATTCGTTTCTCGCCTTGTTCAGCTCGTTTGTCAGGTCCGCCAACTTTGGAGTTCTTGAATCCGGAAGGTAAATCGAACGCATCGCGTAGCGCTGGTTCTCAAGATTGCGCTTCAGAGTCCTGTATTGTTTCTGGTAAAGGTTCCGTTGATCGGACGCCCATTCAAAATAGTTCAGAGCATCTTCGAATTTCATTTTCCTGGTGGAACTCGGGCGTACTCCCGGAAGATATCCTTTGAGAATCCTGTCTTCGTGAACGTCGCTCCTGTTGAGCGGCCGGTTGCGATACGCAGTGGTATCGAAGCCCTGTCTGGCCGTTTCTGAAATGTATTCCGGAGTGCCCTCAATCTGAATACTTGCTCCGGCCATCTCTTGAAGCTGCTCCCAGGCTTTCCCCTTGAGCTTAGGCATAACAGATTTCCTGAGCCTGGGATGGAGCGGTTGAGTAGCGCCGCCTCCATTGCCGGCCACTGCAACGGTACCATCGGGAGAGGCCATCTCAGAAGGTAGTGGGACGGGTCTCCCAACGGGCAGAGGGCCGGCTGACACACCTTCGATCTGCATCAGGTGCGTGGCGCCTTCCCGGTCCTGATAGCTGGCTGAATCTCTTTCGATTTTCTCAGCGACATATTCCTCAGCCTTTTCGCGTTGTGCCTGAACCTCCTGCGCGTGGACAACGTCCTCGTGTGTGAGCACTGTTGTTTCCGTTTCCACCTCGACGACCCGTTCGCTCAACTTTGGACCTTCTCCGAGTAGTTCCAGCATGGAAGTGTCGAGAGCTTCAGACTCGGCGAATGATGCATCCACATTCTTCAGTTCCGATTTGGCGGCATTCGCCTGTATCTCCACGCTCGACTCAGAGCCAGCATTTACTGGAGACGACAGCATCAGCATGATTGCGATCCAAGGGAGATACTTCATTTCATTCAGACTCCACCTTAGTGATGTGAAGGAGGTCACGGTCCCACTGGTAATGCACCTTTACCCAGCCGTCTCTCGTCTGTATCGGCAGCATGTTCACTTTCCTGAGTTCTCCTGCCTGGTCGTTCGGAAGCAGTGCTTCGAGACGCACGGGCCGGACGTAGGCTTCGGGAGGGAGCATCCTCGCCAGTTGAGTGGCCAGAAACGCGGCGCCGTCCCCGACGAGGTCCATCGGCGACATGGAGGGCGGGCGGGCTTCCAGTTCGCTGATGGACTGTTCAACATCCCGCAGCTTTTCGTCGAGGTCGTTGATAACCGTCTCAAACTCGACCGGGGCATAGTTCTTCCGGGCGTCAGTCAGAGAGCGGAGGATTTCATCTTCAACCTGGTAATTGTCTGGAGCATTGGAGCCATACTTTCCGATCACTTCCTCGTTCCCAACTGTCCGCGCATAAAGAAACCAGTTTCGAGGGCCGTCATTGCCGGGGACGGAAACCAGTGCGAACATGCGTCCCAGTCCGGATTCGGCCGAGACTTCAAGCCATGCTTCCTCTTCCCATACCTGATGGCTGTCAAGTTCTCCCTCGATTCGATAGTGCAGAAGGGAAAGGTTCGAGAATTTCCTGGCGCCGAGGTCTATATAGCGGTGGAAGCCCCGTGTTTTCATAAGAGTGTCGAGCGACCGCTCAATTCTGTTTTCAAGCAGATGTTCACCCTTCTCTGCCCGGTCTGCTGGCTCTGGCTCGGCTCTGGCCAGAACTTCGTGGGCCAGTGGATAAGCCTTCGACAGATAAAGAGCGAGAGCCGAGGTCAGTCGCAAAGACTTCTGCAAGGTCGAATCCGCTAAATCGAGCCCTTTCACCATTCGGCAGAATTTCAAGGCGTCTTCGTAAAGCATCGGCCGCACCTCGGCCGGAGTGTCCTGGCTCCACGCCTCGTCAAGATAGAAGTCCAGAACGCGGCGTATGAGGTCCGTATCCGTAGTTTTCGGATAGATGCCCACGGAATTCAGCTCTCCCCGCAGTAGACCTAAACCGTCTCTTACAAGCAGGACCCGTTCGGTTTCGCGGCGCAGATGCTCCTGTTTGTCGATTTCGGCAGATACGGGTCTTTCGTCTCTTTCCCCCTCCGCTTTGGAATCATTTCCATAGCCGGCTAGGCCCGCCTCGATAAGTGCACGGCCATACAAATTGCTGAACATTTCCTTGCTTTGTCGCCAGGAGAGTAACTGAGGACGGAGTTTGCGGAGCTTACGCTCTGCCTCGTAAATCCTGTCATCGCGCCGATCCGTCCGCTCGATATATGTCGCGAGCGCCAGCGTGGTTTTCTCCACGGGGCTCCCACTCGATTCATAGAGATTGCCGAGGGCAAACCACGCTTGACGCCCGGTTCAAACGAGAGAATCGCTTTCCGGGACTCTCCTTTCACTTGCCAGGCCCGTCCAGACCAGAAGTCTGGCAGGTATGAATTCGGAAGATGACGCCGCATCTGCTCACACAGTTGGAGAACGCCGTCAGCGGCGTTTCTTTCGAGCAGCAATTCCGCGAGCAACTGATACCCACGCGAATCTTTGGGCCCGAGGAAGACCGCATCTTGAAACAGCGCTTCGGCAACAGCCTTCTTTCCAGACTTCAGCGCCTCTGTGCCGGCGGCGAGTTTGGATTCGAACTCGTCACCGGCGCCATCTGCGAGGAAAATCCCAAACGTGAATAACATCGACAGATACGCGCATTTCATGTCAGTGGAATATCACATTGGACATGGATGTCCAGAAAGTCAGTCACGTGCGTGTTCAGTTCTTCGATTTGACGCCAGTTAGGGGTTCAATTAACTGGCCAGCCGAACCGATCCGCTCCCCGTATCCTTTCCGATACGGGGCCAACTTTGAAGCGCCAGAGCCTTGGCGGGGCGGGGGCACCACTATTGTGAACTCCTCCCTCTAGCTCCCCCTCCCCTGTATCCCCTTGTCTACCTTGAGTTTTTCCTGATAGCCTTAACAATCGCATGCTGCAAAGTCGGTGAAGCTCCCTGCTCTTCTTAGCATGAAAAAAATCGGCTCCATTCAAAAGATCATCCTGCTTTCAGGATTCATTTTTATTGCGTGGATTGTTTACGAACAGTTTTTCGTACCCGAAGAAGCCAGAATAATGGAGCTGTTCTCCAAGCTGGAAGAAGGGCTGGAGGCGCGAAAGTCCCGGCAGGTGATGCCGCTCATCTCGCGACAATTTCGCGACAACCTGGGCAACGGCTGGAAAACGGTCTCGGACCTGCTGGTTGTCTTCAATCGGATAAGCAAGTCAGTCATGATCAGCATGTCAAGGAACAGGATCGACATAAAGGGAGACACCGCAGAGTGCGAAATGAATTTTGCAGTAAAGGTCTCGACCCAGGCTCAACAAGTAGTGGCTGGTGAACACAATGACGAAGGAAGCGGGATGATGATCTTCGACCTCAAGCAGGAAGAGGGAGAATGGAAAATCGTGGGAGTGACCTACCCGGAAGATGTAGAGATTTGGGTGAAAAAGATGAAAGCAATGATAAGCCCTTAACGGATCATGCGATGAACCAGGCCGGGGAAATTTGTCTGTTATGGAATTGGCATCGAGTTTGGCATGGTCTAGATGTCGTATACACCGCTCTGTGCTACCTCCTGGCCCCCGTGAGCAAGGCGAATTGTCTTTTCGGGAACTGCCCGGGGAATACGTCAGCTCAATTGTGAACAGAAAACATATCAAGGACTGATTCATGAAAAGTGATTCGATAAGACTGCTAGTGCTCGTCCCCGGTTTCCTTTCGCTTCAGTTTGCTCCGGCTGCCGATTGGCCCATGTATCTGGGGCCGGAAACGAATTCGATTTCAAGGGAGACAGGGCTGGTAGATTCCTGGCCAGCAGAAGGACCGCCAGAGGTCTGGCGGGTCAATTTGGGGGATTCGTTTTCACCTCCGGCCGTAAAGGGCACGGACCTGATCGTCCCCCACAGGCAAGGGTCTGAAGAAATAGTTGATTGCCTCGACGCACAAACCGGCAAATCCAGGTGGACCTTCAAATACCCCACTCGGTACCGTGATATGTATGGGTACAACAGCGGCCCGCGCTGCAGTCCAATCATCACCGAGAAAGAGGTATACACCCTTGGTGCTGAGGGGGAGCTTTACTGCCTCGAAAGGCAGACCGGGAAGCAGAGATGGCTTCGTTCAATTAATACGGATTACAAGGTCAAACAGAATTTCTTCGGCGTCGGCGCCTCTCCCGTGCTGGAGGGCAACCTGCTTCTGGTCAACGTCGGCGGACCTGAGGGAGCGGGGGTGGCCGCGTTTGATCGAGGAACCGGGAAAACTGTCTGGGCGGCAACGAACGACGGCGCCAGCTACTGCACGCCTGCGGTGGCTACGGTATCGGGAAAACGATACGGATTCTTCCTCACTCGCGCAGGGCTTGTCATCACCGAGGCAACCACCGGTAAGGTGCACTCCACCTATCCCTTCCGTTCGCGTAAATTTGAATCCGTAAACGGCGCCACCCCCATCGTGGTGGATGACATGGTCTTCCTTTCTGCCGCTTACCAGACGGGATCGGCATTACTGCGAATGAAGGATGACGGTGTGGAAGAAGTCTATCGCGGCTTTGAAATGTCCAATCATTGGGGAACCAGCGTATATATGGACGGTCATCTCTACGGGGTCGATGGCCGCCATGAATCCGAAGCGAATTTTCGCTGTATTGAATTCAAGACCGGCAAACTCAAATGGCAGGTCGATGGAGAACTCGGCCGCGCCACCATGATCGTTGCTGATGGCAAGTTCTTCATTCTGACCGAGCGCGGAAAACTGGTACTCGCGCAGGCGTCGCCAGAGGGCTATAAAGAGATTTCACGATCGCCAACTTTTCTGAGCTACCCCTGCTACACCCCGCCCATCCTGGCGAACGGCTTTCTCTATGCGAGAGATGAACGAAAGCTCATCTGTTTCGATGTGAGAAAGAAATAGATGGCAGACAACACGCACCCACGCCCCCAGACTCCCACACCTCATTCGGGCTTCTTTACCACTTCCTTTTTCGCCGGTGGAAAAACCTCCGCGTGCTCTGCGGGCATCTCGGCATCCTTGACCGAGGCTCTGCCTTTGAATTTCACATTGACGGGGCGTGTGTCATCTTTGGGCTTCGGTGCGTTCATGTCATAGACGATCTCATCTGCCCGAATTATTTTGCCGTCCCGGTAGGCTTTGGGCTGCTCGTCTTTTCCCGTGAGATAGACAAGCTGTTCCTTGTCATCGAAGTCGAGGCGATCCCCAACCAGCAGAGCGTCGGGCAGGAAGATGCGGACGTTGCCGGTCGCAAAGCCCATCTTGAACTCACCCTTCTGGTTCTGCTCTGCCTCTGCGTACGCGCAGCGCATGCGAAATTCCGTTCCAAGGATCTGCACCTTGCCGCGCAGTTCGATCACGGTCGTAGTCTCTTTGGAGTTGACGTTCATTTCGTCGGCCTGAACATCCTCTATACGATTTTGCTTCATTGCCGGGGCGTCCAGCTTCGGTTTATCGGTGGATTCTTTTTCCTCCGACACGCCCACATGAGTGATCAGGCTGAGGGCAATCATCGTCATCACGTAGCGCACATTTCTCTCCTGTTCGAATGGTTCATGACTAAACTGTCCGTGATCGTAGGGAATGCGGGCTGAGCTTCAACGAGACCTGTTTGCCCCATTCATTGAATTACCGGTAACTCCACCTAAGATTTCGCACCTTCCACGGTATGGTCCAGGCGGCAGGTGTCGATATCCTTGATTGAACATGAACAACAACCCATTCCACGCATCCATCATCAGCCAGCTTTCTGAGCTGACAGAGTTAGAGACCGGCGACATCAGCAAAATCCTGCAGGGGCCCGCGGATGCACGCATGGGTGATTATTCACTTCCATGCTTCAGCCTGGCGAAGAAACTACAGAAAAATCCGGCCCAGATCGCAACCGATCTTGCAGGGAGATTCACTCCTGATGCGTATGTTCAAAGGGTCGAGGCCACGGGCCCTTATCTGAATATCTTTCTCAATCGCCGGGCCTTCACTGAACACGTGCTCCGTAGAATTCACCAGCAAGGCGAGGATTACGGCAACAGCGACGCCGGCAAGGGCAAGACGATCACCATCGATTTTTCTTCACCCAATATCGCCAAGCCGCTCGGGGTTCATCACCTGTGCTCGACCATGATCGGCAACAGTATTTATCGGATGTTCAAAGCGCTCGGCTACAACGTCATCGGCATAAATCACTTTGGCGATTGGGGCACGCAATTCGGTGTGATGCTCTCTGCATATATGCGATGGGGCGATTCCATGCCCAAAGACTTCACAGTCAATGATCTTCTTGGCCTGTACCAACGCTACAGCAGGGAAATGGCGGAGGACGAAAGCATGGCAGAGGAAGCTCGTGGATGGTTTCTCAAGTTGGAGCGGGGCGACGAAATTGCCCGCGAACACTGGAATCGATTCCGCGAGGTCAGCCTGAAAGAATTCGAGCGAGTTTATGAACGGCTGGATGTGCACTTCGATTCGTACGCGGGCGAGAGCTTCTACAACGACAAGATGGACCCGATTCTCAAACGTATCGAAAGCGCCGGCCTCTCAAAAATCAGCCGCGACGCGCTTGTCGTTGATCTCGAAGATTACAACATGCCTCCTTGCATCCTGAAGAAAAGTGACGAAGCAACTCTTTACGCCACCCGCGACCTCGCGGCGATTGAATTCCGGAAGAAAGAGTACGAGTTCGACAAGAATCTTTACGTGGTCGGTGCAGACCAGCGCCTTCATTTTCAACAGTTGTTCAAAGTGCTCGAACTACTCGGCGACGACGTATGGAAGAAGTGTTACCACATCGATTTCGGCCTGGTACTGTTCAAAGCTGGTGAAGGCTATGCAAAGAGCAGTACCCGCAAAGGCAATCTTGAACTGCTCGACGACGTCCTCGATCGAGCAGCGGAACTTGCCCTCGGCATCATCAACGAGAATGAGAAGAAACTGAACTTCGAAACGAGCAAAGAAGACATCGCTGAATCCATCGGCCTCGCCGCTGTTGTCTTCGGCATCCTGAGCACCTCAAGGCAGAAGGATGTGAAATTTGACTGGGACGAAATCCTCAGCTTCCGCGGTCGGACAGGACCATACCTGCAGTATGCCCACGCGAGGCAGGCCAGTATCATCCGAAAACACGGCTCGGAAGTGACGGACGAAATTAATTACGAGCGCCTTGATGACGAAGAGGAGTTCGGCCTGGCCAAGATGCTCAATGAGCTGCCGGAGATCATCGACCGCGCTGCCAATGATTTTGAACCGCATATCATCGCCAACTACCTCCTCGACCTCGCCGCTGCCTACAGCACCTATTCGCAGGATTCAAGACGCCACAAAGTCAACAGCGAAGATGAAGAATTGAGCGCCGCAAGGGTGCTGCTGGTTTCATGCATCCGATCCGTCCTGCAGCGAGGATTATGGTTGCTCGGTATAAAAGCGCCTCAGCAGATGTAAGCGGAGAAATGGTGCGATGTGGAGGTCCGGTTAAATGGCGCTTTCATATATGGCCATCCACGACTCGATCTGAATCTAAGGATTAGAGATTATGAGGAAGATTTCCGAGACGCCGAAAGCTCCACCACTCCACCATTCCACCACTCCACCACTCCACTACCTCATCATTTCCCTCCCATCCTCCGACCCTCCCATCCTCTTTCTGCCCCTCATCTTCCTTCTCTTCGCCGGCTGCGACCTCTACACAGAGGTTGAGGACCCCGGGCCCGGCAAACCGAGAGTGCCGGGCTGGTCTGAGCGTAACGAAGACAAGATTTCTGATAATTTGAAATCTACTACGGGGAATTATGAAAACTCAGAGCTGGGCCAGGGTGACACCGGCTTCGAGTTCGGAAAAGGCAGAAAGGGGAAACCGGGGGAGCCATCGGGCGACATAGCCGGGCAGTTCGACAATGTGGGTGGCCCCACTTTTTTCGGCTTCCATATATCCGATCCGATCGACGCTAATCCCCTGGCCTCTCCCCTGACCAAGACTGCTATGACTCAGGCAAAGGACTGGCCCATGTATCAGGGCGGCCCGGGGCACACCGGGCACTCTGGCGATCTGGTTGTCGGGGTGCCCCTGCTGTTGAAATGGCGCACCTCCATCGGGTGCCGATTCTCTTCCTCTCCGGTAATAGCGGAGGGACGTATTTACGGTGTGTGCGTGGACGGCCTGGTGGTGGCGCTGGACTTTGCCAGCGGAGAGAAGTTGTGGCAAACACAGCTTTATTCGGAAGTGTCAGGCGCGCCCGCGGTCACCGGAAACCTGCTGCTTGTGCCGGGACTGGACGGCAACCTGTACGCACTCGATAGTCTCAGCGGGAGACAGGTCCAAAAATTCAGGACTTTTCCACCGGAGAAATCTGCGGAACAGATCCTCGGCACCTCCAAGCCCTCGATCATTGCAAACGTTGACCTCTCTGGCGATCACGTTTTATTTGCCGCGCACGATAGCCGACTCTATGAACTGGACATTCCCACACAGAAAGTCGTCCGAGTCACCCCACTCCCCGGGCCTGTGCGGACGGGGGGCTTCGCCATCCACGGAGAGAATGCTGTCACCACCAGCGCTACCGGCGAACTGGCCATGGTCCGACTTGGTACTCAGGGCCAGGTTCTCTGGAGGTCGATGGTGGCCCGGCCGGCAGCAGACGCATTTCGCATCCCACCTGTAATCACCGGCAATATCTTTCTCACTGCGACCGGTCAGGATTCGCTGGTTTATGCTCGCAGTCTTTCCAATGGCACTCCTTTGTGGGGCAACCGTGTTGAAGGACTTGTCACTGGTATAGCCACGGATGGAGCCCGGGCTTACATCACCAGCTTCGACAACAATCGTGTTTTTCTGAGCGCGATAGATATTAAGAGCCACCAACTGGTGTGGAAGGCCTCATTACAGTCCAAGAGTCTGAGTTCGCCGGTTGTTGCAAATGGCTTTGTGTATATTGGTCTGTCGGGCGGTGAAAACAGCCTGCTTGCATTCGAGGCCGTAAGCGGCACACAGCTATGGCAAGCCCGTCACTTCAGCAATGTTTCAAGCGCCCCGGTACCCTATGCCGGTCATCTCATCGTTGCGACGGATTCCGGCTACATAGCGGCCTACGAGCCTGCAGACACCCTGGCGGACAATCGTTTCCTCAAAGGTAGCGCACCGCCCAAGCCGTATATGGATTGGATTGGAACTGTCGACAATTTCGAATGGCGCACCTCGAAGTGGCCCACAGTTGAGGCGCAATTCAACTATCGAATGACCGATTTCACCTTTCGCTTCCAGCCTTTGGACGATGCCTCGCCCTGGACGGTCGTCTCGAAGGCCATGGTGCCTTTTGAGCCGTATCTGCTCAGCCCCACCTATACCGGCCTCGATTTTCCCACTGGAAACGAGGTCGTTCGCATTATCGGCGTTCGCGGGATTGACAGACGTTCCGGCCCTGAGACGACGTATGAACCCCAGAACACCGGCCGAGTCTTGACCGCGCTTATTGTGGCACGCAAGATAGGCAAGGAATGGCGGCCGATATACGTAAACAACTGGCTGACGGGGTGGCGTGACAATCTGCCTGCGGCCGCAGACCAGGCCATCTCCGGCTATTACCTCAATAAGGGTCGCCCGTTCGAGGTCTACATGCCGCTCGATAACGCGCCCGCTCGCAGAATCCTTTCGACATTCGACCGAATGCTTGTAGTTCAGGCCCCTGACCAGAGCATTGCCCGTGGCCAGCTCAGCACAAGCGCTCAGGGCGAGGTGCAGATGAAGGTCACCCATTACTGGGGCAGCCGCGTCAACCGCTACGACCCTAATCTATGGCGACAGGAATCTGTTGAATTTCCTGGAGCTCTACAGGTAGCGCGACCTCTTTGGAAAGCTCCGGCTTGCCGGAGCTTTCGTTTTTCGAAGACTATTCAGAAGAGAAGAAATAACGCGGCCTGAAATTTCTCGCCGTGTAGGACGCATCTAAAGTCAAAAGCGGTGACGAGTCACCGCACTCCAAAATTCGGCCATGGAAGACTCTTTAAAAATCCAGCGAAGGAGCCTGCATGCTTATACGCTGCTCGCAGTTGTCTTCTTCAGCGCCTTTGCTTATCTCTTGGTGCGGCCTTACTACTACGACTGGATTCTGGGCGGTCCGAAACAAGACGTTGTCATCTATTGCAGCACTACGGCTCTGCAGGACAAACCACTGAGAATTCTGGCCATGTATGATCGGGTGGCGCTCTCACCCTTGGCGCGCATATTCGGCAAGTATCAGAACCGGCTGCCTGAAAAAGTGCGCAGCTTCCACATGCAGCTCATCGAAGATTACGAGCTCACCGACTTTTCGCTGAAGCTGAAATCAGTGCCAACAGGGCCGCTGGTGAAGATATTCATCAGCACGGAGGAAAAGAGTTTTTACGCCGAGGTGAAAGACCGAATGCCCAAGGATGGTGTGATCTACGTAAGGATGGATTAGCGTAACTGTTCAGGGCCGAATCTTTTTCACTTTTAATCTTGTTTTCCATCTCCCTTTTCTGCTCTTTCTTGTGAGATCTGAAGGTAGCGGCGCGGAATGGGGATTCCCGCAGAGAATGGCCCGGAACAGATGAGAAAACCGAAGAAAGTGATGATTAACTTGACAATGTTATCTCTCTTTACCTCGAAGAGGTGGGATTCCAGAGCCCAGGGTCAGTGCCGCGCCGAAGGTGCAAGCGCCGCCATGGGATTGCCGTGAACCCGTGATTGTTTATCCCGAAGGGATTATACAAATATGTGCACCAGACCTTCAAGACCAGGCTGCAATCGCACGAATGCCCCGAACGATTCCAGGCGAACACCGAGCCCCAATGACGTGAACCTGCCGGATATTGAGTGTCAGCGCCATCCCGCTGTGCGTTTGCAGGCATTAATCCCCCTGTCGGTGTACTGACTGTTAAATTGGGGGTAACAGAGTCAGGGTCTAAGGCGCCCGTGCTTCTTCTGATTTGTTCGTGCTCCTGATTATCTGTGGTTTTGCCCGCCAGCCCCTTTCAGCCTCTCTATTTCTTTTCTTCCCGTTCCCTTTCTCTCTCTTTTTCCTTTTCTCTTTCCTGCTCTCTTTCCCTCTCCGCTGCTCTTTCCTTTTCTCTTTCCTTTTCTCTTTCTCTCTCCGCTGCTCTTTCCTTTTCTTTTTTGTACTCGTCGTCTTTATTTCCGTGCTCTTTCTGCTTTTCCTTCTCTCTTTCTCTCTCCGCTGCTCTTTCCTTTTCTCTTTCCTTTTCTCTTTCTCTCTCCGCTGCCCTTTCCTTTTCCTTTTTGTGCTCGTCGTCTTTATTTCCGTGCTCTTTCTGCTTTTCCTGCTCTCTTTCTCTCTCCGCTGCTCTTTCCTTTTCTTTTTTGTGCTCGTCGTCTTTATTTCCGTGCTCTTTCTGCTTTTCCTGCTCTCTTTCTCTCTCCGCTGCTCTTTCCTTTTCTCGTTCCTGCTCGTCCGCTTTGTCTCCGTGCTCTTTCCCTCTTTCTGTCTCCAGTTCCCCATCACCATGCTCTTTTCCTTTTTCATGATCTTCAGCAGTTCCATCTTTTCGGCTTGTCCCCTCGTGATCGCCATCGCCAGGGAAATTGCCTTTTCCTCCTCCTCCTCCTCCTTCGAGAGGGGGTGTCCCTCCATCACCATGGCCTTCGTCATCAGTTGGTATGTTTGTCTCAAAGAAATCCCTGCTTGTGAGTTCTTTGGTGTAGACCTCAGCCTTGACCAATTCCACGTGCCAATCGGCGAATAGAACATTGACGCCATCCATACCATGGTTGTCGAGGTTATCCATCGTGCCGATGTGGCCCGACTCGACCTGATCCTGCACCATGGGAATCTGTGAAGCGAGGCTGGCGGTGTTATTCATGTCCTTTTGAACAAACCCGTCAAGGTATGTGTAGTGGGGCCGGTATTCATAGCTCATGCCACCTACGCCAGTGCCTGCATTATTGTTCTTGAGGTCAGCTGCGACAGTGACCGTTATCCCTGAACTTGGGCATTCAAAGACCCTGAGTTCATCAACAAATTCCGGGTAGAGAGCTGACAGGTCGTCCTCAAAGGGAGGAAGCCCGGCATTTGGATATTGCCCCGTGTTCTTGTTGGCGTAGAGCTGCATTGCGATGCCAATCTGCCGCAGATTTTGCTTGCACTTGACCTGTCGCGCCTTCTCCCGAGCTGACTTCAGACTGGGGAGCAGAAGGGAAGCGAGAATAGCAATGATGGCGATAGCCATCATGAGCTCGATGAGAGTAAACGCACTGCCTTGGCGATTTTTCCGATACATGTCACCAGACTCCTGACGAGATTTGAGCGGGGGATTGGGGGAAAAGTTAAGCAAGAATTACTTGACCGTCAATATTCATATCGGCAAATTCTGTCCCCTCTTCCACAGTATTTTCAGTCCGGCCGATTCGGTAGATCGTGGGCCTGCCCTGTGTGCCCAATCACTGAAATGGCAGAGCTTCCCTACTTCCCCCTTCCGAGCATCCCTTGTAAGATCCCCGCGCTATGTCTTGTCCATGAACTTTGAGGATTACAAAGATGACCTGGGAATTTGAGAAAGTTGCCGGACCTTATCGGTTTACCGAAGGCCCGGCCTGGGACGGCAGCGGATTGCTTTTCACTGACATCCCCAACAATCGGATCATGCGTTTCGACCCCGAAACCAGGGAAACGACCGAGCACATCAGCAATACCAATGAAGCCAACGGCCTCATGTTCGATAAAAACGGCCTGCTTTACGTCTGCGAAGGCGGGGGGCGGCGCCTGTCCCGTTACGAGGAGGACGGCTCGCGAAATGTCTTGTGCGAAAGCTTCGAGGGAAAACGACTCAACAGCCCTAATGATGTGGCCATCGACACCCAGGGTCGAGCCTGGTTTACCGATCCCCGGTATGGTGGCAGCCGAGATAATATGGAGCTGGGCCACGAGTCTGTGTTCCGGCTCGACCCTCAAGACGACGGTTCCTGGGCTCCAATACGAATGACCTTTGACACTACCCGCCCGAACGGCCTTCTTGTGTCACCCGATTGCAAAACCCTTTATGTGGCCGAGAGCGATCCGGGCGAAGGTGAAAATCGAGAACTCCGAGCCTATCCCATCAACGATGATGACACTCTTGGCAATTACGAAGTGCTCCACAATTTTTTCCCGCACCGCGGCATTGACGGGATGTGCCTGGACGTGGAGGGAAATCTTGTTGCCACCGCCGGGTCTACCCGCAGCGGCCCCGGCCCGATGATCTACGTATTCGCTCCGAGCGGTCGGGTGCTTGAAACTCACCCGATGGAAGTTGACCCCACAAACTGCACCTTCGGAGATGCCGATCTGCAGACGCTGTATGTCACAAACGCCGCGGGCGAATTGTGCCGAGCCAGAACCGACCGACAAGGTTGGCTAATCTATCCACACGTCGCCTGTTAATGAGTCTACGGTTGCTGCAATCACAGCAAGGTCTGAATGTTCGCATGACAACCGTCGTCTCTTAGAATGCGAATCGCCCGGGCAATCACAATCACCTTCCAACAGGGTAACCACATGAAGATTTGGCCTATAGCTGCTCTGCTCCTCACCTTACTAATTCCGTCCTTCGCAGAAGAGGAAGCCCCCCCGGCACTGACCCATTACAAGGAACGCCGCATTGCACAGACGATGCATTACCAGGGCGCACCTTGGTTGATGCGTGAAAACCGGCAGCGTCAGGAAGATTGCACCACCCTGTTGAAGGAGCTTAAAGTCCAACCGGGGCAGATCATCTGCGATCTCGGCTGCGGGAATGGTTTCTATGCACTCAAGCTGGCAAAACTTGTAGGTGAGAAGGGCAAGATCGTCGGCGTCGACATTCAGAAAGAAATGCTCGACATGCTCGAAGAAAACGCCAAAGGCGAGGGATACACCGTGGAGCGAGTCGAACGGGGCAGGCCTGCGGAACAGGGCCAGGCGAAGTTCGAACTCATCCTTGGGGCGTATCATGACCCTTACCTTGCACCCGATTCGCTCGACATGATTTTTCTGGCGGACGTTTACCACGAGTTTTCGCACCCGGTCCACATGCTGAAGACCATGCGGGGCGCCCTTAAGAAAGACGGCCTGCTGGTGCTCGCAGAATTCCGAATGGAAGACCCCAAAGTCCCCATCAAACTGCTCCACAAAATGAGCAAAGACCAGATCATGAAAGAAATCCCGGAAAACGGATACAAACTGGTCCGAGAGTTTGACGGCCTGCCCTGGCAGCATCTGATGTTTTTTCAGCGGGATGATGGACCCGCCCCCGCTATCAAGCCGAAACCTTGGGAACAGTCGAAATAGCGGCCTGACTGACGCAAGCCTGCACTTGCCATTGATTCGCCTGCCTTCCCGCCATGAAAAATTTCCTTTCCAGAGCATTACTCGGTTGCACAATAACCGCGGTGGCCGGCGGCATCCTTCTCTATTGGTCTGAGAAAAAGAGCACCCTCACACTCGATTACTCAATGATCCCCATTGAAGAGGTCAATCGCGACGACCTTGAATCCGCCGTTTCCATTTTAGATCAGCGGCTCGGCACACTTCAGCGAGAGCTTCCCATAGACACCTGGAGTTTTTCGGTCATAGACATTCAAGCGGAAGCATCAGCGCCTCGTATCCATTTCAGAATCACTGGACGCCGAAACTTCCGCGACGCTCTCCCCTGGTTGCATCGCCGAGGGCTCCTCGAGCTTCGCCTGGTCGAAAAGCTGCTGGAAGACGGGGACGAAATTCCTGAAGAGTGTGAAGCTGTTCCCTCGCGCGAGGAGCAGATGAATCTCGAGGATATTGTTCACCCCCTGGTTAAGAAACGGATGTATGCAATCCGGAAAAAAGTCGAGATGGCATGCCCGAAATTCGCCGGGGTGGAATACTTCACCCAAGGCATCGATTTGCGAACCGTCATCACCATCGACTTTCTCGATCCGGACGCCAAACGTTTTGCCGAAATCACCGCCGCCAACGTTGGCAAACAGCTCGCGGTCGTGATGAACGGCGAAATCCAGGTCGCGCCCCGAATTCAGGAGTCCATCACCGGCGGCAGAGTCCAGCTCCAGGGCATCAAAATGCGAGCTCAGGCACATCGCCTCGCAGATTTTCTCAGGTACGGAGCTTTACCTTGCAATTTCCGGCTCGTGCCCCACGCTAGCCAGAAATGATACAACTACCCGATATGGTTTGATTCATGCTGATCGCCTTGACCTTCATCCTTCTTCAGAATTGCCCGCTTGATGCCGAGCAGCAGGCCATGGTATCCCAGCTCGTCCAGGAGCCGAAGGAGGTGGTCAACCTGATCAAGAACCCAAGCTTTGAAAGTGCGTACGATCATTGGACTCCCTCGAACAGGCAGCAGGTCAGGCTCTCGCCCGGCACGCGAAGGGACGGCCAGATGAGCGTCCAGCTCGTCAAGACTCCCGAGGACGAAGCGCCCAACTTGAAAACGGAGGTAAAAGTAGTTCCCGGCAAGCTCTATGAATTCGGGCTCTTTTACCGCACTGAAAAATTTGTCCTTGATCCTGATGATTCCCTCAATGGCCTCATCGTTGAACTCACTTACAAAGACATCAGCCTCCGGCGGAAACCTGCACTCACCCTGCGGCTGGTCTCCATCGAACGCGGCTCAAACTGGATTCACCTCGGCACCGATATATTTATTCCAAGTCGCTATCGCGCCCTTAAGGTAACTATCATCGCCCACTGCAAGAGTGGCAGCCTCTGGATAGATGACGCCTACCTCATCGAGAAATCCGCGCCCAAGTCTGAGACGCGATTGAAGGTTTCTCATGGCGATTACGAATTCGCCGAAACCGAGCTCCACCGGCCCGAAGTGGAAATGCCTGAACTGAGTGAAGACCAGCAAAAGACCGGCTACTTCCATTTCGTCACGGACAACCCCGACAGTTACCGGCGACACCTGATCCCAAAAAAGGAAGAGATAAACAATCCCGTCCGTCTATCCGCCTGTCCCGGAGAATACGAGCCAGCAGTATTCGCCCTCCGCACCCTCAAGCCCCTCAACAACCTCCGCTGCAGCCTCACTGATCTGAAGACTGAAGATGGCGACATTCTGCCGGCCGGCGCGCTCGATTTGCGAGTGGTTCACTTCCGTTTACGACTTACCGACTTTCGCCTTCGGGGCCGAACGTTCTGGAACATTCCTGAACTCCTCGAACGCTTCATTGCCCTCGATCTGCCAGCGAACACCACGCAGCCTTTCTGGCTGACCGTTCACGTTCCGCCCAGAGCCAGGCCCGGCACTTACAAAGGTGAGCTTCGTTTCATCGTGGATAAAGATGAAGTCCCTGTGCCCGTCGAAGTCGTCGTCCTTTCCTTCAATCTGGAAGAGCCCGAAGGCATCCTCTGGTCTCTCTACGTTGACGCCCACCGATGGCCTACCCGCTACCCCGAAGATACCGGCCTGCTCGCCGAACTGCTGGACATCCGCTCCCACGGCATCCGCAGCCTTTGCCTCGCCGCGGAACGTGAATTCAAAATCGAGGGCAAAATGGTCACCGATTGGACCTCGCCGCTACTCAAGCGGGCAGTGCCTCTCATGCGCAATGCCGGAATCGATGGCCCCGTCGTACTGGGGCTCGGATACCTTGAAGAATTCCTTGCCGCCGGACGTATCCGAGGCCCGAAGGGGATAACTCCGGACTGGGCGACCTATCAATGGACGCCGGAATTTCAAGGAATGTTCATGGACGCCTTACGACGGGTCCGCTACCAGGCTGAACGAGAACGATGGCCCGAACTCGTCTACATGGGCCCCGAGGCCAGGCCCGGTGACAAGGGTGCATCCGAACGCGCTAAATTCGCCTATCGCCTCGCAAAAAGTTCGGGACTCAACTGCCTCTTCACAGGCGACCCCATCCTCGCCCGTGAGGAACTCAGGAGCTCACTCGCGGTCAGATGCTTCGATCCATCCATGTCTGTTTTCACAGGCGAACAGGCCGTCGCCCGCTTCAACGAATGCCGTGGGGCCGGCCAGCTCTTCTGGTGGCGAGGTACCGGCACTTTCAACGGCTACGAAGGCAACATGCTTCGCAATCGCTTCATGGCTGGCCTCCTGCACTATAAATCCGCGGCGGACGGCTGCCTCATCTGGACCTTCCAACGGCCCCGGGGCAGTGCCTTCAACGATTTTGACGGCATCACCCTGTCACCCACATTCCCCAAAGATTCGTGCCTTACCTACCCTGATAAAGCCAGCCTCGAAAACATTCCCACCCCGCAATGGGAAGGCATCCGTGAAGGCATCGACGATTACAAATACGCATACACACTTCAACAGCGCATCGAACATGCCCTCAAGAGTGAGCAACCGGAAACAGTGAATAAAGGGAAGAAAATTTCCGACTCTTTCCGTGAACTCTTGCTGGGGCTGCCCTGGGCTGGTGAACAACCATTTGTGGAGAAGGTGTCTCTGACGAGGCTGAATGCGATTCGAGCTCAGATGGCAGCCTGGATTACGGAAATTGTTAAAGCGGATTGATCTTTATCTGGTTAGACCGGTTATTCGGGTTAGAATGCCTTGAAAGAGCCTGCTGACCAATTTCAGAGGAGGACGGAATGGCATCAGTAAAAGACGAAGCAATGAAACTAATCCAAAAGCTTCCAGAGTCTGCATCGTGGGAAGATCTGATGTATCAACTCTACGTGAAGAAGAAAATGAACGAGGGCGTAAAGGCCGCTGACGAAGATCGTCTCATTTCACATGAAGAGGTAAAGGCGAGATTTGTCAGTAATGAAAATACTTTGGACTGAACCTGCCGTTCAGGATCTCCAAGCCATTCGTGACTACATCGCCGTCGATAGCAAGTACTATGCGGCAGGTCTAATCGAAAAATTGTTAACGCGGTCGATGTGCTTGAAAACTTTCCCAACATCGGACGCATGGTTCCTGAAGGCGAATCTGAGGATGTTCGCGAACTTATTATTCATGGATATCGATTGATATATCGAGTTGAGAAATACAGGGTGATCGCCCTTAGAGTTATCCATGGCAACCGAGATTTCCACTTCAGTAATGGTAATCCATGGGAGAGCTCTTAAACATCATTCATTTTCGCCTGATACTTTAATCGCACTCGTATGTCTGACCACAACAGCTTGCGCGGCGTCCTGGAATGTGTCCGCTGGACCCGTGACCCACTTGAACTCACCGAAAGCATCCAGCTCAGATCGCCCAATTCCAAAGAGAGATTCTTTGTCGAGGACCTGATCAAGAGTAATCAGAAATCAGGGCGCGTCCTTCATATCCAGCCCCTTGAAAGAGACGCATGCATTTTTGAATGCGCACTTCCCAAAGGCTCAGAACACTGGGCCACGCAATCTCCTGAAAATTTCGAATCGACACTCAGAGACCACATGCTACGGCCCCTCACCCTTCTCCGGCTCTTCAAGACTGGGCTGATCGGCATCAGGTGCGTGATGTTCCCAACCTCGTCCAGCCAGGAAAAATTCATCTTCCGTGAGACGCCCGACCTGCGCCCGGCAAAGCGCGAATACGGCAAAGGCAACTACGACCTTGAACTGGGCGAGGCCGAACAGCTCAAGGAATGGATGAAACTCAACTGGACCGAAAACCTCATGGAGCGTCCTGAAATCCGCTGGTTCAATCGCACCTATCACGAAGCAAACTCATTCGACCAGATTCACTACTTCGTCACCGCTTTCGAACACATCCTTCTTGAAGGGGATACCGACCGTACCAACCATCGATACATCTACGCCATGCGCGGCTCATGGCTTCTTGGAGAGGATTACGAATCTCGTGCCGGCGCCTTCCGTGATTTCCGTCGGCTCTTCGACCTCCGAGGCTCCGTCCTGCACGGGCAAATGACGGGCACCCTGGATCGCGGAGAACAGATTCTTCTCGAACGTTCCGAGGAATATCTTCGCCGTATCATCGCTCTGACTCTCTCCCGCGGAAGCACAAAAAATTTGCCCAGCATTGACGAACGCATCCTCGCCGCCCTCGGCCCGATGGAGAAGCTCCCCATGCTCCCGCCGCTTGAAATCGGTGACCGGCAGGAACGTGAATCCGCCCGGCGCGAATTGAACGATCGCCAGCAAAGCAATCAGAATCGCCCGCGCCCAAACGAGAGACGAGATCGTCCCCGTGAAAACAGAGACACCGGCTCACGTCCGAATCGCCCGGCAGCCATGCACGGCCGCGGCCCAAGACCGGATTCCTCAGGCGATCAACGTGCTGGAAATCCCCGAAACAGAAACAAGAAACCAGGCGGAAGGGCAGGCCCCGGTGGCCAACAAGGTGGGCGACCACCACAGCAGGGCGGCGGCAACAGAGGATGAATCGCTGAGTAATCCAGATCTGTGCTTTCTGGAACACCGGGACAACGAAAGCTTCCGGCCTGTCCAGGCATTTGTGGCGCAAGCCACAAATGCCGTTCTGTCTAGTAACCAATCGCCATTCGCGAAACCTCTCAAATGGAACAGGCTAGATTAAGACGAAGATTCGGGTTGCGGTAGAAGGCTGCTGTAGGAGTCGGGGCACTCCGAGCGGAGCGTCCGCCACGTCGTAGCCGTCTGTGCTGTTAGTCGCATCGGCAGACCCGCCTGAAGGCGTTACTCCAACTCCGGCAATCCGATGCTCCAACTCTCCTCAATCCACGATCTGCAGCTTGATCTCGTCCGAGTTGCCTTTGAGCTCCGGCGCATACATGGCGCTGATCTTTGCAGGGAGTGCGGAAAACTTGCCCGGTATTTCTGCACGCAATTGGTATGAGAGATTGTGCTTGCCCCGGGCGAGTTGCCGGACGAAGAAGGTCACCCGTTCGTCGCGGAGCTCGCGGTAGGCACCCAGGCTGTTCCAGACGTAACCGCTGCGGAGGTCGACCGCCTCGAAACCGGCGGCTTTCAAGTCTTCGATCATCAGGTATTCGTAATCGTTCTTGCTTTCGATCTCCAGCTCCACTTCGATCAGATCGCCGCTCTTGAGCGTGGCCAAGTCTGCGAGTTCGTGGCGCTTGTATTTTTCGACACGCTGGTCGAGCGACTGGCCGCGGGAGCCGGCGACCTTCGTGGTTTTGTCTTCGCGCTCCAGCTTGAAGATCTTCCGCCTCACCTTCACCTCGAGTCCGGTCGCCTTGATGTGGTCTTCGAGGGTGAAGTTGGTGAGGTAGGTGTTGAAGTAGACCGGGCCAGTGCCTTTGCGGCGAACCTCGATGGTATGCTTACCGGATGGGAGGGCGTCACCGGCGAGGACAAGCTTGTTGTCAAAGCTGAAGATGTTTTGCGAGGTGACCTTCTCCTCTTTCAACTTCTTGCCGTTGACCAGGAGTTCGACGGTCATGTCCGGCCGGGTCTCGCCGCTGGCGCGCAGGTAATCGGCCATGGCCTCGATGCAGAGCGCGGTGTCCCTTGTGGAATTCCAATAGGTCGCGTGCTTGCGATTGTTGAGGAGATACTTGACGAGCCCCGAAGCCTTCTGGCTCTTCGGCTCGGTTGCGGAAAGGAGCTTGAGGTAGCATGCCTGGGCTTCGTATTCGCTACCGTACCAGTACCACCAGTAACCACCGTTGCCGAGGTTCAGCCACGCGGTCTGATTTTCCTTGTCTTCCACGAGCAACTGCTCGATGTTGCGGCGGATCATGTCCCGCTGTTCTTTACGGTCCTGGCGATGGAACGCCAGGCCGACCATGGCCTGACTGTACGCCGAAAGTTGAAGCCGGTCACGGTAAAGGAACTCGGCCATCTCTTTGTTCTCGCGGCCGGCCTCTGAGAGCACCGAATAAGCGAGAGCATCGAGGTCGTCGGCTCTTGATTTCTTGTGCTGTGTGTCCACCTTGTTGAGGTGATTCAGGATGCGTGTGACCTCGCCGCCCTGGTATCGTGCGAGCCAGTCTACGCCGCGCAGAATGATACCAGGCTCGAGCTTTACGTCGTTATCGCGAGCAAGGATCAGGCCGTGCACCACCGTGGTAGTCGTGTGCGGATATGAGTATTGATCGTGGCCTGAGAACCAGCCCCAGCCTCCGTCACGGTTTTGCATGTCGGTCAGGCGTTTTACGCCTTCCTTGACCATCTCCTGAACTTCCGCTTCATCGAAAACAGGATTGTGATCGTGACGCTTCCACTGCTTTGCGCGCTCCTGGTCGTCACCAATTTCCTGTGCATTCAAGTTGGTACGCTTGTTTTTGATCGAAGCGAGGTCGAGTCCCATCTCCATCAAGATCTTCTGGGTAATGACGGTTGGCAGGAATCGGTTGAGAGTCTGCTCGGTGCAGCCGTAAGGATATTCAACCAGGTATGGCAGGGCGTCGACCATGGAGGCCGCGAGCGACGGCGAATAACGAAGCTCGAGGCGAGTCTGGTCGGCACGTCGTTCCTCGGGCACTTCGATGGTGAGTGTGACGGTCTCCTCTTCCGGCCGGACGACTGCGGAGTAGGCGACCGTCTTCAGCATGCCGTGTACGTAGACCGGGAATCGTTGTTCCATAGCGTCGGAGTCATCCTGGCCGAGGGCTTTCATCACGACAACAGCCTCGCCTTCACTCATGGCCTTGACGCGCCAGTCCACGCGTTGCTCGCCTTTGGGCTTCAGGTTGATGGTCTGCGATGCCTTCCCAAGTGCTTTGAGAGCGCCGCCCTTCAGTTCGAGGACGGCATCGATTTCCTGTTCGCTGTCGAGGTAGTTGTGTATGTTCGCAGACAGCACGACCTCGTCTCTTTCAACGAAGAAACGCGGGGCTTGCAGTCTGAGGAGCACATCCTTGCGGGTTACGATCTCTACACTTGCTTCACCGACGCGTGTGCCGTGCCCCATGCCCCACGCTTTGACTTTCCAACCGGTAAGATTTTCGGGCATCTTGAATGAAACTTCCGCAATACCATCGCTATCGGTCATGATGTCCGCGGCCCAGTATGCGGTGTCTGCGAAATTCTTCCTGACGACAGGGTCCAATTTGGCGAGCTGGCCTCCTCCACCGCCTCCGTCGGCATTTTCCTGAGGCTTGGCTCCGAATGCCGGGGCCGGCGGCGCGGCGCCCAAGGCATTCATTGATGCCGGGCTGGAATCGCGAAGCACCTGCTCGTCAGCAATGCCGTTGCTGTTAGCCTGCATCAACATCGCAGACTTTTCCAATCTAGCTCCCTTGGCCTGCATCAAGACCTGACCGCCTCCAAAACCAGCTAATGCGAGTCCTCCCTCAGGCGGCGTAGTCATTTGGCCGAAGGCTCCAATGTTGTTCATGCCGACCATGCCGGGCGGGACGAGGTTGGGCTGATAGCGCTTCAGTGTGTCCTGCTCATTGGGATTATGATTGCGTCGCCATTTCCAGAAGTGCGAACGAATCTCGCTGACGTTTGTGCCGCCGGAGATGTAATCCACGGCGCGGTCATAAACGGCCAGGACGGTCGAGCCGACGTATGGCTGGCCGCGATCGTCAGTGATCTTGACTTTTACTTTAGCCTCTTCGCCCGGCTTGTAGGCGGTCTTGGTGGGCTGGACTTCAATATTAAGGATGCGTTTGGCCGGCGGGACGATGACTTCACGGAGGGCGCGGTGAATCTTGCCGTTGGCGATCGTGATGGCCTCGACGAAGAAGTTCGGCATGTCCTTTTGCGCAATGGTGAGCTCGCGCATATCGAATTTGCCCTTGAGTGAAATGATCTCGGGTGGCAGGTAGACGCCATTCGAAGGCCGCACGAAGAGCGCGACTGTGCCGCCCTCGCGGTCGGTATTTACCAGCAGGCTGACCCGATTGCCGGGGTTGTATTCACGTCGATCTGTCAGCAGCTCGAGATGATGAAACCGGTAGCCGCGGCCGTTGAAATCCCCGCCGCGGACCACGAACAGGTAACCGCCTTCAATCGTGTGCTGCTTGGTATCAGTGACGGTATACGAAATCCGATACTGGCCGGGCTTTGCGGCGATGAACTTCTGGCTGACCTGACCGTCTTCCCCGGGATCGAGATCCCAGCGTTCGATAACGGTCTCTTTGGGCTTCTCGTTTTCGTAGGTAACGCTCAGCAGTTTGAGTTCGCCTTTGCCCTTGACTGGTTTCCCATCGGGAGTCTGCGCGTTGAGAGATGCCTCGACGGTATCACCTGCCTTGTAGTGGCCCCGATCCAGCCAGGCGTAGACCTTGAACGGCTCGCGAGTGACAAGGACGCTGCCGCTGCCAACGATGGTGCGACGTGACTTGTCAGTCACTTCCGCGGTGATGCTGTAACGATGATCTGAGTCTCCGTGGAGCTCGGCTGCGAGCGCGGTATCGATTTCGATTTCGATTTTTCCTTCTTCGTTGATCTCGACGGTTCTTTCGGCGACCAGTTCGGGTGGCGTACTTCGGCCGTGCCACCACCAGGGCGTCGGGGCCAGGCAGCCCCACTGCTGGAATCCGGGATACCAGGCGTAATCTTCAGCGAACCACCAGTAGCCGCGGCCGTAAAACCAGTCCCACTTGCCGCGGGGATACCAGGTATCGCTGTGGGTGTCGCGCAGGATTTTGTATTTTACCGTAGCATTGGTCACGGGCGCCCCGAACAGGTACTTGGCCTCGATCGTTGCGGTGACTTTTTCGCCCAGCCTGACCGGGTCGGAAGGGGCTTCGACCTTGACCTCAAATTCCGGCTTCTTGTATTCCTCGATCCTGAATTGCATGTTGACCGGCAGGTAGCCTTGCTTTTCATCGGGGTGGCGCAGCTGGAAGAAGTAGGCGCCAAGGGTGGCGTCCTTGGGGATCTCCCACTTGCTTTGGATGCCGCCATATTCATCGGTGGTGTAGGTTTTTTCGTGGACAGTCTTCCCTTGCGGGCTCTGGATTTTCAGGAGGTAGGGGCGATTGGCGAAGAGCGATTGGTCATCGAGATCATAGCGCGACTGGCGCACCCAGAATTTGAATCGAACCGGTTGTTCCGGGCGATAGACGGGCCGGTCGGTGATGCCGAACACCTTCATCTGGTTGTACTCCGGATCGTGCATCCGGGATTGCCAGGTGTGGAAGTAGCCCATGTGCGCGAAACGGCTTTCGCCGTCGTCCGCGGCGATCATCCACTGCATGTTTTGAGGCAAATTGTCGTGCTTGAGAATGAGCTGGCCGCTGTTGTCGGTCGTACCGGAGAATTCATTGGTCTCGGTATGATGGGCGTTATTGCGCCAGTCTGTGCGGAAGCCAAAGAAATTCAGCTTTATGCCGGGGATAGGCTGACCGGTGACCGCGTCGGCCACGTAATACCACCACCCGCCGTCGAGCGGCTTCTTAACGATGAAAGTATCGTCGAGCCACACCATGATCTGGCTGGTATTGCCGTCCTTCATTACGCCGGTGAGCAGGTAGGCGCCCGCGTCTTTGAGCGGGGTAGTGAGCTCGACGAGGCGGTCGTGATGTCTCGGCGCTGGCTTGAGCGTCTCCTTCCATTGGGCCGCCTGCGCGCCGATGTACTTGGCTTGATTTTCCTGGACGATCCGGCGGCCTATGTCCTGAATCTGGCTCTGGTTCCAGTGTTGGTTTTTGGGATTGGATTTGAGATAGGCACGAACGTCGGCGAGGAGTTCCTTCAACTTGATGGAATGCGCGGTGAATGTGGCCTCGCTGCCGTTGCGGAAGCGGTATTCGATCTTCGCGGGCTCCCGGGCCGGCTGGCTGGTGGTGGGCTCGAAGCGGCCCAGGTTGCCGACGATCTGTTCACGTCGAGTGCGCTTCCAGCTTTTGTCGCCGGGGCCGAAGTGCTCGATGTTTTCGGCCCATATCTCCGCCGCCTTGGGATACTGCCGCCGGTTTTCGAAGACCTCGGCCAGGTAGTTCATCGCCTGTTCGGGCGGATGATTCTGAGAGGGCCGCGTGGAAAGGAACTGCTGAGGCAGGCCCGGCCCGGACCAGCTCAGATTGAGGCCCTCGCCGCCAAACTTTTCAAAAAATTCGACCTTGATCGGATAGGCGCCCTTCTGCAGATTCACCGTGCCGCTCTTGCCGGTCTCGATGGCATGCAGGCCATCGTTGTTGATCTTGAGAGCCATACCGATGGTCAGCAAAGCGCCGTCATCGGAATAAAGATCAAATCGATAGTCCCCGGTCGTGGGCACGTTGAGAGTGCCTTCAAAGACAAGTCCGAAGTTGTCTGCACGGCGGCTGACACCTATATCGAAAATGCCATCGGGCAGCTTGTCTTTGGTGGAGGGGGTGAGCTTGTCGAAGTCAGGAAGATTGTCCCAATTGCCTTCGTAATACTTGTATGTGAGGTCGCTGATGGGCGATTTTGATTTGGGCGGAAGCTTGCTGCCGAGTTCCTGGTAAATCCTGATGAAGTTGAATTCGTCGGGGAGATCGAAACGCTGCACGCCGGTGGCGAGCTTGGCGATAGTCTCGTTTTCCTTTAGCGACTCGACCGAGAAGCGGCGTCCCTCGCCTTCGTTGACCGGCCCGAACATGCCCGCATAGCTGGACGCGGTCTGCACGCCAAACTGGTTGCGCAAGAAATCGGCAAAAGCGAGCTGCAGGCGATCGCGTCGCTCAGGATCAAACTGGGTGGCCGCCTGTTGCATGGCGCGCCAGCGTTCGCCGTCGGTCTTGGCGCCTTCGAAGGTGGGAGGCATTTTGTGCAGCAAAGGCTTGCCGTCTGTGTCTACCGGCGCACCCTGGACGCCGCCGTAGTAAGCGGGAGTGGTGTCAGTGAAATCGGGCGGTGTATCGAAGTCAGTCAGGTATTGAAGTCGCCATGCGTCGTACATCCCGCGGAAACCGAGAAGCATCTGGGAAAACCTTTCGGCGAACGCGGCGAGTTCGTAGCGATCTCCTTGAAGCTGATCTTTTGGCGCTCGATTAATGAGGTCCCACGCCTTCTTCATCAACTGCAGGGCGCGCTGGCGATCCTGTTCTTGCACGTGAACGAAACGTCCGCCACCACGCTGCCAGCCGCGCTCGAACTTTCCAGAGAGGATGTATCCGTAATGCATCTGGTCGAAATAAAGGTTGGACGCGGCCTGGAGGAGCTTCCAGTTCCCGGGATGGATCTCGATGGTCTTTTCGACAACTGGGTCAAGCTCCTTGATCTGGTTGATCCCATTCATGCACTGCACGGCATTGTTGAGCGCGCCGGGCAAAAGTGCCTGGTCGGATTTCGGGTCGAGGAGAAATTCTTTGTAGTGCGTCAGGGCCTCTTTGTAGTTGCCCTGTTGAAACAGCCCGAAGGCCTTCTTGTCGAGCTCGGCTTCAGGAAAGGCCGAGGGGAGAAGGAGGAGGAGGAAAAGGAAGAGTCTGGGAGTGTGCATGGATGGGAGGTGAGGCATGGATGAAGTGTGGGAGGAGTAGTGGAGTGGCGGAGTGGTGGAGTAACGGGATGCCGGAGTTGGAGTAACGGCTTTAGCCGGGTTCTTCGCGGTGGCAAACAGCAGCAGAAGAAGATCCCGGCTGAAGCCGTTACTCCAACTCCGGCGGGGGTTGCTTTGTGCTCCTCTTTGAAGCTTGCGCTAAGTACTTCTTGAAAGCGTCCTGAAACTTGTAGGTTCTGCCTTTCTTGAGAGTCCCGATGAACCTTGCGACTGTAACATCGGAGCCGGGGCCTCTTTGTCCAATCGGCAAAGAACTCCCAAACTCAGAACACTCTTCAAAATTACGCATTACGCATTACGCATTACGTATGCCTTACCGATAACTTTGCAGGAGCTCGATGAGTTCCTTCAAAAGAGCATCGGATCCGGCGGGCTGATTTGTCAGGCGCAGGTGAAAGACCCCTGTTGCAATCTGAATGGTGACGAGGTCCGGGGCTTTGGCCTCCTCTCTTTGCGGTTCGGGCCCGGCAGGTCTTGGTTTGGACGCTTTGGCTGGAGCTTTCTCGTTTTCTGAATTGGGCAGGAAGCTGACGGTTACGACGAACGGGCCGGCGGATAGAGGCCGATCTGCCCGTTCTTCTCTGACGGTTTTTTCCTTTGTATCCTCTGCTGAAGCTGGTTCAGGTTTGCCGGTTTCTCCACCAAGCTGGATGGACAGAAGTAGAGTGCCGTCGTTATCCGCTGTCTTGGCCTGGGGGAAGCGTTTTTGCAGAAAGGCGAGCAGCTTCTGTTGAGTCGAGTTTGTATTGCGGTTGTCGGAGAGAAGGCTCTTGGGGAATGGTTGACCCCGCGTTTGGGTCTCTTCTGATGGGCTCAGTTTTCTCAAGACGGCGTCTGAATCGGTTTTCTGTCTTTCAAGGCTATCTGTCTTTTTCAATTCTATTACCGTGCTCTGAACGACCACGATTTGTTCTTCTGGTTGGGAGGGTAGCCCTGCTTCACCAGGGGTCTTTATCTCAGCCTTCTTTTCCATCTTCAAAGCCCGTCGCTTCGAATCAAGGATATTGAGGGAACCTTCAGCCGCGGCTTCTGTGACCTCCTCCTGTTTTGCCCTTGCTCGGGGGGCTATTACCTGAACTGAATTTGTGATGCTGATTTCAGCAGACGCGGTGACGGTTGTCTGGTCTTTGGCTTTGATGGCATTTACAGTGAAAATTTCATCCGCTTTGTCGGCGGGCCCCAGATCCTCCTTTACTGGCTTCGCGTCCCTTGCGGTCAGTGGGTAAGGCATGGGTTTGCTTCCGGACCCGGTGGCCACTGGTTCGTCTGCGAGAGTTGGGCCGGCCGGCGCCTTTGGGGCTGCATCGCCCTCCTGCTCTTCTGCTGTTACTCCAGAGCCCTTTGAAAGGAATGCTGGAGCATCGCCTGGTGCAGGAGCAGGTTCAAGCTCGGCAACTTCATTCGCCTCAGCGATCAAAGCTGTCTCTGTTTCGGATTGAGGGATGGCGGATCCGGCAACGTCATCGGCCTTGAATTCATCTACTGAATTTGAAGTTTCTGTACGTGCTGCCGGCGCGGCCTTCTTCATGGCGACCGCATCGGTTTGCCCTGCAGACTCCTTCGATGGCGATGTCTGCAACATCGGCTTCAGGACGATTACGAGCAGCGCCGCGGCCGCCAGTGGGATAAGCAGTTTCGTGAAGCCCAGTAACCTTGAAGGCGTGGCATTATCCTGGGCCACAAAAGCGCGACGGCCTGACGTCTCTGCAGCGATGCGTGCCATCACGGAATCCGCGAGAGCTGCGGGCGCTGTGGCTTCGCTTACGGCTGAGCTCTCAGGCAGACCGGCCTGGACGAGCAGGGCCACTGTGCTGCACTGAGCGCAGGAACGGATGTGGGTTTCTTCGTCCGCTGACAAGTCCGGCAGAGCGCCGGCCTCGACCGCGGTTTCGACTTTACATTGGACGGATTGACAGTCCATCACAGATTAACTCTCCGTTAGAGTGAAGCTTTTCAAGCATGGGGCGCAAAGACTCCCTTGCCCTGAAGAGCCGAACTTTGGTGGTGTTCTCCTTGAGCCCGAGGGTCTCAGAAATCTGGGCTACCGTGAGACCTTCGAAATATCTGAGAAGCAGGATTTCCCTGGCGTCTTCGCTTATGTGTTCCAGGACGTTGATGACGATTTGCTTGATCGTTTTTCGCTGCATCTCCTGCTCGACGGTGGAAATTCGCGGCTGGCTGCTCGATACGCCTATGTCGAACCCGTGCTCCCTCAGGGTGTCGAGAGATTTGGGATTTCCGTTTCGAGCTCGAAGCCAATCCATGCACAGGTTCAGGCTTATCTGTCGCAGCCAGCCGTAAAAATAGCCCGGGTCCTTCAGGCTCGAAAGTTTCTTGAAGGCCCGGAAAAAAGATTCTTGTGATATATCTGTGGCGGTCTCAGTGTTACCGGTGTAGCGCATCGCTATCCGAAACACGGAGTCCTGATGGCGCTCCATGAGATCCCGGAACAAATCGGTCTCGCCTTCGAGAACGAGACTTACTAACTCGGCATCGGTTCGAGCCATGGTTCTCCAAATCTATCCAGCCGAGGCGGCGGTTATTCCGACGTCTGCGACCAGCTATTTCGAACACCCTGAGCCGCTAAGACGGGGACGGGTCGGGTAAGGTTACACGGTTATTTTAGCGAATTGGTAGAGGAGATGACAGAGCGTCGATATACCTTCTGGCAGGTAATCCTTCCTGCTCGTAATTTTGGATCCTCTGTCTTTCTGAAACCCAACTCTCCCATCCTGGGCACATGTTGCCCTATCAGTCCTCCCGACTCAATATTCCGTCCCTCCGAAATTTGAGCATGCTCCCCCCCGCCTCTTACACATTCTGCCTCAGCTATCTGCTTACAGTCTTCATGCTGCCTGCCGTCAATGCCGAACCTTTCGGCTTTGGGAAGGTCGTCACACTCGGCCCCGCTGACACTCTCATTCACCATGAATTTCTGCGTGTTTACACGGCCGATACGGTGGGTTTCATTTTCCGGATGACGCATTCGGATAAAAACCTTCTCCTCAATCAGCCGCTCGAGGTTGCCGACCATTATTCCATCACAGAAGACGGGGCGGCGATGGAGGGCATCACAATATTGGGCCGATATGTGCACCTCCATCACATGGGACACATCCCCGCGGCCTACACGCCGAAGACCTTTCAAGCGACGGTTTTCGTGCGACTTCCAAGGCCGATGAGCGAGGGCAAGAGATACACGTTTAATTCCGAAGGGCTCGGAGAGAAGAGCGTTGACACCTCATTTGTCTGGTCGGACAAGCAGATATTAAGCGATGCCATCAAGGTGAATCAGATTGGCTATTATTCGCCTGCAGGGATTCGTTTCGCTTACTTCGGCAAATGGCTGGGGACGGCTGGCGCGCTTGACCTGGTTGTTTCAGATTATTCGGTGATCGATCTGAAAAGCGGCAAGACGGCTTATGAAGGCAAGGCGAAGCTCCGCCACGAGGCTGGGCAGAAACATGAGGACGCATACAAGAGCGATTTCTCTGGGGAAAATGTTTACGCGCTCGATCTCCGCGCGGTCAATAAGGATGGCTCATACTGCATCAGCATCCCCGGCGTGGGTCGCTCGTATTCGTTCAGGGTAGGCGATGACGTGATGGCCGAGCCACTGTTCACCTCGATTCGGGCGCTGTTTCATGAACGGTGCGGTGTCGAATTAAAGCGGGAGCACACGCCCTGGGTGCGCAACAAATGCAAGATGCACACAAAGATTGCTGCCTATCCTGAGTATGGGCCGGCGTTGAATTTCAAATCCATCAAAGAGTACCTCGATAAGGAGAAGAAGGACGGAACTATCAAGCATGTGGAGGTTCGCGGCGGATATCACGACGCGGGTGACTACGACCGCCGGCCAATGCATCTAAAGATTGGTAAACACCTCTCGTCGGTCTACGAGATCAACCCGGAAGCATTCATCGACGAACAGTTTGTGATCCCGGAATCCGGAAACGGAATCCCGGACATCCTTGATGAGGCGTATTTTCTCCTGCTCTATTATCTTGAAACACAATGGCCAGACGGCGGCATCTCGGCTGGCAGCGAAGCCTGGGAGCATCCAAAGAATGCCAACGAGAATGCATGGCTGACCAATGTTGATAACGAGATCACGGAATACGTGATGCTTCCGGTCAGCCAGCTCTCATGTTTTGATTTCGCTGCCTCCGCTGCGCACCTCGGACGCCTCCTGAGGGGCTTTGTGGCTGGCAGAGAGAAAGGTGAACAACTGATCGCCGCTGGGATCAAGGCATTCGAATGCGGGCTGCAGCAATTCCCGCCGAAGCAGCAAAGCGCAGAAATCCTCGTGGCGGACGCGGCGGCAAGAATTCTCCAGGCAACGCAGGATGCCCGTTTTGGCCAGGTGATTGATTCGCTGAAAACGCTGAAGGGCAAGATCGATTACCTGAAACCTGAAGCAACTTCGTTCGCCTATGCTTACTGCGATCTGCCTGCCGGGACGCCAGGGCTCGATGTCGCTTTCCAGCAGAAGGTCAGACAAGACCTCGGCAGCACATACGATTGGAATACGGACAACTTCACCTGGAAGAAGGCATACTTGCACTTCAAACATCCCTGGGCGCCCATTGTTATGGGAACGCATTCAACAGGTCAGGCGGGGGTGCTGCCGCTTGTATGGAAAATCACTGGCCAGCAAAAGTATTTCGACCTGCTTTCAGCATCCGCGGATGTCTGCCTTGGCGCTAATCCCATGGGCCAGGTGCAGTGCTCTGGCCTCGGACAGAAACACCCGCTGAATCCTCTCTTCCTCGAATCGATGAACGATGACCTCGAAGAATCCCTTCCGGGTCTGTGGTTTTATGGGCCCGGCCGCGGCGACCACTGGATGTTCAGTGCGTTCGTCAGCGTGCCACCGGCAAAGCAGATTCCGGATCTTTACCGGTTCATCGATATCGATCAGTGCCCGGCACAGACGGAGTTTACAGTGTCAGAGAATCTATCCCCTGCGGTAGTGATCTTCGGTACGCTGGCGCCGAGGAACCCAAAGCCATACAGGGGGCCGCTTCCGAATCCAAAGTAGTTCTGCACGTTTCAGAGGGCGACCGGAACTGCAGCTCGATTTCTTCAGGGGCGCCGGGCCCGCTACGATGCGATTCAGCCCGCACATCCCTTTTAATCTCGACCGAGGCCGCCATGCCTTTCGAATGGAATGATTCGTTCTTCGCCAATTATGCAGCACAGGGCTACGCGGTGTTTGAAGGTATCCTGCCCGCGTCACTGGTCGCAGACCTTCGGCGCGAGACAGACAAGGGCCGGGAGATCATTCGCAGAGAGAAGGGCCCGCAGGTACAGCGGCTTCAACCTGTGGAAAACTTCGACCTGGACATAGGGCCGTTCAAGGAGTTCGGGCAGTTGCCGGAACTGAACGACGCCATACGCCGAACCATCGGACGCGAGGACGCATGGTATGGCGATACGAACCAAATCGGTTTTCTTGTCGAGCCCGGCGAGCGTCCTTACTGCACCGGTTGGCATCGAGACCGCCGGTTCGAGTCGGAAAAGCTGGACGCGGAAGAGTTCCGTACGATCGCCACGAGGCGGCACTTCATTAATCAATTCAATTGCCCCCTCTACCAGGACAGCAGCACGTGGTATGTCCCCGGAAGTGATTTGCGACCGGACCTGCCATCGGAGTTGAAGGCGGCAGTACCTCCGTTCGAGAAAGGGCGACAGCCACCGGAGGATATGTGCCCTGTGGAAGTCGAACGTATATGCCTCGACTACTGCCGCGGGATGCCGGGCGCGGTTAACCTGAATTTGCAGCCAGGCGATTTTGCCATGTACCGAGGCAACGGTTGGCACATCGGGAACTATGCTCCGTATCGGGTCAGGGCCACTTTACATGGCCAGATATTTACCCCCGAGTGGAAGAAGGTTTACCACGAATGGAATGACCTGCGGAAGGAACGTTCCTGAAAATCACGAAGAGTGAACCCCTTTGTATCGACTCACCTTCCCGTTGCGTCGGAGTGCGGCTAGCAATTGATGCAGACCGGATCACCAGTCCGGCTCTTAGTCGGAAATCTCAGCCATCACGCTACCCGCCTTCTGCCGTTACAGCCGCATCACCAGAGGCCCAGCTTCACACTCTCCAGCTTGATGGATTCCTTCGAAGTATTCGTGATCTCGATGATGTTATCCCCCGCTTTCAGTGACGAAGCATTCGGTTTGAAGCTGCGACAGTCAGCCGGTTTGGGTCGGGAATCTGTCCGAAAATACTGATCCACGAATTCAAGAAATATCTCGCTGCGATGGCCGTCTTTGCCGGCACCAGATCCAAGGCTTGATGCAGGCTCACCGTTGACCGAGACCTCTATGTCTCCGTGTGAGTTTGCCAGTAGCAGGCATCGCCACGCGGGCAGGGCTGCTTGCGGCAGCGGTAGATTCAGTGAAACCTTTTCGTTTGGTAAGAGCGTCGCTGGAAGTTGCGCCGGGCCATCGCAGGGCAGACGGTGCTGGCTGTGATTCAAGGAAAACTGAAGTGGCTTCCTGGCAGCCGATCCCGGGCTCTCCAGCCCTGAAATCCAATGGTAGGGGCGGGCTGCCATATATTCGGTCCAGCAGGGAAAGTTGAACATATAGATCCCGTCAGCCCCGCACCCGTAAAGGCTGGTGCAAACCGCACGTAACGACTCCGGGTGATGGGTGGACTTCCCGTAACCGAAATCGAATCCGGCGTACAACGGAACATCATCGTTTCCAATCCACTCTCTGAATGCCCGGACGGAAATTGTCCAGTTCGTGGTGAGGAACGGGCAAAGCACGAGAAAGTCAACAATTCCCTGTGCCGTCCAGTCCGGAAGATCCATGCCGAGCATCCGGCAGCCTTCCGTTGTTGGTGGGACGCGTGATGCCAATAAAATTTCACTGTTGGCCGACTTGAGAAGCTTGCGGGCCTCGGATGTAAATTGGGTCAGGTGTTCGCGCTTCTCCCAGACTTCATCGCCGCGTCCTGAGAGGTGGCGCGGGAAACGCATCCAGTCGAGTTGGAGTCCGTCGATCGTGTCGCCATAAAGTTCAGCCAACTCCCCGATCAACGCCAGATTGTATGCCTGGACTTCGGGTCGCGAGTAGTCGAGGCAATAAGACATCCATTGCGCATTGCCGGCTTTGATTTCGTGCATTCCAACAACCAGCTCGGGATTGTCCCGGCGAATCGGGGGCGTATTCCAGCCGTCAGAGTCCTCCGGATTATGGACGTCGTTCATCCTCATGGTGATGAAGGTTTCCCGCCCGGACTCCTTGAAGGCGCGCAGCAGCATTCCCAGTAGATCTTTTCCTTCCTCCCTTGCCTGTTGCAGCATGTTCGCACGCGGATCCATCAGGCCAACAGTGGTCGGGAAGTAGCAAGTGCCGGCGTTGCTGCAAATCAGAACCGTGGAGACCTCATCCGCGCATTCACGCACGGTTTCATCGATGAGTTCCTCAAAGGTGGCCCCTTCCCAGGGCTTGTTGTGGAAAATGTTAGAACCGTCGTTGTCCAGGAGAAATCTGTTCATGGTTGGTTGAGCACTTTATGGGGTTGAGGAAACGAGCAGACTTACTTTCGAAGTGTAGTGGATATTCCATTCGGCAAGATTCCCGCCTGAAAACGCGGGCTGTCGCCTTCTCCAGAGAAGCAAACACAATGCTGAGCATGAGGGATGTTTCGTCGGGATTCGTTGAATGTCCCAAGGGAGCAAGTTGTATTCAGAAAATCTTATCCCTACTCCCTCGTGATGACCTCATCCATATTCATCACCGTCCTTGCCACGGCCACCCAGGAAGCGCTTTCCTCAATGGGGATGTCCTTCCCCGGCTCTCCGGCCAGCGCTTTTGCCGCTTCAGTATCAGCCTTATAAAGCGCCTTGAGCTGATCAAAAAGATTTTGAACGATTGCCTGTTCCTTCTCCGAGGGCGGCCTGCCAACAACTGCCAGGAATGCCTGCTGGATACGTTCACCGCGGCTCTTGGCGCTTTCGCCTGCCAGTTTTTTTCCAAGCGCCTTGGCGGATTCAACGAATATCGGTGAGTTCAAGAGTGTCAGCGCCTGGAGCGGCGTGTTCGAACGTTCACGGCGCGTGCACGAGATGATGCCATCCGGGTGATCGAAGGTAATCAACATCGGCAACATCAGGTTGCGCTGGAGGTGTATATAAAGGCCGCGGCTGTAGAGGATGTCGCCCTTGTCTGCGTTCCAATTGTTGACGAACTGCACCCCCATGACGCCGGCGGGCAACTCGGGCCGAAAGCTTGGGCCGCCGATGCGGCGATTGAGGATGTCGCTGCTGGCGAGGTATTGGTCGTGGACGACTTCTGCCTCGATGCGAAAGCGATTCTGGCGAGCAAGGAATCGGTTGAGCGGATCGGTTTGGTTGAGTTCGGGCCGATTGGCCGAGGATTGTTTGTAGGTGTTCGAACGGACGATGAGCTTGATGAGACTCTTGCGCGACCAATTCAATTTGGGAAATTCCGTTGCCAGCCAGTCCAGAAGCTCGGGATGCGAGGGCTCTTCGCCCTGCGTACCGAAATCCTCCGTCGTGCGCACGATGCCATCTCCAAAGAGGTGCCTCCAGATGTGATTGACAGCGACCCGTGCGGTCAACGGATTGCGCTCGTCCACGATCCAGCGGGCGAGATCGAGCCTGTCAGGCAGTTTGTCTCGAGCCTCGATTTCAGGCATGAACGATGGGGTGCCTGGCTGTACTGCTTCTCCCTTCGTGAGGAAATCTCCTCTTAAATGGATGTATGAGGTGCGTGGCGATGTCCGGTGCTGCATCGCGTGATGGACTACTTCAGGCAGCTTTGGCGCTTTCTTTTGGTGTGCGTCCAGCTCTTCTTTGATTTTCTGATAGCCCTTATCCGTAGACGCCAGATGGGTGATGAGCTTATCACTCTGTTTGTCATTTCTCCTGGATGGATCGATATGCAGAATCGTTGCGATGTCCTTGGGCAGAGTTGCTCGCTGTGCTAGCGGCGAAGGCAGGTCGGTAACAGACAACCGGAAGTGCCCGAGAGCCTGGCCCGGCTTGTGGGTGAGTGTGAACGTCAATTCCGCTCCGCCCTGCCCCCACTCGGGTTTTACGAATTTCTGATCTGTGGCTGCCGGAATGAAATTCACCTGCATCATGTAGGTACGCTTCTGCTGGAACACGGGCTTGCCTTTGAGATCCCATGCCCCCAGGCCGGGAAACGCCCCGAGCGGGTAGTAGAGCACATCTTTGAGTGTACCGGGGGCGACGCTGAATGCCGGGCCGCCGCGATCGGAATGAGCAAACAGGTCCCCCGGACGCACCTGCCAGGGCTGTTTCAGTTTATAGGTGCGGATGCCTTGGGGCCCTTCTGATTTGAAATCATCTTTGTAGACGATCTCGTACTCTGTACCGCCTTGAAGCCGGAATAGGTAGACGCTGAAATTGATTCCAGGGCCGACCTGAGAATACACACGAAACTGGTCTACAGTGCCCGCACCAGGAATAGGGGACGAGTAATAAAGGTTAAGCATCTGAGTTGCCCCATCGTTGCCACCCTCGTTCTTCATATGACCCAGCCATCCACCTTCGGACGGTGACTGCAAGACCTCCACGCTCAGCGCGGCCTGCTCGTTCCTGGAAGCAGACCAGCCCTTTGGGTCTTTGATGATCGCATCGGAGGCGCCTTCACCTGCATCGGATAGTGCCAGGCTGAAAGTGAGTAGCCCGCTTGCGGCCTTCGCGTCAACGGGCTTTGCCTGAACGCTGATATTGGTGAGAGTAAAGGCGTCCTTCCTCTCCTTGTCTGCCAAAGATTCGAGCTTGACGGCGGTGATCTTGGAAATGGCTGTTTTCGCCGTGACAGTGAAAGTCTCTTCAGCGCCATGATCCAGGGCGAGGACAGACCCATCCTCCTGATTCTTGAGAATGGCTCCTCCCGAAGACTGGAGCGATACGAATTCGACGGCTTTCCAGGGGATCGTGTCCTGCATTATCTCCTGCTCCCAGGACGGCAGGCTGGCAGCAATGTCCTGCCTGCTCTTGTCGAGCCTGGCCTGGAGGTCGGTGAGCTTTTTATCGTGCTCGGATTTTGCTGTTTCGAATGCGGCTACTTTGTCCGGATTTGAATCGTTTTTCTTGATGTCCGTTTCGTCCGCGTTATTAAAAAAGTCGAAGAGCTTGTAATACTCATGCTGGGTGATGGGGTCGTATTTGTGGGTGTGGCATTCAGCGCATCCCACGGTCAAACCCATCCAGACGCCGAAGGTTGTGTTCAGACGATCTTTGACGGCCTTGATGCGGTACTCTTCCTGGTCGACGCCGCCTTCCCTGTTCGTCAGCGTGTTGCGGTGAAAGCCGGTGGCGATGCGAACTTCGTCGGTCGCGCCTGGCAGCATGTCACCGGCCAGTTGCTGCACGGTGAACTGGTCAAATGGAAGATCGCGATTGATGGCTTCAATAACCCAGTCCCGCCAGCGCCATGCGTTTGGTCTTGGGAGATCTTTTTCGTAGCCGTCGCTGTCCGCATAGCGCCCCAAATCGAGCCAGTGCTTGGCCCAGCGTTCGCCGAAGTGCGGCGATTGAAGCAGACGATCGACAAGCCGTTCGTAAGTGCCATCTTCCTTGTCGTTTATGAATGCAGCTATTTCATCCGTAGTCGGCGGCAGGCCGGTCAGATCAAGGCTGAGCCTCCGAATCAGCGTATAGCGGTCGGCGATTGGCGAAGGTTCGATGCCTTTCGTTTTCAGCCTGGCGAGCACAAACGCGTCGATTGGATTGGTGACGCCCTCTGAACTTTGGGGGACGTCCGGTTGTTTTGGGGCTCGGAATGCCCAGTGGTCTGTTTTGGTCCTGACTTCGAGCCCGTCGTCCGGCCAGACCGCGCCCTGTTCGATCCAGGCAATAAAAATCCCGACCTGTGCAGCCGTCAGCGGGTCGCCTTTGGGCGGCATAATTTTATCGGGATCGTGTCCTGCGATGCGTTTGATGATCTCGCTTTCTGCTGGTTTGCCGGCGACGAATACCGGGCCGTTATCACCGCCCGGCAGGGCAGCCTTTTTCGCATCGAGACGCAGGCCGGATTTCTGTTTTTCCGCACCGTGGCATTTGAAACACTTCTGCTCAAGGATGGGTCGAATCTGCTGAACGAAATCGACCTTGCCTTCATAGGCGGGTGGGAGCTGAAGCGGCTTCTGTTTTTCCGCGCTTTCGCCTATGAAAGGCACGACAAGAATCGTGAATATGCAAAGAGATGCCTTCTTCTTATTAACGGGCATGGCTGGATGTTTGTAAGTGAGGATTCACCTGGAAGTGAAAAAGGCTAACCGCCGCGGGTCGATCTGCCACCTCTCGAATCTGTACAAACGACACCTCCAAATAGAGGCTATTGGTGTTCAGCTCCTGGCTGTGAATATTCTGCTTAACGCCGTAAGGGGTCACCATGGTAAGGATCAGGCTTTTTCGCGTCCGAGTTACTTCCCGGAAGAGTTCACATCGGTAGCGGATTCCGAGACTGATTCGCCAATTCGTCTGTGCCGGAATAGGGTTATGGTCGGGTTTGAATCCTGTAATTTAATTGCAAAGAGATGGAGACCTATGAGCAATCAACCCAATCTCGTATTTGTCTTTGCCGACCAGTGGAGGGCCGACGCCTGCGGGTATGCGGGTGACCCAAATGTCAAGACTCCACATCTGGATCGGTTTGCAGCGGAAGGCATTAATCTGAAGAACGCGGTCTCCGGCTCTCCTGTGTGTACGCCTTATCGTGCGACACTGATGACGGGGCAGTACCCCTGGACCCATGGCATTTTTTTGAATGACCTTTGCCTCAGTACGGATGCAACTTCGATAGCGCAGGCATTCAAGGCGGGGGGATATCGGACGGCCTACATTGGCAAGTGGCATATCGATGGGCATGGCCGGTCGAACTTTATTCCGCGAGCGCGGCGCCAGGGCTTCGAGTATTGGAAGGTGCTGGAATGCACCCACAACTATAACGAGTCGTACTATTACGGAGACGGGCCGGAGAAGCTGAAGTGGGATGGATACGACGCTATCACGCAGACAAGAGATGCGCAGGATTACATTCGGAACGCAGACCGCGATAAGCCTTTTGCGCTCTTCCTCTCCTGGGGGCCGCCGCATGCGCCTTACCTGACGGCACCGCAGAAATACCGGGACATGTACGATCCCGAAGCGCTTACGCTCAGGCCGAATGTGCCGGAAGAGATGGAAGGGGAGGCACGACGTGACACGGCAGGATACTACGCGCACTGTACGGCACTGGACGATTGTTTTGCTGAGCTCCGTCAGACGCTGAAGGACGAAGGCCTCGAAGATAATACTGTCCTTATCTTTACCTCGGACCACGGGGACATGATTGGGTGCCAGGGCCAACGCAAAAAACAACGTCCCTGGGATGAATCGATTCGGGTGCCGTTCTTGGTCCGGCATCCGAATGGCTTGGGGGCCGAAAGCAAGGTGCTCGATGGATTGATCAATTCGCAGGACATCATGCCGACGCTGCTCGGACTCTGTGGTGTAGAAATCCCGGAGTCGGTGGAGGGGCTGGACTATTCGACGTATCTGCGTGGCGGTGAAAATCCGGGCGAAGATGCCGCTTTACTCTCGTGTGTTTCACCGTTCGGGCAGTTCACCCGGGAGATGGGGGGCCGTGAATTCCGGGGCGTTCGAACCAAACGCCACACGTATGTCCGCAGCCTCGATGGCCCGTGGCTGTTGTATGACAATGAAATGGATCCATATCAATTAGAGAATCTGTGTGACAAGCCGGCACATGCGGAACTGCAATCCGAGCTTGATGTTCTCCTCAACAGGAAACTGGACGAGGCCAACGACCAATTTTTGCCCGGAGAGGAATACATCCGCCGCTGGGGTTATAAGGTGGATGAAACAGGAACGGTTGGATACACGAATTGAGATTTCGGCTTCGCCGCTGCCGTAGAAGCAGTTCATAATGGGAAGAACCCAGAAAGCGCCGCCGTCTGAATGTTGCAATCTCTTTATTTGGGAGGAATTCATGGAAGTCATTTCTTTGGCTTTGTTCCTTGTTGCCACCTCACTGTCTGCTCAAGCGGTGTTCCCGCTGGATCGTATGGACTCGGACGGAGATGGTGAACTGACCAGGAGTGAACTCGGCAACAAGGGGGCACGGATACTGGAGAGATTCGATTCGAATAAGGATGGCAAGCTCGGCAGCGATGAGTTGGAGAAGGCCCGCAGTTCCTGGAAGCAGAAATCTGCGACAGGAGGAGAGGAGCCTGAACAGAGTTCCAGCCGTTCCAGCGGCCGTAGTAGTGGCGGTGGGCGAGGAGGCAACTTTCAGAATTTCACCTCAACGAAACCGTTACCCGGTGATCCGGCGCCAGCGTTTGAGTTGAAGACACTGGACGGAGAGCCAGCGTCCCTCGCAACTCTCGCCAGCAAGCGTCCGGTGGTAATCGAGTTCGGCAGCTTCACGTGACCGCCCTTCAAGCGTCAGCACGGTCGTGTTGAATCGATTGCAAAGAAATACGAAGGCAAGGTCGATTTTTGGATGATGTATGTTCGGGAACCCCATGCCGGCGAAAAGACATTCACCGAAGTTCAACAGCCCACCACCTATGGCGAACGCTGCAAGCTCGCCGAAGAAACCCGCCAGGAACTGAAGGCTGGCATCCCTCTCATAATTGATGAGATGAATAATGAGGTCCGTGCTGCGTATGGGAACCTTCCGAACTGTGCTTATCTGATCGGAACCGACGGGCGAGTTTACTTCAAACAGGCATGGACGAATGCCACGACTCTCGAACCGGCCATTATCTCATTGTTGAAAGCAGGCGGGGCGGGTGGTGCGAACCCGCCGGCTCTTGAAGACCAATCCGTCCAGGCTGTCCAGCACTTTGGCAAATCCAAATCAGGTCGTCGTCTGCTGCGGATTCCGATGCTTTACAAGTCTGTAAAGGTGGCGCCGGAAAAAGGAATGGAAAAGGAAATCGCATGGGAGGGCACGTTGCAGGAAGCTCATAAAATCGCAAAGGAGTCCGGCGCGCCGATGATGCTTGAGTTCTTCCATCCTCAATGCGCATTTTGTATAAAGATGGCAGCGACCACGCTCGTCGACCCCAAGGTGGTTCAGCTCTCCCGAAAACTGGCCTGCATCAGGCTGAGCATTGCGGATAAGGAGGCATCCGATCTGTTCGACAAGCTCGGTTTCGCCGGAACACCCTCTCTTGTCTTTTATTCGCCGGAGGGGAAGGAGCTTCTGAAGAATGAAAGCATTATTGAAGTGGAAGCCTTGCTGTCGCTGATGTACCAGGCGTTGGAGGCCGTCAAAGACTAGTCCAAGTCGTTTGGCCGCATTTTGTCTGCGAGGCTGGCTTCATCAGTTTCTTCGCCGGCCTCTGTCCTGTTGGCGGCTGTTCGCGCGGCTGCGGTATCTTGTTGAAGTTGCTTCTTGTATCGCTTCATTCCGTTGTTCATCTTGTCGTAAACCGAGCAACCTCCTTGAGCCGCCTCTTTGCTCTTAGACCTCGATACAATACAAGCCCCTTCGTAACTGTTCAGTGCCGAATCCATCTCATTTGACCATCGGCGGAATTTCGAAGACCTCAGGCTTCTGCTCGAAAACAGCCAGGCAGGACGAGCAACAGAGCTTGATGGCCCGCCCATTTCGGCGAACGGTGAATTTGGGCTCTGATGGCCAGAGCGGCAGTACCGGACAATTTTCTTCAGAGACCGACATCAAAGAGAGTGAATCGGCCAGAATCTCAAGGCTCGCTACATGGCCCTGAAATTCCGACGACGGCTCCACTACTATCTTTCCCTGTGCAGTGCCGGGCAAGAGGGGTGCCTTGGGGCTCGCCGTGGCTTTCTGGATGAATGAACATTTAAATGTCCGACCGCCGGCCGCCAATTCGAAACGGCAGTATGCATGATAGAACTCGTGATCCGGCTCCCCGGACAAGGATCGATAGGCGACATGGATCGTGGCGCCCTCCAGAAATCCAACTCCCTCGACAGGTGGCCAGTCTACCTTTGATTGGAAGCGCCAGGCACGGCTGTAGATGCGCGCGCCTTTTTTGAGAAACACCAGGCCGCCGCCGTTTTGCAGGGGCTCAGCGCCCAGAGTTTCCGTCCAGGAAAACGGAACTGCCATGCCGGCTCGCAACTGTTTCAGAGGTGTTTCTCTATTCGGGAGAGAGTGGCATCCAGCGAATAAGAGGAGAACCGGCACAAGTCTCATGGTCACATCAGACAGACAGGCCACACTATTTCTTCTTAATCTCGGGAGCGTTTTCAGTCGTCTTCCTGGATTTGACTGGCAGCGGGTAGAGGGCGCCAACAATGTTACCGACACCGTCATCGAGTTGTTCAGAGACCACACCCAATTGAGCGCCTAATTCCTCGTACTGCTTCTTCAAAGTCCGGTACCGTGCCAGTGACTCTGTGGTCTCCACTGCGCTGTCTTTTGCTGTTGCATTCTGGGACTGGCTCATTGAATGCAGCCAGGCACTCGCCAGAACGATGGACAGATCAGCCTCGGCCTTATCGACAGCCGCTTTGGTCTGCCCGAGGTCTTTGGCCGGCATAGAGGTGTTCGATAGTTTTCCCTTTGCCTCGGGTAGTGGATTGTCCATGGTAGCGAGCCGCTCCTGGAGTTGATCGATTGGATCATGAATCTGTGGGAGGCGCGATTCCATTGCTTCGATAACTGCCCTGGCAGCATCCTTGATTTCTTGCGTGACCGGCACCTCCTGTGACTGATTGTTATCGAGAGCCTTTGTCTGAAGAAAGCGCTTCTTCCCGTTGATAGCGCTATGGTTCGGGGGCGTCTGCAGAGCATTCGAAAACATCCCCGGCTGAGGGGGACTTACAGATGTTTTCTCTTGCTCGATCAGTCCTTCTAACTCTTCACGGCGAGTTTCGATCTCCGCCACCGAATCGTTCAGATACTTCACCGCGTACTGAAACTTACTTTTTACTCGGGCATTGTATTCCTCCTGCTCTTCAGCAGTCATCGGCGTCTTCGCGTTTGCGTTCTTCTGTCCCTGGGCCTTTTCCTTCGCTGAGTTCTCTTTTGCCGCCTTCGTCACTTCATTCTGGGCAAAGCCTTCAGAACTTAATCCAATGATGAATAGTGAAATAATTGCCAGATGCTTTTTCATGACGAATGGTCTGCCAAAGTGGGGGGAGCGAAAATGATCAGGAACACAAGCCGCGGATGATACATGCGCATCAGAAGTTTTCCGTTCATGGCCGGAATTCGCCACCACCGAATTCTGTAGCCGAAGGATCTAATGTCTGAACTCCGGCTCGACGGCTTCGAGGCCGAGTTGTTCCAGGATTATTCTGAAGATTTCGGTGTCCTTCACTTCTTCTGCCGAGCCTGTGTTTGGTGTGAAATTGGTTACGAGAACCGGAGCAACAACATTGTCGTCCGGTAGCCGTCCGTGAGACTGCGTTACCTTGCTGGTGTCCTGGGAAATGACGAACGGGTGTGTGCCCCAAAAGTATTCCATTGGATCGGCGCCTGGTTTCTTAAAAGGGTCTACATGGAACGCGTATTCGGGCGCCTGGTAAGCATCGTGCCACCACGGGTAGGCAAACCAGTATCCCTGCGCGGCGATCAAGATCAGTTCACCCGAGCGGGGGTGGTCGATATGCCATTCGTTCTGATGCTCGAGAGTCAAGATTCGCTCGATGCCGGGGAGAGTTGAAAGCAGGGCGTAGACCTCGCTGATGGCGTGTGGATTACAGTAAACATGCGCCACCTGGTGATCGGGTACGACGAAGGCCCTGGACTGCCCGAAATCGAGATATTCCATTCCCTTCACTTTGTGAGTGAGCAGCCTTTCATGCTCCCGCAGGCATCGGTTTGGGAAGACCGCCTCGTTCACCGGGTTCATCCCGTAAGATCCCATCACCATCACCGAATAGTCTCCGGCTTCGGCCGCCTTCATCAGTTCACCCAGGCATTCGTCTAATACCAGCAGCGCTGTCTTGAGTTTATGTTCGTCACTACCCGATTTCAGGTAACTGAATGCCAGGTGAGGCAGGCTGGTGCAGACCAGATTTGGTTGAAAGTCCTCTATCAAGGTAACGGCACACTGAGTGACCCATCGTGAGCATCGCATTGATGCGAATGGGCCTCGGAGCCATCCCTGTTTGAATGGACCAAGCTGACGCACAAGACGGTCGCCGAGCTCCGGCGGCTTTGAATAACAGGAGCTGTAATGGCCCCCACCCCGCTTCGGAACAGGCTGCGGCGTGACGATGAAATCACAATCGGCGCCGAGACTGTTCTCCCAGAAAACCAGGGCGCTGCTGAATTTCGGAGACTGCTCCTTTGCAAATTCCCAAACGCGCTTCGCCTCCAGCAGCCGGTCTGAGTTTTCACCGTAACTGATGGTCATCCGCTGCCGATCATAAAAGCCACTCGCTACGATCCCGTGGACGTCCGGCGTGGCCCCGGTGGTGACAGATGCCTGCACTGTTGCCCCGACCGCGGGGAACGATGGTTGAAAAGGAATTGCCGTGCCTTGGCTCTTGAGTTTGTTCAGGTTCGATAGTCTGTCATCTCCGGCCAGCCCGCAGGAGAGAGCAGGCACATCTATCAGAAGGACCCTATTGGCGTTGCTCATCAGCGGTGGGTGAATCAGTTCAGGCTGCCGGCAGGGCTGGCCATCCTGTTTGGCGGCCAGACGTCCGGTAAAGTCTTGTCGTTCGTTGAATAAGCCCGTGCGGGCTCTACAGGCTCATTTGGCCAGTTCGGCCTGCCAGTCAGCGGCCACTCGTTCGGCCTTCTGTACCGATTCTTCCACAAGTTCTTCTTTGTATTTGTGGATGAGTGCTTTGTACTTGTCGTCCGCGACACCCAGAATCTTCGCCGCAAGCACAACGGCATTCTTTGCCCCAGAACGACCGATACCGACCGTGGCAACTGGAACGCCTGCCGGCATCTGCACAATGGAGTAAAGAGCATCAACGCCGCCGAGCGAGGTAGAAGGAACGGGGACTCCGATAACCGGCAGGGTCGTCAGAGCAGCCAGCACGCCGGCGAGATGTGCCGCGCCGCCGGAAGCGGCAATAACGACTTTGAACCCGCGCTCTTCGAGGGCGAGCCCGTATGCGTGAAGGGCTTCCGGGGTCCGGTGGGGAGAAATGACTTCCAACTCGTAGCCGATACCGAGGGCTTCGAGGTCTTTGATGGTATGTTCGGTGACGGACCAGTCCGTGTCTGATCCCATGATGACAGCAACAGGTTTGTCTGACATTTTTGTTTTCCTCGTTTGGTCTCAGTGCCTGGGACTCGACCCCGGCGAATAACTCAGATCCGCTCTATACCAAAACGATCAGCCGACCGCCTCTCGCTTCGATTACTTGGATCGGATTAACACTTCATCACGCACTTTTAGTTTCTTCCTCAGGTCCTTTGTTTCCTCCAGGAATCGCATCCCATCCGTGTAGTAGCCGGCAGTCGGTTTCAATCCCGGCATCCGTTCCAACCACCAGGCATTGAATTGCCCCATGAAGAGCTCGCGCACCAATTTGCAGCACATGGAGGCCAGCGCGATTGGCAGATGTGTGTCATCGCCTTTCATAACGAACTTGAACCGTAGCTTTCGCCCGTCTCTGAGAAGGAGATACGAAGATTCTTTCTTACCCTCAGACTCAATCAGGAATCCGTGATCCGGGAAAGTCTCAAGAAGCTGAGGGCCGTAAAAATTTCGCCCGCCCTGTTTGTCACAAAGGAAAACGCTCTCCTCATGGCCTTCGTGCTTTTCGAGAATCTCCGTAGCCAGAGAGCTGGCGAGATCGTAGAGGAGTTCTGATTTATTGCGGGTCTCAAGAATGGCATTGAGTTCAGGCGCGAAGACAGGCCGAATGACATAGCCCAGAAATTTCAGATTGGCCGCTTTCAGCGATCCGGTAAGAGGCCGGGCTTTTTCAGTTCTGGCCTCCAGGCCATCGTGGGGGCCACTGTACCAAGGAAGTGGATTCCCAGGTCCGGCGACTGCCCCATCTGCCCGGAAATGATCGAGGAAAGCGCCCCAGTCTCCCGCATATTTAAACCCGCCGGCGTTACTGAAGCCGAAAACGCCTTCCGCCAGGTCGGAGAGGCCGTTCCGTTTATATACCTTCTTGCTGTCGCCAATGACCAGACCCGTTGCCGAACTGCCAGGCCTGGATACGGTGCCGTGGAGGAGTTCCCAAAAGTCGGGGAGCTCACTTCCCTGGTACTCGAATACGGACGCGCCCACGACCAAAGGCCCCAGCACAGGGCCGTATCCCGCTTCATCAATTCCGGCAATCAGCATCAGTTATATCTTCCTCTTTGAGAAGGTTTCTCTGAGCCGTTGTTTGGTGCTTTATCATTCTGTCCCAAGTTATTCTGTCCTGTCTCTACCATGGCGTAAGAATTGGAGCATTTGAGTATTGGAATACTGCAGAACAGCGGCCTCTCAGCGCTCATGACGGCCCCACCACTCCCGGATGCATCCACGAGCTTATATCTCTTTTGACAAAATAGTTACGAGGAAAAGTAGCGCTGTAGTATCAGGCAGTGCTACGCCGCTACTTTGATACGCGTCCATGGTTAACCGGCAGAAGGCCGGTCGGCTCTCCCGGATTTCGAAACTTGATTACCGGTCAAGAATCCGTGCCGTTTCCTGGCCAGGGTGCCTCGGGTTGGAATAGCCTGTAACAAAAAAAGGCGTAGCGACTTGAAGTTGCTACGCCTTAAACGTTCACCTGGTACCGAGGAGAGGACTCGAACCTCCATGGGGTTAACCCCCACTAGGCCCTCAACCTAGCGCGTCTGCCATTTCGCCACCTCGGCGTTGGTGGTGCTATTCGCCCGAAAGCTGGGAGACGAGGTGAGCCGTCTGGATGTCTCCCTGCTGGTGTGTCACGAATGCCACAGATTTGAAAAGAGCAATAAAGTCAGCCAACTCCCGAAGGCGTTGGCTGTATTCATTTTTCAGCGGCTGCGGCCATACCTGATGGGTCTCGATGTAAGAGATCGCTATCGGCATTATGGCCTCCGCCAAATTGGGGGGCGAAAGATACCAGAATCCAGATTGAGGCGCATCCAGTTTTTCACAAAGGCTGGCGAATTCGGGCTGCTTCGACAGAGAAACCTGGCCGATCCGGCGAGTATCAATGACGGCATCCAACAGACGGTGCGAGGTGGTTATGTACAGGAAATTGTCGATGACTCCGAATGCCGGGCTGAGGGCGCGGCCAAGGAAGTTGTCACGCATTTGGATTCGGGTGTATTTGTAGTTCCCTCGCTGTATCTCTTCGGATTCAAACGGAAATTCGCTTTTCTGATCCGGGGGTGACTGTTTCTGAAGGGTGGCGTGATCGGTGTGCATGTCGCCCATAACCTGGTCGAAGGATTGGGCGAGAAACTTCGATAATCTGGCGGGGTCTTTCAGCTCGATAGCCGCTGCAGCGGAGGGCAGGTGGAATTTGTACGCGTCCCCATCAACTGCTTGTGGAGCGAATATGATAGAGACCTGCGGGCCCAGCAGATCCAGGAACTCGCTTTCGAAATCTTTGATGCCGAGGAACGTGGTAAAGGCGGCAAGTTCCGATTCGACTTCGGCTGGGTCTTCTATTTCGGCTTTTACGAGGTCTTTAAACCAACTGCGGAATGGGATGAGTTCGACGCTGGTGTAGCTGACGTCTGAGGGCAGGCTGCCGTGGATGCTGAAGAAGGGGACAGTGAGGGGGGTATCCGAACCACTGACCGCTGCGTTAAGCCGGAGTTGAAGACACTTATTGTAGGTGAGGCTTGCTTTGACGAATCCGGTACTTTCCAGGGCTTCGATTTTGTTTGAGAAGAAGACGGTGCTGAGTGCCAGGGCTTCGGGTGGGACGGACAGCGCGGACAGGCGGCTATGCAGCGCGGACAGGAAAACAGAGGAGTCTTTTTCGATTTTCTTCGGCATGCCTTTGCGAAGGGAGTCGCCCAGGTTCAACTGCAACTCGATGGATGAGCCAGCCTCGACTGAGGGGGCAGGGAGGCTACGGGCGGCATCGGCGAAATTGCTGTTGGTTTTTCCCTGGCAGAGGTCTATCGAATCCCGCAGCAATTGGTAATCGGTGCTTACCAGAACGAGATTGCCGAGCGATGTTGCGTAAATCCGGATGTCGTCTGCTTTCGCATGGAGAACGGTGCAGCCCGAATACTCTTTTCTCTCAGCGTTGATGAAACTGCTTGCCCAAGACGAGTTGGCCAGGGCAAGGTTTGTTCTTGTGAGGACAAGAAGGGACAGTTTGCTGGAGGCGGCATCAATGCGGACGGCTAATCCTGCATCAGTCCCAACGACGAGCATCAGGTTCTGCAGGTTCAGTTTGAATGGCGAGAGGCTGCTGAGATTCTGCCAGCGTGTCTGGACCGTCTGAAAGATCCGGGAGCCCTTGAATCGTTCGAGGCGTTCCGACTTGGCCAGGGTTTTCAATTCGTCTGATTCGAGGAATTTCCGGATCTCCTGTTCAAACTGGCGTGCATGGACGAACGCATCGCAACCGGTGGGAACAAACTTAATAAGGTCGCCGGCTGGAGAAGACTGGCTCAGCGCGGTGTAGATTCCAAATGCGAGGACGAGAACCAGGATCACGGCGCCAATAAGCGTGATTCTGATCTTCCGTCGTTGCTGGGGTGCTGGCGAATCCTCATCCATGCCGGGATTGTGCCTTATCCAAACAGGTTTTGCAGCGCACCTCGCAGAATATCCAGTTCGATGGGTTTGCCGAGGATCAGATCGACATTTCCATGGAGTTCGTGGTCTTCGTTCAGGAGGACGTTGAACCCGGTTGGCACGATGACCGCGAGCTTTCAGTCTTGTCCCTCAGGGCTGAGGCACTAGAATACCTGCCCTGATCGAAGGCACCCCCAAAGACTAATTTCCCTCAAAGGTCTACTTGATATGTCCTATCGCCACATTCTCCTTTTCAGCCTGGTTTTGCCTGCAATCATCTTTGCTGAGACAGGGCCGGCGATGCACATCCCTTCAACAGCGATTTTCTATGCTGAATTGAATGACTTCAGTCAGATGCGCAAGTCACTTGCAGAGACACCCGTAGGCAATCTGGTTTTCTCAGACAGACCAGCGGTGAGCGTGAGCATGCTGATGGGCATCGGCAAGCTTTTCCTTCGCTCTATAACGGGCGTTGACATGGAAGAATGGGGCCTGCACCTGGGTGGGCCTGCTGGCGTGGCGGTATTCGATTCACGGCAGCTTGGGGCGATAGGTGAGAAAGACCCGCCGTTGGTGATCCTTTGTAAAGTGAAGAGCAGCGCCGAGGAGTTTCAGACATTCCGTGAGGGCGTTAGAGAGAACCTTCTCGCCAACTCACCGCACATGCAGTACGAGGCGGTCAAGGTCGGTGATGGCAGGTTGGATGTCTTTGTCGATTCGAGGAATCAGAAATCCTTTTCCTCGGCCTTTGCCAACGGCTACTTCATGCTTGGCGGCCGCCGCGCGGTCCAAGCGGTGTTGGAGGCAGAGACGAAGCTATCTGATACGAAGCTCTTCAAGAACGCGCAGGGGCTGCGAAAGGAGGGCACACCGTTTTGGAGCCTGTTCGATGTCCAAAAGGCCCTCCAATGGAATCTGCAGGGACAGGGCAATGAAAAAAAGATGAAGGAAACCCGCATCAGCGGTTTGCCCAGCCTGGCGGGTATCTTCGCCAGTACCCAATTTGAGAACGGTGGCGTACGCGAACGGCTGGTCTTGATGCGCTCTGACGTGGAGCCTCTTGGGTTTGCGCTGGCGTTTACCCGTCCTAAACCGAGAGAGTTGAAAGGGTCGTCCATTGTCCCCGGCGATTACGCGCTGTTCCTCAATGCCCACCTCGAGAGTGGTAAAGCATTCATGGATGCCGTGCTTGAATCTATTGGCGAGATAATGGGTGAAGAGCACATCGCCAAATTTGATGAAGGAAAAGCTTTTCTCGAGAACGCGCTGAAATTGAACCTCGAAAGGGATTTTTTCGGAAACCTGACCGGTGAGGTCGTGTATGCCCTACACGTTGCCGACATGGAAGAACAGCTTCTCAAGACAGGGGAACTCACCAAGCCCAGGGAGTGGGATCAGTTTCTGGCGTTGAGCTTCAATGACCGGAATGTAGCTCGTGGTGTGATCAAGAGTTGTCTGGATTCCGAATTCATCGTGAAACAGGGCTTCATATACGAAATTGAGGAGACGGCAGGCTTTGAGATTTTCAAAGTCCGGCAAAAAGACAATAAATTTGCTCTAGGCCTTACAGAAGGCTTCGTGGTCTTGTCTAAAAAGGTGGACGTGGTGGCGTACGCGCTACGTGCCCACAAAGAAGGTAAGACCATGGCTGGCTTACCGGATTTGAAGAATCGCCTGAGACAGGAGCAGGACGGCCACAATCTAATCTCAAGGGTTGGCATTGACTGGTTTATGACGACTGCCATTTCTGTCCTCGAGAAATTTGCCGAGCCCCCCCTCGCTATGGCCATGAAAGAGCTGAGACCCGGCCTGGACAAACTCACCCCAGGGATTATCACAGCGCGCAATACGAACCTCGGTTTTGAGCTCGAAGTCAGTTCTTCCCAGGGCATACTGATTCACGTACTGGGAGTCGCTGCTGTGACAGAGGCGGTGAAGAACTCACCCTGCGCCAAGGCGATCCGGGCTCGCCACCAGTTGGATGAGCTCGCAGAGGCGATAGACAAATATTTCGTTGGCAACGGTTCATTTCCACCATCGCTCGCTGCCCTCTCTCCCAAGTATATTGCTCGAATCGCCAACGATCCTTTCGGCGGTGGCATGTTCCAATATCACCCCGGCCCTAAAACTGTGGAAGGTGGAAGAGATCTATATCTGAAAGGCTGGGTTCTCCTCAGCAAAGGCCCGGACGGAAAGCAAGATATTCCCTTCGAAGATTTCGACCTTGCCCGATTCCAAAAAAGGCTCCTCAGCGAAGATCCCGCCGACCTGCGCTACATGCGACAGGTAACCTACCAGTTCCGCCCCGACCAGGATAAGCTCGAGGGCCGGCTTCTGGATCGAGGAGACATTTACGTCTGGGGTCTGGCCCCGCAGTAGATGAAGCGATTATGTGAATTTTTTTATAGCTGCTCAGAAGGGCAGGCTCTTACTCTTAATCTCACCTTTGTTCGATTTCTCATCTGTTCCGGGCCATTCTCTGCGGGAATCTCCATTCCACGCCGCTGCCTTCAAATACCACAAGAAAGAGCAGAAAGGGGAGATCAAGAGCAAGAAAGATTCGGGTCTGGACTATGTGATCTCCGCGTCTGATTATTCTGTCCCAGATCTTTTTGTCAGTTGGTTCGTTCGCGCCTGGGCTTCGGACTGGTAGGGTGACCTGCAGTCATACTGAATAAATAGTTACGACAAAGACTAAAACGAAAAACAAAGCCTCACTCACCACCTTTTCCAACTCCCAATCTCACTAATGTCTGTCGTTCCTCTCCTCCAGGACCTCGTCTCGATTCGCAGTACCAATCCCATGGGCCGCGAATTCTCCGGGCACGATTACACCGAAGCTGCCATGGCCGATTACGTCGATGCTTATTTGCGCAAACTCGGCGCTGACATCGAACGGCAGGAAGTGAAACCGGATCGGCCTAATGTCATCGGACGTTTCGAATTTCATGCCGACGCACCCTGGCTCATGTATGAAGCGCACATGGATACCGTACTGGTCGAAGGCATGACCATCGATCCCTTCGATCCGGTCATTAAGGATGGGCTCATGTATGGCCGCGGCTCGTGCGATACCAAGGCTTCCATGGCCTCCATGCTGGTGGCTATCAGCCGTCTGGTTGAAAACGCAGATCGTCCGCGACTCAATCTGATGTTCCTTGCCGCCATGGACGAGGAATTCCAATTCTCAGGCATCAGCCACGCCGTTCAGAATGGCGTAACTGCCGATTTCGCAGTGTGCGGCGAGCCAACCGAATTGAATCTGGTGATAGCCCACAAGGGAGCGGCCCGCTGGCGTATTCGAACCGGAGGATTAAGCACGCACAGTTCAAAGTGCGACGATGGAATCAACGCGCTTTATCGTATGGCGAAGGTTCTCAACGCTATTGAGAAATACCACGCGACGAAAATGCGACCCAGAAAAGGCCACCCATTGGTTGGGGGGCCGACTGTCAGTGTGGGCCGCATCGAAGGCGGCCAGACAGTCAATACAGTGCCTGACTGGGCCTGCATTGAACTGGACCGCCGTACCTTGCCAGAAGAGACCGCCGAGGATGCCCGTGCCGAGATCATCGATTACCTGGCGAATCATCCCGATATCGATTTCGAAGTGAAGCATGACGAAGGCTTCAACATGTTCGGTGGCATGGAAATCTCGCCTGATTGCACCCTTGTCCAGGCAGCCAGGAGCGCTTGTGAGAGCGTCACCGGCAGCACCGAGATCCTCGGAGTGCCATACGGAGCAGACGCCGGGAAGATGGTCGCTGCAGGAATCCCAACCATTGTTTTCGGCCCGGGCAACATTCTCCAGGCACACTCGGCGGATGAGTTCGTTGAAGTCGCACAGGTAGAAACCGCAGTGCATATTCACGAGGCAATCGCCCACCATCTGGCGGAGAGAATCTGAACGGCAGCGGCAGGCGTTCGGTCTTGATATGCCATTAAGAAACGTCTGCTCTTCTTTGTGAGTTGCTTTGAGACCCCGCAAAACATAAATAGCCCCGCCATCCTGAGTCATCACTCATGATATAGCGCCGGCGGCTATCACTTACTCCTTACTTATTACTCATTACGCATTTATGAACGTCGTTCCAAAAGAATTCATCCGGGTTTCAGTTGAAGACCTCACGAACCTCACAAGAGCAATCTATCTCAAAGTGGGCATGTCCGAGGAGGACGCCACCATTATCACAGAATTGCTTGTTCATACGGATCTGCGCGGTGTATTCAGCCACGGGACGCGGCAGACGTTCACTTACGCTACGCACGTCATCGAGGGAAATATGAATCCCAGGCCCGTACAGAAAGTCGTGCAGGAAAGCCCCACGACCGTGGTTATCGATGGTGACGGCGGGCTCGGCCACCTGCCCTGTTATATGGGTACTAAGGTCGCCATCGCCAAGGCGAAAGAGTTCGGACTCGGGGCGGTCACGACCCGCAACCATCACCACTTCGGAAGCGCGGGAAAATACGTGCACATGATTATCAAGGAGGGCTGTGCCGGTTTTTCGGTCTCATCACACGTGTTCAATGTCGAAGCAGCGAACAAAGACGTATGCCACGTTGGCGGGGGCAGCCCGCTAAGTTTTGGTTTCCCATACAAAGAGCAGCCACCTCTGGTGGTCGACATGGCCTCTAATATGTTGCCCGGTACCGATGAGCTGAAGAAGAGCTATCCAGCCGCCTTTTTTAAGTCCCTCGGCCTCGGCGCCAGCTGCGCGGCCCTTGGCAAAATCCTGGCCGGCGTAACCGACCTTTACTATAGGGATGCTATCAAGTGGCCTGCCTCGAATCAGGGCTCGTTCATTCTGGCCATCAATATCGAAAATTTTCTGCCCATGGACCTCTTCCTGCGCGAGATGGATGCCTACACCGAGTTTGCACACCAATGCCTGCCCATGCCGGGACAGGACAGACCACTTCTTCCAGGCAATCTGGAACACGAATACGAAAAGGAATGGCGCGAAATCGGTATCCCGGTCGGTCCGGAACATCAGAAATCGCTAATCAGAATTGCTGACACGGTGGGAGTGAAAACACCTTGGTAGTGATTCGAAATCGTTAAGAGCCAGCAATTTTACCCTCGGTGATTTATCCATGAAAATTCGGAGTTAAACTCCGAATTTTCATGTATTATGTGTGCATGATCGATAGACCTGCTTATCTGAAAAGCATCGAAACCGCCCTCAAGAGGTCGCCGATATGTGCACTTCTGGGGCCGCGCCAGTGTGGTAAGACCACTCTGGCACGCATCTTCGCCGATAAGCGAAAGGCGACATTCCTGGACCTTGAATCTCAACGGGACAGGGCCCGACTTACTAACCCGGAACTGGCGCTGGGGGACATGAACAACCTGGTCATCATCGACGAGATCCAGGTGATGCCGGAATTGTTTAACGTGCTTCGCGTCTTAGCCGATCGCATAAATAATCCGGCAAAATTCCTGATTTTGGGCAGTGCGTCACCATCGATTATTCGAGGCGTCTCTGAATCTCTAGCGGGTAGAGTCGAGTTTGTTGAACTCAGTGGTTTCGATCTGAAAGAGGCCTCCGTAGACTTGCGGAAGCAGCTTTGGGTGCGGGGCGGTTTCCCTCGTTCCTTTCTGGCTGAATCAGATGAAGACAGCGCAGCATGGCGCGAAGCATTCCTCCAGACATTTCTGGAACGAGACATTCCGCGACTGGGTATCAACATTCCTCCCGCGGCCATGAGGCGGTTCTGGACAATGCTGGCGAATTATCACGGGCAGATCTGGAATGCCTCGGAATTCGGACGTTCCATGGGAGTGACCGACAAGACGGTAAGAGGCTATCTCGACATTCTTACCGGCACTTACATGGTGAGGCAGCTCCAGCCATGGTTTGAGAACATCAGCAAGCGGCAGGTGAAATCGCCGAAGATTTACCTGAGAGACCCGGGAATACTTCATGCTTTGCTTTCCCTGGCAGACCAACATTCACTGATGGGGCATCCAGCGGTCGGAGCATCCTGGGAGGGATTCGCCCTTGAGCAGGCCATACGGTTCATCGCTCCGCCCGAATGTTATTTCTGGGCAACCCATCAAGGCGCGGAGCTTGACCTGTTTTTCATTATCAACGGCCGGCGTCTTGGTATCGAGGTGAAACTGTCGGAGGCCCCCAAGATCACTCGCTCGATGCGAACCGCACAGCAAGATCTCAAATTGGAGCATCTGTGGATTCTTTATCCCGGAGCGCATGCGTATCCGGTGGACGAGGCAATTACGGTTTGGCCGATAGCACAAGTAGCGGAACTGCCAGAGCAGATTAAATCTGCGTAGAACCGTAATGGGTGCGCGAACTGTTTGCGGGCCAAGAATGTTGTTTGTCGACCCCTGCCCCCAAGGGGACTGTCGATTTAATGATGCCACCGGGCAAGCCAGTGGCATCTTGAGACAGCAAGGAACTGATTAAACCGACAGTCCCCAAGGTGGCAGGGGGCTGAATTCGTCATCCTTTACACCGCAAACAGTTCGCGCACCCAACCTTAATTTAATGCCACTGACGCTCACCAGGAACACTCAATATCGGCATTGGCTGACTATCTCAGATTCTCGGATCTTAGAAACTCGATCAGCCATTCCTGTTCCTCTTCAGGCAGTCCGTTATCTAAATCTTCAGAGTAATCCAGATCATACCTGCCATTCTGGTAGCACTTTTCCAGGAGCATCTGCAAATCCAAAATCACATCTTCGTCCTCTTGTCTGAGCGGTATCCGAATGTTCGGTAATCTGTCCTTCAGCCAGATCGGATAGGTCTCTGCCTCAAATCTTTTCGAACCTCGCCTTGCGACAACCATGTAACTCGCGCTGCGATCCTCTAAGGGCATATATCCCCGTTCCAGGGAGAACGTCCATTCTCCCTTCCTTACCAGATCGATCTCCACCAGGTTAGCTCCACCGGCTCGAACTTCCCTCTGCTTGCGCAGGTACGCGTCGCGGCCTTCACCGGCTATCTTGTTTGAGGGGCTTAAGAACTCGATAACAGTGACAACTTTGTTTCCGGAGGCCGCATCCAGAATTTCGATATAAGCCTCGCTGACAGGTTCAGATGTGATGCGGATGATTTTGGGTGGAGTCGCCACGGCCACCGTACCTGATGAATCTGGGGCAGAAAGGGTCTGCTCCTGTTCCACGTTATAAACATCGGGATAGTAGTCATGCTTTTCTGAATCAGTTTCAACAAACACCCGTTCTTCTATACGGGCACGCAGGTCTGCCGGCAGGTTCGGCTGTAGAGCGTCCCTGCTATACGTAATAAGACCCTGATGAACGTCTCGCCAGTAACGTTCAAGATACGGATCCATTCCCGGGAAGGGGCTTTTCATTTGAAACTTCCTCAGAGTAGATTCACCAAGCCAGAATAGCATACAACCACGAATTGACCGCGCCCTTGCTACCACTGCGCAACCTTAAGAACATGTAAAAGCCCGTGCCTCGATCTGGCCAGATCCCTGGCTTCTTGTTAAATGCTCGTTCCCCCTTCTTCTTAAAAGCAACACTTTCGAATGGTATCTAAAAGTCTGCCTTTATTGGGCTTGTGCGTGGTGGCAACCTGGCTCGGAAGCACCGCATCCGCAGACGAACCGAAATCTGTCACCATTGGCAATCAACGTTACCTCGTGGTGCAGGATTCTTTATCCGAAAACTTCAATTGGGACTTAGCCCTGGAGGCCGGCAAAGGCGCCCGGGCTGTAGATGTCCTGTTCTCCCAATCGGAATCGGGTTTTTATCGGCTGCACTGGGAAGGGGACAAGGCGCAGCTCTTGCGCTCTCTGAAGGGCAAGCAAAATATTCTCGCAGAAGCCGATCTCCCGGACCTCAGGAAGCCCGGCGAGCACCAACTCACCGTGCGGGTCCAGCCCGGGGCCGTTTCCGTCATCGTGAACCATCGGATGCACCTACGGGCTTACGATCGATCTCTTCGCGGGGGAGCGGTGCTGTTCGGGCAAAATGAAACGAACGTCAAAGTACACCGCTCACGGGTGCAGCCACTCGAACCGATCAGATTTGCGGACGACTTCATGCGTACCGAAGAGGAACAGCAACTCGGCAGATGGACTGTCGAGGGAGGCGACTGGTCGTTCATCTCTGTCATGGCTGAAGTACGCAAGAATAAGGATGCCCGCATCCGGGCCGGAAAGATGCCTGAGGCCCAACGCAGCGCAAATCCTTTTGCTTTTATGGCTGCGCCGGGCGAACAGGCCCTCGCGGAAACTGGCTTTCCCTTCTGGGATGACTACGAATTCAGCGCGTCAGTGAAATCTGATGGAGGGGTCTGCGGGCTCGTCTTTCATAAAGTTTCACCCAACGACTATTTCCTGTTCGAATGGGAACTCCTCACCTATCGGCGACACCCTGCCCTGGCAAGCATCATTCGGGTGACGCCCCAGGGGCGTGAACTCCTCGCGCAGCGTCGTGTGCTCGGTAAGACGGGACAGTGGTATGAGCTTAAGGTCGCCACGGTGGGCAAACGCATTCAGGCATTTGTGGATAGAGTGCCGCTGTTCGATCTCTTTGACGACCAGGCGGCGGGCGGAAAGGTCGGGCTTTATTCGGCCGGCGATGGCGCCAATTACTTTGATGACGTCGAAGTGAACTCTCCTGAGCAGCTTCATCTGGATCGCAAGGAGGTCCTGGCGGAATGCGCTGGAGCGGTTGAAGAAAAATGGGAACTCGACGAAGCGGCATCGGATCGTCCCGGTCTGCCTGGCAATGGCGTCACTTTGTCCAGCACTCGAAATTCAAACTCTGTGTACCTGTTGCAGAGCCACGGCTACGCGGCGGGGGCCTTGCTGGCAAGCGCCAGGAATACGGACAACACTGAGATGGGATTCGTCTGGGGTTACCAGAATGAAGGGAATCATTATGCCTTCAGAAACAGCAAAGACATGGTGGCCATTGTGCATGTGGAAAACGGCAAAGAATCCGTGCTGGCCTCCATACCACACCCGGTAAAACACGACACATGGAATGAATGGGCGCTCGAGGTAGCCGAGAACGGCGAGAGTGGCATTTACCTGAATGACAGCCTCGTGCTTCATGCGGCGAGCAAGAGCCAATCCGGCGGCATCGGTCTTCTTGCCAGGGGGAAAGCCTCGTTTCGTGAACTCTCTCTAGGTCGCGTGATCCCCCGCAACTGGGAAAAACTCGAAGAGAACGCCATTTTCGCCAATGACCCTTATATGCAGGGCTGGGCCTCACCAAAGTGGGCCTGGGTGCCCGAGACCATCGAAATGGCGCCGCCTCCCGAATATTCGGAGGCCGCACCCCGCGAGGAGATGGATTATCCAATCCTGGTAAAAGAAGATGTTGAAAAGCAGATGCGCGTGAGCGAAGTCCCCAAGCGCCGCGAATACATGCACAAGGGCGATTTCTTCGGCCGCTTCAAGATTAACGTGCCGGTCTCTGACGGCCTTGTCCTCGCATTCGGCACAGAAGCCCCGACTGAAGAGACTGGCTACACGGTCAAGATTGATGCCGTTGCTAAGAAGAAAGAGCCGCTGCCTGAACCGGGAAGAGGCGAAAAGATCGTCGTCAATCCGGACGGCATCCTGCCCGCGGAAGACAAGGACGACCTCGTCGAAAAGACCATCAGCGCAGACAGCCCGACCGCCAGGGAAGCCGTCGCGAATCCTACCAAGTTCGATCCAGGCTACAAAGTCCAGCTTCTGAAAGATGGCGAGGTCCTCGAAGAAGGACTGATACAGAGCCCGGAAGAAACGGTGACCCAGCTCACGGTCATGCGCGACGGCCACTATGTCCGGCTCGCGTATGGTGACAATTCCGTCATCTCCCATCGTGATTCCAACCCGCTCAAAGGGCGCCGCGTCAAGCTGATTACCATGTCGAAGAACGACCTGGCGTACGTCGACGTTAATCGTGATCACGTGCGTGACTACTTATTCAAAACCGCACCCGCTGACTGGAGCAAAATCGGCCTGTGGGAAGTGACCAACCGCTTTGCCTGCGACCCACGCTGGTCCCACCTCAACGGCCGCAGCCAGAGCGCAGCTATCCTGTGGCACAAGGATCGTTTCCCCGGCGACGTGACCCTGGAATTCTACGCGGGCATGCGCATGCGCCAGGGCAAGATGAAGGAAGAGACCGCGCTCTATTACCCCCGCGTGGGTGACCTCAACGCGACCATCTGCGCCCAGGGAGAGGAAGCCGCAACCGGTTACAACTTTCTCCTCGGCGCCTGGGATCCGCTCTGGAGTGAAAGCTGGACGCGCATCATGCGCCAGGGCGAATCGATGGTGGAGACCGAACGGCAGCTCTTGCCTCGCACACGCATCGCCGGCGGCGGCGCTCGCCTGGTACGCGTGGGATGGGATCCCGGAGGACGCCCGATCCACGGAGCGTGGTATTACATCAAGGTCCGTAAAATAGGTGACGAGATTAAGTACTACTTCGATAACCACCTCGCCTTGCAGTTCAAGGACGAGACCCCGCTCACCGGCGACCGCCTCGGCATCTGGACATACAACAACAGCATGATGGTCGCCCGGGTGAAAATCTCTTACGAGAACACCATCCCCGGCCATGACATCATCGATCTGAGCAAGGAAGACGTACGCTTTACTCCTTCGCCCAAGGCCGGGCCCCAATTCAATCTCACCAGCACATCACACGGCGGCTGTCTCTACGATTTCGAGAACGGCATAGAAGGATGGAGTGCACCCAACGGTGACGAGAGCGCACATATTTCCATAGACAACTTGTCGCAGAGCGCCAAGACCACCAACTCGACCACCTCCGGTGGCAAACAGAGCCTGCGCTTGACCAATGCACTCTCCGGTGGTGACTTTGGCGCTCGCGCACCAATTACCGGCATCAACCTCCTGAAGGTCGACGAGCTTTCTTTCGATTATCGGTTGCCGACCGAGGCCCGAGTAAACCTCTATTTCTCCATCAAGAACGATCCCAAACACCGCAAGTGGTCGTTCATTCATCTAAACGGAGATTCCACCAGCGGCGAACTCATCATGCGCGTCGACGACACTGAGACCATCATCGCCGACGGTGAATGGCATCGTTTCTCGATGGACCTTGGCGAACACCTGGCACGCATCTATCCAGGCAAAGAGACCCTGACACTCGACAAGATGGTCTTCGGCAATTTCCACGAGGGATACCTGAACGTCGGTTTCGGCGGCAATGCCGCCGGAACGACTTTTCACCTCGACAACTTCAAGATTCGCAGCCGGAGTGCCTCGCCGGTTTCCATGGCGTGGCAACCCATTGAAGGTGCTGATTATGTTGTCGAAGTCGCAATGGAAGGCAGCAAAACACCGGCAGCATCCATCAAGACAGTGGCATCAACCGTAAACATTCCGAATCTCAATCCCGGCGCATGGCTCGCAACCGCCAAGGCCTTCAACAAGGAAGGTGTGGCAATTGCAACTTCCAGTCTGCCCTTCCTTAAGGAAACTATCGAATCAAAGATTGAGTCCATGCAGCCGGCCAACGGAGCGCAATGGGGCGGCGAGACCATCCGTCTGCTGCTCAGCGAAAACAGCAATCGCAGCCTCGGCTCACATTTGATGGTTAATGGGGTGCAGGTCAATACTGAACAGGCCATCTCGCGCAACGCGAACGAACTCCACATTCACCTCAACGGCCTGACGGACAGCTTCAAAGAAGGCCAGGCCGTCCATTGCCAACTTGATTTCAAGGCAGACGAGAATGAAAGTAGCCCCGGCGCCCCGCGACGGGTTCCCTTCAATTGGCAATACACCTATTCAATAGAAGCAGATAAGACACCGCCGACCCGCGTCACGCTCACCAACCAGCCGGCTCGTTTCGATTTCGAATGGCCTGAAAGCAGCTTCGAGCATTACTCTGTAGAAACCGCAGCCGCGCCGGACAGCGCCCAGGCTGCCCGCGGCAGTCGCAGCCTCAGGCTCGTCAACATGTTCTCCGGTTCGCCCTTTACCGTGCCCTTGCCCGTGGGTGAGTTTAATGCAGGCCAATTCCCCATTCTGAGCTTCGATTACAAAGTGCCGACCGCGCTTGTCCGCTCCAATTTCATTCTCAGAAATGTGCCGGGTATCCCGAGCAAAGACGAAACTACCAGCGGCATGATCCTCTCCTTCACAGACAGCTCTTCATCAGCCGATGCAGTCGTTCCGGGAGTCGTGGCTGACAACACCTGGCGGCACGCAGAGGTCAATATTTACCAGGCCCTCTCATCGCTCAGCAAAGATCCGGGCCACGACGCACTGATTGTGAAGTCAATGTACATGCAGGACCTCGGCTACCAGGGCAATGCGCCGGGGTCAACCATTCATCTCGACAACTTCGAGCTCGTTCCAAGTGTCAGCAGCGCGCACGGATTTAAGCTTTCCTGGAAGGCTGCCGACTCGAGCGGCATTGCCGGCTACGCCTGTTCCTGGTCGCACGAACCGGCCGAGCCCGACAAACCTATCAATATCAAAACGGCCGAACATGTTTTCAAAGATGCTCCCGATGGGGACGTCTACCTGAACATCCGCGCCATCGACCCTGCCGGTAATTCCGGCCCCACTGCGCACTACCGGTTTCAAGTCGACAATCAGGCGCCCGAAGTTGTCGAGACTTCACCGAGACCAGATAAACCGGTGGCATGGCGACTATTGCGGATGATTCTTAAAGAGACCGGCTCAGGGCTTGATTTTACATCCATGAAAATCACGCTGAACGACAAGGAGTTCGGATTCAATCCCGAACTGATGCGCCACAACAAATCTACCGGCTCATTCGAATGGGACTGGGCACTCGCACTCGGCGCTCGCCAGGTTTCTTATGACGGCCCAGTCACCATGAAGGTGAAAGTCGAGGGCCTCAAAGATTTCGCCGGCAACGTCACCGAGCCAGTCGGCTGGTCCTGGGAACTTACTCCTGAAGAAGACATCCTTCCGCCATTGCCGCCGAGAATCGCCGGCCTGTCGCACTCCATACTCACCTACAAAGATTTTGCATTCAATAGCGAAGGTTGCACGGCCTACAATCCCTACTCAACGCTGAGCCGCATCTTCAGTGAACAGAAGGGCGCCTATTGCCTTGGCATCTCGCAGAGCAGCACCTCGGGCACTTACGGCGCCATCGTCTGGGACAAGCCGTTCAATGTGAAGGAGCATCCCATCCTGTCATTCGAATATCGGGCCGCAAAGGGCGCTAAAGTCCTTGTTTCCGCCAAGGTCAAGGGCGAATGGATTCAATTCCTGCAGGGGCCGGACATCATCGCTGACGGCACCTGGAAGCTGACCTGGTGCGACCTGGAAAAGCTGCACAAGGAATATATCGGCGAGGGCAAGGGAACGACCATTGAAGCGCTCGCCATTACCGATTACTACTACTACACCAGCCTGGCCGGCGAAGTGACAACGTTGTATGCCCAGAGTTTTTACCTGGATGGCATCGGAATCGTCGGGCGGAGCAGCGTCCGCACACCAAAGTTTGACATCAGAGCCATCGATGAGACTGGCGCCAACGGCTTTAGCTTTGTCATCGATGAAAGATACGACAGGGTTGTCAAAGTCTCCGAACTCGCCAAGACGGTGACCGGCGAACTGGATGAAGGGTTTGACACACCGAGCGCGGCGGCGGAAGGCGAAGTCGGGGTCGACTTGCAAATCGATGGTTTCACCAAGACCACCCCTGACGACGAATCCGAGGGCAATTTCAAGACACTCGAAACAACAGACCGGCTCTCACGAGGCATGCACTTCCTGCACATCCGCTCCCAGGACGGCGGCCAAAACTGGGGCACAACGACTCACTACCCGTATTTCGTGAAGTGAGACGTAATACGTAATACGTAATACGTAACCCTGGACGTGATTACCGGTGCTGTTGGGATAGCGGTTGATACTCGATGCTGGTAATCCCTTTCCTCATCTTTCCGAATCCTTGGGGATATTCCGCCCTCTTATTGCCTCGGAGGCGAATCAGTCAGCTCTCGCTATTCTGGCTGCCCTCATTCGTCCACCTGAGAAGTCATAAATGGATTACAAAGAAGTCATCGAACAGCGCAGGAGTATCAAATCTTACGACCCCGATAAGACCATCAGCGAGGCCGAACTCAAGGAGCTTTTTGAAGAAGTCATTCTCAGTCCGAGCTCCTTCAATTTGCAACACTGGCTCTTTATCGCCGTTACTGATCCAGGACAGAAATCGAGGCTGAAGGATGCGGCATTTGGGCAGCAACAAGTTGAGAGCTGTTCCGCGGCTGTTGTCGTCTGCGGAAAACTTGATGCTTACCGCGACGTGAGCAGCGATCGCATTCAAGGGTTTTACGAAGGTAAAGATCAACTCATACGCGACGAAGCCATTCGGTCTGCCTCACTTGCTGCGATGACGCTGATGTATTCCGCAAAAAATCGTGGATACGATTCTGGGCCGATGATCGGCTTCAACCCGGAAGCAGTCATCGAGCTGGTAAAAATCCCTGAAAACTACATCCCTGTCATGCTGGTAGTCATAGGCCCCATTCAGGACAAGCCCGGCCCACGCGGCCTGAGGAAACCTGTGAAAGAGGTCGTTAAGCTGAATTCCTTTGATGGGCCGGGGTTGGCATAAATCCTGGGACCGACGCAAGTCTTCTCTTGACCTGTTTCTTCGTTCAACACTCAGAACCATCAGATAGACACGATGATCAGTCACCATTTCACTCTTGTAATCCTGGTTGCATCATTCGCTTTCCCGCAAATCGCAACAGCCCGGGATACTCCGGCCTCCTATGGGGAAGCGGCACGCGTCGATACACCCATTATCCGAATTCCGATGATGAAAAAAGCGCCGGAAATCGATGGCGTTCTTGCACCGGGCGAATGGGAGGACGCCTCAGCTTTGACCGGATTCTGGTATGACTTTTCTACTGCCGATTTCCGCTACCTCGCCCCGGTCCAGACACAGCTCCAGGTCTATCTCGCCTATGACAAAGACAACCTTTACTACGCATTCACTTCGCCCATTTATCCTAAAAACTCCTGGATGAAAGCCCGCGGCAGGTTCCCCGACGTCCTGAACCATCCACTCTATGGGATTCTCTGGGACGACCATATCGAATTGGAATTTCGCCCTCACGATGACCTCGTACGCGGCTTTCAATTAGGCCTCTTGCGGTTTGATGTGAATCCGATCAATACCTACGTCGATTGGTATTGGTCACACAAGACAGGCATGGATCGGAAATGGAAGTCGAATGCAAAAATTCGCTCGTCCACGGCAAACGACAGGTGGGTCATTGAATTTGCCATCCCTCACAAATCAATGCTGTATGGCCTATACGGTGAAAAGGATGAGCAAGGGCGCCCCTGGGTGCAAGTTCCCCCGCCGGACGGCACGATTTACCGAACCTGGCTTGTTCGGGGAATTGGCGGAAATGGAAAGTTTTTCAATGCATTCGACAACCATGCATGGAACACCACTAAGACCCAGATCATCTTCGATTCGCAGGCGCCGAGCTTTCAGGTCAATGAACTCGGCCCAATCATGGAGGACGTCATTGACGTCAAGATGACGATAAAGAATCACGCCACACGCTCGCAAACCGTCCTGCTCGGTTTCTTCGTGGAAAGTGCCGCCGGCACTATCTATTCGAGCTATGACTCGCCGGACATGAAAGACGGTCTCCTCGAATTGGTCCCCGGCGAAGTAAAGCAGCTCAGACTGCGCCAGCCATTCCCGGGTATTACATCGGAAGACAACGTCCTCTGGTTCGACGTTCGGAGCGCCGGGCAGCCTGCGAAACAACTGTTCCGGACTCGGCTCATCCGATTTCATTCAATGGATGGCGGCACGGTAAGTGAGCAGAAGATGATCGTCGAGAAAGGGAAGCCGGACCCCAAAATTGTGGTAACGGAAATCCCCTTCAAGGAGCGACGTCTCGATGTCATCGCTGAAATGCGCCCTCCCCGGTTGGATTTTGACTTCCGCTGGAATTTCTCTTCTTACACCAAGAAGGTCAGCGCAGTGGTTGATAAGGGTCTACACGGCGCGAGTGAAGAAGCGCGCAGCGCGGTCGAAGCCAAACTGTTTGTCCTGAAAGACAATGTTGATGAAGACGAAGTCAAAGCAGCCTCCATTAAGTTCAAAGGAAATTTCGCAGTATGCATGCTTGACCTTCAAGAGTTAGTGGATGGTGAAAAATACAAACTCTCCCTCCTGCTCTTTGACGAAAACCGACGAATTGTTGGTGAACGCAATCCTGACCCTTTCACCTTTCACATCGAGGAATGGCAGCACAATAAGATCGGACTCGACGATGTCGTGTGGGAACCGTTTACGCCGATTCAAAAGACTGCTGACGGCTTCAGCACCCTGCAACATTATTTCAGGATCGCTTCTTCCGGACTGCCGGAGCAACTAATTATCAAACCAGACATCCGGGAGCTCCCACTCGAAGCGCGCGCAGCACCTGCCAGCGTGTCCGATGCGGCCTTGCTGGCAGTCGGCCGCGGCCCGCAACTACGAAAACCAGTTCGATTTGAGGTGGTCGTAAACGGTAAACGCGAGCAGGCTGACGTGGTCGAGAGTGCTAAAGTCGTTCGGCAGTGGAAGAGCGAAATCGTCTATGAAGCCACAATGAAAGCCGGCCCTCTCTCCATCGCGCTTTCCACCCGTTACGACTGCGATGGCTCAATGCATTGCACCATGAATTGGGGTACAGACCAGCCGGTTGAAGTTGAGTTATTTGAGCTCGTGACAGAAGTAGCCGGTTTAGTAGACATGGGATTCTCAGAAACCGGTGGAGGCGGTATGACCGGCGCTGACCGCTGGGAAATAGCACTTCCTGAAAAGGAGGGAGTAATCTGGGACAGTTCCGAAACACAGATGGAGCTCTTTTACAGCAAATTCGTCCCCTGGTTCTGGTTCGGCAGCGGTGACCGGGCATGGTCATGGTACTGCGATCGCGATCAGGGCTGGCTGCTCGATAAGGAAGGATCAACGATGCAGCTTGAACGTAACAAGGATGGGGATGTCACCTGGCGCGTACAATTTGTTAATCATACAGCAACCGTACTGGGCCAGAGGAAGATCGATTTCTCTCTGTTAACGCATCCCGCCAAACCCAAGCCAGTAAACAATCGCATAGCCAACTGGCATTATTTTCAAGGCGACCATTGGGCAGCAGGCTATGGGCTTGAACCCATTGATCTTCCAGATGAATACCTCATCGAGCGATGGCGCCAGGCGGCCAGCGCGCCGAAAGAAATGGCTTACGAAAAAGCGGTGGAATGGCGCAAAGACGAACCCCCGTATTTTCGATATGGGCAATGGCGCAACGTTGGCGTATGCGAAGAACTCGACCAAACCTGGGAAGACAAAGCCACCTACTATTTCGAACGACACATCCGTGTGGGACGCCGCGTCGGCTGGTGGATGGATGAATATTTTCCGGTCGCATTCGGCCGCTCCGAAAACCTGGCCGCAGGAAACGCCTATTTGCGGAATCCCGAACAGATTCAAGGCGACGAACTTCCCTGGCAGAGCGGATTTCTCACGACCACGATGCGCAATCACTATAAACGCATTGCTCGCGTTTCAGCCAAAAACAATGTTCCCCAGCGGCAGCACACCTGGTCAAACAATTGTTCCAACATGTTGGAATCATTCATCTACAGCTCTCTGCTGGTGGAAGAGTGCGGCGCTGGACACCGCTCTTATGACATTGACGTCGTTACCCAATTTCCGATATCGCTCTACCGGTTCATGTGCAAACCCTACACCGGTCTCGTTACCACCGTCTGTGCAGATTCAACCCCAGAGCGCGCCGGTGGAAACAAGCGATTGGATCGCCAGCATTTTGGCCGTGCGCTCTTAAATGATATTGGCGTCTCCCCATCAGGCCCTCATGGGATTATTCATCATAAGGAACAGGGCCTGCGAGTATTGGACGAACTCAGCAAATTCGGTTTCTTCAACGATGAAAACACCGAGCGACTGCCTTATTGGCGAAACGAGTCTTTAGTAAGGATCGGAGATAAGCCGTCAGACCAAAGCCAGATTCATACCACCATTTACAGGCGGCCGCTCGATGACGGACAGGGCTACAAAGCCATCTTTGTCATCATGAATGAAACCAACGGCGAAGCCGAACTCCCGATAACTATTTCAGATACAGGCCGCATTCTGGGCGGTTCAAACACCCTAAAAGCTGGGCCGGTGCGGCTTGGTGTAGAAATGCCAGAGGGCCTTGGCGACTGGTGGTCCAATACAGCAACCCGTGACCAGGACGCAATCGTGCTGCAAGATCTGGAAACAGGAGAAGCTATCCCCAAAGCCGGGGCAGGCGAAACCTACGGTCCAGTTTTTCTGCCATACCATGATTTCCGTCTTCTCTATGCAGAATCCAGACAATAGCTGTCTTATCGTGTGCGAAGGGCACTATCGGCGAGTGCGCGAACTGTTTGCCGTGAGCAAACTGCCTCGTAGGACACCTCGTAGAGATAGCTTCCGGCCTGTCCAGGTATTTGAGGCGCAAGCCACAAATGCCGTTCTATCTCGTAATCCTTTGCAACTCGCAAAATCCCTCAGACCTGACAGGCAGGAAGCCTATGCTGCAAGTGCTCAGCTTTGCAGTAAATGGCATTTTTCACCTCACAAACAGTTCACGCCCCGTCGGTCCCACCGAAAACCGTCTCAATTAGTTTCTCTATGCCGAATAGTGTGAAATTCTATGCCAGTCTTATCTCATCCCTGCTGATATCTCTTCCTTTCTGCGCGGCTGAGGACATCAGAATTCAGATGGGCGTCGCCCCTGGCCTGAAATTCGATCCTCCTCGGTTCCATGTCACGCCTGGCAGTCGTGTGAGTATCGAATTCTTTAATTCGGATCAGATGATGCACAACATGGTGATAACGGCTCCCGGAGCACGGCTTCGGGTGTTGAGCGCATCCATGCAAATGGGAGAGGCTGCGGATGCGGACCAGAGGCATTATGTGCCGGAATCACCGGAAGTCCTCTGGAGCTTCCCCGTGCTTAAACCTGATTCCAGGGAAACACTCTCATTCCAAGCTCCGGAAAAAGATGGCGCTTATCCATACCTTTGCACCATCCCCGGTCACGGTTATCAGATGTATGGGGTCATGTATGTCTCCAGCAGCGGGACGATGCCACCCCTCGATAAAGATCCTCATCTGCCGCCCTATTACCGTGAGTCCTCAACTAACTATCATGCATATCCGCCGAAGCTGCCGACGATGTACCGCATCTTCATGCCGGACAGCGGGCCGGCAAGCATTGCCGTGGCGTTACCGGGAGATACTTCCTATTGCTGGGACGCTGGCGCCTGCCGCCTTCGCTACATCTGGAAGGGCGGATTCATCAAAGTAATGCCTCACATGGCCGGTAATGGAAACAACTTCGCCGGTATAGTCGGTCGCATCTTTTGCAGAGAATATGCTCTTCCCTTGCTCTTCGATGACTCAGGCAAGACACCGCCGATAAAATTTCTCGGTTATCACCTCATTGATGGAGGCTATCCCGAATTCAATTATCAAATCGGTGCTATTGAAATCAGGGAACTCATCAAAGAGCACGCAGGCCATCCAGGGATTGAACGCCATTTTGCCTTGAGTGGAGAATTGCCCGAGAAGACCTGTTTCATGACGGAGGAGGATTCAGGCGTAAAGTATTCTTCATCCGCAGGCGAATGGGATACGGGGCGCCTGACGCTCTCAAGGGAAGAGGCCAGGAATTTCACCGTCATCATGATGGAGCTTCCCAACCAGGAGCCCATTGGGTATTGGAGCATGAACGATGTCATGGCCTCCGGGATTGGGTTGAAGGAGGACGGGGTTATTGGTGGTGCATGGAAGTTTTCAAAGACCGCAAGCATCAGGACCGAAATCAATACTGATGAGCTGAAGGCAGGCGCCACATTCTGTGCGTGGATTCAACCCATCGGCAATTCCGAGCAACCTGTCTTCGGGGCAAAATCAGACCAGGCGTCATTCGACCTCACTTACGAAGACAAAACAAAAACACTGAAGTTTAGTAATCAGAGCGGGGAGTCGAGCGAAAGTGCAACCGGAAAAGCAAATGAGGCCTTGGCGTGGACTCATCTGGCGGCGACTCTGGGCGCTGGAGAGATCAAACTTTACATAAATGGGAAACAGGCCAGCGCGTCGAAATCAAATGGCCTGTTTGTAAAAAGTGCAACGCTGGTAATCGGCTCCCAGAGCAAGGAAAGTTTAATTAATGCAAGTCTGGATGATGCGCGGGTCTACTCGCGCGTACTTTCGCCGAACGAAATACTCAAACTGTTTCTGCAAGCCAGTGCCCAATAACCCTCGCCACTCAAGGTTAAACACCGTCCCCACGCCGGCACTCTTCGCCGGAGACCAGTGCAGTAGGCTGAAAACTACCATGAAACTCTTACTTACCTTCTATCTGATCTTCTCTTCCTGTTGGGCCGAGACAGACTCCATCTCTAACTATTACGAGATCAAGTCCATCCCGACACCGGAAGGACTTTCTTTGGAAACCGGAGGCATTGATTTTATGCCGGACGGTCGCCTTGTCGCGTGCTTTCACCGGGGCGAGGTCTACACGTTTAATGTGGATGAGAAGGAATGGGTGCTCTTTGCCCATGGCCTGCATGATCCTCTTGGAGTGAAGGCTCTAAACGATACAGAAGTGCTGGTGATGCAGCGCCCTGAGCTAACTCTTCTGCGCGACACGAATGGGGACGGTTTAGCCGACCATTACAAGACCGTCTGCGATTCCATGGGGCAGTCTGGGAATTATCATGAATTCAATTATGGGCCCATCCTGGATAAAGATGGCAACTATGTATGCGCTTTGAATACCGCTTCAGCAGGTGCAGGCATACGCCACGAGGTGCGCGGAGAGTTCAAGGCGATTGGGCGGCCCGGCCGCATGTATTCATGTGTCCCCTATCGCGGGTGGGTAATAAAAATCACACCGGAAGGAAAACTGATTCCCTGGGCATCCGGTCTCCGTTCGCCAAACGGGCTCGGCTACGACCTCGAGGGCAATCTCTTCGCTCCAGATAACCAGGGCGACTGGGTAGGCACGAGTCCATTATTTCACATAGAGAAGGATAAATTTTATGGGCACGTTTCGAGTCTCGTCTGGAAAGAAGGGTGGGAAACCGATCCGTTAACGATGTCTTCGGCCGAACTTGACAAGCTGCGCACAAGGCCCGCCATCTGCTTTCCTCACGGGCTCATGGCGAACTCACCATCGCAGCCTCTGTGCGACACCACAAAAGGTGAATTCGGGCCCTTTGCCGGCCAGATGCTGGTTGGAGAGATGAATAGAGCACGCATCATGCGAGTGATGATGGAAAAGGTTGACGGCGCATTACAGGGCGCTTGCGTACCGTTTTATGACGATGCAGGACTGAAACGAGGGAATAACCGGTTGGCCTTCGCACCTGACAACAGCCTCTGGATTGGCCACAACGATCATGGCTGGGCCGGCGAGAAAGGAATTCAGCGCATGACGTGGAATGGCAAGGTGCCGATGGAAATCCTGAAGATAAATCTGACCAGGACCGGCTTTGACCTCACCTTTACTAGACCTGTAGACCCGGCCACAGCAGGGAAGCCGGAGGCTTACCAGTTCAAGCGATATTTTTACAATTACCACCGACCGTATGGTTCGAAGCAGTACGACGTCTCACAAGTTGAAGTATTAGAGGCCAAAGTTTCAGAAGATCGGACGAAAGTCTCATTGAAACTCAAGGAGCTGAAAGCCTGGCGAGTACATGAATTGAATATCAAGGGAGTGACTGCCGAAGACGGCAAGCCAGTCTTGAATACGCTGGTCGTCTATACCCTCAATCGGCTGCTGGAAAATACACCACCTGCCGAACCTCCTCTTGGCGGGAGCGAAGCAAGCAAGGCTACGCTTGCAGCAAAGTCTATCCCTGTAAATAAGGAAGAACTGGTCGGAACGGTTTATGAGGCTGAGGATGGCCAAATTCGGGGGGCCAGTTACTCCAGGCAGTACGGTGGGTCTTCCGGCACGGGCTTCGTCGATTACACCGCAGATAAGGATGCTCACATTGAATGGAAGGTCGAGGTCAAGGAGGACGGTGATTATTACTTCCAGTTCCGGTACTCACTGGCATCCGGCCAGCGCCCGCTGGATTTAATTGTGGATGGAAAAAAGATCGAACGACTGCCGATGAATGGGGGCGGCTCCTGGGACAAGTGGGTTGCTACGCGGAGCACTAACGTCCCGCTGAAACAAGGCTCGATTACGATCCGCCTTGAAGCAACCGGCGCCAGCGGCCCGAATGTGGACCGTATGCAGATGGTGCGTGTAAAAGAGCTGTAGGCAGAATCGCTGAACCCAACGACTCAGTTCACGACTTAAAGATGACCATACCTGAACAACAAAAACTTATCTTGGTTACCGGCGCTACCGGCAAAGTAGGACAGCAGTTCATCAGTGCTTTGTTTGCCGATGCCGATTACAGCGATTTTCGAATTCGAGCCCTGTGTCATAATCGTATGCTTGAGGAGAGTGAACGCCTTCAGGTTGCAAGGGGCTCGATAGCAAACAGCAAGGATGTACTGGAGGTCATGAAGGACGTAACTCACGTTGTCCATCTGGCCACTTGCAAGGAAACGCCTGAAGACGTGATGGATGTCACTGTCAAAGGGCTCTTCTGGCTGCTTGAAGAATGCCGGTCGAGTGGGACTTTCCAGCAGTTTATCCTTATCGGCGGCGATGCAGGAATGGGACACTTTGTGTACCCACACCCTGTTCCAGTGACTGAAATGCAGGCCCATTCAGCTTACAAGGGATGCTATGCGCTTTCGAAGGTCCTGGAAGAGGTGATGCTTGAGCAGTACTACGTTCAGTACAACTTGAACGGTTGCTGTCTCCGTGCCCCCTGGATCATGGAAAAGGATGATTTCAAATACACACTGACATTTGGTGAAGATGTGTTTGGAGGGCCGCGTTGGCTGGATCTGGTCGGTTTCGAAAGAGCCGAGGAATATCACAGGACAAACACGGTACCGGTTCTCTGCGACTCTGAGGGTAATGCTATCCAGCGCAATTTCGTTCACGTCAAGGATCTGGTTCAGGCTATGCTTTGCGCGATCGATCACCCGAAGGCAACGCAGGAAACTTTCAATATCTGCATGGATGAGCCGGTGCATTATCGTGAGGTGGCTGTCTACTTGGCCGAAACCCGAGGATATCCTTCTGTTGATGTTCAGACGGAATTTCATTCCACCTGGCTTGATAATGCGAAAGCCAAGTTCCTCCTGGATTGGAGGCCAGAATATGACCTGCGACGATTGATTGATGAGTCATGGCAGTATGAAAGAACTGCGGACAATCCACGGAAAATTTGGTATCCGGGTTAGCTCTCTTTCCTTTAACGGTCTCCGGTCAGCTCATCAGAGTCTGGCGAAAACGACAGACTTGTTACCTTCCTGCTTTGGAGTGTGAAAATGCCAAAGACTATTTCATGGTCAACCTTCAGACTTCCAATTTCTGATTGTTGTGTTGCATGGACGGATAACGGGGTCTGCGCGCTGTCTTTGAATGGGCCGGATGGCAAGTTCCTGTCCCAGTTCGAACAACGTGGCCTGGAGGTCCTTCGGAGACCGGAATGCCTGGCCGATGTGCGAGCTGAACTGAAAGAGTATTTCAATGGCGAGCGGCAGGAATTCAGCACGCCGCTGGATTTTGTGTTCGGGACTGTATTCCAGCATGAAGTGTGGGCCACGCTCACGAAAATCCCATTTGGTGAAACACGCAGTTACAAGTGGTTGGCTGGACAAACTGGACGTCCGCTGGCGTCTCGTGCCGTAGGGCATGCAAACGGCAGAAATCCAATTCCAATTATTGTTCCCTGCCATCGAGTGATCAGCGCTAATGGGACACTGGGGGGATATACCGGAGGGCTGGATTTGAAACGTAAGCTGCTTGCCCTCGAGGGAGTCGCTGTATCTCAACTAATTTCATCTTGAGGAAAGACCATTGAGTCTCAATAAGAAAGCAATTCAGGAAATCGATAAGTCTAGAATGGGACAACTCATCAAAGAGTTCCCTCTTCAGTTTGCCAGAGGATTGTCCATCGGCAGAGGGGTGTCACTCAAAGGCAAAATCAACAGAGTTATTGTTACGGGAATGGGCGGCAGTGCGTTGCCCGCAGACATCCTCGACCTGCACCTTGGGCCACTTACAGTGCCACTGGATATTTGCCGTGATTATGGACCTCGATTCGACCTTGATCGTCGGACACTTGTTTTGGCATCTTCGTTTTCGGGTAACACCGAAGAGACACTCAGTTCATTCAAGCGAGCCAGAAAGTCTGGGGCCAAGATTGTTGCCATTACTTCGGGAGGGAAACTGAAGGCGGCGGCCGAAAAGGCTGGCGCGCCCGTTGCCTTGATTCCGGAGGATGCTGAAACCTTCCAGCCTCGACTTGCAGCAGGTTATTTCTTTTCCATTTATGCAGGCATTCTTGAATCGCTTGGTCTGGTGTCATTCAAGAAGAGCGAATTGGAAAGGCTTCCCGTATTTCTGGACGAACAGATGAGAGCCCTGGAAAGCCAGGGCCGGGCGCTCGCCCACCAGTTGGTCGGCAAGATCGCTGTCTTTTATACGCCAGAGGCATATGGCCGTTCTGTTTCACGCATCAACAAAATAAAAGTTAACGAAAATGCTAAATCGCCTGCGTTCTGGAATACGATCCCGGAGATGAATCACAATGAAATGCAGGGCTTCGCATTTGAAACTTACCCTCTGCACTTTGTATTTATTCAAGACCCGGCAGATTCAAAATCGATTCAAAACCGATTCAAGATCCTTGGACGTCAACTAAAAAAGAAAGGCTACCAAATCACGCTTTTTGAAATGCCGGGAGACACCAATGTCGAAAAGGCCTTCGCTGGCCTTCTGTATGGCGATTGGGCTTCTTACTACCTGGCACTGTTGCGCGGGATCGATCCTACACCGGTGGATTTCATCGAAGATTTCAAAAGGGAGTTGAAGAAAGCGTAGGGGGGTACCCGACGATTCGGCCGGACGAGGAACAGAGATATCTGGTGGGCCGACACGGAATTGCAGAATTCTCGACGGAAACAGCCAATCAAGCGGAAGGTTGCTGCTCAGGGGCGTAGGCTGACAGGCAGTTTCACTCCAGCGTCTCCCAACGGTCATTTTCGTAGGAGCGAATGAGCGCATCGATGGTTCGCAGATTGTCCAGCGTTTCTGATATGGGCATTCCTGAAGGCTCGCCTTCACGCAATTGCCTGGCGAGATTCATCAATTGCAATCCGTATGGGTTGCCGGGCAATACGGGCACAGGAGTGGTCACCTGACCGTCGAACCATCCACCAGTCACCTCCAACCTCGGCAACGTCTTCTCAGCCAGATCTTTGTTCAACAGGAAGTGCGGCAATACCAGCGTGCCCGTCTCGAGTACGACTTCAACTTCAGCACGGAAGTAAGATTTCTGGGTCGATTCAATCCGGCAGGTCACGCCATTGCCGTAGTCAAGAAGCCCGTTCAATGTCACGATGACGTCACGCACTGGACAGGTCTCTCCGGTAGCAACCACGCGATCCGGAGCGCGGCCCATGACACCGCGCAGGATGTTGACGGTGTAACAGGTGAAGTCGAAGACAATGCCGCCACCGGTCTCCTTCCTGTTACGCCAATTGTTCCCTTCCGGATTGTAGAACAAGCTGGAGAATGAAGCATTCGCCGAACGGACCTTGCCAAACTCACCGCTATGGATTCGTTCGAGATATTGTTTACAGCGTGGCGTATGCCGATACATGAACGCCTCCATCACCAGGCTGCCGCTCTTCTCACATGCAGCGGCCATTTCCTGGCCCTCGGCATAGGTGAGCGCGAATGACTTTTCGCACAGAATAGCCGGCACTCCAAGACCCGCCGCGGCGTTGATCTGCTCGTGATGCTGGGACGGCCAGGTGGCAAAGACGATGATCTCTGGGCCGACCTCTTTGAACATTTTCTGCCAATCCGTGAAGCCAACGCCTACGTCATATTTCTCTCGCCATGCCGCCATCCGCCCCTCATCTACATCGACTGCGGCCACCACTTCAAGCTCGGGATGAATGGCGATGCCTCCCATGTGGGCATTGCTGATACCGCCACATCCAACCATGGCGATCCTGGCAGGATCTTCTGGCGTGAGGGGTCTGGTAGAATTGAGTGACTCCATATGCTTGCTCCTTTTTAGCGACCGCACAAAAAACCGGGATGCATCTGTTTGAATTCACCTAAATTCCAGAGCAACTGGAATTCATCAGTCAGTCATAGCCTCAGTATATGTTCACGAAGAGCCAGCGGTTTATTCGATTTCTTTCACGGGCGCATCATCGAGGCACTTAGAGTTGCCTGTCTACTTTTTCTTGGTCGCCGGCTTCCACTGTGAGCCAAGGTCAGCCATAACCTTCTCTTTGACGCGGGAAGAGTATTTCTCGATTCGATTCGCCGGGCCCTCTGGTTTGGGAGAAAGGGCGACCAGTTTTTCTGCCGCCGGGCTGGCGCGCTCATCCAGATAGTCGATGGCATTCCAGGCCGCGAGAGCGGCGAAGACGTCGGATTTGGGCATGGCATGCTTGATTAGAACGTCCAAAGCCACCGCAGCATCATCATCATTACCATACCGTCCGAGGGCCTCGGCCGCTGTGATCTGGACGATCTGAGATTCATCCTTCAGTGCAGTAATCAGCCGGTCGTATCCAGCGGCGATGCCTTTCTTTCCCTGGGTCAGCAGACCAAGCGTACCCCAGTAGCGTACCCCGCTGTCTTTGCTGTCGAGGAGTTCCGCTATTTTCGGCAGGTCTGATTCTGTCAGCGAAGTAGCGAGCTGCGCTGCTGCGAATATGGACTCGAAGTCGTATCGCTTCGGGTCGTGTCCCATGTCGTAGGGAGCGCCTCCTTTGGACCGTGCATGGAATTCGTATTCGGACAGGAAACCAACGTCTTTAATTCGCCTTGCCCAGTCCTCTTGGGCCTTTCGCATCTTTGCAAGAACGTCCTGTTGCTGCGGTGAATGGCTCAGGTTCTTGACCTCATCCGGATCGTTCTGCAAGTCATAGAGTTCTTCGGCCGGTTTGGTTTTCCAGAAGTGAGATTGGGCCGCGTTGAGTTTGCCCTCCTTGAACATCCGCTGCCAGACGCTGGTGGTCGGCGTTGCGAACATGTACTGAATATGTTGTCCATAAATCCTATGCGGCATGTAGTTGCGTATGTAGATGTAATGTTTGCTGCGTACCACGCGCACCATGTCGTAGCGCTCATCCATGCGGCCCCGGAAACCGTAGCTGTATTCTGGTTCTTCAGTCTGAAAACTGCCGGCGAAAGCATGACCTTGCATCCACTCGGGCGGCTTGATGCCGGCGATGCTCAACAGGGTCGGCGCAAGATCGACAAAGCTGACGAGACGTTCGCTTGCTCCGCCGACTTTGTAATCCTTCGGAGCGAGATGCGCCCACTTCTGCGGGAAGCGAACGACCATCGGAACTTGGAGGCCCGAATTATACGGCCAGCGCTTGCTGCGCGGCATGCCGGAGCCGTGGTCGCCGTAGTAGAAAAGGATGGTGTCCTCCGCGAGGCCGGCATTTTCGAGCTCCTTGAGACTCTGGCCGATCTGGCTATCCATCTGGGTCATTCGATCATAATACTGGGCCCAATTGGCGCGGACTTCGGGGACGTCCGGATGATAGGCTGGGATAGGAGCTTTGTCAGGATCATGGATTTTGTCCCGCGCGGCGATCTGGTTTCGGATCTGGCTCTCGTGGCTGATGCCGTAGTTGATGATTGAGAAGAACGGCTGCCCCTCTTTCCGGTCATTCCAAGGTCCATTCTTTCCGGTGTCCCAGAGCTGGCCGGGCTTTTCAAGGTTGAAATCTTCCTTCGTCTTGTTGGTGCAATAGTACCCTGCCTCACGCAGAAACTGCGGATACATTTTGAATGTCTCAGGGAGCTTGACCATAGAGCGCATGTGTTCACTTCCTGTAGAAGGCGGATACAGCCCGCTGATGATCGTCGTCCGGGCAGGCGCACATACCGGTGCGTTGGAGCTGGCATAAAGATATCGCAATCCTTTGGCGGCTAGCGCGTCGATGTTGGGCGTGACTGCGTATTTGTCCCCATAACATCCGAGCTGCGGGCCGTTGTCTTCACTCGTTAGCCAGAGAATGTTGGGAAGTTCGGCCGCATGGGTAAGTGATGTGAAGAAAATTGAGAGTAACGGGAGGAGTTTGGGCACAGGAATCTGCACTTGCTTGAGTTCAGAAGTAGATCAGCGAATCTCCATCTTTATCCTACCGCTGCCTTGTGGCCGCAACCAAAGAGTTTTACAGGAGAAAACGGAGGGAACGGAGACAGAAAATGATCACTTAAAAACATCTCCGTTAACTCTGTTTCCTCCTGTAAAAATTGAGAAGGTACATGCACGACGCGCAGAAGATCAGAAGCAAATCTTACCCGTAATCTCAGATTCTCTCGTTCCTCGGCATTCCTCTCTGAAGCCTTTAGTCTGAAAGATTCGATCAAAAGTAAGATTAAGATAAGGATTAAGAGAATACGTTTCTTGTCTTAAATCGACCGCTATGGGCATCCCGCCTGTCTTACTTCGGCCAGTGTGGCAACGCTCCTGACAACGATCAAGTAGTCGGGCTTTGATCGGCAGTATTGCTTCTGCCATTCCGCTATTCCCATTTTTCATCACTTAATCCCTTCCTCTGCTGTCTCCCTAAAGTTGCCATGCCTGAACCATTCCGTAAATTGCTCCCCCTCGCAAAGCAGCCAATAAATTCAAAGCTGGAGACGCATACATGAGCGCTAAAGATTCGGAAATGATCCTGGTGTCTGAGGGCAACTTCCTCTACGGAGAAGACAAGGAAGAAATAACTCTTCCCGCGTTTTACATCGACAAATTCCCCGTCACAAACGCGGAGTACAAAGAATTCTGCGATGAGACCGGTCGAGCCCGGCCAAGCCACTGGAGTCAGAAATCCGTTAAAGAAAAGAAGACCCGTTTTTTCTTTAAACGCACGGTTGTCGACGAAACTACCGGGTTCCCGGACGATATGGCCACCCACCCCGTGGTGAATATCCGTTACGATGATGCAGAGGCTTACGCCAAGTGGGCAGGCAAGCGCCTCCCAACGGAACAGGAATGGGAAAAAGCTGCAAGAGGCGAGGACGGACGGCTCTATCCCTGGGGAAACGAATTCCCAAAGAACTGCTGCAATTACAATGAGCTGGTCGGTTCGACTTCGCCGGTCGGGCATTACGGCAAATTCACCAGCCCTTACGGGGTGCATGATATGTCCGGTAATTGCCTCGAATGGACGTCCTCAGCGTACGGCAAAGGCCAAGAGGCCAAGGTGTTGCGGGGCGGGAGTTGGTACCACTATGAATTGATGGTCACCACCACCTATCGTTACCAAGTTTCGCCGCTTACCAAACTCGAAAACATGATAGGCTTCCGCTGCGCGCGTGACGCTTGACTTTTACCCGGCGGGGATGAAAGCTTCTGGTGTGACCACATCTGCCAACAGCACAGGTTCCAGCCATGGCCACCAGTCACAGTGTCATTCAACAATTTGAGGACGGTTTTCTGGTATGCCTCAAGGGTAAGGAACGAGGCAAGGCATGGCCCCTTGGCAAACAAGGCCTGGATTACGACCCCATCCTGGGTTGGTTACCCCATGAAAATGCACCCGAAGGCGCCCAAGTCAGGCTCTTCAAATATGCCGATTATGCGCGTGTAGAGAATCACGGAGCGGATCTCCGCGTGCTTGGCGAAACCGTTGGAGAATCCGCAAAGCTTCCGGTCAATGGCCGTATCGAATTGGAAGACTCGCTCTTCCGGGTGTACTTCCTCTCGCTCGAACGGCCCGAAGTCATCAGCAAAGAAGCGGGACTGAGGAGCGAAAGTACCAGTTCCCTGAACGGCCACACCCAATCGTACGGGGCGCCCAACCTCAAAGCGCTCATCAGCCCGGGTGTCACAGTTTTTTTCGAGGAACACTGGGACGGCTATCTCAATCGCTACGCCTCCGACTATCTCGAAAATCCCATCGAAGTGATCCGCAAGCAGAACGACTTTCTCTCAGAAATACAAGGCACGGCTCAACGAGAGGCAGCGCTTCAGTTTATTCTGTTGAATGCCAGACTCGAAGGGGACCTGTTTCTTCAGGCACCTGAGAAGTCCAGTGACACCTATGATGAGATCAACAACGTCCTCTATTTCGCACAGAACGATTATCTTCCCGGCCATAAATTCGTCCTGGGTGACAAATCCACCTACAACAGGGAAAAACTTCGGATTGAGAAAACCAGCTTTTCTCCCGGAGACCATGCGGAGAAAAGCCTGATCGATTTCTTCGTCGGCGCCAAGCTGGACAGCGCGGAACTGAAGGAAGACTGGTTCGCCATCAGCCTTCGACTGTTCTTTGAGCTTACCCAGCGTTTTTCACCGCTGCCGAATATCGAAGGTGGAGAATCAACCACCATTGTTCTTCAGGATTTTTTCGACCAGGGCGGCGTCTGCCGGCATAAATGCGCGGTGCTTCAGGTCGCGTTGCAGGAGGCGGGGATATCCAGCCGATACCATCGCGGCAAACTCTTCTTCGGTGGTTACCACGCGTGGATAGAGGTCGATATTTTCAGGGACGGCAGCTACTTCCTGATTCTCGACCCGCATCTTTTCAACATCCTCATCAAATCCGGGACTCTCGAAACCAGCCAGGGAGCGGTCTATCTGCGCGATGAAGGCTATCCCGTGACCGAACATTTCAACACAGTCTGGCGCGGCAAAACGCGAGGCGAAGAAAAGAGTGTAGAAGTATTGGAGGGAGGGAGTGTGGGAGTGGAGTGAAGAGGAGTCATACTGTTCCCGCAGGTTATCCCCAATCTCCCACCCGCTCTTTCCGTTTGATTAAGCGTTAAACACCGATAAATTCCGACCCTCCCAGACGCGGGCGGCCGTCCCGTAAGCCGGTGTAGCTCAGTTGGCAGAGCGGGGGTTTTGTAAACCCCAGGTCGGGAGTTCGATTCTCCCCGCCGGCTTTATTTCCTAAACTCGGTCGTTGGCGGTAACTTTAGCTGGAATGCCTGATTTCAGCAGCCTGCTGAAAGAGTTTCTTCACCCGGAATATCCCGAATATGAGCAAGGTCCTGATCATCATGGGCAGCGATTCTGACTGGCCCACCATGAAACGAGCTGCACTGCAGCTCAAAGAATTTGGTATCGAGTGTGAACCACTTGTTCAGTCAGCCCACCGTACACCGAAAAAAGTTCAGGAGACCGCACAGACCGCGGCAGCAAAGGGCTTCAATGTTATCATCGCCGCTGCCGGCGGAGCCGCCCATCTGGCCGGCGTGGTGGCATCCTTCACCCACATCCCTGTGATCGGCGTCCCGATGGAGACCTCCGCGCTCGGCGGACTGGATTCACTCTACTCGATGGTGCAGATGCCCAGGGGCGTTCCTGTGGCGACAGTGGGGATTGGTGAAGCCGGCGCAGCAAACGCGGCCCTTCTTGCCGCACAGATCATTGCGCTGCAGGATTCATCCATATATACGAAGCTCGATGCCTACAAAGCCCGGCTGGCGGATGAGTACAAGGTGAAGGCATCAAGGGTAAAAGAAAAACTCGCAGCCAGGTAGTCTTACAGCTCTAATTTTTCTCATAACTATTATTTAAAGAGAGACATCTGACTCGCGATGGCGTCTGAGAGTGGTGAAGTTATGGAGTGTTGGGGGCCGTCAACTGCGGCGAGAGGTTACCATTCTGCAGTATTCCAACACTCCAGAACTCCGGCCCTTAGCGACGGAGAAAGTGGCCGAGCCCACCCCTGCTAGAGCAAAATCTAGCGCTGTAAGAAGTAGGCAGGAAGATACTGATTGGTCCGAGCCCACACGATCCCTGACAAAAAATGATTGCCGTCGTCCAACGCGTAAAAGAGGCGTCCGTCAGAATTGAAGGGGAGGAATACTCTCGCATCGGGCGCGGCTCATTAGTCCTCCTTGGCGTTGAGGAAGACGATACTGAAAGAGACGTCGAGGCCCTGTCGAAAAAGCTGGTAGACCTCCGCATGTTTGCCGATGCGGAGTGCAAGATGAACCTCTCCCTGAAGGACATCCAAGGCCAAATGCTGGTGGTATCCCAATTCACACTGCCAGCCGATTGCCGCAAAGGTCGACGCCCTTCATTTATCAAAGCCGCACAGCCGGAGCCTGGCGAAAAGCTCTACGAGGAATTCGTGGTTGCAGTACGCCTTCAGGGCGTCCATACACAGACCGGAAAATTCGCGGCGATGATGGAGGTCGGCCTGATCAACGACGGCCCAGTGACGTTTATCCTGCGAACGCATAATGGCAAGGTGGTCTAAGAGGCCCACCGTTCTACTGCAACAATTCCTGGAGCGTTACGCATGTGGCATTAAGCAGAGTTGCACTCTTGCTGAGTCGGCGGTCAAGCGCCTTCCACCTTTGCCCTCTCCTTGGGGACTAATTGTAAGGGGGGCCTTGCCGTCGCACTTTTCCCTTGACGCCTGGCCTGGTCGTAAAAGTAGGCCTGGCTGCGTAATTCCGGTTCGCCTTTGGAACCCATGTGGATGTAACTGCCTTCCTTCTGAAGCACGCGGGCACTCCTGTTGTCTCCGAAGTAGATTTCCAGATTCTCCATTACTTTCTGCTTTACGTCGGGGTCGACGAGTGGGAAGAGGAGTTCGATACGGCGATCGAGATTACGCGGCATCCAATCCGCGCTCGATAGATAGACTTCATCATTTCCGCCATTGTGGAAGTGATAGACCCGCGCATGCTCGAGATACCGGTCAATGATGCTGACGACTCGAATGTTTTCGCTGAGTCCGGAAACGCCGGGGCGGAGGCAGCAGATGCCGCGGACGTTGCAGCGGATCTTTACTCCGGCTTGCGAGGCGTGGTATAGAGATTCGATCAAGGTGGGATCCGCCAACGAGTTCATCTTCAGAGTAATTCTCGCCGCCAGGCCGTCCTGCGCGCGGGAAACCTCCCGGTTCACCAGAAACAGGAGACGATCCCGGAGCTGGTAGGGCGCCATAATTACGTGATGGAATTCCGGAATGTCCGAGTATCCGGTGAGTGCGTTAAAGAAACTGGACGCATCTCTGCCAAACGTATCGCTGGCCGTCAGCACCCCATAGTCGGTATACAGCTTGGCCGTACGTTCGTTGTAGTTGCCGGTGCCCAGATGAACGTAACGGCGGATGCCGCTCGGCTCGCGCCGGACGATGAGACAGATCTTTGCATGCGTCTTAAGACCCATGATGCCCCAGATGACGTGCGCTCCGGCTTCTTCGAGCCGGCGGGCGCCTTGGATATTTCGCTCTTCATCGAAACGTGCCATGAGCTCGATCAACACGCAGACCTGCTTGCCCGCAAGCGCTGCGTCTGTCAATGCCTTGATGATGGGCGAATTACGGCTGGTCCGATAAAGGGTCTGTTTGATCGCCAGAACATCCGGGTCTGCCGCTGCCGTCTTCAGCAGCTCAACAACCGGGTCGAACGATTGGAATGGATGGTGAAGCAGAATGTCACCTTTACGAATGGCCTCCCAGATATCCTCCGTGGCTTCGAATTCCTGGACCGGCTGGGGAGGCTGGGGTTGAAAATGGTGGTCATCGTAACCGGGCAGGAACGCCAATTCGGAGAGCGCGCTCAGGGCTAGAAAGCCGGGAACCAAATAGACGTCCTCATCTTCCAGCTTGATTAGATCCTTCAGAATCTGCAGAAAGCCTTCCTGGATACTAGACTCTAATTCCAGGCGAACCGGATTATTCGAACGCCGATTTCGGACCTCGCGTTCCACCTCGGCCAGCAGGCTCGGAGCGTCACCGTCCAGATCGAGTTCGCTGTCCCGGGTGATTCGGAGAACGACGGTATCAAGAATTTTCTGTCCCGGAAAAATGGCTGAGAGATGCTGGCGAACGATCTCTTCCAGCGGCACAAACTCATTCCCTTCTTCAGTGGGCAATTCAACAAAACGCGGCAGCACGGACGGAATCGGAACAATGGCCAGCCGGTCGTGTTCATCCTCTTCATTTCTCTCGAGCAGGACACACAGGTTAATACTCAGATTCTGAAGCAGCGGGAACGGATGCGAAAAATCGATACCCATGGGGGTCAGTACCGGGAAAAAATCTTCGTGAAATTGATATTCAAGATGATGCCGTTCGGATTCACTGAGGTTTTTCCATCGTTGTATCTTCAGGCCCTGTTCAGCCGCCGCAGGGCCGACACTTTCGTTCAAGCAGAGGTAGGTCTTATTAACCTGCTCGTGAGCCCTGTCAGAAATAGCCTTGAGCTGCTCGCGCGGAGTCATACCGGCAGGACACCTTTCGGTCATCCCTTCACGCTCGTCCCTTTTGAGCCCTGCGACCCGCACCATAAAAAACTCATCAAGGTTATTGGCGACAACGCTGAGAAAAAACAGCCGATCAAAGAGAGGAACCTCCGGGTCTAACGCCTCTTCGAGGACTTCCCAGTTGAATTCGAGCCAGGCCAGTTCCCTGTTGAAAAACTTTTGATTCACTTGGATTCCGTTCTGGAAGGAAGTAGGACCGGTTGAAGGCCATATATTTCTTGCATCAGATCGCCCTTTTCCCGAAGGTAGAGTTGCTCAAGGCGAGTATCAAGCGTACGAGGGACAAAAATGCGCAACTCATCACCGCGAAGAACGACCTTGGGATTGCGAATCTTTTGCATGTGCGCTTTGTCCAGCGCATCCACCACGCGCAGAATGGCCCCGAGTTTACATACGGTCATCCGCTCCGAACGTTCGAGGGCCATGTATTGAGGATGTGTGGTCAATGGAGCAGAGCGACGGTGGTATCGGGCAACGTTTGCCACAATCTGGATTTCCTCCTGGACGAGTCCAAAAATTTCTGAACAGGAAATCAGGTACATTGAATGTTTGTGGTGAGAGCGGTTGTGCACATAAGAACCGACCTCATGCAGGATGGACGCAACCTCGAGCAGCAGCCGTTCCCAAGGCCCCAGGCCATGCAAATCATTCAGCTCATCGAACATAGAGGTTGCAAGTTTGGCCACGTGCATCGCGTGCTTTTCATCCACTCGATATTTGCGGGCGAGGCCCACGGCCGAAGCAACGATCTGCCGGGCGTACTCTTCTTTCCCTTTGCCCTGTTCTCTATTCACCAGATCAATCAACAACCCGTCCCGGATGCTGGCATCTGCTACATGAACCTGATTGACGTTAGTGGATTGTACAATCTCATGGTAAATCAGAAGCGCCGGCCCAAGCGTTGCAGCATCACCGAAATTGAGATTGAAACGCTCCGCCAGTTGATCGATGTCTTCATCTGCCGTTCGCCGGCATGCCTGCAGGAACGCGTCGCGATCGAGCGTGCAGAGCCTGTCATGTGCCTTATCCGGATCGAGCTGGCCGGCAAGGAAACGCACGTCGCCTCCGAGAGCGATCAGCGTTTGGGCCCGATCCAGTGGAATGGTCCAAGGAATATTTCTGGCATAGGTGTGGACCATGTGCCGCAGGAAACTGTTCTTCTCCCTGAAAGATCCTTTTGAGCCGCGCATTGCCTGGCGTATGCGAATTGACCCCAGGGCGAACGTGTCCGCATAAACCGCCTCCCCTTTATCCATCAGCATCACATCCACCGCTCCACCGCCCACTTCGACGAGTGCGACGATGTTGTTTTCAAAATCGATCTCATCGCCAAGAGATTTCTGCACCGCAGAATAGGTCAGCCTGCTCTGTTCGGCGCCATCGATAAGCTCCAGTTTCAAGCCTACTGACATGTACACCCGATCAATAAACGTGTCACAGTTTTCCGCTTCACGAACGGCATTGGTGGCCGCCGCGCGGTAGGAACTTACGCCAAGCTCCTCCATGACTTTTTTGTAGTGCCTCAACGCCTCGCAGGTAGCCTGAATACTCTCCTGGCTCAGACGGCCCGTATCAAACGTATCATTACCGAGCAAGATGCTCCGATGGAGCGACTCAAGGGTCCGCAGGCCGCCATCAGGCAGAATCTCCGCAATCTCCAGGCGGATTCCGCTGGAACCGACATCTATCGCCGCGATAACTTTAGGAGGTCTGAGAGACGCTACCTCGGCCATACCCATTCTCCGATAGGAGTTGGAAGCTGCTCAAATTTGTAATTGTTCAGAGGAGCAGGCTCTTGCTTTTAATCCTTGATTTCTTTGATTTTCTCTTCTCTTCTCTTCCGGGTCATCCTCTGCGGGAATTCTCATTTCGCGCCGTTGACTTCGCATGCCACACGGAAATGGAAGAAAGGAAAGATTAAAAGCGAGAAAGATTCAGCCCTGAACAGCTACTCAAACTCAATGACAAATTATGCCCGTGAATGACTTGGAGCGCAGAATAGCAAGAAGTATGAATGGATCAAAGCCATCCCAAAGTACGATGCATGAGAGAATCTACTCCATATAATCTGCCCCCTTTTAAAGAAGCGACAGAATTACAGGAACTGCATAGGAGGCTGAACCATGGCACGAACGTGTCCCATTAGCGGCAAACGAACTCGCGTTGGAAACAGTGTTGCCCGAAGAGGTCTGCCAAAGAGAACCGGCGGTATCGGTCTAAAGACAACGGGTATCACCAGACGGAAGTTCAGGGTAAATCTTCAGAGCATCCGAGTGCTCCTGCCGAACGGCACCGTCAAGAAAATGCGTGTCGCTGCCAGCGTCATCCGCAACGGCTGGATCACTATAGACCAGGACGGCAAGAAAGTTCGAGTGCCCTTGGCCATAGCCCCGCGAGGCCTGGGTAAGAAACCGCAGGAAGCTTAAGGAGTTGTGCTGACCCTCCCGCCGCAGCTTAGATTCAGGAAAAGGGCCAGACCAGAGTGTCTGGCCTTTTCTGTTTGAGCCCAAGACTGTTCAGTTAAGAAGTCAGTGTCCCATCTCATTCCTGTTCGGTCCAAGCGGTCGCAGATAAGATTACCACAGGCGCCTTCAATGACTCCAGAGCCGATGGGAAAACCTTCGGTGACTGACAGGGCGAAGTTCAACTTCCAGGCAAACGTCTGTGATTCCGACGGCACGATCAGCAAGGTGGAATTCTTTATGAGCTTCAATGGCGGCCCGTGGAAACTGTATTCCGCTCCGGGCTACGTACCACTTCCGTTCCTCCAATTGGAAGAAAAAGGCGTGCTCACCTGGGTGGACCCGCCGAATACCGTGAGATTGATCCAGGGAGGCTATGTTTCTATGCTTGCTGCCGGCAAGTACTCCCTCAAGGTTGTTGCAACGGACAATCACGGAGCATCCATCACATCCGCTCCGGTGAATATCGTGGTGAGATGACCGGAGAGGCTTAGGAGCCGCCATGCGGTCGATACGAGGGTCTTTGATGTCGGGTAGTCCTTGACACCGAGCCGGATAGGAACCTGCTGGTTTGTCGGTGTCGGGGAACGGCCATCAGCATGCAATGGGGAACGGGGAGAATTTCAAAGTTTCCATTGCTGGTGTTAATGAGGTACAAGAGATCCTCATAGATGATATTCTGATAAGATTGGGTAATAGGAACGGTCGCCCAAAAGAAACAGGCGGATCCGATTAGATCATCAGTTAGGTGCTCCAGTGGCCATAAGCCAAAAGGTCATAAAAATTCTTTGGAATAGAGCTGGCCCAGTCTGTTCGTTCCCCGGATGTTGCCGATGTTTGGTTAGCGATGAGACCGATGTTGTGAAACCTGTCGTACTCGGGGTGATGGCTCATATTGTCTCAGGTAAAGCCGGTGGCCCTCGCTCTGAGTTCAAGCCACCCGGAGGTGAAATAGATGAACCGGGCTATCCGGTTGGCTCAAGTAGCCCCAAGATGTAGTATGGGGTCATGGAGGATTATCCGCTGACCCAGCAAGAATTCGAGCATCGATTCGCTTCTGAGGAAGCTTGCCGCGAGTATTTGTTCCAGGTTCGATGGCCTGATGGCTTTCGATGTCCTGCTTGCCAAGACGAAAAGTACTGGCTTACCGGACGCCTTCTGTATCACTGTTCGAACTGCAACCATGAAACGTCGCTGACATCTGGGACGATCTTTGAGAGTACAAGAAAGCCTCTTCATCTCTGGTTTCGAGCCATGTGGTACGTGATTGGCCAAAAGAATGGAGTCAGTGCGTTAGGGCTTCAGCGCATCTTGGGTGTTTCGAGATATGAGACAGTGTGGATATGGCTTCACAAATTGCGGGCGGCCATGGTTCGTCCTGGGAGAGAAAGGCTCTCGGGTACCGTGGAAGTGGATGAAACATACGTTGGAGGTAAACGAGGCCGAGGCGCTGAAGGGAAAAGTCTGGTATGGATTGCTGTCGAGGATAAAGGCGACGAATATGGCCGAATTCGCCTTCGCAGGATTTCCGATGCCTCTGCAGAAAGCCTGATCACCGCCATCAAAGAAACGATAGAGCCAGAGA
>JAQBXN010000019.1 GCA_027625095.1 Planctomycetota bacterium | reverse complement strand
GAGCGTGGAGACCACGCCTGAAGAAGACTCCCCGCAGAGCGTGGAGACCACGCCTGAAGAAGACTCCCCTCGGAGCGTGGATACCACGCCTGAAGAAGACTCCCCGCGGAGCGTGGAGACCACGCCTGAAGAAGACTCCCCGCGGAGCGTGGAGACCACGTTGTCGTAATAAAAACCCGCTCGTTCACACTAGCCTGTTCAAACTATAATGAAGCGCATCACCGCCTCCAAACCACCCAGGAAAACTAAATTGATTGCTCTCTCAGAAGTTCAAAAAACAAAATTCGATCAAAACGGCTTTCTCGTGTTTGAGTCATTTCTGACTGAAAACGAACTGCAGATTCTTCAGGAGCGGATTGACGCGATGGCGGAAGGTCGAGTGGATGGAGTGAGTCTCAGGATGGAAGCTGAAGCGCAAGAAGGTGGGCTGACGGAGGTCGAACAGAAGAATAAGGTCTGGCAGATCATGGGTGCTACACACCACGACGAGGCCGTGTTCAGCCATGCAGCCAATCCAAAGATTCTGGATGTCGTCGAAGATTTGTTAGGCACCCCTGACATCAAGCTCTTCTCCGACCAGACACTCATGAAACCGGCATTCCATGGCTCGTCGGTCTCCTGGCACCAGGATTCGTCGTACTGGACGAACATAGATCCTCCGGATCTTATCAGTTGCTGGACAGCGCTTGACGACGTCACAGAAGAAAACGGCTGCGTGAGAATGCTGGCCGGTAGCCATCGGCAGGGGATTTACCCGCATCGTAGAGATACCTTCCTCCACGTGGAGGGCCTGGACGTCTCGAAGGCCGTGCCGGTGGTGATGCCGGCGGGGGGGGTGAGTTTCCATACCAGCACCACCGTCCATGGTAGTGGCCCCAACAGGACTCCCCATCGCCGAAGAGGACTGGTGACTTCCTACATGCGCGCTGATTCACGCTTCCTGGGTGACCCGGCCAGGAAGCCCGTATTCCCGCTCTTACGCGGCAGGGAATATCCGGGCTGTGTATGAGAAGGGCCTCGGCCGCACCTGTTCCTGGCGCGAATGCCGTCCTGGAATCCGCCCGGGTTGCGATGCGCTTCACTGTAGGCAAAGTCCCTTTCTTCATGACGACCTCAAATCCGTCATCCTTAAAAAGGAAGTGATCGAGAATCCGCCTGTCAAGATATGGCCAAAGGTTAAGACCTCCGTTACTGTCCTCGATGATCTGAAAGGAGGTCTGCTGCGGCCCAAGGGGAAATCGTAGATTTCAATACTCAATTACCACGTCACGATCTACCAGAGAAAAAATTATGAAAGCAAAGATTGGACTCATCCCGGGAATCATTGGTGAAGAGATGAAGGCAGATCTCTGGGGCACTCTCGAAAAAGTGGCCCGGATCGGTTACCAGGGGCTGGAAGGCGGAAGCGTCACGGCCGGGGACATCGAAGGCAATCGCAGGCGGCTGGATGACATCGGGCTTAAAACCATTGCCATTGGTGCCAGGAGGGAAGATCTGAGTGGAAACCTCAGCAAGGTCATCGACGATGCTTGCGCACTCGGCGTCTCAGGAATCGTCCTTTACTACGCAACGATGAAGACTCGGGACGAGGTGATGGCGGATGCTGAACTTTTTAATAAGGCCGGCGCAACGATCACCGAGGCGGGTCTTAAGTTTTGCTATCACAACCATGACCACGAATTCAAAAACGTGTTCGACGGCCAGTATGCGATAGACCTTCTTCTCGAGAATACGGACCCCAACCACGTGTACTGGGAGCTGGATTCCGCGTGGGTTCATTACGGCGGCGAAGATCCCATCAAATACCTCAAGAAATACGCCGGCCGTATCCCCCTGATGCATCTGAAGGACCTTGCTGACATCAACGTGCGGGCCAAATTCTGTGCAGTCGGCGTCGGCGTGCTGGATGTCAAAGGAGTCGTTGAAACTTCTCTCGAGACCGGGGTTGAATGGGCAACGGTTGAACAGGACAGGCCACTGAATCTGACGCCTATGGAGAGCGTGACAGCAAGTTTTCTCAACATTAAGGAACTCGGTCTCGTGTGATGCGAAGCACCGTCTCCAAAATTTTCTTCTCTTGTGCTCTCGACGGAACTGCATTCTTCCGAATGCCGTTCAGCGTGATTCTTATTCTACCGTTCGCCCTGTCAGTGTTTTCCGGGCACAGCTATGCGGACCGGATAACGATACGTCTGGTGGCAACCGATCAGAATGGCGAACGGCAACTGCTTTCAGACATTCGGAACTACCGGATGTCGCCGGGCGGACTTGTTGCACGAGACTGGCTTGGTGGTGTGAAGGTAAATGGGACAGATCTATTTCCCACGATCCCATTCATCCTCAAGAAAGGAAGTGAAGAAAAGGACGACTTTCTCAGCGAGGTGGCCAAGACCGATCCATCGGCGTTGGAGAAGAGAAAGCGATACATAGATCCACTCTATGAAGGGAAGGCCGTCGGCCCAGAATTCCTGCGGCCCTCCGAAGTAAAAGTTGACCTGACCGGCAAAGAATTTGTTCTCACACCCGGAGAGATTCGGTTTTCAATACAGGGCGGTAATCTCATCACCAAAGACCCTCGGGCGAAGGTCGTGGATGGTGACGTTCTCGAGATTGAGTGTCTTCCGATTACCGTGACGGCTGTTGAGGACGAAGGTGCAAAGCACCTGGCATTCTCACCCCAGATATTTTTTGAACGCCAGAATCTGCTTGAAGATATTCATTACGACCAGGATGAGTTCTACCTGGGCACCGCGACGAAGGGCAGTGAGCAATCGTTCCTTCGTTTGCAACTCGACCTGATCCCGAATCTGGCAGGCGGTCAAAACTTTTCACCGTATCTGGTGCAGGGCGCCAAGCTCTGGCTGGGAAAGGTGGGCATAAAATTCGTGCCTGAAAAAGCTTCAGTTAAGCAAATCGGTGACACAGGCATTCAACTGGTCCTGAAACCAGCGCCCGAACCACCTCAGCAGCGTTATCTTCCCATCGTCAAGCTCGGCCCGAGGGGCTATCACCAGCTCCTCGTGCGAACGAATCCCGGTACCGAATGGTATCAGGACATGGTGCCCTACCCGATTCTGGACGACCCGGAGCGCAAGCTGCACTTCTTTGCTCGTATTGGTTACGAGAAGGAAAACCTTGACTTTCATTTCTCCATGCAGGCCGATCTGAATCGTTTTCCGTTGCGCGTTTGTGCTTTGGATGGCCGAAAGGGTGACTTGGTTGATGCCTACGTCTTTTCCTCTTCTCTTCGTGCTCCGGAAGGCAGATTCGAGATCCGGATCACGGGCGAACGCAAAGGCAAGGATTTACTTGCCGGTCGTCAGCAGATCCCGGCAGAAGTGGCTCATGCCTACTACTCCGGCCAACGCTCCTGGCGCGGCCGCCCCATCATTCTTGAATTGACCGAAGAGCCGGGCATCTATCGGGCACAGTTGCCGAACGACTTAAATGGACTTGTGACTGTGACCTTTCCGGATTTCATTTCAGCCAAGGCATGGGTGGAAATTCCGGTAATGAACGGGACTGGCGCGGCAGGCGGCTCCATCTCCTTCCTCTCACCACGTAATCGGGTGCGCTACGAGGTCGGGGAACTCGTTGAGATACAGGCCGTCGTTCGCTCGAATGAAGACCAGGACGTCACCATCCAACCACTCCTTGTGATGGGGGAAGTTCGAATACCGCTAACTCCGTTGAAGATGCCCGGCGGGCAAAAGGTCGCCACATTCACCTTGGAGACGCCTGCGTTGGCGCCGGGCGTGTATCAAGTCTTGGCGGAGGTGGATGGGCTGGTGACCCACCCGTTCGGATTCCAACTTTTCCCTGCCGATCCGCAGACCGATTATCCGTCGGTCACGATGAAGCCTTTCTCGCACGAAACGCCGGACAATCGGATCGGGTTCATCAGGCATCTGATGGGTGCGGATCCCAATTCTGCTCTTGGCAACCTGATGCCGGAAGAACAGCTTGCAATGGCTCGCAGCGGGCGATTGCCGTCCTATTGGGCCGAGACGCTGGCGGAGCATCCGTTCCTTCCGCCACCGGAAAGGGCATCAAGCCCGGGCCCACTCCAGCAGATGCTGGCACTCGGAATTTCGCAGGGGAGTCGTTACTACTGGGAGCCAGCCGCGGGTTATGTGCAGTACAACATCAAGCACACGACAGATATCGATAATGCAAGAATGTATCGAGTGCAGCAGATGTACGTGCAGCAGGCGCGCGGATTTGCAAGTTTTGGCGGCATGGCGAATTACTGGCATGCGCCCATCTACGGGTACTGGGAAGGCTCACCGCCCGTCGATGGCCATCAGGCGATCCGGAATCAGAAGATCGCTGAGGAATTCACGGAAGCTACAGGGAAGAGCCTTCCGGACAGGGATGAGATTCGAAAGCTGTTGAAGAACGAACTCAAGCCGAACGATGCGGAAGAGTTGCGAAGCAGGTCGCTGGACTGGGGCTACTGGCAGGCGTCCGTTCTCCCCAGGACATTTGATCTCTGGCACAAAGCTATGGACGAAATCCAACCGGGTCTCTGGCTCTTGAATCGTCCTCCCAGCGGTTGGTCTTCAGGTGCGAGTGGCTATCCGCCTTCGTTCTTCGGGCCTCTTGATGCCGTCTCCACCTACAACATTACGGACTTCGGGAGGATGCCGTTCGACCTGCCTTATGGGACTTCACTCTCCACAGCGGGCGTCGATAAGAAGCCGAAATTCGTTCATGCCTGGACCCACTCTCGTGCCGGTGCACTCAGCGAGGCGCTGCTCAGCCTGACGATGGGCGCGGATGGGGTCGATCCTTCGGCGAATGAATTTGTCAGCCATAACCTGATGGGCCTCTATTCGACCTACGATCGCAGGCAGGTGATGCAACTCTTTGCCCGATACGGACGCTTTATCACCCGTCTAGGGCAGTACAAAGATATTGCCATCCTCTTTTCAGCGAGACAGGCATGGGGGCAATCGGACGGGAATCATATTTTCCGTGTCCGTAGCCTGTTTTACGACCTCCTGCGCTCCCGGCGTTCACCGCACATTTTCCTTGATGAAGAAATGAAGGTCGCAAAGCTGAAGGGCTATAGCGCCCTGTTCCTGGTTGGCATGACCGCCCCAATCTCGTCTGAAGCCATCGAGGTGATCAACGGATTTCGAGATTCAGGCGGCGTCGTTCTGAAGGACGATCATTCCAGTCAGGAATGTCCCGGCCAGGCCGTTGCATTGTGGGGCGATACCAAACCCGGCTACCCGCGCGGTGATGGGGAATACGAATTTGTGCAAACCTGGGAGCAGTATCTGAAACGTCAGCCTGCACTTGAAAAGATTCTCGGCAGGATACCGAAGCCATTTGTGCAGACTGATTCGCCAAGGCGGCTTGTCGCTCTGGCCAGTGGCCAGCACGTCAAATTTGTGGCTGTGATCAACGATGAACTGATCCCTACCGAACTACCCGGCAAATTACCGCCAACACCACGCGCTGCCGGTGAAAACGACAGTCAAATTTGATCAGCCTTACGTGGTGTACGACCTTCAAAAGAAGGACGAATCAACAAGAGCGGATCATCTCGATCTGTCGTTCAACCGGAGCGAAGCTCGACTTATGGCCCTGGTGAACGAGCCGTTCGAAAAAATCAAGGCTGAGGTGAACACAGAAGTCCAGGCAGGCCAGATTCTCCGTCTGAAAATCGAAGTCATCGATCAAAAGGGCATCAGTATTAGCGACCCTCTGCCATTCGAATTGTCCCTGCTTGAACCTTCGGGAAAGGAGCATGCCCGCTTTCTGCGTACGCTGAGTCCTGATGAGACATTCGAGTTCAGAGCCGCTCTGAGCGCTCCGGTGGGGGAGTGGCGTTTTAAGATCCACGAACTCGTTTCAGGTCTTGAGGTATCGCTCGCCTGGCGACTCATCAGCTCTCCAGAGAGACCGCTTTTCGCCCGGCAATTGCCTTCGATCATGATTCAAGATGCTGCGGCCATTCGCAGATTCATAAGTGAAAAGTCTCGAGTACGGCTGCTTCTCGAAGCTGGACAGGAGCGGTTCGAGCCTTTTGGCTGAACAGATTGCAGCGGTCTTTCGTGAACGCGGACGAGAGTCAGAGGTGCGTGTTGTTCAGGCCGAAGACATTCATGTCGTGCCGCTTCGGTGGCGTCGTACTGAGCGTGACCAGAAGGTCTGGGATGCGATGGAACGTGGCGAGACAATTGGTTATCGGCTCGGTCTTCGGACTTACTTCGATCCGAAGCAGCAAGTGGATTACGTGCTGCCATATTCCGGCTATCAGGATCCCGGCCCGCAATATCTGATATTCGACCATGTAGTGTTGATCGGCCTTCCCGCACAGAGTGGTTTTCTCGAAGAAGCCCAAACGCTGGCGCCGAGGCAGGTCACTCGATTTTATCCGGGGCAGGGGAGGGGATTAGTGCAGCATGTGTGGAGTCCGTTCTGGGCGGGCAAACACGCGGTCACGATAGGGGCGTTTGATGAAGACGGGCTCGAATCTGCCGTGCAGCAGTTTGTGGAAATTATGAGAGCTGAGAACGAAGCGGAAGACACCCCTTCAGCGCGAATATCGACATCGTCGAATCGGCAAACCTTCACATCGAATCACGTCGATGCGCAGACCGGCATTTCGCTGGAGGACTCCGGCAGTCCGATCACGTCGTTGTCCATTTCTCCGGACGGAAATTACATTGGAGTCGGTGCTCGGTTCTATGGGGATAATCTGTTTCTGCTAGATAAGGAAGGCGGACTGCTTTGGAAGGATCACGTTGGCATTCAGGGACCGGATTCAGTGACCGTCTCCAAAGATGCAGAGCGGACGTATGCACAGTTCGGAGGCAAACTTCTGTTCTTTGATCGGAAGGGGCGTGGGCTGAATAGGTTTCACGTCCCGGGTGCCAGCGTGGGAGCGAAGAGGTGGTCTCCCGGGCCGAATCAGTTATCCATACACACCCAAAGTCAGGACTTGCTCCTTGGCGGCAGGCAGAGCCTCGAACGGATTGGGCCTGACGGGAAGACCAAATGGCGTTATTCAGATATTCCGTGGTGTCAGGAGGCGCTCGACTTCTATCACCACCGGGCTTGTTTCATCAAGGCCGTCAGCCCAGACGGCAATTACATCCTGACTGCTCTGTTCGGGGTACAAATCGGACAACTGGGCTATCTTTCGGCCTACTGGAAGCCCGGCCTTGCACTGCTCGATGCCGAATCGGGAGAAGTGCTCTGGCGACGTCAAGGCGTCACCATGAATAACACGCTCGGTATTACCACCGGTGAACGAACAGTGGTCTGCGATGACGACGGAGTCTTTCAATTACTGAATGCGAATGGCGAGGAGGAGCGATCTTTCGCCTATCCGGACGGGCTCGAGGATATGAAGCTCAGTCCTGATGGCCGACAATTGGTCCTTCGCAATGCCATGGCCCGCAATCATATCCTCCAGCCATATGGACGATCCATGAATCTGGTCAGGCTCGACCTTTCCACAACGATTTCACATCGTTACGACACTTCGGGCGAACTCCGTGATTTTGACATTTCTCCTGACGGCAAGTGGGTTGTCGCCTCCACCTGGAGCGATGCGGTCTACCTCTTTCATCTCGAAGGCAAGAAGGCATGGCAGACGGACGCGCCGGGTGGTTGCCTGGTTCGTTTTGATCCTTCGGGCAAATCGATCGTGGCTGGAACCGCGACAGGAAGCTTAATCTGGCTGGACCTCGATGGACGACGTATTCGAACCATCGACCTTATCGATTCGAATTTTCCTCGGCAGGATTTCGTTCGGAGTGTCCAGGATGACGAAGAGTTTCCCGAGCTCGAAATTCAGCCGCCGCAGGAACAATTGTCATCGTTATTTGAGCGCACCAAAGAGGAGGTGGACTTCAAACCTGTTGAGCTGCCCAATCCATTGCGCGGTCGAATCAATGTCTTGGAACAGACCATCGAACTGCCTGAGGTTGCCTGTAACGCCAGTGAGACGTATGTCGTGAGTTTCTTCGTTCGTGCCGCGGAAGAATGGAATCCGTCCCCGTATGACCGGATCCAGGTGCAGGCTCTTGTCAAAGGCAAGGTGATTTATGAAGCTTCGATGCCGATTGCAAAGTATTGGGAGGAACGTGTTGTCTCATTCAAGACCCCAGCCGCAGGCAAAGTAGCGGTGCGACTGACCCCGGAACGCTACAAGCCGCTCACTGTCGGACTGGTGGCCAGTCAGGGTGATCGAACGAAGAAGGTGAAGCCTGAAACACCGTTCATTTTGGACCGGCTTCATTGGGCACGCGTGGCTTATCGTTCGAGGAACTGGCTGAAGGTAGCCACTGCGGACGATCTTCTTCAAAGTGGAACTACCGGCGGGGGCGCTGGTGAAGTGAAACCCAGCTTGCAAATCCCCAATCCGTATCCTGCTACCTACCGAATGCCATTCATCACCCCTCGCATCGGCGGGGTCACGTTTATTGACGGGAATATCCAGAATCCGATTACGTCCTGGCTGAGAGGGAACAGCATCGAAGCCAAGGGGATTACTGACGGAGCCAATCACCCGGTCCGATATGCGCACCTGTATCTCACTCTTCCCAAACCGCGCTCCATCGCCGCCATAGCGGTCTATGAAGATCCAACCGGCCCGACACAGATGAGCAAGGCGTGGCAAGGAACACTGCTGCGAGAAAAGGTGACGTCCACCTATGCCGTTCTCATGCGCGACGCTGCTACTAAAAAATGGAAACCATTCGGAAACGTGAGCCGAAATGTAAACGTATTCAACCTCTTCACCGGCCCACCGATCAAGGCCGACATGGTTCATTATTTCTGGGCAGGAAGCAGTGACTGGCACATCCGACTCGCGGAAATTGAAGCCTACTCGGCGGCCAGCGATGAGGAGGTCGGGCTGGAAGAAGTAGATGACCTTCCTTCGGATGAAAAGAAGGATGTTCCGCTGAGCACGGAACTGGATGATCTTTGAAGTGACTGCACATCGTAGCGCTGCCCTCTAGGGCGGCGATTATATCGAGGCGAAGCCTCGAGGTTGAAACCTGCTCCGGCCTGGAGGCCAGAGTTACACCTTCAGCCCGCACCTTCGCTCTCAGCGATCACTCGTTCGATATCATCCACGCCGGACAATACCTCCAATTCGAGATTATGGACTCGTTCCTCACCCGGCTCCATGACCGGAAGCTGACCGGCGGCACGTGCTTCTCCGCGGCCCATGGATTGGCAGTTACAAGGCTCAATCCCCATGACATAAGCTCCCTCTCCGAGCTGCCGCCACTGCCAGAGGAAAGGTAGCTCTGCAGGACGGGAACGAATGGCGAGGCCGATTCCGTTCCCGCCGTCGAATGAACGATTAATTAATGCGGCGACCGAAGTTCCGTCTTCGCCTTGTTTCATTTGGTGGATATGAACCTGCTCCTTGAATCCAGGCGACGGGGAATCTCCGCGATTCCAGACATCCACACCGACCTCGGCGTTCGCATCCCTCGGGGTCATTTCAGAATTGCAGATGACCTCGGCCTCCTCACACAGCAACGGAAACCCGCAATTGAAATGATAGAGGATCATCATCGGGGCCGGTTCGAAAGCATTGTTCCGAATGACGTCCCGGATCTGTAGCCGGTTGCTGCCCAGGGATGTCGAAATGCGACGTGTCAGAGTGAGGTTTGAACCAAAGAAACGGCCTTCCTGCATTCGGCCCTGAGCCCAGAAATTACAGTCATCGCCGTGCCATTCGGTATCCCACTGAACGTTTCGCGCCGGTGCCGTGCCAATTCGGCCATGGACTCCGTAGGTCTCACCTCCGTCCACTGATTCTGGCCCGAGGTTACTTAGCCCGCAGGTTGCCAGCATCCCGCCCTGAAAGGTTCTGAGCCATTCGATGCCTTGCGGTTCGTAAAATGACGGATGCACATCGCCGGTCTGCGAACGCCAGCAGAGGGGAGTGCCGCGAAATTCGGCAAAAGAGATATCCATGCATCGATCTGGTGAGACAGAGAAGGCGAATCCGCTGCCGGTACGGAAATCTAAAATTCTCGAGCCACGTTCGTTGCCGTCGCTCAGTTCTCCAGCACGAATGCCGGCGACTTGCGACAGATGCCCGGTTCGCCTTTCGAGTTCCTGTCTTGTGAAACTTTTTCCAAACAGCTTTGCCATAGTCTTAGCCTTGGTGTTCGTTGATCTACCAGTGTTTCCGCTTACTTTAGATGCGCGTCATCTAAAGGCAATGACCTTTTGGGACTCGTCAGGGAACGGCTCACGGATTGCGATTTATTTGGGATCGTCAGGAGGAAGACATTCATGAGTAAACAGGTATTCATCTGCGCCCATCGCGGCGCTTCAGGCAACTACCCTGAAAACACCATTCCCGCGTTTGAACAAGCGGTCGTCCTTGGCTGCGAGATGATCGAGTTTGACGTGCGGTTAACCGCCGATGGCAGAATGGTTCTTCTACATGATTCATCCGTGGATCGTACCACTGACGGAGCGGGCAATATTTGGGAACTTTCATTCGCTGAGGTGAGGGATTTGGACGCCTGCGCGGGTTTTCATGATCATTCGGGTGTTTGTATCCCAACACTTGAGGAGGCCCTGGACTTCTTTCCAAGAGAGATTGAATTGAATGTGCATGTTTACCCCGGGCCAGTTGATGGCCAGTCTCTCGTAGCCTCAGTATGTCGTGCGATAGACTCACGGGGTCTATACGGAAACGCATTCATAGCGGGCTCTGAGGAGGTGATGAATCTCGTGATCCGTGAAGACTCGAAGGTACGCCGCTGTCTGCTCGGATGTCAGAATCAACCCGAGACTTATGCCCGCCGCGCAAAAGAATTCGGGTGCACCAATTCGCAGCCACTGAACAGCATCACTACCAAGGACTTTTGTAACCAGGCTCACGCTCTTGGGTTGACCGTTCATCCTTTCTACGCTGACGATGAGGCTGAGATGTTGCGACTCATCCAATGCGGAGTTGATGGGATCCTCACAAACTATCCCGAGAGGATGGGGCGGCTTCTGGAACAGTTGGGCTGATCCAAATCTTCAGCGAGATCTCCCGTAGGGGATTGAACGGTTTCGCTCATTTCAAGGAAGTGTTTGATCCACCGCGACTTTTTGCCGGGTTCACTGGAGCGATGCGGTCTCAGTTGTATGATTCGCCCTGTTGAGGAACTTGGCAATTTTTCAGCATTTTGACTGTGAGAGTGAGCTTCCGTTCCGTCGTTTCCACGCATACATTTGACTCACCAATTTACTAGATGGCGTACATTGTCATTGAAAAGGGTGCCGAAAGAGGCAGGGCCATACCTGTTCCAGACGGTGAGGTCTTGTTGTTTGGCCGCAGTCCCCACTGTCATGTCATGATTGAGGACCATCTTGCCTCTCGTGCCCATTTCGTCGTTGAGCATCAAAGAGAAGGCCATCTGCTGATCGATCAGCAAAGCCGTAACGGCACTTTTCTCAATGGCGAGCCGATAGCCTGTGCGAAGCTGCGCAATGGCGATCAAATAGATGTGGGTAATACCACCTTCACTTATTCGGAAGAGGACGATGCCAGCCCGGATGCAGGGCCCATCGGTAAGGAACTCGGCGGATACAGAATAGAAAAGAGAATTGGAAGAGGTGGTATGAGCACGGTTTACCGTGGTGTTCAGGTGGCCCTTGCGCGAGCTGTGGCGATCAAGGTGCTCTCACCTGCCAGGGCGGGCAGGCCGGGGGCCATAGAAAGATTTCATGAGGAGGGAAGGGCTTCCGTGGAACTGATACATCCGCACATTGTGGAGGTCTTTTCGTTTGGGGAAGCTCAGGGCCTCTATTATCTCGCGCTTGAATACATGCGATTTGGAAGTTTGCAGGACCATTTGGCCCGCCTGAAAAAGTTGCCCTTGAAGGATGTCCTGCCATTAGTGATTGACATATGCACGGCTCTCGAATTCATCGAGCAGAAACGGATGGTTCATCGCGATATCAAGCCAGCCAACATCCTGCTGACCGATCGCGGACTTGCAAAGCTGGGTGACCTGGGAGCTGCCATGCTCATGGATTCTCCTGATGAGACCTCCCGCCTGGTAGGGACGCCGCATTTCATGTCGCCCGAACAGGCGGATCTCAAACCTGTCGATTGCCGATCTGATGTCTACGGCCTTGGCTGCACTATTTACCAGGCGATCGGGGGCGTCATTCCGTTTGAAGGGTCCAGCGTCGAAGAAATCATACAAAATCAAAGACAGGGAGTTTTGCCGCCCCTGAGTGAAATCAACCACGAAATACCTGAGAGATTGAACGCTCTGGTTTCAAGGATGATTTCACGCGCACCCGAAGACCGGCCGGCGAATGCAACCGAAGTAAGGGAGGAACTGGAGGCATGTCTGCATGAGGAGGCTGGGGCGAAACCCGCCAGGACCACGGAGGGATTCGTGTTGCCTAATACGAGAGAAATACCGATTAGAAAAATTCTTGAATTGCCACCGCTACCTCCTGGGTTGCGGGTGCTTGTTGTTGATGACCAGCGCGTTTCCGTTCTTGCAGCGGAGCGAGCGTGTAAGGTTTTGGGTTGCGTTACGCATTCGGCTAAATCGGGCCCCGAGGCGTTGGAACTTCTGGACAGCGAACAGTTCGATTTTGTGCTGACGGATCGCGTCATGCCTGGGATGTCCGGTGATGTTCTGGCGATCAATGTCAAAGCGCGTTTCCCCGAATTGCCGGTGATCATGCTTACATCGCTTGGCGCTGAGATGCTCGAATCAGGTGAGCATCCGGAATGCGTGAGTCTTGTGCTCTCAAAGCCGGTGACAAAGAATCGGCTAAACAGCGCTTTTAAACTGGTGCGGGCCGGTTTGATTGATCCTGAAGATGACTAATGTTGGTAGATGGGCAGGTACCGGTACGGCACCCCCAGAATCAGGCAGGCCATAGCTGTGCCATATATGTTGCCAGGGCCGTCTTTCCAACTGCCGTCCGCTTCCTGTTTGGAGACAAGGTCTTCCCGGATTTTTGGATACCATCCCTCCCAGGAATGCTCGCCCTCTTGATACATGGCCTGTACCGCGTAGTAATGCGCATAAAAATAATGGTGATCCTTCTCATCCTGATTCTTAATGAGATATTCGAGTCCCGCCTTCACTTCCTCGGCTTTGTATTCCCCGGACAACTGTAGCGTCATGCAACCCGCAGCAGTCCTTGCGAAGCCCGAGCCGCCTCCCGGACGATATGCGAACCCTCCATCACTCTTGTTGTAACAGGCACGAACATATTTGATGGCATTATCGATTGTTGTCTTTGGTACATCGATACCTGCATTGCGAGCGGCACGCAGGGCCACGACTTGGACGACCGTGACGCTGATATCGTCATCAGAGGGAATAGGCTGGTAACGCCACCCTCCACGACTGTTTTGCGTGCGGACTATGAGGTCAACGGCTTTCTTGAGTTTGTCACGTACGTGCTGGTTTTGCGTCATGCCGTAAACCTCGGAAAGGAACAGCGTGGCGAAGCCGTGACCATACATCGGGCCGTGTGAAGTGTGTTTGGCGATGAGCCCGCTGGGAGCACTGCAACTGAGGATAAAATCCATCCCCTTGGCCACCGTTTTTCCATACGTGCCACGCCCCGGGATATTGCCCTTTACCATGAGTGAGAGAAGCGCCAGCGAACAGATCCCCACGTTCTTGCCAACGGCGGCATTCCAGGAGCCATCTGCATTCTGTCGATTTGCAATGAAGCGCAGGCCTTTGCGGATCGCTTCGTCCGCGTCTGGGGTGAGTTCGACGAAGTCAGGGCCCTTGGCGTAAGCGGGAAGTGCCAGAAGGAGCGTGAACAACAAAACGGTGGTCTTATTCATCATTGACGCTTCTTGCCCGCCAGTGATTTGTAATAGGCCTGGATCAGCTTCTCGTATCCTTTGGGATATTTCTCGCCGCGTGACTGGCTCGCTTCGTCTCGGAATCGTTCGGGCAGGTTACCCCAGTCGCCAAACTCTTTTCGAGAGTCGTCGAGCTTGCCGTTTTCGGCGGCACCAGGATCCTGTTTACCCTCGTTAGGTTTTTCGGATTCCTGCTGCTGCTGCTCCTCCTCCTGCTGTTGCTGTTGCTGTTGCTGTTGCTGTTGTTGCTCTTGCTGCTGCTGTTGGGCCATCTGCATCGGCATTTGCTGGGTGAGCATTTCTTTGGCGAGTTCCTGCAGCTTGGAAAGTGAGACCTCTTGGGCCTGGGCTAACTGATCCAGGGCATGTTCTTGTTGTTCAGCAGCTTCATTGTGCTTCTTGTTGCTCAGGTCAGTTTTGGCCTGCTCCATTTGACCGGAGGCGGCCTGCATTTTTTCGGCAATATCCTGCCATTGTTTGGAGAGCCTCTCGCTCAATTCTCGGGCTCTCTCTGCATGTTCTGCCTGTTGTTTACCAAGACCTTTCTCAGTCTGCTCGTGGGCTTCCTTTTCTTCGAATTCCGCCGCGGCATCTTCAACTTTTTTTGCCTGATCCACGGTCTGTTCCATGGTCTTTGTTTGTTCTTTCGCCAGCTTCTGAATGTCTACCAGGTTCCGGGCCATCTGGAAGAGCTCATCAAAATTCTTATTTTCGCCCTTGGAAGGCCCATGCTCACCACTTTCCTGGCTCTGCTGGGTCTGCTCCATGCGGCCTTCAAGGCCCTTGAGTGCTTCCGCGATATCTTTGATTTTTTGGCTGAGATTCTCCCGGGCCTCTGCAAGTTTCGCCTCGGCCTGAATCTGATTCACTTCTGTCTCTTCCCCGTTGCCTTCTTTGAGTTTTTCCTCAGCTTTTTTCATTGCTTCGCCTGCTTCGGCCAGGAGTTCTTTGGTCTCGGTATCGATTTCGGACAGTTCCTTTTCGACTGCCCCCGCCTGTTCTGCCAGCTCGCCCTGGCGTTGAGCTAACTCTTCGCCCTGTTCATTATCGGCCTGCTGTTCCTCACCAGACTCGGTCCCTGATGGTTGAGGCGTCTTCACGGATTCTTGAGCTGACTGTTCCTGGGCTTTCTGCTCCTGACCGGATTCCTGGACGGGCTGTTCCCCTGCGTTTTCTTCTTTTTCTGGCTTCTGCTCCTGACCGGATTCCTGGGCCTTCTGTTCCTGGCCTGATTCCTTGGGCTGTTCCTGCCCCTTCTGATCCTCAGAATTGGCCTGTTGTTCTTCGCTCGCTTCCTGGTCTTTGCTTCTTGATTTGTTATCCGCCTTCGCCGTTTCTTTTGAAAGCTGTTTCTGATCCTGTTTCAGTTGATCGATTTCTTCAAGGGCTTTCGATGCTTTGGCCAGGTAATCGAGCTGCTGTTCCTGCTGCTCCTGCTGTTCGGAGAGTTGTTCCGCATCGGCCTGGGCGCGCTCTTCTTCAGACAGAGCCTGGGCCTTTTGTTCCGCGAGTTCTTCTAACTCGTGTTTGGCTGCATCGAGCTGGGTGTGGGCCTGTTCCTGCTTTTGCTGGGCCTGTTCCTGTTCAGATTTCTGCTCTTGGCTTTGTTCTGATTGCGGTTGCTCCGACTGAGCCTGCTTGTTCTGCTCAGTCTGTTCTTGCTCTGACTGGGCCTGCTGATTCTGTTCAGATTTTTGCTCTTGCTGTTTGCTTTCCTCGGACTGTTTTTGCTGATTCTGCTCAGATTGCTGTTCCTGCTGATTCTGCTCAGACTGCTGTTTGTTCTGCTCTGATTGCTGCTGCTCCTGCTGACTTTGCTGTTCCTGTTGTGATGCCTGATTCAGTTGCTCTTGCGCTTCCTGCTGATTCTCCTCGGCCTTCGCCAGTTGTTCCTGAGCCTCTTTACTGTTTGGGTTATCCTGTTTGGCAATCTCCTCCTGTAATGCCTTCGTTTGTTCAGCGAGTTCCTGCTGCTGTTCCGCCAGGTCCTTGCTGTTCTCTTCCTTCTCCTTGGTTTTCTGGTTCAGCTTTTCCTGTTCGTCAGCAAGCTGGGCTGCCTTCTGGGCTTGCTCTTTAGCCTTCTTATATTCTTCCTTCGCCTCGTCCTTGAGTTGTTCGGCTAGTTTTCTGGCTTCCTCCGAATCTGTCTTTTCAGCGAGTTGATCGATGGCCTCACGGATGGCTTGTTTGGCTTCCTGAATATTTTGCTGTGCTTCCGCCTGTTCCTGTTGGGCCTGCTCGTTTTTCTGTCTTGCAATCTGCTCTTCCGCCTTCTGCATGTTCTTGCTTGCCTCCTGAATTTTTTCAGAAGCTTTAGGTGCGTTCTCCTCGGTCTGCTTTGCGAGATCTTTGGCATCACGAGAGAGCTGATCCTGCTCCTGCTGAAGCTGCCGCTGCTCCTGCTTTGAGGCTTGTTTGTCTTGGGCCTGCTCGGTCTTCTGCTGAAGCTCCGCCTGCTTCTTTTCGAGTTCGTTCAGTTTTTCCAGAGAATCGGCCAGGTCCTGCAGCGGATTCTTTGCCTGGTTGCTCAGCTCCTTTTGGATCTCTTCCAATTTCTCCAGCAACTTCTGCTGCTTTTCGAATGCGGAGGCGAGCTGGTTCTCTTCGAGTTGCTTCGCGACCTCCTCGATTTGTCGGTCCAGTTCGGCATCCCCAACCTTTTCGAGGGCTTGCTCGGCCTGTTTAGTTTCTTCAGTTTTTTGCTCCTGTTTCTGGGTCATCTTTTCTAATGACTCTGTAAGCTGCTCAAGCTGCTCCTGCTGGGTCTGCTGTTTCTGGGCGAGTTTGTTTGCTTTCTGTTGGTCCTGTTCAGAAAGCTCTTCTTTGCCGAGATTCTCTTTAGCAAGTTCACGGGTTTCATTGTTCACATCCTTCTGCTTCTCAATCATTTGCCGGACGATTTCCGCAGCTTCGATGGCCGCAGCGCGTTTTCGAAGCAGTTCGAGGAGCGCCTTGAGACGCTCAACGATTTCATCCTGTTTAACTGTTGCCTTGGCGAGATTTTCTTCTGGAGGATTTTCAAGAGCCTTGAGCCGGACAGCCCGCAACAAGGATACGACGAGTGCCATTTCGTCCGCTTCCAAATTTCCCAGCTCAGTAGAAGTTCCATCCAGCTTTTGGATCTGCTCCGGGTCGCCGAGACGATTGAATTTCAGTAGTTCGATGAGTGTCCCGAATTCGTTGGAAGTGTCGCCTGTGAGGCGGCCAATCCGCTGCTGCTGGAGTTCTTCAGAAAGGATTTTGCTGTTGCGTTCGAGATCGGATTCTTTGGGCTGTTCCTGTCCGAAGATTGGGAGCCAAACGACGGCGGCGAGGAGTAGGCAATGCTTCATATTAATTAGATGGGTGAGAGAACTGAGAATTGCGTCAATTTGAGCGAATGCATCTTCTATTTATCCGGAGGGATCGCCTCCTCAGAATCGCGTACTTTTTCGTTGCCTCTGAGGAGTTTGTCGACTCCGGTTCTGTTCTCTGTTTCCATATTCATGAGGCGCTCGATGCGGTCGATGGCCTCTCCCTGCCTCTGAAGGATCTTCTTCAGCATGGCCTGGGTGGAAAGTAGACGAACTTCAACCGACCGGGATTCCGTACGGTTGGCTTCCGGGGTTTTCTGATCGCTGGCGATGAGGACGAAACGTATCACATCCCCGACCTCAAATTTCAGTGGCAGGAGATCCCAATGCCGGTCAGTGACGTCGATTGTTTTCTGGCCCTGCGCATCGAACCAGCCGATTTCCTTGGGGTCAATCTCTTCCTGGTCAAGCACCTTGGCGTAACGAAGGACAATCTTGCCGACGCCGAAATCATCGGATGCTTTGAATTCCAGTGGAATGATGCTGCGAGGGGTGGCCTCCATCTGATACTCGGGACGTGTGATGCTGATACCAGGCGGGCCGTCTTCGAGAGGGGTGATGGTGTGAAGGACGGGCTCGGGGTTGGTAAGTTTGCGGCCCTCGATGGAATGCGAGTCGGTCAGTTTGAAGAAGTACCTTTCATTGGACTTCACCTCGCGTTCGAGAGTGAAACGATCTCCTCCATCGAAGGTAACTGGAACGTCTTCGCCGCCCTCGATGCTGAGCATGACCTCATCAACCGGCTTGTTCGTCTTTACCTTAAACTCAAGCTTCGTTCCTGTGAGTGCCCTCACATCGCCGAGTTCCGTAGTCCGTGGGGCCTGTCGAGTGTAATCAGGGAAGGTCATTGTAATCTTGATTTCCGACACTCGTGGCAATTCCGTTACTCCCAGTTGCTGTATCGGGCTTACCGCGTCCCCGATTCGAAAAAAGTAATGCCAGTCACGGGTCACTGGATCGAGCGTAAACAAGAAACGGTCCTCCGCGCTACGTGCTACCTCATAGATATGCGCCTGTTGACTGTCCGGTTCAACAAGAACGATACGACCTATCTCGGGAACGCGACCTGCCGCAATGGCGACAAACTCGACTTTTTCACCTCGGGCGACAGTCAAGTCACCTGGCAACACTTCAGGAATTCGAGTGAGGGTGGGGTACTTGACCTCGCTCAACACCAGGCGATTCAGGAATGCACTCAGGTATTCCGGAAACCTGTAGGACGAAAGCCCGAACACTAATCCGACGCCTATCGCAATCAGCGCGGCTTTTTTCATCCGCTCGACGGGCAGGATGTCTCCGAAGGACATCGCCCGGGTGGACTGCGTCGTCTGTTCTTCGACCATATCCATCATCCCCCTGGACTGTGCGAACACAGGGTTCTCTCGCATCCGGTGGAATTGAACGGTCGAAATGAGCCTGGCCCCAAGCTCAGGGTGCTTACGTTCCAACTGCAAAGCAATCTCATCATCGGAAGAGCGATGGAGGAATCGTCGAATATGTTTGAAGGCTACCACCGCCAGTACCACTACGGGAGCAACGATCATCAGCATCCGAAACTGCTTGGGCAGGTTGAATTGCCAATCGATCACAAACGAAGCCACCCCGAGCCCGACCGTCCAGACCGCCAGTGAGCAGATGGCGATGAGCAAAGTAAGAATGTTCTGCCGAAATCGAACTTGGTGAATCCGTTTTTCTAGATCTTGGTAAGGCATGAAAATGGAATGGGTGCTTGCAGATACGGGTCGCTTATTCTAGCCGTGAAGCGTACCTTCAGGCTAACTGGTTTAGAGCCTGAAGGTGCCACTCTTGCGGTGGTGAGGAGATCTTTTTGACTACGGATGAAGAGGTACATGGATGAAGAGGGGTGGTCCTCTTCGTCCGTGTACCTCTCTGTGCTTGCGACCGAAGGCAGCTTTTAATGTTGTCTTTTTATTTCAGCGTCGCACTGGCGATCTTTACACTTCCTTTCAATAAGATAAAACACTTTATCTAAAAGTGCCGGGAAAGAGGCTCCCTTACTCATTACGCATTACGCCACATGCACGTCGGAATCATTGGCGCCAGCAGTTTCGGCAAGAATCACCTCCGGGCTTATCAGGAGAACCGGCATATTTCAGCGATTTCTCTGGCCGGGCGGAACATGGAGAAGCTTGAAGCGCTTCAGGTGGAGCATTCGAAGGTCCAGCGGATAACGAACGACTTTGAAGACCTTATTACCGACAGTGAAATCGGTCTCATCGATATCGTTCTGCCTCACGATATGCATATGCCGGTGGCTGTAGCGGCGATGGAAAACGGCAAACATGTCATTTGTGAAAAACCTCCGGCACGCAACATGGACGAGGCCCTGACCATGCTGGAAGCGAGCCAGAAAAATCAGGTGCGCTACTTCGTCATCTTGAACCAGCTCTACAATCCGGTTCACCGCAAGATTCGGGAGGTCATTGATCGGGGCGACATCGGCAAGCCCTTTCTTGCCTTCGAATACGGCCTGCATCACATAGGGGTCATGACCGATAAGACAAACTGGCGGGCCACGAAAGAACACTGCGGCGGTGGGCCGATGATCGACGGCGGCTTTCATCAGATCTATCGTCATCTTTATTTCCTTGAGAAATCCGGTGAGCCGGCGTGGGTTTCAGGAACCGCTGAACAGATAGGCATCGATATTCCTGAAAAAGGAGAAGATTTTGTCAGCATGACTATCGGCTACGACAACGGCATCAAAGTGCAAGTGACGCGTGCCTTCTCTGTGCCATTCTCGCCACCCCACGGCCCATGCTCCATCTGCGGAACTGAGGGTACCATCGTTCTGGATGGTAAAGGCGATCAACCATTCAGGATTATCGATAAGTCCGGCGATCATTGGATCACCGTTGGCGAGGGCCCACGGTCATACGATGAGACGATTCCTCCCTGCATCCACGACTACCTGGAATGCCTCGTCGAAGGAGAAGAACCTGAGCCCGGCCTGTCGATGGCATACCGAACCCTTGAAATTATTGAGGCAGCGACTACAAGCAGTGTTTTAGGAGAACGGATCAACCTGAGACCAGATCCGCTGAAAAGACATGGAGGCAAATGATTTCACGACAGGGCCGAATCCTGTAACTTGGTTTTCCACACCGTACCCCCTATGGCCAGCGAACTCGATACCGCATTCCTCAAAGAAATTCTCAAACGCGGACTGGTTACCGATTACCAGGTAGCCCAGGCTCGAAAAACTTTTCAGACCATGGAAAAGCAGGGCGCTGCGGCATCCGTGCCTCAGGTATTCATTCAGTTGAGAATCCTGAAGCCAGATCAGGTTCGTTCTATCTTGAGCGAGATCCAATCAGCCGCTTCGACAGCCGTCGCTACGCCGCCCTCTATTCCGGCAATTCTGCCCGCGGCCGCAGTTCCTCTCACATCAAATGTAAAGCCGGACTCGCAACATCTGGAAGCTCCGCCTTTGTTGGAGGCTCCGCCTGAGTTCGATGCCATGCTCGAAGCTCCGCCTGAGTTCGATGCCCCGCTGGAAGCTCCGCCACTGTTGGAGCCTCCGCCACTGTTGGCTCCCTTGCAGGTGGAAGAGATATCGGTTGCCAGCCTTCCCCCTCCACCGGTAACTCTCGGGGAGCCGGTGAAAGCTGCACCTTCGCGTCCGGCACCAGCCCAGGCCCAGCTTGCAAAGCCTCAGGTTTTTGAAGGTGGTCCAGCCAGGTTTTCCAACAAGAAAATCATTGCGGTCAAGATAGCCAAGGCCGCGGCCCCCGTCGCAATTTTTGTGGCTCTGTCCTACGGCATTTATATGGTCGTTGGGGGGCTAGGCAGCTCAGCGCCACCATTAGCTCCCCAGGAAAGGAATTCACAGGCTGGTTCATCTGTCCCGGCAGAAACCCTTCCTTCGCCTGAGCCTCCAGAAAGGAAAGACCAATCTGTACCGGACCTTCCCCCGGCAGAGCTCACATATTTTGAATTTGAAAACCGCTTTCTGACCTACCTGGACAAGTCAGACTTCATGGGCGCCCTGGGCTACCTGAATAACGTACCGAGCTCCGTCACAAAAAAAACCGATCCGCAGAAGCTTGAGGCACTTCGTCAGAGAGTGATTAACAAAGCCAAAGAACGATTTAAGAACAAGCAAGCCCAAATCAGTGAGTACGTGGCAGCAGATGATTACGAGAAGGCTCTGGAAATCATCAAACCACTTCAGTCGCTCGATATCCCGGAAATAAACACCCTCGTAGCCACGCAAATAAAGGAACTGGAAATTGGCATGGACCGTACGCTGACGCTGAGGAGAGCGTTGGCATTCCAGGATATATGGATGCGCATCAAACCGGATTTGACTCAACACGATTACAATCTGGTCATCAGTGTTATTTCAAATCAGGTGAAGCTGACAAAAACCGAACCCATCGCCGATTTGCTCACAGATTCTATTGATGAACTTAAGCGTGGTGAAGAGTTCATGGTATTTACTGTTGCAAAGCTTTCAGAAGTCGTGGGAAAGTCGATTAGAGCGTTCGGCCGCGTGGTAAAGGTAGTGAGCGCTACACGGCAGACAGTAAATGTAAAAATTGGAGTGAAATCCGGGGCAATGCCATTAGGCAAGATTGAACCCGAGAGCCTCGTGGAGCTGTTCAAAGATGATGAGCTGACGGATCACCAGAAGTATGGTCTGGCCATCTACGCCTATGCTGCCGGAGAGACTAAACTCGGTGAAGAGTGGCTTGCAAAGCTGCCTCAGGATTATGAGGGCCCGAAAGTCCTGCGTGCGTTCATTGGTCTGACGCTTGATGCGGAGGCCGTGACCTATCTGAATCGACTCCAAATGGCGGTCAAGCAGTTCGATCCATCCAAGATTCGGCTTAACGGGAGAAAGCTGTTAGGTGAGTTCAAGGACACGGAACTGGTCAAAGGATACGAGCCCTGGATCAAACAGAAGCTGCAACTAAAAGACTGAAACCTGAATCGAGCACCAAAGACCAGGCATCCGGCAGCTATGCAAAAGCAAGTTACTGTCTATTACCTCGAGATGAACCACCCTTCGGAACTCCAGGCGACGTGTGAAGACGTGCCAGAGTTCAATCTCATGCAGGCGAAGATTCCCTGTCCGGAACTCAATAGATTCCTGTATACAGCGGTCGGGGGCGAGTGGAACTGGGTAGATCGGCTTCCGTGGTCTTACCAAAAATGGCAGGCATGCCTGAGCCGGCCCGGGTACGAAACCTGGGTGGCGACCATGTCTGGTACTCCCGCGGGGTATTTTGAACTGGAGCCGATGGAAGAGGGTCGGGCCGAGATTGCTTATTTTGGTCTGCTGCCTCAGTTCATCGGCCAGGGCATCGGTGGCCTGTTGTTGTCCTCAGCGATCAAACGTGCCTGGCAAATTGCTGACCGCCGCGTGTGTCTGAACACCTGCACAGAAGACCATCCCAGTGCGCTGGCTTTCTATCAGAAACACGGATTTAAGATATACGATCAGAGAATTTCAGAGGTCGAACTTCCGGACGAGAGGCCCGGGCCATGGCCGGGCGCGCGGTGAAGAGAATGATTGGGAATTTCGGGGCGGAGATCATGGTCACATTCAGTTCATCCGACTAGCGTTTTCAACCAGATGCTCAAACTGATTGGGTTCCTCGCGTCGTTGATCCCGTTTGCCGGAGTATTGTTTCTAGAGTGGCTATCAAACACCCGGACGGGTCAGTCTGAGGCTCACGTCTTAAGCCTGTTCGCTTGCTTGTTTCTGTTGCTCGGCATCGCGGTTCACTCTATCGCGCCGCTGTTCTTGTTTGATGTTTACTTTAATAAGAGTGAAAACCGGAACAAAAAATTTCTTCTGTGCATTGCCCCTGGGACGACTATCCTCGTCTGGGTATGCATCTGAAGTGCATCTTCAATCTCTCCTTAGGATAAATAAAATGAAGCTCCCAGCCGGTTGGACGTTGCCCCAGAAAATCCAGGATCGTCTTGGTGATAAACCCGGACGACAACGGGCCATGATCGCGGACGGCCATCTGTTGATAATCCTTCATAAACTGCCGGGCGCCGAGGATGCCGAGCGAACCGGCGTTCTCTTCTGGCGCAATCCGGAGGGTGAATGGCGCGCAAGCGAAGGCAAGGGCGGCCTGGTGGTGCTCAAAAAACATCTGAGCGACTACGACGAGGCGGCCGAAACCCTCGAACAGAAATATGAAAGTGCCAGCTCTGCGCGCGTTTACTTCGAGATTCTGCAACTTGCTATCCCTTTGCATCGGGCAGCAAAAAATATGCTGGCTGCATTACAGACAGCCCGGGAGGGCCTCCCTGATGTCAAGGAGATTATTTCGCTGAGAGATGAAGCGAGTGAAATCACACTTACCTGTGAATTGGTCGAGGAGGACAGCAGGGTCGGTCTGGATTACGACATGGCCCGGAAGGCCGATGCCCAGGCCCGCATCTCACGAATACAGGCGGTAGCAAGTCATCGGTTGAATCTGCTGGCCGCGCTGTTCCTCCCAATCACCGCACTGGCGAGCGTCCTGGGTATGAACCTCAGACACGGGCTGGAAGATTCCGCTTCCTGGGCATTCTGGATGATTCTGACGATTGGCTTGTTGATCGGTCTCTTCATTGTTCTGCTTCTGACAAAAGGTAATGACGAAGATGAGGGAGCTTCACACTGAAATTCACGGTTCCCGGGCCTTTTGCTCTCCAAACAGCTATAAGATAGTTGCGAGTGCCATCCTCAGTCAGCTACCTTAACAGCCCGCGAAACGTAAAGACACAGCCTGGAGATCACAAACATGAAGCAATCCTTCCTGACACATATCTGCATTCCCACCCTTTTCGTTTGTCTTCTGAACATAGCCACGGCCCAGACCAACGATTGGCCCTGGTGGCGCGGTCCTAATTCGAACGGAGTCGCTGCTTCTGGCCAAACTCTGCCTGCCAAATGGATGGCTTCCGACGCGGTCTGGCAGGCCGCCATCCCAGGGCGTGGACATTCATCGCCGATTGTAGTGGGCCAGCATGTCATTCTTTCGACCGCGGATGAAGGGCAGCAAGTCCAATCGGTTATTTGTTACGATCGCAAGACAGGGGACCAGGTGTGGAAGACAGACGTCAATGAGGGCGGCTTTAATCCTAAAATTCACCCAAAGAACACTCATGCTTCGCCGACGGTAGCATCGAACGGCACGCATGTATTTGCTGTTTTTAACAACCACGGCAACGTTCAGGTCACGGCATTGACCCTCGATGGCAAGAAGGTATGGCAGGAAACTGCGGGACAATATGCTCCGAAACAGTTCCAGTTCGGATATGGACCATCTCCGGTGCTCTACAAGTCAACGGTCATTGTTGCCGCCGATTTCGAAGGCAGTGGTTACGTAACCGCGCTCGATCAACAAAGCGGTAAGCAGGTATGGAAAACAGCACGGCCGGGAATGATCAGTTATTCCTCACCTATTGTCGGCCGCGTTGCGGGCAAAGACCAATTGTTGCTGAGTGGCTGTCTTCAGGTCGTCAGTTATGACCCGAATACCGGAAAGGAAATGTGGTCGACTCAAGCTGTCGCTAACGCCACCTGTGGCACCATTGTCTGGTCGGACGACATGGTCTTCGCCAGTGGCGGATACCCGCAGTCGGCCACCGTTGGAATCAAAGCCGACGGCTCGGGAGAGGTGGTCTGGCAAAATAACCAGAAGGCATACGAACAGTCCATGCTCGTTCATGACGGCCACCTCTACATGGTCACCGATCAGGGCATTGCCATCTGTTGGAATGCCAAGACCGGCACGGAAAACTGGAAGAGCCGCCTCGGAGGCAACGTGAGTTCCTCACCCATTCTTGCAGGTGGCAATATTTATGTTTCCAATGAGGGCGGAACCACTTTCGTGTTCCTTCCCAGCCCTGAAAAATTTGAACTTGTATCAAAATTCCAACTTGGCAATGAAGCCATGGCGACCCCCGCCTTCTGCGGCAACCAAGTCTTCGTGAGGTCTGCCAATCGAGCGGACGGCGGCAGGCAGGAAACGCTTTACTGTTTTGCGAAGTGATGGAGGATTGGAAGACCATTGACAAGCTCTGTTTTCCCTGTGGAGAACGCCTGTGATCCACTACTCCGGCCCGGCACCAGTCCATTCCTCCAGGACTCCAGTCCCTCTACAGCGCCACAAATGCACGCCCCTGACTGAAATCGCCCGCGTCGGCAAATCGCGGCTCGATCACGATCTTGCCGGTCTTGTCTATGTAGCCCCAGGTACTCGCCACTTCGATTCTGGCAAGCCCCTCGAAGAAATCGGTGGCCACGTCAAGAACAGGTTCGATAACGAATTCGCCATCCGGGCCGATGAATCCCCATTTACCTTCCACATCGACGATGGCCAGTCCGTCCGAAAATTCTCCTGCCTCATTAAACTTAGGCTCGATAACGAAATTGCCTTCACGATCGATAAATCCCCATCTGCCTTCTATCTGAACCGGGGCAAGTCCCTCACCAAATCGGCCCACGCCGTCGAATCGGGCGTCGATGACAAAATCTCCATTCTTATCGATCCACCCCCAGGATTCCTCAAGAGTTGCCGGTGCCAGCCCGTCTGAGAATTGTTCCGCGAGCGCAAACCTCGCAGGAATGATGAGTTCTCCTTTCTTATCCACGTAGCCGAACCGGGCTCCCACTTCGACCGAAGCGAGGCCGTCATTGAAGTCCTCTGCTTCACTGTACTGGAATTCGATTGCAAGCTCGCCGTCGGAATTGATGTAACCGTATTGTTCATCCTTCCCGACCACGGCCATACCTTCAGAGAAATCTTCTGCTTCTTCGAATCGCGCCTCGATGACGATCTTGCCTTCCTGATTGATGTAACCGATGGCATCCTTAATGAGCGCTCCGGCCAGCCCTTCCTTGAAGTCAGAGGCGTTGGTGAATCGAGGTTCTATTGCGACTTCGCCCTCCAGATTGATATAGCCGACGAAATTCCCGTCCCTCATGGACGCCAGCCCTTCGGAAAAGTAACCAGCTTCGACGAATCGAGGCTCGACGACGAGATTCCCCTCTTTATCAATAAATCCGTATCGGGGTTCAGATTCCATTTTGCACCTCCGTTAATTCCAAAAGGGAGACATTCAAATAAAAGGACAACTGTCTCATCTTAGCGTCTTGTTCTGTATGCCATCAACGAAGATAAGAATGATTTGCCATCCAGGCTCTAAACGATTGAAGATCTATCTGCTGGTGAGGAAGATTGATCTCGTCAGCATTCTAGAGCGTTAGCCACCTTGTCGCCTTCTCGAATCCCATTCGGGGCTTGAGGGAATGACTGGGAGGACAACAGATTAAAGGTGAGATTGAGATTGAGATGGAGGTTCGTTTGTGGCCGTGTGCGGAGGTTGGAAGAGGTATATTCACGTTGCAGGAAAAATTCATGAATCCTGATGTCAGCAAAGTGGCCGAAGATACAGACGCAGATGCGGTAGGAAGATTATTGATCCTCGCTGGGCCGTCCGGGGTGGGCAAGAGTTCCATTGTTCACGAGCTTCTCAAGAGGCCGGGCCGCAAGTTGTCCGTTTCATGTACTACTCGTTCTCCAAGGGAAGGGGAGTGTGATGGGGTGGATTACAGTTTTCTCTCTACCGAAGAGTTCGAAGCACTAGTCCGTGGAAACGGCTTTGCGGAATATGCTGAGGTGCACGGAAATTATTACGGGACGATGAGGCAGCCCCTCGAAGCCGCCTTGGCTGATGGGACGGTGCTGATACTTGACATCGATGTTCAGGGCGCGGAGCAGATAAAAAGTAAGTATCCTGAAGCTATCTCAGCCTTCATCTTGCCACCGTGTATAGAGGATCTGGAATTAAGGCTTCGTGGCCGAGGAACCGACGACGAAGCAGTCATTCAACGCCGTCTTCGGCGGGCTGAGGTGGAAATATCGAAACAAGACGAATTCGATCACCGGGTTGTAAACGATCAGTTGGGGAGGGCAGTCTCGCAGATAGAAGATATCCTCAAGCCATGAGCAACGAATCATCCAATTCATTCGAAAACGTCTCCATCATCGTTGGAGTAAGCGGCAGCATAGCTGCATACAAAGCAGCCGATCTGGTATCCAAGCTGAAGCAGGCGGGGGCAGACGTTCATGTAGTCATGACCAGGGCGGCACAGGAGTTGGTAGGGCCGATGACATTTCATTCGTTGTCCATGAATGCGGTTCATACCGACCTGTTCCCCGAAGGCGGTTCGGACAAGCCGTATCACATCGATCTCGTAGACCACGCCGACCTGATGTTGATCGCCCCGGCCACAGCCAATGTGATCGGAAAAATTGCGGCTGGCATTGGCGACGAGATTCTCAGTACCACGGCGTTGGCTGCCTATGACATGCCGATGATCTTCGCACCGGCGATGAATGTCCGGATGTACCAGAATCCCCTTGTCCGGAGAAATATCAAGACCCTCGAAGATTCCGGGTTTATCCAGGTCGAGCCTGAAGAGGGCTACCTGGCCTGTGGCTATATCGGCAAAGGAAGGATGGCGGCGGTGGAAACGATCCTTGCTGTAGTCGAGAGGACACTTATTGAGACCAAGGGCCTCGAACGGCGATATCCCAAGCTTCATTAAATATGGCTTCGCCAGGAAAGTTGCTGATTATCGGGGCTGGTCCGAGCGGGCTGATGGCGGCTTTCGAGGCGCAGAAGCACGGGTTCGAAATTACCATTATTGAACGTGGCCGTTCGGCAGGGGGGCTATGCAAGACTCTTGAATTTGGTGGTTGCCGGTTCGACATCGGCCGTCACGAGTTCCCGGGCGGCGGCGAGATTATGGAGATGTGGAAGGAAATCGTTGGCGACGACCACACCCTTTTCAAACGCAACGATGCGGTCTACACGCTCGGACAATTCTTCTATGTCTCGGGCAATTTCCAGGTAGGCCCGCTATCGCAATCGATGCCGCATCCAAGGCATGTCCTGGAGCGAATCCCGGATAGCCTGCGCACGGCCTTCCTCGCCAGCTACGACAGGGCACAGCGCGAATCAAATTCTGAGTGCAGAACTGCTAAAGACTACCGCGACCGACTCTTTGGCCCCGAATTTACATACGAGGCATTCGATGCTTACTCGGAGAAGATTTTCGGATTGCAGACCTCCGAAGTGCTGCTGTCGTCGTTTCTCCCCCCGCCCTCACCGAATCTCCTGCAGCACTGCCTGCACGAGGAGCCATTTCCCAGCTCTATCTCATACAGGGATGCGAAGGGCCGTTCGCAGGTTGGTTTCACTCCTCGTGCTGAGCTTGATTGGTACCCGGCACTTGGCGCGGGCATGATTACAGATCGGATGGAAGAGGGGCTTCGCGGGCCAAACATAACATTTTACTTTGGCACGAATGCTCTCGAATTCTGCCAAGAGGATAGCCGTATCGTCTCGGTGCTGGTCGACGATGGCGAAGGTAAGAAAACGACTCTTACTGCGGACCACTATTTCTGCGGGCTTCCATTGCGGCAGGTCTGTGAACTGCTGAATCCGAAAGTTCCTGCCGAGCTGGATAACCTGGTCCGAGAAAGAATGCCTTCACGGGATGTGATCATTGCACACTTGGTCATCGGGCGCGGGGATGTCACGCCGCATCACTTCATCGAAGTCTTCGACAGAAATATCCGGACTGCCCGCGTCACAAATTACAAACTCTGGAGCCCGTCCATGGTTGCCTCACCCGACCTTACCGGGCTCGGAATGGAGCTCTACCTGGAATCGGATAATCCACTCAACCAGTCGGGCGACGAAAAGTTGTTCGAAGTGTTTGTTTCGGACTGTGAGAAGATGGGGCTCTGCAGGCGAGAGGAAGTGAGAGCTGCGAGATTCTTCCGCGTAAAAGGTGTCGCCCCTGCCGAAGTGGTTCGTTACCGGCGTCACCGCTACCAGCGAGTAGTCGATTACCTCGAGGCACTAGAGAACTTTGATCAGACTTACCGGCAGGGACAGGCAAGCGCCATGCTGGCGGCCAAGTTGGCGGTCCGCCGGCTGATAGGTGAAGAACACGATGTGGCTGGGATTCTGTAAGAACCTCTCTACCACAGGCTGCCGGCCTGGGTGCCATCAAAAACACTTTAGTATCAAAGGTCATGGAAAAATGGGCTGACAGGTCGGCAGATTCCTTCGTAAAAAGTCGGCACGAGCCGATTCCTGTCCTGAGAGGCCAAAACAATGTAGCCCAGGGCGCCGCCCTGCTCTTCACCCGGATTTTTGGGTAAGGCTCAACCCTCCGCGCCAATCGACCGGGTGAGGCCCGGGTCGAGGCAACGCTTACCATCCTTTCCCCCGAAGACTCCAATGTCATTTGGCAAAAAACGGTCGAGTCCACCATCCAGGTCAGTGCTCCGGGACTTTCGCTTACTTCCAACAGCTACGAATTATTCACTGGCGACACCACCACCCTCGAGGCCACCGCCACCCCGAATACCGGCGAATGGCAGCTCTGGGAGGTCGTTGACGTAAACGGCGACAACCCAATCGAAGTCAGCCTTCCGAACGATCTCTTCGACGACGATTATTGGGGCAACCTCAGTTCGGCAGGCGTTACAGCAACGGATGGCGGACCAGACTATTGGCAGATGCTCTTCGGAATTGAATACGGCTTCCCGGGCGGCTATGTCTTCGGAGGCGATTCTTCATACAAGCTGATGATGGGGTGGGATAACGCGCCCACCATAGCCAACGTCGAGGCCACCGGATCGGGCTCAGCCAAAGTGCGCACCACCTACACCGTCGAGCATTCCCTCGGCGGCCCGCCCTGGACAAAAGAAATAGAACTCGAACAAGGCATCACCGTCACCGAACTCCCTCCCGAAGTAAGCATCGTCGGTGCCCCTCGGGAAGCCATCCAGGCCCGCATGAAAGTCCGTCTCTTAGCGCTGCACGCCCCCTGGAAAGAAGACCTGCAATTTACCTGGAGTTCACGGGTCGGCGACGACGGAGGCCAGGTCGCGGTCCACAACTCGGGACGCATCATCGCCATCCACCCCGGCACCGCCTGGGTCAAAGCGGAGGCGGTGGCCCTGGTGAACGGCCAGCAACAAACCGTCTCCGCCGAAGTCGAAATCAAAATCGAGGAACCTGAGCTCGGCATCTACACCAGCAGCACATTCCTGCTCCTCGGCGAATTCACCACCCTGTCAGCGAACACCAGCCACCACGGTGGCGAATGGCTCGAATGGACAGTCCTGAAAATCGATGGCCTGAACGAGCCCGCCGCACTCCACGTCATCCAGGACGAATAGGACGCGGCATCCGCAACCCCATGGGATTTCGCTACCGAGACCACCCCGATGGACGTCGCCTTCGGCGCCATGCCAATGCAGGACATGGCCCAGCAGCAGGCCCAACTCGTCGCAGAGGAATGGGGCTATGTGGTCGTCCAGGCCACCTACAGGGCGGAACACCCGGACCACCCAACCATCTTCTGGGAAAAAACCGTCACCTCAGAAACCATCCAGCTTTACGAAAGTCCGCCCGAAATCCAGATCAATGGCCAGGACCTTCCATGGTAAATCTATCCAGGCACACAGGCAGGCATTCAGGGCGAGATCACCCCGTGGCGGGAGGAAGTCACATTCGACTGGGAGGTCATTCCTGACCCTCAGAATCCCGGCTGGATCGAAATTTCCGAATCAGGCGCCTTCACTGCCTATAAAGCCGGGCAAGTCACGGTCGTCCTGCGGGCCCTGGTAAACCCCAATGGCGAGCCCACGGTCCTCGAAACCAGTACCACCATTGCAGTCGTTGACCCAAGCACGAGTGTCAGCGCATCTACGTATGACATTCGACTTGTTGCCACCCCGTCCACGCTCGCGGCCGGCGGATACGCCATCGTCGCCGGTCTGGTTCATCCAGGCCCGGGCCTCACCTATCAGTTCGATTACGAAATCCTGCAGGGCGAGCCCGAAGTGGAAATTGTTGAAGTTCTCATTGCGCATGGGCTCGATACGCCATCCCTCGATTCACTTCAACTTGTCCTTCAGCAGGAGCAACAACAGCAGGGACAGACCGGAGGCATGGGAGAAAGTATCAACCTTCAGTTTCTTCAAAACTTCCAGCAATCCCTGTCAATGACCATGCAGATGACGGATGCGGAACCTGCCGTAATCTACGCAGTCCTCAGAGCCCATGGATGGGGAAAAATAAGACCAAATTTCCGATACCAGTTTGAACACCCGGAACAGGACAAATCTTACGTCACCACCGTCCGCATGGGGCAAGATATCAACATCGTCCAAACAGCCCCACAACCGGCATTTGGATCTGATCGGCCAGGGCAGGGAGGCTCCGGGCCTGACGTAAATGCTAATCCGGATCCCATTCCTGGAGCCAATGGTGCAGTTCCACCGGGACCAGGCGGCGACGCAAGCGCTGCCATGACTCCCACAATCGTATTGAGCGGCGATGTCTCGCTTCACCCCGGTGAAGCCACTCAGTTGAGGGTCATACCGGCCGAACTTACCTATACCTGGAGTTCGGTGAAAGGCGGCGAGAATGCAGGTGCAAACAACATCGGATACGTCGACGTCAACCAGACCGGCAACGTATCCGCCTACCAGCCCGGCAAATCCACTGTCCTTGTCAGAACCATCGTTTCAGTCAATGGCGAACGGACAGAGATCAAAGGCAAACTCGAGATCACGGTTAACAAGCCGGCCTTCGAAATATGCGTTTGTAACGAAAACGACCTTTATGAAGGCGTTACTGTTCAGCCCCCAACCTATCTCGCAAGCTCGGGCAAAACATCTGAGCTACAGCCGCAAGCGGCACGATTTTAAGTGGTTGGACAGACATGGTTTAAAATCTTGTATCTTAGGAGGAGCCCAGCCACCGACTTCGCAAGCTCAGACAAATCATCCAGGCTACAGGTTGAAAGACGAAGATTAAGAACCCAGCCGCCCGCTAACCCTTGAAACCAGCCGCGGGCACGCCCTTGGCATTCACCTTCACTCGAAACAGATTGCCTGCATCCGGTTGCTCCTCGAGACCTGCATCTTTCAGTCCGAGACTGGCGCTGGTGATGTAGAGATCGTCCAGGTCCGGGCCGCCAAGCGCGCATGAAGTTATCTGTTTGGCTCCTGGCACTTCGACTGTCTCAAGAAGTACGCCCGTTCGCGGATTCCAGCGAGTAACGCAGCTCCCGCCCCAATGGGCGACCCAGACCATGTCTTCCGAATCGATGGTCATACCATCAGGCCCGCCCTGGCCACTTGGTATTTGGACCGCAGTCCGGCAATTCGAAATGTTGCCGGATTGGTGATCGTAATCATAGGCATCCACTCGACCGGTCGGGGTGTCGATGTAGTAAAAGGTTGAGTTATCAGAGGTCCAGACGAGCCCGTTCGATATCGTTACGGAGTCAAGCATTGTGTGCAGTGTGAAATCCGGATCGAGCCTGTAGAGTTTGCCTGCGCCCTTCGCCCCGTTGTATGCCATCGTTCCGGCCCAGAATCGTCCGGCCGGATCGCATTTCCCGTCATTGAATCGGACGCTGTTCACGATTTCCTCGCGGAGCATTTTCACTTCGCCGGTTTCGATATTGAGGCTCGCAAACCCTTCACGAATAGCGATCATCAGCCCTCCTGATTCACGTTCGACAACTGTCCCCACGTCCTGTCCCGTATCGAGCGTTCTGTTCTCGCCGGTCTCAGGGTCGTAGATGTGAACCTGTTTTTCCATGATGTCGACCCAATAGAAGATTTGCGCATTCACACTCCAGAGAGCGCCCTCCCCAAGGGTGGCATGGATGTCGAGGATGGGTTTGGCTGTTAGGGACATGATGGCCTCCGAATGGCGATAGGTTTCGGTGCGTTAGCGTGGTCGCCAACACGAAATAGAATCTCGCCCGAGAATGTCAACAGGGGCAAAATAAATCAACTTAGTGAACGGAGCGTAAATGCTAGCGAAGAGAATAATTCCCTGTCTGGATGTCAAAGAGGGGAGGGTGGTGAAGGGTACGAATTTCGTCAATCTTCGCGATGCTGGCGATCCCGTGGAGGTGGCCAAGATCTACTGTGATGAAGGCGCTGACGAATTGACCTTCCTCGATATCACCGCTTCTCACGAGGAACGTGACATCATTCAGGACGTCGTCCGACGTACCGCGGAACAAGTGTTCATGCCGCTCACGGTCGGCGGTGGGGTACGAACCAATGAAGATATTCGTGATCTTCTCAATGCCGGAGCGGACAAAGTGTCCATCAATACGGCGGCTGTGTATGACATTGATTTCGTCGGGCGTGCCGCTCGTCGCTTCGGCCGACAATGCATCGTGGTCGCCATCGATGCGAAACGGGTAGGGCGGAACGGAAATCAGAAATGGGAGATTTACACGCACGGTGGTCGCAAGCCTACCGGTATCGATGCGCTCGAATGGGGAGAAAAGGTCCAGGCCCAGGGTGCTGGTGAGATCCTCCTGACCAGCATGGACTGCGACGGAACGAAGGCCGGGTACGACATCGAACTCACCCGCGAAATGTCGCATAGACTAGAAGTCCCAGTCATCGCATCCGGCGGCGCCGGAACTCTTGAGCACATTTCAGATGTTCTTTCCGACGGCGTGGCTGATGCAGCACTGGCGGCATCCATCTTTCACTTCCGCGAAATATCAATTGCCGAGGTCAAACAACACCTGCGTGATAAAGGGATTGCTGTCAGGATATAAAGGATTCAGGATTCAGAAGGATTCAGGATGCATTCCTCTTCGAGATATCAACTTTTGAGAGCTTAAAGATTTGGGAATCAGAAAGCGGAGACAAGTCACCTATCTCGTAAGAATGAGCTATCGGAGATTTTGGAATAAAATCGCAAATGCATCCCGCATCCTGAATCCTGAATCCTGAATCCTGAATCCCTAATCTCTAATTCCTAATCCCTTAACAATTCCATGCCAGCCAACGAACCCGAAATTTACAAGCTGTTTCGATTGATGGAGAAATACAGAGCGTCTGACCTCCATCTGAAGTCCAATTCCCCGCCAGTGCTTCGGGTGGCTGGTTCTCTTCGCAAGCTCGATCTTCCGCCGTTGTCTGCGCAGCAGGTCTGGGAACTGGTCAGTGAGATCCTCAGCCCCGACCAGGCAGACATTTTGACCAAAACGGGCAACATGGATCTGGCCCACGCATTCGAAAACAACAGTGGCAAGCTTGCCCGCGTTCGCATCAACGCGTTTCGCCAGCGCGGTGATATCAGCCTTGTTGCCCGGCGCGTGAACACATCAATTCCCAGCTTCGAAGAGCTGCATCTGCCAGGGGATGTTTTCCGAAAACTCGCCACGCTAGAGGACGGCCTTATCCTGGTGGCCGGTATTACTGGCAGCGGAAAATCTACCACACTTGCTGCGATGGTCGATTACATCAACAGCTATCGGCGGTGCCATATCGTGACCGTTGAAGACCCCATTGAGTACATATTCGAAGATAAGAAAGCCTTCGTTAATCAGCGGGAAATCGGGCTGGATGTGGAGTCGTTCCCCTTGGCTTTGAAGCATGTCGTACGGCAAGACCCCGACGTAATTGTGTTGGGCGAGATGCGTGATGATGTGACGATCTAGACCGGGCTGACGGCAGCGGAGACCGGCCACCTCGTCTTCGGTACTTTGCACGCGTCCACCGTGCCGCAGACGATTTCTCGAATCCTTGATCTGTTCCCTGGTGACCGCCAGGATCAGATTCGTATGGGCCTCGAATTCAACCTGCGCTCGATCATTTGCCAGAAGTTGCTCCCCTCCATCCGGCAGGAACTAGATCGCGTCCCTGCGCTGGAACTGATGATCGTAAACCCCATCATCAAGAAATTTATTCGCACCGGGGAACAGGAGAAGATCGCCCAGGCCATTCGAAGCGGCCAAAAGGAGGGCATGATTGATTTTACGTCGCATCTGGTTCAACTGGTGAAGGAGAGTTATATAGACAAGGCGGTAGCGCTTGGGGCGGCGCCCAACCCGGACCTGCTGGAGATGAACCTGCAAGGAATCGTGCTCGATGAAGGGCGGGGTATCATCCAGTAGTCTCCTTCGCTTGCGCAGGAAACGGATGTCTCTTAGAAGTTCTTAGCCAAAGTGTGGGTTTCCGTGTGTCACAATTGAGCAGATGGCGAATCAGGAAGGTAATAATGAAAAGTGAATCAACCTATCGTGAACACTTCGGGCTGAGATCTTCTTCGAGGAGCGTCCGCATCCTGCTGGCTGGTGTTCTTCTGATGGTTGCCAGTTCCTTTGCCGAAGATGCACCGACGGAATCGCTTGGCGATTCGTCGCCGAGTGAATCACTTGACGAAGGAAAGGCCGCTCAGTCCGGCAAAGCTTCAGGTGGGCAAACTGCTCAGAGTGAAAACAGACCCGTGGCGACCACGCAGGCGAAAGGTTTTACGGCCACTCGTATTCGCCAGGCGATTTTCATTGTAGTTGCGTTTGGGCTGTGCTCCTGCTGGTTCACGCTGCTCTCGACAGCCCAACATCGGTATTCGGGTGATTCGAAGAAACTCGAGATGTTAAACACCATCAACTTTTTTACGTTTGGGCTTTCGGCCCTTCCGGCCATGTTGAAGAGTCAGAAGGGCGGGGCGGCAGCGGGGCATGTAACGATCAGCTCAGGGGGTAGCGATGAAAATATAAAGAAAGGTAAAAAGGTTTCCGTGGTGTTTCTAAATCCAGATGGCAAGCAGAGGAAGCAGGGCCTTGGGGAGGCTGTGACCACTTCACAGGAAGTTATTGCCAATGCAGTCGTAAGAGGCGCCACTGATATTCATCTTGAACCGAAGGGGCAGAAAATCCAGGTGCGTTTTCGAGTAGATGGCGAGATGTTTACAGCCATGTCATTTCACATCGACTTGGCGGCCTCATTGGTTGCTTCACTCAAGGTGGCCAGTGATCTTGATATTTCAGAGCGCCGGAAACCCCAGGACGGTTCATTCCAGGCATTGATTAACGCCAGACCGGTTGATTTTCGAGTCTCGACAGCGCCCAGCAACTTTGGTGAAAAGATGGTCATTCGCGTGCTGGATAAGTCTGCGGGAATCAAACGTCTCGAAGATTTGGGGTTCACCGAAAAACTTCTTGAAAACGTCCGCAGCATAATCCTCCAGCCACACGGAATGCTAATCGTCTGCGGGCCAACGGGGAGTGGTAAGTCCACCACACTGTATGCAGCGCTCAGTGAGATAGATGCCAGCAAGAAAAACATTATTACGATCGAAGACCCCATCGAATATCAGCTTTCCAATGTCACCCAGACCGCAGTAAATACTAAGGCCGGAGTGACTTTTGCCACTGTATTAAGATCCTGTCTCAGGCAGGACCCGGACGTCCTGATGGTTGGCGAAGTCCGCGATGCCGAAACGGCCCAGGTGGCCATGCAGGCCGCCATGACCGGTCATCTGGTGTTCACTACCCTGCACGCAAATGAATCTGTGAGCTCGGTTTTCAGATTACTCGATCTGGGCCTCGAGCCATTCATGGTCTCAAGCGCGCTCAGTGGGGTGCTGGCACAGCGACTGGTTCGGATGCTTTGCTCCGATTGCAAAGAGGCATATTCGCCCAAACCCGAATTCATTCAGTTGGCCCAAAAGAAGGGCATAAACGTCAGCCACTTTTTCAAACCTGTAGGCTGTGAACAATGTGGTGGCTCGGGCTACAAAGGCCGTGTCGGCGTGCATGAGCTCCTGGTTATCAATGATACCATCCGCACGCTGATCCAAAGCGAGCCAAAACTCACTGAACTGCAGGAAGCCGCTAAAAATTCTGGAATTAACTACCTGCGCGAAGATGCTCTCATCAAGGCGGCGCAGGGATTGACTTCGGTGGAACAAGTTCTGTCACTGGTGACCCAATAAGACCATCGGAGCTAGCTTTATGAAACTACGGATAGGAGATTGAGCGATTACCAGTCTTAACGTTCTCAACGGTGGAATCGTCCTCATCATTTTAGTTGGCACCTTCGCCGGTGCGCACTACAGGGCAGTTGCGTCCGCAGTATTTGCGGTCGTGATGGCGTTTGGATTTTTTACGGTCGCGGTGGTTGGACCACCCCTCGTAGATATTGCAGCAACTTGGGCAAAGCTCCCATTATTTCAGGCGCGGCTTGTTGTGTATGGTCTGATATTCACAGTGATTGCTTGCGGGGGCATTGCGGTGGGGAACAAGCTCTGGCTAAAACATGAAATACACCTGGTTGGTGCTGCAGATCGGATTCTGGGCCTCATCTTCGGCCATTTAGGTGGCGCTCTTCTCGCAGCGTACGTATCTATCCTCGTATTCGGGCACCCGGGGTTTGATGCCGCCTTCTTTCCTCCTGAAAATCAGCTTTCCTCTCCCCTGAACTGGAGTGGGCCCGACCCGATTTTGCATACGCCTTACCGCGCTATGCAAGTTCTTTCAGCGTTCGACTCAGTCACAGGTGGAAAGGGTTTTCACCCGGGCATTGAGGGAGCCCGATTGGCCGCTGGAGATGTAGGGAGTGACTTTTACACGTCTTATGCCGAGGTTGAAACAGCAAAGGCTCAGACTGACCCCATCGAAGCGCTTAGAGCCTGGGACCGATTTCAGGGCGCCTATCAGTCGAACAATCCCGAGGCTCGGCCCTGGCTGAAGAGGGCGGTAACAGAGCGTGAAAAACTGCGCCCTCTCATGGGGGAAAAGGACACCGAGTTCTACAACTACGTCAACGATGTCCTGACGAAGTCGAATGACAAGGAAGCCTTTGATAGAGCACTTCATGATGTGGAAATATTCTTTCAAGATCATCCAAGATTTCAGGATTTGCTGAACTATCGCAAGACCCTCGAAGAGTTGCAGGCGTTGAAAGCACTTGCCGAACGACAAAAGGGTGCCGCCATCGCCGGACTCAGGAAACTGCTGGCAGACGAACATCCCCGTTCTCCGTATCGGCCTCTGATAGCTGTTGAACTTGGCAGATTAACCGGCCTGGCAATAGGCACCATAAACCCGCGTGGCGGAGCGACAACATTCGGCAGAAGTGGCGATGTAGCTGCTCGTGAATTGGCCTTGAAATTCCAATTCAAGAAAGCCGAAGAGGTGATGCGTGAGTACCGCCAGACATTGGATGGCGAAGCAAAAGAAAAGGCACTGGATCAGGTTCTTGACTACAAGGATCTCGACAAGTTGCATCAGGCCGCTGTGGTGGCTATCGGCACACAGGGCGAAACGGCGTTACCTGCCGACTCTGGGCTCGATGGCAGCCTTCAGTCTGCAACAGCCACATTCGTCATGCTTAAGATTGATGGCAAAATGACCGGAAAGAGCTGGTCTCAACTCACACCGGGACAAGTTCGACGTATTTATCAGCTCTATCTAGGCGAGGATGCAAAGGGGCTGGATGTCTTTGACCGGGTCATGAAAAAATAGGGAGGCAAACTTCAGGCATCAATGACTGTGCCTCGACACGCTGTTACTAGCCTGTTACCACGCGTCTCATTCTGAAGCTTTTGTATGAAATGCGGGCCAGATTCTTAGGACTTGAATCCTGTATCGATGACCTGAATGAGCACACTCTTCATCGAGCTTTGCTATACTCAGTGCATCCCGACAAACAATTAAAACACGCCACGAGCCATTCAATGTCTAAACCTTCGACGATTGGGGAACTCAAAAGCAGTGGTTGGCAGTCGCTTCCGGTAAAAGACGAAGTCCGCAAGAACCTGCTTACCCGGCTCAGGAACAAGGAAGACCTTTTTCCTGGAATCATCGGTTATGAAGAGACCGTCATTCCGCAGATCGAGAACGCACTGCTGTCCCGGCACGACATCCTGTTCCTCGGCCTTCGGGGCCAGGCAAAGTCGCGGATGATTCGTTCACTCGTATATTTGCTCGACGAAGAGATGCCGGCCATCAAAGGCAGTGAGATTCACGATCACCCGTATGAGCCAAGCAGCAAATTCGCCAGAAATCTGATCGCTGAACACGGGGACAAGACACAGATCGAATGGATTCAGAGAGACCGCCGGTATGGAGAGAAACTCGCTACCCCCGACGTGACCATTGCTGATCTCATTGGGGAAACGGACCTTATAAAAGTCGCGGAGGGCCGTCACCTGGCGGACGAATTGACGATGCATTTTGGCCTCATCCCACGCTGTAATCGTGGCATCTTTGCCATTAACGAACTCCCGGACCTCTCGCCCAAAATTCAGGTCGGCCTGTTCAATATTCTCGAGGAACGCGACATTCAGGTCCGCGGCTACAACATTCGCATGCCACTGGATGTTCTCATGGTCTTTTCCGCCAACCCTGAGGATTACACCAACCGCGGTCGCATCGTCACGCCTCTTAAAGATCGCATCGGCTCGGTTGTTTTGACCCATTACCCGCGGAGTCGAGAAGAAGGCATTCGCATCGTCGAAGAGAACGCCTGGCTCGACAGGGCCACCGGTCCCACCATCGAAGTTCCCTACTACCTGAGAGAAGTCGTCGAAGAGATCGCCCGACAGGGCCGTATCAGTGATGATGTGAACCAGGCATCCGGCGTAAGCGTACGGATGTCGATCTCGAACATGGAGAACCTTTTCAGCAGCGTGGAGCGTCGCGCTCTTCTGCTTGGTGAAGACCACGCTGTGGCACGCATCAGCGATTTAAGGCACGTGGTTGCATCGTCGCGTGGAAAGATAGAACTTGAGGTGAACGTCGAAGGTGCGGCCGAAGATGAAGTTCTCAGAATCATCATGGCCCGGGCAGTGAAAGAGGTCTTCAGTCAGTATTTTGATATCACCCGCTTTGAGACCGAAATCGAAGTCGTCGCCGCTATCGGCATCGAGGTTTCTGAAGAGATGCAGGCCAGAGATTACGTGCACCTCTGCGAGAAGGAACGCTATCTCGATGCAATGGTGCAGGAGATGATGGCGAATCTGAGCTTATCCAAGAGCCCGCAGCATCTCGCCTCGGCCGTTGAGTTTGTCCTGGAGGGTTTGCACGTAAACAAACGTCTCAACAAAAACGTCACGTACGGGAAGGCCGTTTACGAATTATGAAATGGCGTTATACAGAGTGGGATGGTTCTCAGGAATTCGAGATCCACAAGAGTAACGAGTTTTTCGACAAGCTCGCGGAATTCATCATGTCCACTGGTATGGACATAGATGAGATCCTCAAACACTACGATGTCGATTTGTCCGAACTCGAGGAGGAAGGATTTCTTCGAGAGTCGCAGGGAAAGACGATCATCTCCAGCAAGGGCCTCAAACGAATGGAGGAGCGGGCGCTGCTGGAGATATTCAGCAAGCTTAAGTCCGAGAACAAGGGCTCACACCCGGTCGATGAAAAAGGTCGAAGCCACGAGCGAACGGATGAGACACGCCAGTACGAATTCGGAGACCCGCTCTCCAACATCGACATGTTCGGCACTCTTCAGAGCGCACTTAAACGCGGCGGCCCCAAACTGCCCATCGGTATTGAAGAAGAAGATTTTCAGATATTTGAGTCCGAGGCACAGGCATCCTGTTCCTCCGTCTTAATGATAGACCTGAGCGGGTCAATGGGGCGTTATGGCAAATACCTGATGTGCAAGAAGGTAGCGCTGGCTCTTCAAAGTTTGATTCAGAGCTACTTTCCCCAAGACAGGCTCTACTTTGTCGTCTTCTATTCCGCGGCAGAACAGCTCAAGCTCACTCAGCTTCCCTATCTGATGCCAAAGCCCGTGAGCATCTACGACCCACAAGTTTTTCTGCGCATCAAGCGAGAAGATTTTTACGCACACAAAAGCCGCCTGCCGCTGCATTTCACTAACATTCAAGCCGGTCTGAGTATCGCCAGGCGTTTACTGAGTAAGGACTCAACGGCCAATAAGCAGATAATCATGATTTCGGATGGCGAACCAACTGCTCATTGGGAAAACAACATCCTCAATCTGATTTACCCTCCAGCAGACCGTACGGCCCAGCAGACCCTCAAAGAGGTGAAGGCTTGCACTGCGGCAGGCATTATCATCAACACCTTCATGCTGATTGATGATTGGTATTATTTCGGCCTGAAGAATTTTGTTGACCAGATGACCCGGCTCAATAAGGGGCGGGCCTTTTACCCGAGCGCTGATGAACTCGGAAGATTAGTCCTTGATGACTATGTTCAACGCAGAAAGAAAATGATCTGATGGCAGACGAATCAGAAGAACTGCAACTGCCCGAACATTGGAGCGAAGAGGCTAAGAAACATTACCTGCGCGTGGTCCAGGAACTACGTGTTCAAGGCATTGATAAAGAATTTCTGGAATCAATGATGGACGCGATGGAACAATTTTATGATCCCGAAACTGGGCAGTTTCAGCTTGACAGCTTCGATGAGTTTTTCGAGGCAATGATCGACGGTCTACTGGGTTCGGACATGCTGCACGATCTGATTTCCGCTTCCGATATTCTGAACGAACCCGCATTCAAGAAATTCTGGCTGTCGGCCGACGAAGTCGCCCCCTGCCTGGAGGAATGGGAGCAGTGGCTGATCACAGAAATTCGGCCCAGGGCGGGCCTCACAGCCGCTGACATACTCCTCGATGAATCTCTTGAAGATGAGCGTGTCGAACTTGGCGACATCTTGTTTGAACACTACCGACAGGCCGTCTCAGAAGACCTCCCAGACGAGCTCTACGATGCCCTCTATGAATACGCGCAGACGGCAGATGAGGGGGATAAGGATTTGGCCAAGACAGCCATGACTTCATTCAACAGCATGCCCAGTCTGGCCAACCCGATGGTTCAGTTCATCTTTGTAAAAAGCCTTATCAAACACAGCCATATACCCCAGGATGTGGAAAAGATGGTCAAGGACAAAGAGGAGCGGCTCGACGCCCTGGAAATGATTGAGGACTCTCTCTTCGCAATGCTCGCCGATGCTGAGGAGTTTGACGCGAACTATCCCGACGAAGAGTGGGACGAAGAGCATTGGGACGGTGACGAATGGACGGATGACGATGGTGAGAACAAATGGACTGATGACGACGTTCCGTTTTGAGTATGGACTCCTTTCCTTACAACGTCCGATTCAAACTACAGTGGCGGCCGTACCAGCAGCGGGTGCTCGAAGAACTGGAGACTCATCTTGAAAACGACAAACTCCATGTCATCGCTCCGCCAGGCTCGGGCAAGACAGTGCTTGGTTTGGAGGTCGTCTGCCGGCTCAATCAGCCAACCCTGGTTCTCGCCCCTACGATCACCATTCGCAATCAGTGGGTTGATCGTTTTGTTGACCTTTACGTCGAGGATGGCAACCGTCCGGACTGGATTTCCACGGACATTCGAAATCCTGGATTCTTGACAGTCGCAACCTATCAAGGCCTGCATACTGCCTACACAAGTCTACCTGATTTAGAGGAGGATGGTGAGGAGGAGGAGGAAGATTCCCCAGAGTCTGAAACCCGTCATCAGAGGAACGCTGATTCGATGCGCTCTTCATCCAAGAGAGTGGACATCTGCGAAGTCCTCAAGAAAAGGAAGGTCCAGACCATTGTTGTCGACGAGGCGCACCACCTGAAAAATGAATGGTGGAAGACGCTTACCGCGGTCAAGGATGAACTCGAAAACGCCGTCGTAGTCGCTCTTACCGCTACGCCTCCTTACGATGTCTCTTACAACGAGTGGCAACGTTACAAAGAATTTTGCGGTCCAGTGGATACGGAGATCTCGGTTCCCGAGCTCATTCTTGAGGATAATCTCTGCCCGCATCAGGACTATGTTTATTTCTCTCACCCAACCGAAGCCGAATTCGAGCCCATACGCGAATTTCGCCTGGCAGCGAAGTCATTCTTTGAAGACATCACCACTATAGAGCCTGATTTTCCGGATGCGTTGAGCGAACATCCGTGGATGCAGTATCCGGAAGAACACATTCAGAGCATCCTGGATGACCCAGCATATTTTTCCAGCCTTATTGTCTTTCTGAATCACCTGGACTGGGATTTCCCAAAAGAAGCTCTCGAAGTGCTCGGTGTTGAGGAGGAATTGATCCCGATACTCACTTTCGAATGGCTCGAAATTCTTTTCACCGGAGTGCTGTTCAATGATCGCGATAATTTCGAGAAGATCGAAAACAAACTGAAGGAATTCCAGAGGCGCTTGTCCCGAATGGGCGCTATCGATAGGAAGAAGGTGCGGCTGCTCTCACCAGAGAAGATAGCGAAGACTCTCCCTTCAAGTCTGGGCAAGCTCGGCAGCATTGTCGAAATCGTCAGGTTGGAACACAAGGCTATGGGCTCGCGACTCCGCCTCGTCGTTCTGGCCGATTTCATTTGTAAGGCAGAGATGCCAAAGTTCGGGGAAGACGAGAAGCAACTGACAAAGATCGGGGTCGTCCCAATTTTCGAAATACTGCGTCGCGAGTATTCGGCGAATGTAAACATAGGCATCCTTTGTGGCACTCTGGTTGTCGTTCCTGACTCCATCCGAACCGTTCTCGATGCCGCCGCCTATCAGATGGGAATCGATACCAAGTCATTGCGGCCTTCTCCCCTCGAGTACGACGGCAACTACCTGCAAGTTGAGGCATCGGGCCAGTCTCGACAACTGTTGGTGCGGCTCATTACCCAACTTTTTACAGAAGGGCACATCCACGTGCTCGTTGGCACCAAGTCTCTGCTCGGAGAAGGTTGGGACGCCCCGGCCATCAACACCCTTATCCTGGCCACATACGTAGGCTCATACGTTCTCTCAAATCAAATGCGCGGCCGCGCCATCCGAACCGACCAGGCGGATAATGAAAAGGCTGCCAATATCTGGCATCTGGTCTGCCTGCCGCCCGAACAAGATAAAACGGGCTCGGATTTTGAAACCCTCACTCGGCGTTTCAAAGGATTCGTTGGCGTGTCCTTTAAGAATCAGACTATCGAGAGCGGCATTCACCGTTTGTCCATTTCAGCCCCGCCTTACAGTGAAGAGAAAATCGTCTCGCTGAATGAAGGAATGATCGACAGGGCAGTCAAGAGGGACAAGCTTCGACAGGACTGGTTTGAAGCGCTGGGGAAAGGCAGCGCGACCGTCATGATTGAAGAGGTCCAGGCCCCATCAGGGCGCGTCCCCGGCTCCCTTTTCCTAAGGCGTACCCAGGGCGCCATCGCCGGCGTTTCCGCTTTTACCGCCGCCCTGGCTGGTGCAGCCGTTGTGGCAAGCATGACACCGTTCGGCTTTTTGCTGGTCGTACTGGCCATGGGGTACGGACTTCCACGAATACCTCGCTGGGTGCCTACCTTATGGCGTGCCTCTAGCATGGGCATTGATGCCGCAACTTTGCACCAGATCGGTCAGACCATTCTCCAATCTCTGCTGGATTTTAAAATCCTTAAGCTGAAGAAAGGAATGCTGCAGGTCAAAACACATTCGGACGGTTTGGGTACTCTTCGATGTTCCCTGAGCGGTGGAACCGCATTCGAGAAATCATTGTTCCTCGACGTGCTTGAGGAGGTCATTAAACCTGTCGAAAACCCACGCTATCTCATCGCCTGGAGGCGATTCATGTGGAAAGGGCTGGCCTACAATGCCGTTCCGAGACTACTGGGTCAGAAAAGGGAAATCGCCGAGCATTTCTTTTCACTCTGGCAGCGAAAGGTCGGGGACAGCAAACTCATTTACACTCGCACTTCAGAGGGACGTAAACACTTGGTCAAGGCAAGGCTCGGCGGCATGTCGGAACAAAAGTCTGGAGAAGATGTGGTAAGAACGGCGAAGTGGAGGTAGGCACTCATTTTTAATTGAAACGGACTTTCTGTCACTCTTAACAACTGCTGGCAGTTTGGAGAATATAAGACAGTATCACGAACCTTCAGTCCACCAGCAGATTAAGTCATGAAACTCCCTACCGTCGCCATCGTTGGGCGCCCTAATGTTGGAAAATCAACCTTGTTCAACATGCTTGTCCGGCAGCGTATCGCCATCGAAGAGCCGACCGCTGGAGTGACGCGAGACCGCATCAGCGCAACTTTTTCCTATGAGGGAAAGACCTGCGAAATGTTGGATACAGGTGGAATGGGGATCGAAGACTCCATGGGCCTTAGTAAAGAAGTGGAGAGCCAAATCAGTGCCGCATTGGCGCTGGCGGACGTGCTGTTGTTCGTGGTGGATATCAAAATGGGGGTGACTCCGCTCGACGAATTGGTAGCGCAGCGCCTGAGAAAAATCCAGTTGCCTGTACTGCTGGTGGCAAACAAATGTGACTCAAGATCAGAGGAGATAAAGGTGGGCGATATCTTTCGTCTGGGTTTTGGCGAGCCCATCCTTTGTTCGGCTAAGCAGAGATATGGCCGCTACGAAATTCTTGACGTGCTCATGAAGCATCTCCCGGAGACACCAGATGCAATAGTGGATGATACGGAGATCAAATTGGCCATTGTTGGCAAGCGCAATGTTGGCAAATCTTCGCTGGTAAATGCTCTTGCCAAAGAAGACCGCGTCATCGTGAGCGAGATTGCCGGCACTACCAGGGACGCGATTGATGTGAGAGTTGAGGTCGATGGCAAGAAGCTCACCGTTATCGATACCGCCGGAATCCGAAAGAAGGGCAAGATGGCAGACTCCATCGAATTCTTCAGTTTCGATCGGGCGCGAAGGTCCATCCGTCGTGCAGATGTGGTTCTGTTGATGTTCGACTGCACCGAAGAAATTTCTCGGCTCGACAGACAGCTCGCGGAAGAGATAGTTGATACCAAGACTCCGTGCATTGTCACGCTCAATAAATGGGATTTGAACCAATCTGGTGTGAGTGTCGAAAAGTTCTCTGAATATGTTAAGAGGACACTGAAGGGGTTCGATTACGCACCAATGAGTTTCATTTCAGCGAAGACGCGGCTGAATCTTGTACAGACTATTCGCTTGGCGTTTGATCTCTACGAACAAGCTGGAGTACGGGTAGGCACTGGCGAGCTAAACCGCGCGATCGAAGCTATAACCATTCAGCGTTCACCTCCTAATAAAGGTGGGAAACAAGGGCGCGTCTATTACTCCACGCAAGTGTCTGTTCGTCCGCCAACCTTCCTCATGTTTGTCAACCGTCCCAATTTGTTTGATGCCAATTACCTGCGTTATGTAGAGCGGAGTCTGCGCGCACAATTCCCGTTTCCGGAAATACCGCTCAATATTTTTCTTAAGAGCGCCCATAAAGACCATAAGCAGCGGCATCAGGGCGTTCTCTTGGACGAATTCGAATAGACCAATCGGCATATACATTTGCTGATGCACTGCGTCCGCAATGACAACCGAAACTGGTCGGACGCCGAATCATTCCATTCAAAAACTGTACGAACTCGGATTCACCAGGGATCGTGATGGCAGGATTATTTTAAGTCCGGGCATTGATCCGGTACCTAACGTACATAGAATCATGTTGTTCAATCTGAGTGTGAACTCGGCCCCCCGCCTACGCCCCTGGCAACTGTAGCTCTTTGAAATACAAGGCTTTAATTCGCAGGATGCTGTCTCTACAGCTAGTCGCCGAGCTTCAGTGAAAGACCTGGATTTTACTTCTACACCAAGCGTCGAATCTCGCGCTAAGCGGCACTCCTAGTTTAGCATAGCTGCCACCGGGTACCATACTTGCTTAGCCAGTATTCCATCAGGTGACTCGCCTGAACTTTGCGCCTTGTATCAAGCTGACCACGTGTCCGCTCTTTCCAATAATTTCGATCGGCCATTGATTTTCACCTGGATAAACACCATTTGCCGCGGCCGTAATTCCGGCCCCAAGAAGTTCCCTGATTGTTCTTTTCAGTCATGTTTTACGAACTGCCATTGATCCTCTGATTAATGGTCTGGTGTTGAATCGTAAGGAGAAAACAATGGAAGCTGTAACTACAAATAAACGGCTGCTCTCACTTCTTGTGGGTGGGATAGACCAAGAGTCATACAAACAACTTGCCTGGTCGGGAACATTCTGGGAATACCTTGACATCGTCGATGCCAAACCCCTGGTTGCCCGTAATGCCTACCAGCGTGCCTACGATATGATTCGAGCCTACGGTACGGAAGAGCTCACCCGAAATAAAGAAAAGCTCACACGCTTTAAATTCTTTGCGGACCCGATGGATAATGGTAAGGACGCGATTTTCGGTTTGGAAAAACCGTTGTTGCGCTTGGTTATGACGCTGAAGTCTGCGTCCCTAGGCTATGGAACTGAGAAACGCATCATCCTTCTGCACGGCCCGGTCGGCAGTTCAAAAAGCACGATCGTCCGTCTCTTAAAAAAAGGTTTGGAAGAATACTCAAAAAGAGATGAAGGGGCGCTCTATACCTTCTCATGGATTGGAGATGACGAAGAGGTGCAGGATTGCCCAATGCACGAAGAGCCGCTAAAGCTCATCCCGGAGAGTGTGAGGGTGAAAATTCTCGAAGAGATAAATTCGGGAATCAAAGACAGCTATAAGCTGAAAATAGAAGGAGATCTCTGCCCATTTTGCCGCAAGACATTCAGTGACTACCTTCGAAAGTATGAAGGCGACTGGAAGCAGGTAATGAATCATGTGCGCACCCGACGACTCACACTCTCTGAAAAAGATCGTGTAGGCATCGGAACCTTCCAGCCAAAGGATGAAAAGAACCAAGACTCGACAGAGCTGACGGGAGATATCAACTATCGCAAAATAGCTGAGTATGGTTCGGACTCTGATCCTCGTGCTTTTAACTTCGATGGCGAACTGAATATCGCAAACAGAGGCATCGTTGAGTTTATCGAAATCCTCAAACTGGACGTAGCTTTCCTTTACGATCTTCTAGGCGCCTCTCAGGAACATAAGATTAAGCCGAAAAAATTCGCACAAACGGACATCGATGAAATCATCATCGGTCACACCAATGAGCCAGAGTACAAGAAGCTCCAGAACAACGAGCTCATGGAAGCATTCAGAGACCGTACGGTGAAAATCGACATACCGTACAACATTCGCCTGAGTGACGAGATCAAAATATACCTGAAGGACTACAACGACCGCCGCGTGCAGGGAAAGATGCTTGCACCGCATACTATCGAAGTTGCCGCCATGTGGTCCGTGCTCACCAGGCTCGAAGAACCTAAGAAAGCACACCTCACGCTGCTACAGAAACTGAAACTGTACGATGGCAAATCACTTGCTGGTTTCACCGAAGAGAGCATTCAAGAACTTCAGGAAGATGCTAGCCGGGAAGGTCTTGACGGAATAAGTCCTCGCTATGTCCAGGACAAAATTTCAAATGCTCTGGTACATGACAGTGAACAAAGTTGCGTCAACCCTTTTATCGTTATGAATGAACTTGACGCAGGTCTGCGGCATCACTCGCTGATTACGAATGAAAATAGTCGTGAGCATTATCGTGAACTGCTCGGTGTTGTGAAAAAGGAATACGAGAACATCGTTAAGAACGAAGTCCAGCGGGCTATCGCTGCTGACGATGACGCCCTCACCCGCTTGTGCGCAAATTATGTGGATAACATCCGTGCCTACACTCAGCGAGAAAAAGTTGCGAACAAATTTACTGGGGCAAAAGAAGAGCCTGATGAGAGGTTGATGCGCGCCATCGAGGAGAAAATCGACATTCCAGAAGGACGGAAGGATGACTTCCGTCGGGAGATAATGAATTATATCGGCGCCCTTTCACTCGATGGCAAAAAGTTTGATTACAAAATCAACGAACGGCTTCTGAAAGCGCTCGAGCTCAAACTGTTCGAAGACCAGAAAGACACCATCAAACTTACCAGCCTGGTTTCCAATGTCGTCGACAAGGAAACCCAAGAAAAAATCGACGTGGTCAAATCAAGGCTCATCAAGGACTTCGGTTATTGCGATATATGCGCCAATGATGTCCTCCACTTCGTGGCAAGTATTTTCGCGCGAGGGGATGTAAAGGATTAGCCAACTATCGAAGACAAGGATTCATCATGCATCTCAATATCGATTCAGATCACAACCGCTTCAAAGAGATCATTCGAGGTAAAATCAAGGAAGATTTCAAGAAGTACATCACCAAAGGTGAGATGGTCGGGAAGAGAGGTAAGAATCTTGTCAGTATACCGGTACCATCCATAGATATTCCTAAATTCCGTTTAGACTACCGAAAACAGAAGGGCGTGGGGCAGGGGGAAGGCGAAGTTGGAACAACATTAGGCCCGGGTGATGACCAGGGAGGTTCTTCGGGTGCAGGCAACTCACCGGGCAGGCATATTCTTGAAGTGGACGTCTCGCTCGATGAGCTGGCAGATATGCTCGGTGAAGAACTTGAACTTCCCCATATTCAGCCTAAAGGCAGAAAGAATATTGTTGCCGAAAAAGACAAGTACACAGGCATTCGCCAGACTGGCCCAGAGTCTCTAAGGCATTTCAAGAGAACCTACAGATCTGCCATGCGGCGACAGATTATGACGGGGAACTACAACTATGAAGACCCTAGAATTATTCCGTTCCGTGAAGACAAACGGTATCGATCCTGGAAAGCAAAGAGCAATCCAGAAAGCAATGCGGTCATCATCTACATCATGGATGTTTCAGGTTCGATGGGTGAGGAACAGAAAGAGATTGTGAGAATTGAATCTTTCTGGATCGATACCTGGCTGCGAAAGCAATACGACGGAATTGAAAGCCGCTATATCATCCACGATTCCCGTGCAAAAGAGGTGGACGAACATACGTTTTATCATACGCGAGAGAGCGGAGGTACCATGATTTCTTCCGCGTACAATATATGCGACCAACTGTTGGAAAGAGAATATCCAGCGGAAGAATGGAATATCTATGTCTTTCATTTTTCGGACGGTGACAATTGGGAAGCCGAAGACACGGTCAAATGTTTGGCCATGCTGGACAGTTCAATCTTGCCCAAAGCAAATTTGTTTTGTTACGGACAAGTTGAGAGCCTCTACGGAAGTGGAGACTTCATTGAGGCGCTGGATGGAAAATTCCATGAAGACAATCGTCTCGTAACTTGCGAGATACCCGACAAGGAGGGTATCTACGATTCAATCAAAGCGTTCCTCGGAAAAGGAAAATGATTGCCACCGATTTACCTCCAGATTTGGTTCATCATCGTGAAGAAATCAAAGGCTATTGCGCTGACGCCGGCCTCGATTTCTTTAATACCATCTTTGAAATGGTCGATTACAAGAAGATGAACGAGCTGGCAAGCCTGGGAGGATTTCCGACTCGCTATCCACACTGGCATTTCGGGATGGAATACGACCGCCTTGAGAAAAGCTATTCGTATGGTCTGCACAAGATTTACGAGATGGTCATAAATAACGATCCATGCTACGCGTATCTCCTTAATTGCAACAAACTGGTAGATCAAAAACTAGTGATCGCACATGTGTACGCTCACTGTGATTTTTTCAAAAACAATCTGTATTTCGCGCACACCAATCGGAAAATGGTCGATGAAACCGCTAACCACTCTGCAAAGGTTTGGAAGCATGTGCGGAAATACGGGTTTGAGGAAGTAGAGCAGTTTCTGGACAGATGTCTGTCCATCGACAACCTGATTGATTTACACTCCGTATTTTTTGAAAGATCAGCGAAGCAAATCGCCCCTGATTTTGAGTCTGAAGAAATAGAATCGCAGCCCTCTAAGCGATTCTCAACAGAGAAAAGCTATTTAGACAAATTCATAAATCCCCCCGAAGTCATCGCTGAACAGAAGAGGAAAGATGAGGAAGCTGCAAAAGCAGAAGGTATGAAATATCCACCTTCACCCGTACAGGATGTGCTTCTATTTCTGATAGAGCATGCGCCGCTCAGTAGTTGGCAGAGCGAGATCCTTTCCATGATTCGCGAGGAGGCCTACTATTTTGCCCCTCAAGGTCAGACTAAGATCATGAACGAAGGTTGGGCGACCTATTGGCACTCCAAAATCATGACAGGTAAAGCTCTGACGGATGCAGAGGTGATTGACTTCGCAGACCACCACAGCGGTACTGTCCATGCAACTCCAAACCAGATGAACCCATACAAGATAGGAGTTGAACTTTTTCGCGATATTGAGGAGCGTTGGAATACTGGGCGTTTTGGTAAGGAATATGAGGAGTGCGAGGACCTTCAAAGGAAAAGAAACTGGAATGAGGATCTGGGCCAGGGGCGGGAAAAGATTTTTGAAATCCGACGCGTGTACAACGATGTTGGTTTTTTAGACACTTTTTTGACTCCCGAGTTTTGCCGTGAGCAAAAGCTCTTTGTTTATGGTTATAACGACAAGCGTAATGCTTACGAAATTCAGGACAGAGAGTTCAATGTCATCAAGAAGCAGATTTTGATGCAGCTCACGAATATGGGCAGTCCATTCATCTTTGTAGAAGATGCCAACCACAAAAATCGCGGCGAACTCTTCCTCAGGCATCGCCATGATGGCATTGACCTGCGAAAAGATTATGCATCGGATGTACTTAAGAACATTCATGCAATGTGGACTCGCCCCGTTCACATCGGCACGGAAATTGAGCAGAAAGCTAAGACAATTTCTTTTGACGGTAGCGATTACCACGTCAAAGATAATTAGTTTCCTTCCATTATCGACTTCCTCTCCTTCATCCAGACCCCGTTAAAGTTTGGAGGAGAACTTTCGATAATACTTGTTGGATGCAATGTTCAATCTCCCAAGAAAGGGGGCTAAGATGACATACGGAGATCGCCTTTTAGAATCCTTAAAAACGAAAGCCCCCAAAGGGAGTACCCGGGTGCATTACCCCGTTGATATCGTTGATTCTCAAGTCGAGATTCACGCAGATATCTGTGAAGTGGATCGCTTTGGATGCCAGATTGAAAGCCTCCATCTTCATCGCCTTGGCGTCCCTGACGAAAATTTGTCTACAAGAGCCCATCAATTGACGGAGCACGCGACATACCTCTTCGAAAATCTAAACTTGGTGGAATGTGAGCCTGAGCGTGAACGAGCGGTAGTAAGGAGCGCGACCGTCCAGAATGCCGAAGGCTCAGTCGGGTATTACGAAGCCGATATGCACGGAGACGAAGTAGACTTCGCACGATTTGTAAGAAACCGTCGCGGACATCGCCGGGAAAGGATTCCTTTCATCCTCACGAAGGAAGCGATGGCGCGCTTGGTCGATGACTTGGTTGAAGCGGCTGGAGTTCACCCGGAAAATTGATCTTAAGGAGACCTGGAAGATTCAAGCCTGTTCCATATTAGGGACAGGCTTTTTTGTTCTTTGTGATTCCAAACACGTTAAATGAATAGAAATCTTCTCCATTTGGGTACCTCCGGCTGGAGTTACAAAGACTGGGTTGGGCCTTTTTATGCGGATGGTTCAGCGCCCAAAGACTTTCTCGAGATCTACAGTCAGCATTTTCATACTGTTGAAATCGACAGCACTTTCTATGGTACTCCGCGCCAGGAATATGTCAGGCGTTGGCGGGCAACCACACCCGATGATTTTCAATTCTCAGCGAAATTTCCGAAAGAAATAACCCATGAAAAGTCCCTCGTCGATGGTGAGAAGGAAGTCACGGAATTCCTCAAAACCATGGAGTTGTTGGGTAATAAGCTGAGTGTGCTCTTGTTGCAGTTCGAATACGGGTTCAAGCCTGACCAGTTCGAAAACTTGTCCGCTTTCTTGCCAACGTTGCCCGACTGTTTTCGTTACGCGCTGGAAATACGAAACAAAAAGTGGCTAGGGCGGAATTTTTTCGAACTGCTTCGCGACAACGGGGTCGCATTTACCCTAGTTGACCACCCCTGGATGCCGCGCCTGGAAGATGTCACCTCTGATTTCACCTACATCCGGTGGCTTGGAGATCGAAGGAAGGTGCCCGAAAACTTCTCGGAGGTGAAAATCGATAGATCAAAGGAGGTGGAATGGTGGGCGGAGGTCATCAATAAGTTTCTTATCGACGACGTGACTACTTTCGGTTATGTGAACAATCACTTCGCCGGGCATTCGCCTGCGACGGTACGGCAAATTGAGGCAGAATTAGATCGAATAGCCTTTCCGAAAGAAAAGGCCGATGGCTTGTAAGTGAATATCGGCCCAGAATTGTTTTGGAAAGATTCAGTTGGCGCGGCCGAGAAACTCGCCGGTGCGTGTATCCACTTTGAGTAGCTCGCCCTGTTCGATGAAGAGCGGCACTTTGATGACCAAGCCGGTTTCCATTGTGGCCGGCTTTGTTACGTTTGAGACCGTGTCACCTTTATGGCCGGGATCGGTGATCTGGACAGTAAGGTTGATTGTCGTCGGCATTTCCAGGCCGACGACATTACCTTCGTGAAGTGTTAACTGAATCTCAAGTTCTGGTATGAGGTAGTTTTTAGCGTCACCGACAGTCGCCTCATCCAGGAATCGTTGCTCATAGGTCTCCAAATCCATGAAACAGAACAGTTGTCCATCATCGTACAGGTATTGGAAGTTCTTTTTTTCAAGATAGGGGACATCTATGTTTTCCTGTGAGCGAAACCTGCATTGAATCATGCTGCCTGTCTTGAGGTTTCGTAGTTTAGTCTGGAGAAAAGCGCCTCCTTTGCCCGGTTTTACGTGCATGTACTCATGCACTTGATGCAGGGCACCCCCGTGGAGAATAACCATTCCCTTCTTCAGTTCAGTTGCGTTCATCAGCTCAGCATTCCTTTCAAAATGACTATAAAAGCCCCTCCATCAACGCCGAATCGGCGGATTCTAACAGTGATTTGGCCATTCGCCGACCGGTTGGAGAGGGCGAATTATGCAGCCATAGATCGCTCTCTGGCCGTCATATGGATGTTGTATTCACCTGCTACTTACCCACCCACTCTCCATCGGTGGTCTGATACTTTTCGCCTGCAACGGCATTGTCCCGGTTGCGTTGTGCCATGATTTTTTTGACTTCGGCGAGGTCTTTTTCAGACAGGCCCGGCGTCATCTCAATGACTCGTTCCATCAGGATTTCGCGGTCTCTGTTCTCTTCGATCAATTTAGCTCGTACAAATTCTCCATATTTCGGATCTTCAGTCAGTTGTGTTTGGTCAAGGATAGTCAGGAATCCTTCGTTGTTTTCGCCAACCACACCTTTCTTCTTGAAAGACTCGATATCGTCCCGATTAAACTCTCTGTTCTGCATCGCCATCAGGGCCCGTTTCTTGCCTGTGGATTGTGGCGGGGGGACTCGCATCTCACCCTCTTCACTAACTCCCCGGACAGATGCTATCAGTACCAGATCTTCCGAAATGTCCTCATATGCACCAAGTACCTGATTTTCCAGTTGAGTACGTTCGTCAATAACTGAAACGTCTATCTGTGCCAGGTTCTTGCAACCGGCAAGAGGGATAAACATCAACATAACTATCAGCTTTCCAAAGTGATTCATTCCACATGCTCTGGGACAGGAGTTTCAGAAAACAGTTACCATACAAGTGTCCGGATATCAAGAATGTGTTGCTAGTTGGACCGGGTGAATCGTTTGCATGCGCGTTCACAGTCTCGCTACGTGTATTCGTCATAGAGTTCCTGAATAGCCTTGGGCTCTCCAATGACGGTGAGCCGGTCACCATGCGCAAAGACGGAATTCCCATGTGGGAAGAATGACGTCTCTTCCCGTCGAACTACTGCCACCAGGCATCCGGGAGGCAGTTGCAAGTCTCTCAGGCGCCCCTCCAGGAAGAATGATGATGGGCCCTTCTTTGAGAGTTCGATATGCACAAATTTTTCATCGCGAAGAAGAATTTCTCTGATCTCGTGCTCGTCTCTGGCATGTTCCCATTTTTTTAGAAAATCTTCGCTGTCGATGTGCAGGGCAAGCTGCGCAAGAATGCGTAGGTGTCTAGCCGGGTCTGCCTCGGGGCTGACGAGATAAAAAATGGCATGAATGGGGGTTTCGGTTGCGTGCAACAGATGCAGCGAATCAGAGATTTCGATACCCACACCTTCTCTGCTTCGCACGATAACCATGCCGGGGTTTTTCAAATCATGGACGCGCACGTGGGGCAGGGCAGCCCCACCTGAGACCGGTGTTGCGCCGACGCCGGTGCCTTCAAGAAAGCCGTTCACCAGCTTGTCTGCCTCGAGACCAAGCATTTTCGATAATGTCTCGGAAGCCTCCCTGGTAATTTCTTCAAATGTTTTCAGCGCTGTAATATCAAGGACGCCTGCCTGCATGACTACTTCATCATAGGGGTCTTCTGAGCGCAGGCCTTTCTCCTTCATGATGCCGCGCAGTTCACTATCTAGCCCTTCATGGCGTTTGTGGCCCAGCCGCTCGAACACGTGATAAATCGCCCCGTGTCGCGCTACTCTCGCCTTGCCGTAGTAGAAATACCAGAATGCACCGAACACGATTAGACCGGCCGAAAACAGCACAGGCAGCGCGCCCATATTAAGGATCAGATAACAGGGAGCTATGATTCCAATAATCTGCAACCAGGGATAGAGCGGCGCTCGATAGCCCGGATCATAGGAATCCAGGCCACTCTCCCTCATGACAACAACTGCCAAACATAGAAACCCGAACAGCAGCAACTGAAACGCGCTGGCCAGCTTGGCAATCTTCATCGGGTCGAGAAAGATAAGAATCAGCAGGACAATCCCAAGAGAGGCATAAATCCCATTGCTCGGAATTCCTGCCTTGTTGAACTTTCGAAAGGTTGCAGGAAACAGATGGTCGCGGCTCATAGCGAGCGGATATCTGGACGAGCTCAGAATGCCTGCATTGGCGACGGCGAAGAATGCACAAATCGCCGCGATGCTCATCAGGATAGCACCTGTCTTTCCGGCAAATGCCTCTGCGCAGGTGGCTGCAATGCGGAGAATCTGCCTGTCCGCCACAGTTCCTTCAGCTCCCCCGGCCTTAGCCTGCAAAAAGAGTTGGCCGATATCTATCGTGCCGACCATGACGAACGTCCCTAAGCCATAAATGACGATAGCTGTCAGTACAGCCAGGAAGACCCTAGTGGTAGATTTCTCTCTGGATCTTTCACCTCTTCAGATACGCTTGCGACCTTGGTCACCCCCACGTAGCTGATGTAGACGAGCCCGGTAGTGCTGATGATATTGTCCGATCCGGCATCGAGGAATCCGCCGAAATGTTCAAATTTGAGATTGAATACGCCTCTGCCAATGAACCATGTAAGAATGGTCAAGAGCCCGAAAACAATAATGATCTGAAACGAGCCGGTCTTCTCCGCACCCATCAGATTCAGCATGGCGAAGAGAATGGCAAAACACGCTGCCGCAGGAACTATGGGCACGCTAAGTGAAGGGTCGAAGACTTGAACAAGGAGTTCCACATACACACCCATACCTACCAGAGCGAATGCTGTCTTTAGAAGGAGCGCCAGCCACATTCCCATCCCACCAATGGTGCCGATAAACGGCCCCATGCTTCGGTCAAGAAAATAGTAAGCCCCACCCGCACGAGGCATGGCTGTTCCAAGCTCAACGGAGCATAGGGTCGCCGGGAAGAGCGGAATGGCGGCCAGCATATAACAGAGCACGACCGCCGGGCCGGCCAGCCCATATGCCACCCCTGGCAGCAGGAAAAATCCAGAGCTGAGGGTCGCCCCCGTTGCTAGCGCATACACACTGAGGAGCGTTAACGCCTTCTTCATCGGGGTAGTCTTTGGCGTGGCCATGTCAGATTTGAATTGATTTGTAGTTTAGAGTTGCAAGGCCGTCATCCCTGTCGTGTTCTAGATATCACCAGACTCTATCATGCTGAGGAATGGCGAATCATCGATGTCCAGCGGCAGGTGAATGAGAGCGCGGCGCCGGCTGGACTCATAAGTGGCGAAGATGAGCTCGGTGGCCATCAGAGCCTTCCGGCCGCTCAGTTCAGGCTCATAATTCTCGCGTAAGGCAGACACAATATCTTTCGTTGCCTCGATCGTTCCGTTGGTAATTCTGTTCTTCAACTCTGGGTGCTGCCAGCCTGCGGCTTTACTGTTGAGCATGCGGACCGGCGGTTCGTTTGGGATGCCGATCTCAATGATTCCATCGGTTCCGATCATTCGAAGCTGGCCGTTTCCCCAAGGCTCTTTACCGGTCATTACCAAACCCATGACGCCGTTTTCAAATGCATACTGGGAGATGCCGTTGGTAGTTACTGGCACACCAAAGACTTCTCTCGGCTCGGAATTATCAATCTGTCCGAGCACCCACTTTACGGGAGTTTGGCTGTTAAAGAAGAAGATCATATCAAACCAGTGCGTGCCCCAGTCGAGCAGATTGGGACAGAAGCCTTCGATTCTACGCAGGTTGCCGATCACCCCGCTATCGGCGAGATCTTTAGCGGCCTTGAACTGCGTCTCAAAACGACGCTGGTGGCAGTATGTGACGATGACCCCTGCGTCATCGCACGCTTTCTGCATCGCCTTCGCTTCACCGAATGTTGGCGCCATCGGCTTCTCCGAATGAATCGCTTTCACGCCTGCGTCAACCGCATCGATGACCATGTCGTGATGCATGCGTATCCAGGTACAGATGCTGACGATATCGAGACTCTCCTTCTCCAGCATCTCACGGTAGTCACTGTACGTATTTGGTATAGAGTGCTTTTTTGCCATTGCTCTTGAGCTGTCCTCGAAGGGGTCTGAGCATGCAACAATGGTCGCACCGTCTGCTTCCAGATAACCGTCCGCGTGTCCATTACCGCGCCCGCCGCAGCCTATGATACCTACTCTGAAATCTGACATTGATGATTCTCGTATTAAGAGTTTTTGGGATGTAAGAAGAATGTTAAGCGTGCACCAGTTCAGTGTTATCGCGGTTGTTTTATGGGGCACGTCCAGAAGACGCGGATGTGCTTTTGCGGCCCGCCAGAGACCGTAACAACATCTTACGGCGTAAAATCCTTAGTCTTTTTCACTGATAGCACAAACTCCGCCAGCAGTTTGGCGCAATTCTGCATGTCCTTCAGCGAGACCATTTCGACCGGACTGTGCATATAGCGGTTGGGCACACTTACCAGACCTGTAGCGACGCCGGGGCCCGAAATCTGGATGGCATTCGCATCGGTACCTGTTGGTCGGGAAACGCCATTAATCTGGTATGGGATACGTTTTCTTTTTGCGGTGCTTTTCAAAAGGTCGAAGACGACTGGATTGATGTTAGGGCCACGGGCGATAACGGCGCCTTTGTCCAGGCCCACTTCTCCTGACACCTTTGGATCCATGCCTGGATGGTCGGTGGCAAAAGTTACGTCTACCGCGATGCCGACTTGCGGGTCGATGCTGTGTGCACTGGTCTTGGCGCCCCTCAGGCCGACCTCTTCCTGGACCGTCGAAACAGAGAAGACTGCAGCGTCGAATTTCTTGCCCTTGAGGAGGCGTAACGCTTCCATGACCACCCAGGCGCCGGCTTTGTCATCGAAACCAACCGCCGTGGCACGACCGTTTAACGCCTCAGTCATGCCAAGTTTGAATGTCACCGGATCTCCAATTTCGACGTATTGTTCGGCTTCCTTTTTTGTCTTCACGCCGATATCAACCCAGAGATCTTGAAACTTTGGTGCTCGATTCACATCGGCCTTGAGTAAATGGATAGGCTTACGAGCCATGACCCCATGGATAGGGCCGTCCGATCCCCAGACCGTTACGTTCTGGCCGAGCAGCACCATCGTGTCGTGTCCGCCGATTGGATTGGTGAAAATGTAGCCGTCTTTATCAATGTGCTGGACCATGAAACCGATTTGGTCGCAATGCCCGGCAAACATGATGCGTGGCGTGCCTTTGGGATTTAGTGAAGCGATGACGTTGCCATGCAAATCGGTCGAGACTTCATCTGCAAATTTCCCAGTCCATTCCCGGACGACCTTTTGAATGGGTTGTTCGTATCCTGACGGACTGGGGGCATCAAGCATATTCCTGAGGAAGTTGAGCGAATTTTCGTGCATGGTGATCTCCTGTTGGTGAACGATTCGGTTGTCAAATGCAAGGTTGCTGAGTGCTGATAGCTTTTGCAGTGTTCGTCTGGTGTCAAACAACATATGGTTTGAAGAGTTTCTAATTGCTTGACCGTATGATCGTTTGTTTCTGTTCAGCCGTAGTCATTGCCCCCATCTTTGGCTCACGAGATTGCGATCAACGATTGGGAGAAAAGAAGGTTTAGATCATTACAAAGAACGAAGAAGATTGAGAACAAAACTTCATTCTCTTCGAAGCATTGGAGCTAACATCGTTTTGTTGCGATCTTGTTCCACTCTAGGATTGCGGCGGCGTGCCAAGGATTCGTAACGAGCCGCTTACCCGTTTTACAGAAAGACTCGATGTCAGTTAACACACTGCTCATTATGTTGTTGCTCGTATGCGCAGGTGCAGTCAGTGCGGTCCAACAACTCATTTCATTCCGGCTGTTGTGCGGGGTTTTTGGAACACTGCCGAGTACGATTGCCGTGCTGTTTGGAGCGCTGCTCTGTGCCGGTGCCGCTGGGGCGGCCTGGATTTCAAGTGTTGCTGACCGGTCACGGCGTCCGCTCGGACTGTTCGCGATTCTGCTGATGAGCGCTGGCATTCTTTCACTGATGCCGCCGTTCCTTATCACTACCTTTGATAATGGCCTGATGCAGATGCAGAGAGGCTTCGCACCAGAATCCCCTGCACAAGGGATCCTTGCGTTTGGTGTGGCGTTCATGTTTTCGTTGCCCGGGGCAGGCTGTTTCTGTGCATCCCTGATCGCTGGAATCCAATACTCACGCCGGCGGGAGGGCCTGGTTCAGGCTGTCAGTGTTGCACTGTTCTCAGGATGTATCGGAGCGGCAGCAGGAGTCATCATCGGTCTTCTCTTTGTGCCCAGCTTTCACCCTCTGTGGGCTGCAGCCAGCGCCGGAGGCGTTTCGGTATTCATCGCTATTGCAGCGGCAGGGTTTTCTCAGAGCGAAGAAAACGAACCAGCGAGTTCGAACCTTCAGTCACCCGAAAAGAGTGAAAGTGATCAGGTTCTCCTGCAGGGCGCTCTGGCGGGAGGTCTCGGCGTGCTGTGCTTGATGCTCTTAGGGCGGGTCGTTCTCTACTCTCTCGAAGAAAATGCGGTCAGTGCTTCTGCAGCGATGACCGCGGTGCTTGTCGGGCTCGGGCTCGGAGGGCTGAGTGCATCGCTCCTTCGTGGCAGACGTGATCCAGGTGCCGCTCCCGGAAATGCGCTTGTAGCTTTTGCATTGCTCAACGCTGTGGCCGCCGGGCTTTGCAGTGTGATGTATCACACACCCATTTTTGAACGGCTGATGTCGTCTCAACACGACGAGCTCTCTAAAGATCTTGCCTGGCATCTTGGGGTGGTCTTTCCGCTTATGGGGCTGCCAGCCGTTGGCCTGGGCCTCTCAATCCCGTTGCTTTGCGGCTATGCCTTTGAACGAGGCAGAACCATGTCGCAGGCCACAGGTGGGATGCTGTCTGCCATTGCCGCTGGTGCGGGAATAGCCCTTGTTCTGTATTCCACGGTCGTTTCGTTCACCGGTCTTCAAAGCGGTGTAGCCGTGCTTGCTTTTGCCATGGCCTGCGTTGGAGTTTTGATCCAGGAAAACAAGAAGACTTTCTTTCTGGCTCTGCTCATCCTGGTCGGGTATGCGGTTGTCCAGCCACCTCTCTTTCCTCTTAAAAGTGAGACCGCTGAATCACGTGTCATCGATTACCTGGAAGGGCCCCAGGGCAGCTATTGCGTTCTCGGTGATACTGCAGGCAACGCACGCTCATGGACCATAGAAGGCTATCTTGCAGGGGACATCGCCTGGGCCCCCGCAGAACACAGGCTTGCGTATCTCCCCCTGTCGCTTTCAAGTAATCCGAGGGATGTCCTTCTACTGGGGATCGGTGGAGGCGGTTGCCTGGATGCCTTGCCGGCTTATCAGGAAGTGAGGCAGGTACACGTCCTACTTCCTTTTTCGGCGGCTGCGGATGGGGTGAAGCGTTCGCTTGGTCAGAGCCTTTCAGATTTTCATGAGAAAGCTCAAGAGGTATCGCTTCAATTCCGGTTCGGGCAGGTGAGAACTTTTCTCCGAGCCGAACTTCGGCAATGGGATCTTATTCTGGGTTCATTGGATTGGGCACCAGGACCAGCGGCACAGATGGAGCTAGCCTCTGCTCAGACTCTCGAGATCATTAAGAACAAACTGACGCAGCACGGTCTGGCCTGTCTGGTAGTTCCGCTCGGAATTGCACCTGACGCCCTTCGCTATGTCATTGAACAGTTTTCTGAAACATTCCCTGAAGGGCGGGTCGCGTTTGTTCAGCCTGACTCGCTGCTTTTTCTCGGAGGGCGAGGTCTTTCAGCGGCGCCGGGCAAACTCCAAGAGCGTTTAGCAAATCCAGCGTTTCTGGCGGAGATGAAAAAGGTGAGCTTCGGGAGTGTTGACGAGATTCTGTCCAGCCATATCTGCACCGTTCAGGCCCTCCGAACCAGATTTCCGGAGGAGGGTGGACCGACGGATGCTCGATTGTTAAAAGTCCTCTTCAGGGAGCCCGCGATGGAAACTCTGGCAGCGAGACGAAAAGCATCTCTGGAATTTTTGAGTCTGTCGCTGACCAACCCGGAGCATTCAAACGCCGCATCTGGTCGACAAGAGACTGTCAATGCTTCCGCTGCCATGCATCACCTGATCAAAGCCTTGATCTTCACACTTCGCGGAGAGAAGGATGCAGCCGACGCAGAAATTGAGGAGGGCCTGGAAGTGAATCCTGAAGATAATCGGCTGCTCTATGCGAAGGCAGGTGGAATTACAGCTATCACGGAATCAACAACGCTCAAAAAACTGGACCAGACCAAGAGGGACGAGTTGCTGAAGACCGCCATGGATCGCTCACCCACTGCGTGGAAGAAACATCTGACAATGGGGGAAGTGGCCATGTCGACGGGCAATGCTGCACTGGCGTTGAAGGAATTCCGTATCGCTGAAGCCCTCGAACCGGCAGAGATTCCTGCGATTTTCAGCGTGGCCTTAGCGCTATCGGCGAATGGCCGGCACGAAGAGGCAGTAGAAAAATATCGAACTGCTCTCGTTATGGATCCGGAGCATGTTGAGTCGAAAATCAATCTGAGTTTCTGTCTGGATGTGCTGAACAAACACGATGAAGCAGAAAAGTTGCTGAAGGAATTGGTCAACGCTCACCCGCAGAACCACCTTGCCCAATACAACCTTGCGAGCCTTCTCAAGCGACGCAACCGCATGGATGAGTGCCTTGAGCATTACATCCTTGCACTCGAAGCCAAGCCCGATTACGCGGAAGCCATCTATGATTTCGCCATCCTGCTGGATAAGAACGAAGAGCTCTACCCGGCAGTTCTGAACTTCATGAAATTTGTCGAACTGATGCCCAATTCCACGCAGTCCAAGATCGCCAGAAAAAGAATCGAGGAGATCGGGCGAGCACCGTTCAGACGGTAGCCCGATCCCGAGAATTAGCGGATGGGAGGCAAATGATGCGATTGGTGCGGAAGATGGAATTCACCGAACCCTCAAACCAGCACTTCCTTCACTACACGACCATGCACATCGGTCAGTCTGAAATCCCTTCCCTGGAATTTATAGGTGAGTTTGAGGTGGTCGATACCTAGCAGGTGCAGCATTGTGGCATGAAGATCATGCACGTGGACTTTGTCCCTGACAGCAGCGTAGCCGAGTTCATCGGTCGCACCGTAAGTGGTGCCCCCCTGTACTCCGCCACCAGTGAGGAAGGCTGAAAAGCCTCGGATGTGATGGTCGCGACCTGAGCCCTGCGCCATTGGAGTTCGGCCGAATTCGCCGCCCCAGACAATCAGTGTGTCTTCGAGCATGCCCCGCTGTTTGAGATCGCCGATTAGAGCTGCTGTGCCCTGGTCGACCAGTTTTGAGGTGACTTTGATTCCCTCCTTGATACCGCCGTGATGATCCCAGCCGCGGTGATATAGCTGAATGAAACGTACACCTCTCTCGGCGAGCCGGCGTGCCAGCAGGCAGTTTGCGGCGAAGGTGCCATCGGCTCCCTGGGTGCCGTACATTTCAAGCACATGCTTCGGCTCGTCCTTGAAATCCATCAGCTCAGGGATGCTGGTCTGCATGCGAAAGGCCATTTCATATTGGCTGATGCGCGTGGCCACTTCCGGGTTATCGACCAGCTCCATATGACGGCGATTCAATGTCTGCACTGCATCGAGCATGTCGCGCTGTCGACTGGGGGTGACGCCCTTAGGGTTGCCCACGTACAGCACCGGATCGCCTTGGGAATGGAACTGAACACCCTGAAACCGGCTGGGGAGGAAACCACTGTGCCACTGACGGGAAGCTATGGGCTGGCTCTGTCCGCCTCCTACTGAGGTCAGGACAACGAAACCAGGCAGGTTCTCAGATTCACTGCCGAGTCCGTACAAAATCCATGAACCCATACTCGGTCGTCCCGAGATAGACGTGCCAGTGTTCATGAAGGTATGGGCAGGGTCGTGATTGATAGCCTCGGTCTGCATGGAATTGATGATACACAGGTCGTCCGCCGCGCCCTGGAGGTATGGAAGGGCGTCACAGATCTGTTGACCGTTCTTACCATGCCGGCTGAATGTATGAGTCGGCCCAAGACACTTGAGGGCGTCTCTCTGGCCCTGAAGTTGGGCGATGGGCTGGCCTTCTGTGAAAGATTTCGGCATTGGTTTGCCGTCCATCTCAGCGAGTTTGGGTTTATAGTCGAAGGTTTCAAGATGCGACGATCCGCCTGCCATGCACATATGAATCACTCGCTTGACCTTGCGTGGATGATGCTTCTTTGTGATGACGCCCGGCCAGTTGTCGTCAGCGTCGGCGGATGCGGCTGAGAGCAATTCCGGATCGAGAAGTGAAGCGAGAGCGATGTAGCCGATGCCTCTGCCGCTTTGTCCCAGGAAAGTTCTTCGTTTCAGTTGCAGTGAGAATTCTTGTTCGGGTGTCATGGTTGGCTCGATACGATTTATGAAGAGAAGATGCGGGAGATTCTAGCCAAGTGTGAATGAGATACCAGATCTTCCAAACCAATGTACGTCGTAGTCTTCATCGGGTGTGGGAACTGTTCAACGGGTAAAAAATCCCCTGAAGGCCACCTCGTTAGGATAGGATTCCTGCCTGTCCAGGCATCTGTGGCGCAAGCCACAAGCACCGTTCTGTCTCGTCATCCTTTGCTACTCGTAAAATATCTTAATTAGAACATGCTGGAAGCCTATTCTACAAAAGTGCTCAGCATTGCAGTGAATGGCAGTTTTCACGTCTCAAACAGTTCCCACAGCCTAAAACGGCAATTGGATGACAGCCTTACTTAGAAACTGAATCCCGATTCCAACGGTGGTGATCAATCCCATGCCACATGCAAAGCCAGCCGAGACCACCGGCACATATTGTTTCCATTTTAAGCCGAGCTTCTTCTGGAAGTAGAACTTACCCAGCAGCGCTCCGATGAACTGCGGAATAATGATGTGCGGCATACTCTGGCCAAGCCCTCTGATCACCCCGTAAATGAGGAAGATGGGGGCGCCCAGCGCGCTCATTACGCCAAAGAGTGCCGTCCCGAATATCGTGCCCGCGATCACGTAAGACCATCGGAAGGCTTCTTCGAATATGGAGTATTCGCCAAGGGTCGCCGAATACATGATACACGCGTTGGCCGCATTTAGAGGCCACATCTTTTGGGCGAACGGGTATACCGATGAAGGGACTTCTGCCAGTCCCCAGATGAGATTCATGAATACAATACCGCTGGTGAGGATGATCGGATAGAGAATCAGTTTTGTCTTCCAGATGCTGGTGAATTTTGTGCCGGTGAGTTCACACTGGCGGTAGAAGACGGTCATCTCACCAAAGTTTGCCACCGGAATTGGAAGGAACCAACAATCGACTCCGCGATAACCGCTGAGGATCAGGCTGGCTTCTTTTATGTAAGGAATCTCGACCACCTGGCCCACCATTCCTTCAAGGCGTGCGGTGACATAGCTGATGAGTGGCGTGTAAACGAAGCCGAGCAGGACGAGGATAATCATTACACCCTTGTGCCAGTTAATGAGGTAACCGGAGACAAGGATGTAGGCAGAAGTGATGATGAAGTAGCAAAGGAAAATCAGCCAGACTTTGATGTCGCCTCGGCCTTCAGGCAAAGAAGTCCCGAAGGCTACTGACGCCGACCTGGTGGCTTCTGCCCGCTTCTTCTGAACGCTTCTGAATACCTGCCAGAATCCGGCCACTGCGATCGCCATCGATATCCCGATAGTGAAGCTAAAGTAAAAATCTACGTTGTTTTTGAACATGGTCGAAACCGTATCGTCGCCTGGCGACCACGAGGTCAGGACCTCCTGTCCGTAAAGAATGGGATTCAGAATAAAGGTGAACACGAGGCCGGCAAAACTACCGACCATTCCCCAGAATGGCAGCACCATTCCGGTCAGCAGATTACCAAGATCCCAGGCCATGCCTGTGGCAACAGCCGGCAGGTAGTCTTCGGTTTTGTATGTCCAGTCAACGAAGGGGATGGGAAAAATTTCAATCGGGTTTCCCGTAATGGCGCCGGTGACGACTGGCAACAGCAGGTAGACAGACCCAAATGCAAGCCCGATTGCACCTCCTATTGAAAACACCCTCCATCGCCATCGCTCCTCACTGTCTACTATCTCTTTTTGGTCCACATCTTCTGCAAGGGCGATGATGCCCATCGCGCCAATCGGAGCCATCGGGAACGGAAGTTTCTCGAGGTCACTCGTCAGCCGGTAAAGACCGTAACCAAGGACAACGTTTTTTAGTTGGCTGAAGAAAGTGCCAAAGATGACGAGCCCGATGACGGGCAGCCAATCAGCATGGAAGAAGGAGCGAATCGCATACGACTCCGAATCGGGAGCGGGCGCATACCAGGTCGGTAATCCGTCGGCAATGCCGTAGGCTGTGGCCGCATCGCTTCGTGCAAAAAACTGTTGCCACAGCAATCCCTGAAAGGGCACTCCCATGGCCGCTCCGGCCATGAAGAAAAGTACGAAGATTTCAGATTTGTTGAGATTACGCTGGGCTCGCCTGGCGACCTCGATAAACAGAATCACGGTCACCCACTGTGCAGCCGGCCCGATTCCATGGCCCGCAAGCAATCCCATGTAGATTGCTCCCGGTACCATGAGTAAGGCAATAAATATTGCGCCGAAGAGGGACATCCAATTGAAGCCGTCAACGAACTCCGTCGGGACTTCCATCAAACTCCGGTATTCTTCAATCTCTTTGTCGATCTTTTCTACAGCCATGTTTATGCCAGCTTGTTATGCACTCTAACACTGCCTCAATCTGTCCTTCATTACTCCATTTTTCCAGTAATCCAATCTTCCAATACTCCATCCTTCTATTACTCCATTACTCCATCTTTCTTCCTACCCATTTTTACAAGGGTTCTTTCTCGATAAATTTCCATGGTTTCGTTTGGCAGAGAACGCCAGATAAGGAACTGACGACGCAGGTCGTCGAGCATGACCTTGTTGAGTCGCTGCCAGTCCTTCGGCTGCCCAGAGAGCCGGGTCAGCTTTATGTTGACTTCGTCGATGCCGGGGATTTCGCTTGGGGAACTGCGTAAGGCTAAACTCTGAGTTACACCGAGGTCAAAGGGTGCCAAGGCGATTTCAGATTTAAGGCCCATGGTGTGGGATTCGCCCTCGGCCAGTGTGGCATTACGGGCCATGAAAGTGCCCAAACCCGCGTCGCCGTGGTTATCGAAATGCTCTTTGAGGAAACTGACCACTCCCGTGATGTCGTAATCGGAAACGGTGAACGGGAACACAATGTCGAAAGTGTCCCCGTCGGGTGGTGGCAGACGCCATGAGCGGAGCAGGCCGGGATTGGCACTCCTCGATGCTTTCAGCGCAGGATAGATAGCTGAAATAAGCACCGTCGCCATGACAATGAGCAGAGTGACGATGGCATTGGTGGACGAGTAATTGACCTCCGGTACTCGGACCAGACCGAAGTCCGCAAGGAACGTCAGCACCTGTAACGACGCCTGAGCAAACAGGTAACCTCCGAGCCCTCCGATGACGGAATAGATCAAGGCTTCCGAGAAGAAGAGGCTGGCGACGTGTGGGGGCGCCAGGCCCAGTGCGCTGAATGTGTAAATCTCTTTCTCGCGGTCGGCGACAGATCCGAGCATAGTGCCGAAAATTACGAGCCCGCCGAGGAGGATGGGAAATATAAGATCCCCCGTTCCGCTGGCGGACATCGTGTCGCCGAACGCGTGCAGGTAGACGCCCCCCGTTCGAGTGGCGCTTACAGGCCGGCCGAGGGTCATGGCGAGTACTTCTCCGAGTTGCGTCGCTGCGCGGACGTCTTTTGTGTACAGATTCACCCCGTGGAGATTTGCTCCGAGGTTGCGGGCGTCACTATTCGCAACCACACAGACCGTATCTGTCGCAAGGTATGCCCAGTTCTGCTGGCTGTCGGCGGCCAGCGCTGCGCGGGTATCGTTGCCGCTCTGCTGGCCCATCGCCCCCTCCATGGCTGAGAAATCGACCGGCAGAATGCTGCTGCCGTCCATGTCTTGCAGGGACGCAAATTTGTTCGCATCAATATAAGGCCCGACCTGAAACTTCTTCCCGTTCATCAAAAGGCTTTCGCCAGGCTTGATTCCAAACTGCTCACCCACCGCGATGGTGATCCAGATCTTGCCCGAAAGACTGTCGGGATTACCCAGCAAATTTGCAATGTCTGGCCGATGCTTGAGTTCGAGCTCATCCAGGCCAAGGATGCCACGAAGGGGGAGCGCGTCTTTTCCGTCGAGCTTGGTGATCAGCGGCTGGCGGTTTTCAGCATCCTTCGGTGCAAACCAATAGCGCGGACAGACCGCGGAAGATTTGCCCCAGCGGCCATAAATCAGGTCGAGGATGCCGTCGGGCATCTGGGACCAGTTCACCTCGTGCACGAATGCGCCGGTGTAAACGGGCGAGGCGTTGGCAAAGAGTCTCACGATCCCAAGTTGCCGATCAAAAGAGGCGAAACAAAGAATGGTAAAGGTCAACAGTAGAATCGTCGTAGCCGTCAGCGCGGTGCGAAGTGGGCGGCGACGCATGGTGGAGATGCCCATATTCATGGCCGCAATGACGGTGCTGATGCGCGAGACGTCGGCCGCATGCACCGTGGAGGTCATCCCCTGCAAGACTTTCAGCTCGACTTCAAACTTGCGCATGATGATGAAAATCACCAGCGACGAGAGCACTACCACCGAAAAGCCCAGGAAAATGATCATGGGGGTCTTCGAAATGGCGAACGCGGGATGTGAGAAATAAAGCAGCATGAAGGTGATCGTGAAAAATCCAACGAACCCGCCGATCTGGCGATATATATTGGTCGAGCCCATGAGCAGTCTTTCGAGAGCAAAGGCGAACGGCACGCATAGACCAAGTAGTACGAGGACAGCATGCACGAGGTCGTCGAGCGTTCGGCGGGTGTTGTGATAGACCGGTTGTTCGACAAGGAAAGCCGAGGTGAGAAGGGCCTCTCGTTCCACCAGTGAATCCGTGGCCGTCGCCTGCACCATCAGGTCTTCCGCCTTACCGTGCAATTCTTCAAGCGAACCATTGATGATTTCGCGGGAGCGCATGACCTTGAGTCGTGATTCGTTCAGCCGCCACAAGTCGACCGCTGAGCGCAGTGGGGTGTCTTGCATCTTCCAGACTTCAGCAGTCGCGTAGCCGTCCCCTTCGATGTTGTTGCTTGCCTCTTCAAAATTTTCGCTGCCGGTAACGAGACCGATTACCGACTGCACTCCAAACACCTTCACAGATTTATATTTCACTTCCGCATACCAATGGCAGACGCCATCAAGAGTGTTTGAAAAGGATTTGTTATCCTGCAGTGTGCCGTTCGTCCTTGCATCTAGAATTTTAGTGTCCTGCGGTTTGAGTTGGGGCGGGATTGCCATGACGCCGTTGGTGCACATGAACATATTGAGTCGCGTAAATACCCTCGCCCGTGACTGGTCATCGGAGGAAGCGATGGGTAGCCCGTTTTCATCAAACTGCAATGCCAGGCTGCGAGTTTGCCATTCCGATTTATGTGTCGGGCCTACCCCATACGAACCGTTATGGTTGGTTTGCAGTAGAGAGAAATTATCGAACGCATATATCTTGTTGGGTTCGAACAACTGCGGCCGCGACCCATTCGGACGATACTGGTGGTAGAGCTGAATCATCACCCCGCGCATCGGCATGTCCGGTGTCGATGAGCCAGGCAGCATCCCCATGGCGATGGGGCCGCGGGGGCGGTTCAGGCTGTTGATTTCCGGGTACCAGTAGTTCGCATCGGGGACGATGGTGCGCTTGAGCGAGATCCCTTCGTGGCTTGCCACCGCAGAGAGGAGGTGAGCGAGTTCTTTCGTCTGGCCTTCGATCACATCTACATTCAGATTTTCCAGTGTATCGCTTGGAGTCCCCTCCCTGCCGAGCGCTTCCTGCGAGGTGCCGATGCAAAGGTTGTAAATACCGTTGCGTCCGGCAATCTCGCCGCTGTGCACCAGGAACGGAGCGGCCCAGATCAGGCGTGCGGGATTCAGAGTGCCGTTCGCTGTGTTTTGTTCGAAGTTGGCTGGGAAGTTTTCGGTGTCCTTCAGTTGTTCCCAACCGTCGAGGAATGTGTTTTGGATCTTTCCGTAGAGGCCGGGATTGTCCTGCGAAGAGTAGAGCTGCGAATCGCCGCCTATAAGCAACCCGTAACGAGGGGTAGTATCTCCCAGCAGCAGAGAGATGTGCAGCGACAGCCAATTATCGGCAAGCAATTGTTGAAGAGCACGGTCGTGTCTGAGGGCTTTGCCTTCGTACACAAGCTCGTCCAGGCGAATGTCGATGTCGCTCTCAACTGCCGAGATGATGTGACCTACTTTGTCCTGCGCTCTTTTCAACAGAACAGCAGGATCACTTAGTTGTCGTGCTGCGTTGACCTTGTTGGCTTCATTGGTCTTCACGTAACCGGCGATCATGGAATCGAGCGAAATCTGAAGCCCTCGGCGCAACTGTCCGATATATCGGCGAACGAGGTTCCATTCGTCCTTGTTCTGCTGAATGTCGTGGACCTGTTTGTCGATCGCTGCAACTTTCGCGGTGTTTTCTTTTTGCGTTCCACGCAGGAGACGCAGATCAATCATTTCGACGTTTAAACGGTCCACGAAGTCCTTGGACTTTGTCTTTGCCCGCTCCAGCAGGCGGCGCCGGGCATTCGAGCCATCTTCATCGTTCTCACCGACAGGGCTGACCTCGCTGCTGTTAAGAGGGTCACTCATTCCAACGAGTTTTTTCAGCAGGCCAAGGAATTGAGTCTCTCGAGCGTGATATTCCTCTCTCAGATCGAGGTAAACGTCGTTGTCTTTTTTCTTGTCATAGAGCGCTCGATACAGGGCCACGCTTCCGGCGTGGCCGCGGGCGCCGGCGTCCCAGAATGCCAGCAGGATGTGCCGCTTGGGCCGATTCTTCAGGAATCCTTCCGCAAGATGAAGGATGGCGGCGCAATTAGCGGCACCGCGGGCCGCGGGAGATTTACGTGGCACTTCACCGAAGCTGTCGAGATTTGCGCCAATGAGGAGGACTTCCTCCTTCTCTTGATGAAAAACCGAATCCTTTCCCTCATTAGAGCCCTGAATGAATGCAAAAATGTTGCGGCCGTAGACGCGCTTCCAGACTACTTTGCTGAAAATCGTCCCAGCGCCTTTCCCAATGAGATCGGCCGGTTTGCCTGGGTAATAGAAGCGAGGCAGGTTCGCGTTGGCTTCGGTGTGATGTGGATTGTCGGCGCGATCCATGCCATTACTGGCGAAGATGATTCCGGCCGCGCCAAGCCGGAACGCGCGCAGCCATCCTGCATTGCAGTTGTAATTTAGGACTACAATCTTGCCCCGCGGTGAAGTCTTATCGAAATCCGTCTGGGTGGCGTCCCCGAGATAAACCAAAGGGGCTTGAAGCCCCTCAATGGGCGTCACCGGCGGGACGATGCCATCGGGACGCGAAGGCAGGAGTTTATAGGTCCGGCCGTCTTCGAATTTGATCTCGCACTGATTCACATACGTCTGCGACGAGGCGAAATCCTGGACGTAAATCTTGTCGGAGGAGTCCTTCGACTCTTCGCTATGCTCAGCGAGACCAAGTGCCTTGAGGCGATCTACAACGTAGGCCGCGGCCGACTGGTTTTCCGGCGTCCCGGTCAGCCTGTGGGCCCCACTTGATAATGCCTTACAGTCGGTTTCAAACTGCGTGGGTTCGGCTTGAAGTGAAACAGCGAAGATGAGGGGGAAAAAGAGAAGTAATGAGTAATGAGTGATGAGTAAGTTGAGGCTTAGGATACCGGTGTAATCGAGAGAACGGTTGGATACTGAAATGCTGGATGCTCGGGACTGAGGCTTCGCCACCCCACGCAACCTTGAATACCTCGAAATAAAATCCGGCGTTACGACAACGCCGGACCACCAGGTCAGCACACTACTCATTACCTATTACTCATTCAGGACTACCTCGGATCAAAATCCGATACTGAAACAACACCGGCCTTCACTGTCGGGCAGTTTACTCATTACGGTCATTCATCATCATCGCCAATGGACGCTAATTCGATATGGACATCTGCGCGGTTTGCGATGCGGTCGATCTGGCCGTCACGAATCCACATCAGGCGATCACACATATCCATCATGCGATGATCGTGGGTGGCGCAGATGATAGTTACGCCTTTTTCCGTGTTCAGCAATTTCAGAATGTTCAGAATCTCGCGGCCGGTGTGATGGTCCAGGTTTGCGGTCGGTTCATCGCATAACAGGATCGAAGGTTCATTCGCCATGGCGCGGGCGATAGCGACTCGCTGCTGCTGACCGCCGGACATCTCGATTGGGCGATGAAACCAGCGTTCCTTGAGACCAACGATTTCGAGCAGCTTCATGCCACGAACTCGAGCTTCATCCGCTGCGATACCGCCGAAGGCCATCGGCGTGGTCACGTTCTCCAGCGCGGTCATATATTGAATCAGATTGTACTGCTGGAAGATGTAGCCAATCTTACGGCAGCGAAGAAAGGCGAGTTCGACTGCGGTGAGCTGAGCGACATCAACTTCGTCGATGAACACACGACCACTGGAAGGGCTGTCGAGGCCGCCGATCATGTTGAAGAACGTGCTTTTGCCAGAGCCTGACGGCCCCATGACCGAGATGAATTCGCCGGAATATATCTCAACCTTAACCCCGCGCAGAGCTTGAGTGGTCACCTCGCCTATCTGATATTCCTTCTTCAGATGGATGGCGCGAATGATGACGCGGCGTTTGTCGCTTTCAGTGCCGTTCTCGTTCGGCTGGTCTTGAAGGTTTGTGGTTTCTTCTGGCATGGGGCGTAACACGTAATACGTAATACGTGGCTCGATACTCAATACTCGTTTCAGGATTCAGGATTCAGGATTCAGGATTCAGAGCGCTGGATACTCGAAGCTTGATACCCGAGGGTCAAGGTAGAGCTCCGACGCTTAAGCAGTTATCACGCGCTTACGCATTACGCATTACACGGTTACAGTTGAGTTTCTTGTTTTCTTTGAAAGATTTTTGCTTCCCCATTCGTTGTTTCCTTGAATTCGTTGGAAGCACTTCCCTTCCCTTTGGTTGCGGCCTTACGGCTGCGATATGCATTACGTATTACGTATTACGTATCTCTACTCAATTCTCATCGCCTCCATGGGGGCTAACTTAGCAGCTTTGAAGGACGGGTAAACCGATGCAAAAGCAGCAAGCACTACACCTACGACCATTGAGGCTGACATGGCGACAAACAATTCACTGAACGGAATTGGACTCACCAGAAGATTGCCGTAAACAATCAGCATGCGTACGATGCCGAGAATGTTTCCGATGATGGTGCCCGCGAAACCTCCTGCCACTCCGAGGAAACAGGCCTCGAGGACGAACATCAGCATGATGAACCCATCCAGCGCACCGAGGCACTTCAAGGTTGCTATCTCACGGAACCGTTCGGTGACGGACATCAGCATTGCGTTCGCTATGCCTACGATGCAAACCATCATGGATGCGAGTACCAGCCAACTCATACGTTCGCCGAGACCGAGCATGCCTCCGCCAACGTCTTCGCCGAGTTCGCCGGCAAGTTGCAGGGCACGCTCCTCTCTTTTCAAACGGGCAGTGAGGACAAGCCTTTCGACTGGGATTTCTTTGGAAGGCAGGCTGTATTTGTTCAACTTCTCCAAATACCACGTGGCGCTTTTGGTTCGTTCAAGCAGCCGCCACATGACTGACAGATCGACATCTGTTGGCAGCTTGTCCAGGTAACCGGCCACGTCTCTCCTGACTGCGGAATTGTTGATGCTTTGCTCGAGTTGATCGGTCTCGATGATGCGACGTCCCTGCTCGGCGAGTACGGCGCGAGTCTCGTCAGTGAGTTCGAAACCTGCCTGGCGAATAACGTTACCGAATTCGCCGCCTACCTTTGACATCTGCCCTTTCACCGAGCGATCGACCAGGTATTGACTTACTTTGGCGATGGCCACCTTCTTGGCCTCAATGACCTTCTCCAGGGCTTTCTCATTTGTCGGCCAGTGGCCAAGGAATGTTTGGAAATCGTGGATTGGAGTTGGAAAGCGCAATGACTTCATTTCTGTAAGCGTTGTCTGAAATTCATTGAAGCGAACTACGTCCAACAGGCGGTCAAAGATGTCAACACCTGTCGCATAGCGGACCAATGCGCGACGGCGTCCGTAATCGAGATCGGTGAAGAAATTCAAATACATGGCCGCCGTCTCGCAGTAGGCCTTGAGGTCGTTCATGGCCGCCTCATCAAATTCCCCGAACCTCTGACGCTCCACGTAGTTGGGCGAGTCCTTTCCAGCGTCAGCGAGATCCTGGATGGATTGCTCCATGGTTTCAGGGATGGTCAATCTTGCTGCCCAATTGGTGGCCTGACGCATTTCTTTCAGCCTGTCCGTGGTGCGGTAGGCGATAGTGCGTTTGATGATGCTCTCGCTGATGATGTTCATCAGAAAAGCGACCGCTACTGCGATGACCACAATCGTGACTATGGATCGGAAGAGCCTGTAACGGATTCCGATCACCGTAATCTTTATGGTCCGCCCAAGGCTGAGGAAGGGCTGTTCCTGAATGTCTATTTGCGTGGCGTCTGGCATTGGTTGCTAATTCATCTAGGTAGGCAACACACGATACGATTCCGGGGGCTCGCCCGTCCAGTAATAATAAATCGCACCGACGATCATCGGGATGATGCCTCCGAGCATGTCCCCGGCGATGAGCCCAATCATGATCGGTTTGACGCGGTTGTATCCCGAGCCACCACCGTACTTGGTGACGGCACTCTTAATCAACCAGCCAAGCAAGAATGGGGCGGCCAGGTTTTTTGCCTGCCAGGTCCCGAGCACAAGGAACATGGCAGGATGCAATGGCCACCTCGGGAAGTGTAATCGGCCTGCGGCAAACAAGAGCACGAGACCGGTCATTACAAAAAATCCGATCACGCAGTCGTTGTTGGGGGAAATGTGACCGAAACGTTCCCAACCGGTGAGTCCCTCGGAAAGCTCGAGGTTGCCTTGCAGTCGCAAGGTCTCTTTAACCCTTACGACGGAGTCAAAACTGAATTTCGGGACGGCATTGTTAGTCCAGCCATCTCCGACAGTGCCAGAGCCTTTGTCGTATTGCCAGTAGAGAGTCGCAGCCGTACCAACGAAGAACGCTAGCAGAAGAGATACGCCTGATAGCGCGGCAACGCGTCCAAGCTTTACGTGGTTCATGTCGGCGATTTTAAGTCCGTGCACCAGGAAGGGCATGACGGCTTCGCGAGGGTCGATCATCAGCAGAGACGAGACCATAAACATAATCAGGAGATTCTGTGGGCCTATCGCTTTTGAGCCGAGAAAACCCCAGATGATGACACAGGGGAAGAACCAGGCGTGCACGAAAAACGTTCCGGTTTCGGCAACCAACCTGCTGACCACTGTAAAGAGCATCACTGTGCCGATGGTGTAAAGCACCGCCAGCCGCCAGTCGAGCCCAACACGGACTAACTGCAGGACAAACAGCAGGCAGCACATCATAAAAATACGGCTGGCCATGATGGCTCGCTGCTCCACCTTTTCATCGCAGGGAATGCAGAAAGTATGTTTGAAAACCGAGTAGTAATAATGCCGCCCCGTATAGAGGAGGACCAGGAACACTCCGAAGTAAGCGCCGCCGTAGAGAAACGTCTCGACCTTCATGGTCATGAATCCGCCACCGCTGAAATTGATACCGTAGACTTTCAGTGTGCCGATCACGAAACAGTAGATTAACGGTCCGATTCCCAGTGAGAGTGAGACGTCCGTCGATAGGAAATAGGCGAACCCGACGGCCGTAAAAAAGATCGTTGGCCTGAACAGCATCCAGCCGCCCCCATCACTGATTTTTCGAAACACATCCCAAAGGGCGTTGCTGTAGATGAGTGATGTGAAATCAAACCGCTGCGGGATTTCGATGAGCTTTTCCGGCCACCACTTCACCGCGAAATTATTGAGGTGAAAAAAGACCACGATGCCTGTTGCTACCCAGAAGTATTTGTTTCGGAAAACCGAGCCCTGGGTCTCGCCCTCTTTTGGCAGAAGTGCACTGGCAAACGTCGCAATCGGGTAGGCAATCTGTTCGTGGTCTGACCATTGCCGATGCACTATCAGCGCAAGGGCGATAAACGCCACTGAAATCGTGAATAGAAGCGGCAACCAGAACCCAAGCGTTTCCCACCAGGCAAACCAGGGGATGTCGCTGAAGCTTATGTGCGAGTCCCCCTTGCCGAGCCCTTGCACGAAACCATTGAGCGCTGCATCCTCATTCTGGCTGATATCCGCCAGCATCGGTTTGGGTGCCAACTCAAGAATCTTCTCCTTCTGCCAGGATGGATTCGTCCGCTCGTGGTGGTGCGGCAGCATGAGGAACGTGGCGAAATAATGCATCAGGCCGCGGCCGGGTACGTAACACGCAGCAAGGATCAGGGCGATCACCACGGCGAGTTCTTTGCCGGTGAACTCCGGTCGCCAAATGAGCGCGAAATGAGTGCGCATGTAACCCAGAAGTGGGTTCACGATCATTACAAACAGCAGCAGGCCGCCGAAAACCGAGATGGGGAGATAGTTGCCAACCAAGAAGGTGCCGCGCAGAACGAAATCGTTGAAAAAACAGAAGCCGTTGATTAGAGCTCCGCCCAGAAAACCAAGCACAATCGCACGCAGCGTCATACACGCAACCTTTCATTCACGAGGCGTCTGTAACGACGATGGCAAGAGCACCTCTTTCTACTAATGATTTCAAATACCCAGTCACGGCGACTCTGGCTTCGTGGAAGGACAAGCCGTGCTCTTCAGCAAACCGGTCGATAACCCTTTCTACCGTCTGGCCATCGCAAAGTCGCCACACTTCGGAGCCGAGGCGGTCTAACGACACCCTCTGCTCATCCGCTGGACGAATCAGCCATGACAGGGGTGGGAAGAAAAACGAGGGCCTCTTGTTCTTCACAACCAAGATGATCGAACCATCGTTTTCCAGTTCGATTTCGGCGGCCGCATTCTGAATCGCCCTGGCTTTGAGCATTTCGCGCCATGAGGTGCGATTCGTGGTCAGCAGGCTGTTATGTTTACTCATTACCTACCCAGAGACGAGTGCAACATGCGAGTCTCTCACCAGATCGCCGATGGTCGGGATCCTCAACGGGACGCTTGGTACGAAATGAGTAGAGACGACCGTCCTTTGGACAGATCCATGCAGCCCCTTCAAAGTGCAATTCCTTTGTTCCGAAACGGCCAATTCTTTTAGCATGATGCGTCCCGGCAATCCGCTCGATTTCGCGTTCACCGGTTAGGTAGGAGTTCTGGTAGTGAACGTGCAGGTTTTCCGGGAACTGCACGCGAAGCCATTCTGACACACTTGCTTCAAGCCAGTCCTTCACCATGCCGCGGCGTTCGAAATTTTCCAGGCGATCCGGGTTGGCAGGATCAGTAAACGTCATGCTTTCTACGCCCGGCTCGATTTTGCATTCGCTCAGGGCGTAATCACTGCTGGCGAATAGCTCCATTCCAAACGTCTTCCACCGCTGAAATTCTTCGTGCTTGAGCGTTTCTTCACCCGCGGAACGGAGAACCTCCTTTTCCAGTTCTACGTCTCGAATCTGCGGCCAGATGAAGACGATCTCGACCACCATCTTCTCGCGTTTCATCCAGGCCCCATATCGAGTGGTCCAACAGTCGTCGAGTTCTCCGCCCACGCCTTGCCATTGGCCAACCTTGAACTGTTGCAGATTTTTCAGGCCCTTCTCCTGCGTGAGCTTTGAGCCGTAGTCGGACAGCATCCGCTGAAAATCCGGCGGCCCGGAAAACTCCTTCCAGTTCAGTTCGAGCCTGAATTGATAACGGTCTGCGAACGCGCATTTTCCTTGAGCGCGCTCCCGGGAGTATTGGAGCATCTCCCAGTCGTCGGGGAGAGCGATGCGGATGTTTCGCCAGATCCAGAGCTGCATAAGCAAAAGAGGTAAAGATGTAATCTCTATCTTTTGTATCAAGCAGGTGGGTAGTTATCGATTGAGACTGAACGAGCGATCTGGCAATTTACAATTGCTCAAGACTTAACAGAAGTGTCAAATTTTCAGAGCGACGGATTATCGTAGCTCTGGCCTCCAGGCCGGAGTGGTTTTCTGCGCGAGCCTTTCGGCTCGTAAAACGCCGCCCTGGAGGGCAGCGCCACGATGCGGGGTCGTAGCTCTGGCCTCCAGGCCGGAGTGGTTTTTCCTGCGTGCCTTCGGCTCGTAAAACGCCGCCCTGGAAGGCAGCGCCACAATGGAACGCTAGACAACGGTTTGAGCCGAAGCTTTGCTGGCAATCTGTGCCGCAGAGGTGGCCCCTCTACGGCGCAAGGATCTTGCGGGGATCATCAAAAGTGAAGAGGCTGCCTTCTTCACCTCGTTGAAGTGTGATGGCGGGAGGAGGTGGCGGAGGGTTAAGCAGGTTTGGCTCTGGTCCGGGCGGTTCAGGTGCTGGTACCGGTGCCGGGTCGACCGCAGGCGGGGCAGAGTCTTCAGGCGACGGCGTCTCGGGACTTTCTGGTGGATCGGGAGTCCCCACTTCAATTGGCGGGGGGAGTTCACCGGTTTCCTCTCCTACGGCGAGCGTGGTGACTTGAGCGGGCCTCGTGTTCGCAGCACCCTCATCTGCGAACGCTGAGGTAATAAAAGAATTGAAAAAGTTATCGAACGCCGACTGTTGCACGGGGCTGTTGGTTGATATCCCACCAAGGGGGAAAAATCCTGTTTCTTCACCCACCGCACGTGTCGTCAAGGGGGGCAGGGCCGGTAAAGCGGGAATTACAGGATGCGGAGGGAACGCGCCTCCGTTCACAGTGGGGTTGGGAATTCTTCCGTCAGGGCTTGCAGCATGAGTGGAAATATTCACAGAGTCGACCGGCAGAGCGAAATCTATGAAGCTGTTACTCGGGCCAGGTAGGATAGCTGACGACGAAGGGGGCTGACCGTTGGGGATGCTGGCCAGAAGCGAAGCATGCATCTCGGCGATAGCAGCCAGGATACTGCCCGGGTTATTTGTGTTAATGCCTGAGAAGGACATTCCGTGGGCGATCAGGAGTCTGGTTTTTAAAAAACACCCTGAGCTATTATCGTAGTGACTCGCCAAACTTTAGTAGTTTGCTGATTTTTTCTTTTGGAGGAGCTTGAATGGAACGCCGAAATATTTGTAAAGATGGTCCCGAGGTGCCGGTTATCGGGTTCGGCGCCTGGCCGATCGGAGGTGGGATGGGCAACATCGATGACGATGCAGCGATCCGGACAGTTCAGGCTGCTATTCGTGCTGGCCAAACTTTGCTCGACACCGCCCAGGCATATCGGAAATCCGAGGAGCTCATCGGCCGGGCTCTCGCCGGGTGCGAGAACAAGGATGTTTACATCGCCTCCAAAGTCAGCGGTTGGGGTGGGGGTGATGGATATAACAAGCAAAAAATCCTGGAAGCTATCGACGCTAGTCTCGCCTCATTGAACGTCGAAGCGCTTGACCTGTATCAAATTCACAGCTACCGCGAACCTCCTTCTATCGAAGAGCAGATGGAGACCATGCTGGAACTCCAGCAGCAGGGGAGGATCATTCGGATCGGCGTATCCAACTATGGGCTTGAACATCTCGAAAGGGCCTGGAAGGTTGGACAATTTCACACTCTGCAGCCGCGCTACAACATGTTTGCGCGCGGAATCGAGGGCGAAATCATTCCATGGTGCCGTGAGCACGGCGTCGGCATTCTTGCGCACAGCCCCTTAGCTAAAGGACTGCTCACCGGAAAATACAAACCGGGCCATGTCTTTCCAGAGGATGATGAACGCAAGGGCATACAATTTTTCCAGGGCAAATTGTTCGCAGATCTGAATGTTGCTGTCGAACAGTTGAAAGTAATCGCGGGTCATAAAGGACTCACGCTGTCTCAACTGGCCATAGGATGGACCTTGCGACTGCCCGAAGTAACCGTCTGTCTGGCCGGTTCAAAAAATGAAAAACAGATACTTGCCAACAACGGGGGACAGGGCTGGAAGTTTACTGACGACGAATTGAGCGAGATTGAAGAAATCCTTCAGGAAGCACCAAAGATCTAGAGCGACTCCGAATGGATACGTCGATTCAGGATTCCAGATTCAAGATTCAGGATTCAGGATTCCAGATTCAGGATTCAGGATTCAGGATTCAGGATTCAGGATTCCAGGTTCAGCAGAAATTCTTTGGAGTGCTCCGAATAGTCTAAGGACTCCGGCCAAAATAATGTTGCCACCTTCAATAGTCCCGAAGGGACGGAGGCAATTAGCCCCAGGTTTCAACCTGGGGACAGAATTGGAAAAACGCATCGAAGCCCCGAAGGGGCGAAGGAGCCGCCGCCGTCGCCCCTTCGGGGCTGGAGTCGGGTTTGTCATCCCACCCTGGTTAAAACCAGGGGCTACTTGCCTGGGTCCCTTCGGGACAGCTAAAAGGGATATCATTCGGCCGAAGTTGGAAACTTAATTTCGATCAAAGTCCTAAGCTTTCATTTTCTGACGCGTCGGGGGAGGAAAAGCGATGACAAGAACCAGCACTCCGCAAATTGTCGCTCAGAGCTACCTTCTACAGTTCTAAACTCTTACGTATTACGTATTACGTATTACTCATCACTCATCACTCATTACGAACCCATGGAAAATTCCCAGATCGCCAAGACCCTCTCTGACCTGGCTTACCTGCTCGAAATCAAGGGTGAGAGTGCGTTCCGAATTCGTTCGTATCACAGCGGCGTGCGAGCTATTAGCGATCTTACAACGAGCCTTGAACTGATGGTTCAGCGTGGTGAAGACCTCATGGCTATCAAGGGAATCGGAAAGAGTATTGCCGGTAAGATTGTCGAAATTATCGAGACGAAAACCTGTAAGACGCTAGAGGAAGTTAAGAAGGAAGTTCCTGAGACCTTGCTGGACATGCTTGATCTGGAAGGGATGGGGCCGAAAAAGGTAAAGCTCATCTATGAAAAGCTGGGCATTGATTCCATAGAAAAACTCGAAGTGGCAGCCAAAGCAGGGAAGCTCCGTGACCTCCCGGGGATGGGTGCGAAAACCGAAGAACGCCTGCTCGCCTCCATCGAACACTTCCGCTCAGGAGTGGGAAGGTTTCGACTCGACGCTGGTGCGACCATTGGTGAGGCTATCGTCGAATATATGCAGAGACTTGAAGGAATAGAGAACCTCGAACTCGCCGGCAGCCTCCGACGGCGTCGTGAAACTATCGGTGACCTGGATCTCCTTGTGAGCTGTACGGATCACCAATCTGTCATGGACCACTTCGTCGCCTATCCCGAGGTTAAGCAGATCCTCGCGCACGGTGACACCAAGAGTTCCGTCAGGTTGGAGAACGGCCTTCAAGTGGATTGCCGCGTCGTCGATGCAGAAAGCTTTGGCGCCGCCCTCCATTACTTCACCGGGTCGATGTCTCACAACGTGGCCATGCGGCAACGAGGAATGGAACGCAACGTCCATATCAATGAATACGGTGTGTATGAACGCGACTCCGGAAATCGTATCGGGGGCGATAATGAGGAAGATGTCTTCAAGGCACTCGGCCTTGAATGGGTATCTCCCGAACTTCGTGAGAATCGCGGCGAGATCGAGGCTGCGGAAAACGGCAAACTACCCGAACTTATCAAAATCGGAGACATTCAGGGCGACCTGCACATGCACACGACTGCCACCGACGGCAAACACTCCATCCTCGAGATGGCCGAAGCGTGTAAAGCGAAGGGCTACAAGTATCACGCCATTTCTGATCACTCGAAGGCGGTCGCCATCGCTAACGGACTCGACGAGCAACGGCTCGCTCAGCATCTCAGGGAAATCGAAAAGGCGAACGAGCAGATAGAAGGCATCGAGATCCTGAAGTCCATCGAGGTCGACATCATGCCGGACGGCACTCTCGACTTGGAAGACGCCATCCTTAGCGAATGCGACCTCGTGATCGCTTCCGTCCACTTTCAGCAGAAGATGCCGCCAGACGAAATGACAGATCGCATCCTCCGGGCCATTGACAATCCATATGTCAACGTAATCGCCCATCCGACTGGACGCCTGCTCCTCCGTCGCGAACCATTTTCGTTCGATGCGGAGAAGGTGTTTGCCGCGGCCAGAGACGCGGGCGTATGCCTGGAAATTAACGCGCATCCGGCCCGGCTTGATCTCAAGGACACCCATTGCATTCTTGCCCGCGAACTGGGCGTCAAAATCATCATCAACACCGATGCCCACCGCGTAGAAGAACTCGACCTTATGCGCTACGGTATCTGGACCGCCCGCCGCGGCTGGCTGAAAAAGGAAAACGTGGTGAATACGAATGGTTTGGCCGCGTTCAAGAAGGCGATAGCGAGAAATTAACGCCCCTTAATCCAGAAAACATCAATCCGGGAACCCCATGCAAAATCACGAACTTGCCATCAACGGTGGCCCCAAGGCCAAAAAAAGTCCTTACGGAACAGGCAAACGCTATCTCGACAAAGAACTCGAATATCTTCGCGATGCGCTCGAGCAGAACACTCTTTTCTACGGTTACGGAAAATGGGTGAAGCGTGCTTGTGCGATGATGTGCGAATACTCGGGCATGCCGTATGTCGTTGCATGCAGCAGCGGATCAGCCGCAGTGCACCTTGGCCTTATCGCGGCAGGTGTCGGCCCGGGTGATGAAGTCATCGTCACTCCAAACACCGACCAGGGCTCGGTTCTCGGAATTCTGGAAGAGGGCGCCGTACCGGTGTTCACGGACCCCGCCATGAATTTGAATCCGTCTGCCGAGGACATCGAAAAGCGGATTACCGAATATACGAAAGCCGTCGTTGTCGTACACCTCACAGGTTATGCAGCTCCCGTCGATAAAATCGCCGAACTCTGTACTGCCAGGGGCATCGGGCTCGTCGAGGATTGCGCTCAGTCCTGGGGAGCAAAGCTCAACGGTAAGATGGTCGGCAGTTTTGGAGACGCGGGCTGTTATTCCACTAACGATTACAAGCATATCTCTACCGGTGACGGAGGTTTCGTTGCTCTCAGAGACGAAAGTCTTTATCGGCGCGTCTCGAATTATTCGGACAAACATTACGACCGTCTCTTCGATGGTTCTCTCCGTCAGAAGCATCACGCACTCAATTATCGAATGGGCGAGTTGCAGGGCGCCGTTGCCGTAGCTCAGCTTGAAAAGGTGGATTCGATTACGTCCCGTCATCATGAGCTTGGAGAGAATCTCCGCTCCCGCCTCGAAGGAGTGCCCGGCGTCAATGTTGTCTCACCACTGCCCGACGCTGAGTGCAGTTACAAGTGGATCATAATGCAGGTGAAGGAGGACGAGTTGTCGGTAGATCGTAAACAAGTGGTTTCGTCCCTGCAGGCGGAGGGAATTTCCTGCAGTTCGTACGACGGCTACGACCTGATCAGAAAGCGACTGTTTCAGGAAAGAATCGTGCGTCCCTGGATGGCGACACGTGAAGGGCGTATGTATCCCTTCGTTCAGCCGGACGGCCGTGATTACACCTACGACATAGAGAATACGCCCAACCACAAGCGAGCGATGGAAATCGGTATCGTGGTCACCATCGACACCTTTTATACCGACGCCGATATTGAAGAAGTCGCGGCCGGCATTTGGAAGGTTTTGAGCGCCTACGCGATCTAGGAACCGCGCAATCAAGCACGGCGTAGCATAGAGTTGCGCTCCGTGGCAATGTCGGAGTTAAACTCCTGCCTGCGATCTAAAGCCGCAGATCAGGAAAAAACTCCAGCATCTGCCGCAGGTCTTTTCCCGGCAGCTTCACATCGGCGACCGCGTCCAGGTTTTCTGATTTAGAGTTGAACGAGATGGAGAAGCCTGCTGCCACAGCGGCCTCAACATCATTAAAGTTATCACCAATGAAAGCGCTCTCATCGCGAGTGACACTGTGAATCTGGCATACCAGATCCAGGCCGGCCTGCTTCTCCTGGAGATCAAACGGGGTTGCTTTCCAGGATGAAATGTTGCCTTCGTCGTCGAAATAGATCCGATTCAAAAGCACCGGCTCGAATGGGTGATCCGGATACAGGGTTTCGATGCCGAAGTTGATTGATCCGGAAATGATGGCCAGCTTGTAACCTCGATTGTGCAATTCGTTCACCGTTTCCCGGGTGCCGGGCATCAGGTTCAATTCTTTTGCCACCGAGATCAGATGCTCTTTTGTAATGCCTTGCTTCCGCCAGTCGCCCACATCCATATCCATCCATTGGGGGTAGGTGATCTCGCCAGCCATGAACATTTCGAATCGCTGTTCATTCAGCTCTTCCGGAACTCCGATGCTGCGGTGGATGTGCTGCCAGATGTTCAGCGAGCCATCTCCGTCATCGAGCAGGGTGCCGTCCACATCGAAACAGATCAGTTTAATCGGCAACGTTATTTCTCATCGGGGTCGGCCTCCATTTGCCATTTGAACGGCTGTCTGTCTAAGTTAGTGTTGGTGGGGGTTAAGAAGCGCTTCAGCAACATCTGGTCGGTTCCAGAAATCCTGTTACGAACCATGGCTCGTCCAAGACGATACGATTTACCCCATGCCTTCTACCATGTTCTGTCACGGGGCAATGACAGGCAATTGATTTTCGAGAATGATGCAGATCGTGAGAGGTTTCTGGATCTGCTCGGACGTCTCACTCAACGATTTGGTATCCAGGTCTGGAGTTACGTTCTCATGGGGAATCACTACCACCTCATTTTGAAGAACCAGGACGGGAAACTATCGCAGGCCATGCAGTGGTTCGGGACCTCCTACACGAGTTACTTCAACTGGAAATGGGGAAGGAGCGGCCATCTGTTTCAAGGCCGGTTCAAGAGCTTCTTGGTTGAAGGGGAGTCCTATCTTCGACAACTTATCCTTTACGTTCACCGAAACCCGCTGCGGGCCGGGAGGGTCGAGCGTCTGTCGGATTATCGATGGTCCAGCTACCTGTGTCTGCGGATATGGACGACAGTGCTTGCCCTGGCTGGAACGAGAGAAAGCCTTACGTGTCTTCGGGAACGACCAGAGGGAGTTTCGTTCTCAGGTGCAATCTTACAGTGAGGAAGAGAGTCACCTGTTGGAGAACCTGCGCCATGGATTGTTACTGGGTAGTGAAAAGGCAACGAAGAAGTTCCGGTCTCTGCTGATGGGAAAATCTGAGCCAGTGCGACAGGAGATTGTGGGCCTTCGGAAGTCGGAAGGCATGGAGAGTGTTCTTGCTGAAGTGCTGACTGTCCTGGATATTCCGCAGTCGGAGTTCGAAGAATTGCAGCGTCCCATCAGAGGCATTGAGAGACCCATTAGAGATATCGTAATTTATTTGATCTGGAGGGAGGGGGCCTTTCCCTTGGCCGAGATCGGGAAGAAATTTCATGTGGGCTATACGAGCATCTCGAATGCACGGATCAGGGGCGAGGCTGCGCTGCAAAATGATAAAAAGCTACGGGCAAAATTGCAGCAAACCAAATGGCAAATGGAGGCCTGAACCCAGGCTCTGCCCCGAAACCGCGCAGCGGTTGCGTGGTCGGCTGGAGCGCCTTGTTGGGCGTGCGAAGGGCCGTGGGTAGAGTGTTCACGGCTTCTTTGCTGAGGGCGCATGTTTCATGTTCATGTACACGCCTCCTAGCTCCAGCTCCGTGAGCATCTGGCTGAGCCGCCGTTGCTTCGTGTCTTCGCGCTTGGCCCGGGCTATCCAGCCGAGGTAATCATTGCGTTGGTATGCAGGACGAGCTTTGTAAGTGTCCATAAGCCCGCGTTCGATCAGCGCATCCTTAATAAAGGCAGGCATTGGCTGCTTTGCCCGTTTTAATGCGGAATGCTCCTTGTTCATAGTTCCCATCTCATTCCTTCGCCCAACGACCAAAAATCAGCGACTGAAACGGGCGCCTGCCGCACTCGACGAATGGTACCACGAATGTACCTGACGATCACTACCCAAACGAGCATCCGTTTCAGTTCGTTGCATTTTGCTGGTTATCCGACAATTTGTATTGGCGGAAGAAATACCGTGTTGTACCAAAACATCAGTCGATCCAACTCCCAGCCGTTAAGGCCAGCTGAATCGGCCACTGAAAGATAAAACTGCTCATGTTGTTCGTAGTCAGGGAAGTCCAGTGACCACGCAGCGGATATCTTCTGGATGCGTGAATCAATGGCAATTGAGTTCCGGAAATCTGGATGGTAGACGTTCATCAGCATGTTTCGGGCATATTTGTCGCCAACACCCGGGAAACTTTTCAGGAAGCGAATTTTTTCGTCGCGTCCATCGCACGATTCTATGGCATCTTTAGCGGCTAACAGGCCACCAAGCGAAACGATGCGATCAAAACACCCCACGACCCATCCCGCTTTACGATCAGGGTAGCGGACGCCAGCATCTCGAAGAACTCCCTCGGCATGGCTCCTTCTGCTCTCTGGTTGTTGCGCGGATATAGCGTCAAATGTGATTCGATCATAATTGCTTGGCGTCGCCATTAGGCCCTGCCAGCCGGAAACCCCACCGAGTGTCGCGAACCCTTCAATGAGTGCACGCCACAGGAAGTCTTCGCGGCTCAGGTCGGTCGCTCTGGACTTTAGACCATTGAGATGCCCGCGTTTCAGTCTCGCCATGACGCCAGCAGCAGACGCAAGGCGACTGAGCGTGTCACGATGATTCGAGGCTTTCATTGCATAGATGAGAGGTAGTGCGGATAACGACCAAAAATCAGCGACGGCGGCCACGAGACGGGTGGATTGCAACCGCGACGGCCCGCCGCCGTTCGCTGCAGCGCATGGTTAGGCGACGTGAATCTCATATCGTCCTCTTGAATCGCTGCCATGACTCTGCAACAGCCGCGTGCTCAGGGCCAGCCAAGAAAGTCTGCGAGCAGAGCCGCTCGTGATGCTCAATCCGAGACTGCACCTCTCCGAGCGCCGAACCTCGCGTGATCAATGCCAGCAACACTGCCGCGTCCGCTAGATACGACTGATACAGCGGTCGGTCTCCAGCGTGGTGTGTGCGCGCCAAGCTCTCCGAAAGACAGAGAACGTAATCTGCGAGAACTGACTGTTTGGAATCCATGCGCGTGGAGTCGCCTAACGTCAAAGCTCACCGACGCCCGGACAAGGAATGAAAGCTGAACAAGACATAATCCAGCTCAGAGTAATCGAAGGAGTGCAGGATCCCGATAGCTGAGGGCGTTCGGTGGAGCGCCTTGTTCGGCGACTTTCATGCTCTCACCGCTTCGACCTCTGCTGGAATCTTGTTGAGGATAACTTCCTTCAAGTCGATTTTCGTGCTCGCGTTGTCGATGTCGATCCCGGTAATGTTACCCTCGGCATCGTAGTCAAGGACGATGCCTTCGGAAATCTCTTTACTTTCGGCACTGGGCCTGGACGACAGGTCAATATAAAGGGAATCCGTATCCTTGTAGTAGTTCAGCCTCATTTCTTGAATCTCCTATCCGGAAATGCGTTGTGTATCGTCTTCTTGTCCTCAAGTGTAACCACGCGCAAAATCCGACCTTCTAACTCCTCGATCTCGCCCCAGAAACGGAAGCGGTTCTGGTCCTGTGGCTCCACCTTGAGGGGACTCTGACAGACCCGGACGCACCACTCTTTTTTCAGGTATGGCCGTTTCCGCAAAACTTCATTCTCAAAATAGTCGGTGAACAGATATTCACCCATGAGCATCATGCTATACCCTCTTGCAGTGGCCCGCCATCATTTCCTCCGGCGCGAAGGACCAAGCTTACCTGCCGCGGCGGCCGGTGAGACGCTGAGCTCTGCAAACGCTAACTACCGCCGCGATCAGGTGCGGCGCCTGGTTCGGCACCCCCGCAAGACGTAGAGCCGGAGCCTAGCAAACTCTGGATTTCCTCCTTGATCCGTGAAATTGTCTTCTCCTGGGAGACCCTATCGCACGGGTTTCGATCGGAGGCGAGTTTTGCCTCTAGTTTCATAAGCACCCGATGGAGGTTGTTCGCTTGCTGCTTCCGCTCTTGCTCGGTGGCGGTAGTCCTGTTGCCGAGGATCAGGTTGATGACCTTGACCTCCCGATTCTCGCCCACATCCATCTCAAAAGGTGGTGTCACAACCTCCCATTGGAAGGGACCGAGGTTATTGAGTGCCTCGGCCAGCGAATCCCACTCCTCCATGCCGCCCTCGACGGACACGCCCTCTCCGTGCACGCCCTGGTACCAACAACGAAGAACCTTGTATCTCACCGGAAATCCCTCCGCCGCCTAACGTCTAGCTCATCCACGGCGGAAAAGGAAGCCCGAATTCAAAGAAGGACGTTACCCGCCGTTGGATGCAGCGTCTTGTTCGGCATTTTTCATGTCGTTCAGGGCATTCCTAAGTTTCGTCAGCAATTTGGTGTCTGTCCGAGAACCGAACGACAGCGCCCAGTAAATCTGCTTCTGTGTCCCTCCTATCGGCGTCACATCCAAGTAGGTTTGCCAGTAGGGTTCTTGAAAGGTCTGCGGTGTGTCTGCTTGGTTCACCTCGCCTTGGTCCTGAAGATGCACCCTCAGAACGAATCCTTTAAAACTCGGGCCGGTTTCGTCGTGGGCATCTGGCGAGACCTCGCCGGTCATCGACCGGCCGTGAATCTTGTATAGCTGCGAGCGATAACTGACAACAAGCGTTGTGGTGCCGCTCGGGTAGGAAATATCCGCATCGAGGTCGATCTTCTCAAGCACCGGTCTAAGAGCAATTGCGACCTGCTTCAAGTCGGAGCCTTTATCGGCATCGGCACCTTCGGTCATCGTCATAGCCATGCCGGCGGCAATAATTGAGGCAGCAAACTGTGTCGTTCTCATAGGTTTCAACATTATCGCTTTGGGGTGAAATTGGTTGTAAAAAGATTGTAAATATTTTCTGCCGAACGTCGGAACTCAGCGAGCCCGGACAACAACGGCCTCACTGAAAGAACACGAAAGACTGAAGATGAACAAGGACGCTCAAGCTTGCGAGAGCGGAGGGCTTCGCTGCAGTGACCTTGTTCGGCGATTCACCTCCGCCGATCATTCTTGAAAGCCAGCAGCATCGTACATCTTCCCGAACGCATTGGGCAAGATACCGTTGATCCTTCCGAGCGTCTTAATCTTTCGTACTTCATCAGTACCGCTTCTTACATTCTCTGGCGTCAGATACAACTCCCGGAGGGGCATTCCGTCCAGCGGTCGGAGGCCCTTGACAGGAGCCCCATCAAGGTAAAGCCACTTTATGGGCATGCCCTTGAGATGACCAAGGTTTTCGACACGTGTCTTCCGAAGATTCAGATAGTTGAGTTTCATTCCCACCAGCGGAGAGAGGTCAGAAACCGGGGTGTCTTCTAGATCAAGTCCGACCAGGGGACATCCCTTTAGCGGCGTCAGGTTGACCACGCCTGTTCTGGATAGATACAGATTCTTGAGTGGCAGCCCCTTGAGCGGCGTCAGGTCCGTAACTCTCGTCTCAGTGAGAGCTAGGTCAGTGAGAGGCAAACCGGCTAACGAGGAGAGGTCTGCTACCTGAGTGAACTCCAGGAACAGTTTTTTGATTTTCGTCCCGTGTAGCGGTGACAAATCTCGAACCGGGGTAGAAGCCAAGTAGAGATTCTCAAGCTGAGGCATGTCTGAAACAAAGCGGAGATCTGAAGTCTTGGTGTCTGACAGTTCCGCAGTAACAGAACCTATGGTCCGAGGTCGGGCAGCTTGATGGGCATCGTTGCCTTTCTGAATCTCAGGCACCTTGAAGACTTCAGCCCGATCTGACCGGAAAGACCAATCAAGGTCTGCCTTCTTTACCTCGAACTTTGACAAGACAGCCTCGATCTCCCAATTGGAATTAAAAAGCAGGAAGTAGGAGTGCCTGTCTTCTTCATAGCTTATTGTATCTGGAAAATTGACAGACCCAGACGTCATGAGAGGAATCTCCACATAATCTTTCTTTGCCAAAGGTCGGTAATCCCATCCGACCGAACAGATAATCTTTCCATCAATGTTGGGATCTCTTCCTAGCTTTGCCCCTTTCGTGGATAGCTTTTTTACCTCCATCCACGTTCCTGTCTCCTTGGAATGGACGAAAAGCCCCGGAGTGTGAACCCCCTCCCTTTGGTTTCCATAGTGGCGATAGACAAAGGAGTAATGGGTATCTTCGTGAATCTTCTTCACTGCCTTCTCTGGGGCCTGTGCTGGAAGAAGAACAACGGAGGACTGTCCCAGGCCCGCACTGATCAACAGAGAAGAGATTGAGATTAGGATGTTCATACCTACAGCCGAACGACACAGCTCAGCAGCCCCGCCACGGGGAGCTGAATCCTGGGAACAACCTATGAGGCGGGGTCTGCTGCAGCGTTTGGTTCGGCTCGCTTTTGTCGTGCGCGAGTTGGCGGCTCCGGTGCGACGCGACTCGTAAGCGAGTCGAGATTTCCGATGGCGTGCCTGCCACCCAGGTGCGGGGCGGGTCACTCGGTCTTGAACGTCGCTGCGCCTGCTTCGCTCACGGCCGCGGTAAAGACCGACTTGCCGGCTCGCACAGTGAGCGTGCCGCCGAGCCACGCCTGCTCGATCACCGCCTTGTCGCCGGCCGAGCGGTACAGGTGCTTTCCGTGTTCGGCCCAGTCGTGCGTCTTTCCGTCGCGCCGGACGACCGTGTCGAGCCGCGCGGACGCGAACCGGATGCCCACGCGCTTCCCGACCGCCCCGGTGAACTCGGCCTCGCCCGCGTCCAGTTCGGCCGCGGTCACCTTCGCTTTCGCGAGGGACGCCTTCTTGAACGCCGCGAAGTCCGCGAACTCCGGGGCCTCGCCCACCTCGACCGCTACCCCGCAGAACTTGCCGCCGCTCCCCTTCGCCAAGAGCACGCGGTGCCCGGCCCACCGTCCGTCACCCTTGCCCGCGGTCAGCGTCTTCGTTAGTTCGTCGTTCAAGTTCGGCGCGCCGGCGTTGATGGGATGGAGGGCGACCCACGTCTTGCCGCACGTCAGGAACGTGACCCCGCCTTCCGTCTCCGCGCCGACGCCCTCCGGGAGCACCCACACCCACGGCGACTCGCCGCCCGCAACCAGCCACACCGCCACGCTCCCGTTCTGGCCGACCCGGTTCTCGCCGCTCACCTTGCCCTCGGTGTACTTAGCCGAACCGGCGAACTTCGGATCGGGACCGGGGACGGCCTGAAGGGCGATGGCCCCGCGCTTGTTGTCGGTCGCCACGATCTTGAATCCGTTCACCGCCGACTTCCCCGCAGTGGTGCCGACGACGAGCGAACCCATCTGGAAGGTGCGGCCGAAGAACTGCGTCTCGAAGTACTCGGGCGGGGACTTCAGGTCGTTCCCGGTGGTGGCCGAGTACATTGGCTTGCTGGCGAATAACTCGGTGGGCCGGTCGAAGTTCTTCCGGGCAAGGTGGACGACGGCCGCCGGTGGGCGGTAGCCGCTACTGAGAACATGTATTTCGTCGGATTCGTACGCGTTGTTGTCCAGCGGCGTGTCGCCGAAGTAGAGCCAGAGGATGCAGGGGGCGCTGCCGCCGAACGGCTGCGGATGGTTATAGTCGCGGTTGGTCGGGCCGTTGAACGCCCCACGGTAGTATTTCACCGCGCCAATCGCACACGTGTAGTCCAGGCACGCTTTGGCCGCCGCCTTGACTTCCTTGTCCTTGGCGAAGTCGAACAGGTTGAGCAGCGGGGCGATGGAGTGCCCGTGGTAGTTCTCCGAGTCCCATTCGCCCATGCCGACGCGGTACAGGGCGGCGGCGTACTTGAGGATCGTGTCCTTGTACAGTTTCCGCGTGTCCTCGTTACCCGTCTCTTCGGCCATTAGGTAGACACTGCTTACCCGCATGAGGAACAGGTTCTCGGTGGATCGCACATCCACCCAGGAATTCTTCACGTCCGGTCCCCAGCCGTCGCCGGCCTTCACGAATGCCGCGTGCGGGCGGCGGAGCGGATCCTTCTCCGTCCACGCCTTCGCACCGTCGAACATCCGCTTCTTGTACGCCGGGTCGAGTTTGTCGCCGAACAGGAAGTACTTCCGCATCTGGTGCTTGATTGTGAAGCAGGCGTAGTAGTCGATGCCGGAGGTCTGCGAGTGCCACTCCTTGGCCTGCACGTCTTCTTTTTGCAGTTCCTTAATTGCGACATCCTTGGTCCCGGCTAGTGCGTGGGCCATCAGGAACCCGTAGGCCCGCTTTTCGCTCTCGAAGTACGTCCGCCCGCCCAGTCCGGCGGCCTTCTCCTTCGCGCACATCCCGTTCAGCACCCGCTCGGCACGGGCCTGGAACTCCTTCTCCCACTCGGCCGGCCAGGGATTCTTCAAGTCGTCCGGCACCGGCACGGAAACCACCGGTCCGGCCCACGCAGAGGGTTCGAGTGCGAGCAACGCGACGAGACAAATGCACTGGCGCATCGTGACCCTTGGAAATGGCGTGATCATGATACCGCTTCGCCTCCGTGGCCGAACGTTTGAAATCAGCGAGGCCGCTTTGGGCCTTCGCTGCATTGATTTGGTTATGGCGGAAACCCGTCAATCTTTGAAAACCTAAAAGGAGGCGCTAGGCCTACGGGCCGCCCCTGCGTAAGGCCCTCTTTCCGGACATCGTGGACGGCTTTTGACTAAGGCCGACACCCACAAAGCTACCCGGGAATAGGCTGTCACGTAGTGCGAGCGCCTCCCTTTAGATTGTCAGAGATCCATAACGCTCAGCATCAGCGGCGGCGCGTAGCGACGTCCGCTGCATGCTGTTGTTAGAGCGCATTTGGCAACTCGGTTTCAAGGTACTTCTCGTTGCCCTTGCACCAGCCGAGAATCAAGCGAGGGCCGTTGACCCGAGGCACTTCGAAGAGATCAGCGCTCAGAGTATTACAGCCGAGTTCTTGGCAGAAAGCGGTGAAATCATCACGCCACGCTGATGCCGGGCTGAAAGAATGAACGAGCATTACAGCGACTGGCGCATGGAACGCTCTGGCGGTCAGTAATGCGGACACCGACCGATGAAGTAACTGATACCGAACGGCGCCCGGAAAAGGCTCTGTTCGACCAAGCTCGGACTCAAGATAGGCGATACGATCCAGCTGACCACCAGTAGCTTTGGCCTTCTTCTCTTCCAGCGTTGGGCCGAATGGCTCATCAACCTTCGCCTCAACGCCCAGCACGACCAGATTCCTGGCATTGCGAGCCAGGGAAAGCACATCAGTTTGTGATGCGGTTGCGCCTCCCGGCAGTGCCACCTCCCACTCAGGAATAGCGGCCAATAACTCAAGGTCTGCAATGGCTAAATCATTTGCGGCTCCCAGCACAGCCAGCACCTCCGCCGGAAGATTTGGATTAGCATCCTCCCAGCAGGCCGCCGCGGACATGGCGGAGCGACCCTTCTTCCAGTGCAGCTTGGGTTTGCCGAGGAGCCGCTGCCAGTCGGTGCCGTTCTGAGTTGGGACAAAGATTCGTTTCATGAAATCCTACCTTTGCGCTCTAACGCTAAAGCTCACCGGCGCCGCTTGTCGGCGTCCGGTGCAGCGCCTTGTTAGCCCAAGATTTCATGGTGCGTATCCTTTTACCTCAGTAATTCCCCATGATAGATCGCCATTCTCGGCATCGCCTGTAACTTGAAAGATAAAATCTTTGGTTTGAAGGGCGGGAAGACTAATTGATTCTTTATACCTTCTTGACCATCTAACGGAACCATCCTTCTCCTTTACGGTCAATTCGACCGTAAACTCTGAAACATTCCAAGAGCTGCCATTGTAAATATTACCTTTGAAATAGCCGTAAGATAATGATGCCCGACCTGTCACTTTTGAACTTTCGCTATAAGGCATAACTGCTGCTGGAACACTTGGTTTGGGAGATTCATGTGGAACTTTTGTGTCACCACGTATCACCCATGATTCACCTGTTTTTTTGTCTACTTGATAGGCTATACCCTTGCTTGATGTGGTGATCTCATACCGATTATTCTCAAGATGTAGATAATAACCTATAACACCACATATTGAGATTATAGCAGCGACTATCACAATTGCTTTTGGGGTATTCATTTGCTCTCCTTATGGGCTAACCTTGTGCTGAGACGCGAAGTTGCGGCCCTATCAACAAATAGGGTCGCAACTTTGCGGTCCTATCACCCTATGGGCGACGCCGAAACAGGCGTCGGATGGCCGAAATCCTAGCCGAGAGGACGAGCGCGTCAAGGAAGCTCTTGTGCTCAGACGCTTTCCCAGAAATTTTCCT
>JAQBXN010000249.1 GCA_027625095.1 Planctomycetota bacterium | reverse complement strand
CGCTACGCTCGCGAACCCTGGGCTACGTTGTTTAACGTCTTCGACGTAAAGAAAAAACGCAGGGCGAAAACTCCCCCTCCAGGGGCTGCTGAACTGTCAGTATTCGATCTCAACATTGACCTGAAAAATAAGGCTGGAAAGACCACTGGCGCTGTAGGATTAGATTCCCCTGGTTGACCGATGTGCACGGTCATGTGATTGATCAGGTTTTGAGTTGAGGGCTGAACTCGTGGCTCAAGTTGCTGGCTGCTGGCTCCAGCTTGCAAACTTTGCAATATTGTATTTCTGGGCTATCCGGTTGCCTCAAGTTGCCACAAGATGCTGGGGTCGGTGGTGGCCTCCCTCTGAAGCCATAACAGTTGTGAGCCCGGCCACAAGCCCGTAGCGGGCACTGACATGAGTTTCCGCCTGCAAGCGTAGCCCCCTACGTTGGCGGCTCAGGCAAGCAATCAGCGCGATGCGCAAGGGCAGACAACTCGGGCTGATGTATCTGAAAACGACATCCCAGAATCTGTAAACACAACACTTGGTATCACCTTGAGCCAACCGGATACCCCAGTTGTATTTTATAAGACTGTTCTGTTTTATAACTCTTCCGTCTTGTATCATGCCGCAATCTGAAACCCCTCCTGATTTTTATACTGGTTCTCCCATAGACCCTTCGGATCTTATGGTTCCGAGAGGAGTTTATCTTGGAACTTTGGGAGATTCTTAATACTGAGCACGGGTTGCTCACGGCGCCCCGTCGCACGGGCAAAACGAGCGTGATGGATCATCTGGTAGCTTTTCCAAAGAACGAGTTCTCGCCAATTCCAGTATTCGTTCAGGATCTCGATCATCCGGCAGAGCTGATCCTGACTCTTCTGGATTCCTTTCATGATCGGCATTCGGGTCTGTTCGAAAAGTCCTTTGCTGCCAGCTCTCGTCTTTTTGGAAAAGCATTTGGAAAAGTTAAAGAATTCGGTGCCGGCGAGTTCAAAATTGCCCTGCGAGAGTCCGACCCCGATTGGCAGAAGAATTGGAAAAAGAACGGTGACGACTTCTTAGGGCTAGCTCGAAAAAAGGGAGGTCGTCTGCTGTTTATCGTGGACGAATTCCCCGATTTCGTCATCAACGTGCATGAGCACCATCCGGATCTGGTTCGTCCTTTTCTGGGCTGGTTTCGGGGGCATCGGCTGAATCCGCACCCGAAGGCTGATCCCGTGCGATGGCTGCTGGGCGGTTCGGTCAATCTTTCCAGCACGCTCGACGGGATGGGATGCCTGGATGAAATCAATGACCTTCACGATGAGGCTCTGCCTGTGCTGACCGAGGAGCAGGTGGTCGAATTCGTCCGTCGCATGCTCGAGGGTCGCTCGGTCGAGATGGCGAAGACTCTGCCCACCGCTGTAGCCCGCCGTCTGGGCCGCCCGGTGCCGGTGTTCCTTCAGATGATCGTGCAGGATCTTTACCGGATCTGGAAGCGGCAACCGCACAAACTCACCTCGGCCGATGTCGATCGTGCCTTTGACGACCTCATCGTAAATAGCGGCGCTCGGGACAAGCTTCAGCATTACTACTCGCGCATCGCCCGATACTACGAAGAGCCGAAACGCTCCGCGGCCTACGAAATACTGAGCATCTTGAGCTTGAGCGATGACGGATTGAACCGGGATGCCCTGCTCGGGGAGTTCGAGCGTATCCTGCACGAGATCGGCAAAGAGGTAGCACGCCACGAGAGCCGGCGGATATTCAACCAACTCCTGCGCGACCTGGAGAATGACTTTTACGTCTCGGAGACGGGGTCGGACAGGTACGATTTTGCCAGTGGACTCATTAAGGCATGGTGGAGGAAGTATTATGCTGCGTGAAACCGCCAGCTCTCACCTCGGGCTCTATCGAGCCGGCCTCACCGGCCCCGATCATCGCCGCCACATCACCGTCGGCCGCGCGGCGGTGCTGGAAGACGCGTTGGAAATCCTTCGTAAAAACATTGGACGTAAGCCGCGCCACCATCAGCTCTTTATCGGCCCGCGTGGCATCGGAAAAACGCACCTGCTTTCCCTGATTGAAGACGAAATCGCCGACGACCCGAAGCTCGGCGACGCGTACATGGTGGCCCGGTTTCCGGAGGAGTCCCACCGCACCCTTTCCTTCGCCGATTTCCTGCTCGGGCTATGCGAGATTCTTCGTGACATCCTTCCCGGCGAATCCCAATGGGCCGAACTGCACCAGCGCCTCGCCACGGAGGAGAACAACGCGATCATTGCCGACATGCTGGCGCCGGCCATTCGTCAACGCTACCGCGACACCGGCCAGACGCTGATCGTGATGCTTGAAAACCTGAACCAGATCTTCGACCAGCAGATCAAAGATCAGCGATCCATCGCCGCCCTGCGCGGGTTTTTCATGGAAGACAACGGCTGCCTGCTCATCGCCACCGCGCCCCTGCATTTCGGCGCCATCACCGATAGCAAGCGGCCATTCTACGATTTTTTTGATGTTCAGATCCTCGATCAGCTCTCCGATGAAGGGAGCATCGAGCTCATCCGCCGCAATCTGGAGTGGGAAAAGCGCGACGACATCCTGGAGGACATGGAAAACCTGCGGCCCCGGCTGTTGGCTATCTACCGGATGACCGGCGGCAGCCCGCGCCTGACCCTTATGCTTTATGAACTGATCGCCAACGAATCCGTTACCGAGGTAAAACGCCAGTTCGAACTGCTGCTGGACCGTATCACGCCATTCTACCAGGACCGGATGAGCGATCTGCCGCCCCAGGAACGGGCGGTTCTCGAGACCATCGCCGTCATGCGCGACTGCCCCAAAACGCCGAACGCCATCGCCGGGCGAATGCGCATGAAGCAGCCCCAGGTCTCCTCCCTCCTCCGCCGCCTCACAAAGTCGCAATACCTCCGATTTGAGGACAATCCAAAAGACAAGCGCTCCAGACTTTACGTGATTCGTGAAGGCTTCTTCGACATCTGGCTGGCCATGAACGTCAGCCGCGGCGAGCGCGTCCGGTTGCCCTTTCTGCTCGATTTCTTTGCCGCGTTTTACCCGCAGATCGAGCTTCGCAACCGCAAACGCTCGGCGCTGCGTGAACTCCTTGCAAGGGAGAAGACCGAAGAACAAAAGGCAGCCGCTGAGAAACGCGAGCCAAACCGAAAAGACGTGGAAGAGAGCCTGGATTACCTTTCTGAAGTCGGCGAGCCGGAGGAGAAGGCCGCGGAGAAACTCCGCCTGGCGGCGTTTCAAGCCGGGAAGGGCGACGATGCAAGAGCTTCGGAATACTTGCTGGAAGCCCGGATGCTTCAAGTCGATCCGGTGGGCAGATGGATCATCGAACGTGCCGGATCGCACCCGCTCCCTGACTACCTGGGCGACATGGAAGACATGATCGCCTGCTGGGATGCCCGCCGTGAAGGCGGCGTGGAAGCCTTTGCGGCAAAACTGCGGGAAATCGGGGAGGGGCTGACCTTCAAGACCTGGTCCCTGGCGCGTATCGCCTTCCTTCGTGACCATCTGGCATTGCTTCCGGAGGGAGGGGAGCGCGTGGAATTGAGACTCCGCGTTACGGCATTGCTTCGCGACCTGGCGCAATGGAAAGAGGCCGAAAGTGAAGGACGCCTCAGCCTTCAGGAGGCGGAGCAGACTGGAGACGAGCCCTTGATTGCTTGGGCTATGAACGAATTGGCGCTGTTGCTCCAGACCACGAACCGTCTGGCCGAGGCCGAGCCGCTGATGCGCCGCGCGCTGGCCATCGACACTCAGTCCTACGGAGCCGAACACCCCGACGTCGCCATTGACCTCAACAACCTGGCGCTGTTGCTCCATGCCACGAACCGTCTGGCCGAGGCCGAGCTGCTCATGCGACGCGCCCTGGCCATCGACGAGCAGTCCTTCGGAGCCGAACACCCCACCGTCGCCATCCGCCTCAACAACCTGGCGATGTTGCTGGAGGCCACGAACCGTCTGGCCGAGGCCGAGCCGCTCATGCGACGCGCTCTGGCCATCGACGAGCAGTCGTTCGGAGCCCAACACCCCAACGTCGCCAGAGACCTCAACAACCTGGCGCAGTTGCTCAAGGCCACGAACCGTCTGGCCGAGGCCGAGC
>JAQBXN010000127.1 GCA_027625095.1 Planctomycetota bacterium | reverse complement strand
GCTTTTTCCTGCGAGCCTAAGGCTGGATAAGATGCCGCTCTGAGTGCATCCCTGCAGGACCGTTTTGAAGTAACCTGGCGCCGCAGGTTTACCAGCCGCTAAACTTTGCTGGAGGTCAGAACTGCTGAAGGCTCAAACCAATAACCACATGAATGAACCGCGACAACACCCCTTCGTGCCGTTCGATCCGCGCAAAGCGATCCGGGTCTATCGCCGCAATCTTCCGCACTGGCGACAGGACGGGACGACCTACTTCGTCACGTTTCGGTTGGGCGACTCACTTCCAGCGGAGGTGCTTGAACGACTGCAAACACAACAGCAAAAGTGGCTTCAGGTACACGGCATTACCTGGGACTCATCAGGCCACTGGCATCCAGCATTTGAGGCCCTTCCCGGCGAAGAGAGGCTTCAATATCAAAAGCGATTCAACCGTGCAATTCAGAACTATCTCGACAGTGGCTACGGAGCGTGCCAATTACAAAAGCCCAAGTTGCGCGACATCGCCGAAGAGTCTCTTCGACATTTTCACCAGGAGCGCTTTTGGCTAGGCGACTACGTATTTATGCCCAACCACGCACACGCGATCATGACGCCCTTCAAAATGAAAAGCTTGAAGACATCCTCGGATCAACCAAGAGCTACAGTGCGCGCAGGATCAATAGACTGGCCAACACGTCCGGCGAGCCCTTGTGGCAGCGGGAGACCTACGACCACATTGTGAGGGACATCAATCAGTTGAAAACGCTACGCCGGTATATTTCGGAAAACCCCAAAAAAGCAAAACTAGGTGAGGGCGAGTTTACATTCCACCGCATGGATTGGATGGACGATTGGACATCGTAGCTCTGGCCTCCAGGCCGGACTGCATTTCCTCTGGCGAGCCTTCGGCTCGTAAAACGCCGCCCTGGAGGGCAGCACTACAATATTTATCGTAGCTCTGGCCTCCAGGCCGGAGTGGGTTGCCTCTTACGAGCCTTCGGCTCAGAAAACGCCGCCCTTGAGGGCAGCACTACAATATTTATCGTAGCTCTGGCCTCCAGGCCGGAGTGGGTTGCCGCTTTCGAGCCGAAGGCTCAGAAAACGCCGCCCTGGAGGGCAGCACTACGATGCCGGTCGTAGCTAACGAAAGTTTACGGCTGCGGAATCAGGCCGATGTAATCGAGATTCGTGCCCTGGCCGTCCGTGTTCTCGAGGCGGAGGGTGTGCGTGTCTTTTTTGAGTTCCAGAATCAGTGGCTTGCCGTTGATTGCTGCGGTCAGGTGTTCCCAATCCTGTGCGACATTGCCAAAACCGCCTGTGATGGGGAAGGGACCAGCAGCCTGTGCCAAAGCCACACTTTAGCTGTCGCTAAATCGCTATCCCGCAGGGAAGAAAGCGCTACTCCCAGTCGTCTGATAGAAACTTACAGGCTGACTTGCTCGGGCTTCAAACAATTGCGAGGCTTCTGGTCAATTCCTGTAAGCCCAACAGCTACTTTAATTCCGGTTCCGTTCAACTTTTCTGAGGATTAGAGATGAGACATTTTGCATGGTTGGCGACGGTTGCACTGCTGGCCCATTCGACTGCGGCGTATTCCAGCCAGACGAAGAAGTCTGAGCGGCGTAGACCACTCAACGGCGATGTCGCGCAGAAAAATCTCGATCGGCTGACTACTGAGATACATTGGGAACGCTCGCTGTCCGAAGCGCTCGACCTTGCGAAGAGGGAAGGCAAAATGGTCTTCTGGATGCACATGCTGGGCGATCTCGAAGGCATGACATGAAGCGCAGGAAACAGCCTGAGAGCCGTGTCGCTCTCTGTCGATCCCGTTTTCTCCCTCCTGAAATCCGACTTCATTTGTGGCGTCCGGAATATTGCTGACCAGCCTTATTGTGGGACATCCGGCAAGCACGCGGTGGGCAACCCGGCAGTTAAGACTACGAACGGCGCTGGTCCTCATAATATTCAATTATTCGTCCTGGCATCGGATGGAACGGTCCTTCATTGCCTTCCCGGCTACTGGGCCCCGCAAGACCTCGCCCATGAGCTCAAATTTGCTGAAAAACTCAACAAACTCTGGCTCGATTCGTCCCTCGCCAGGGAGGAAAAGGATGACCTGTTCAAGAGCACGCAGCTTGCCCATATCCGGGAACATTCCAGCAGCATGGCCAATCGCAGTCGGATGCAGGGCTTTGACATGAAGTTTGAGCTGAAAAAAAGGCCGGATACCACTGATACCGTTCTCCGGGAAGACTCCATTCAACCTGTTCACCGGACCCACTCGCAAAAACCTGCAAGAGCTGAGGCTGGATCAAAGCCAGTGTTCAAGACCACTGACCAGGTGGTGCACGAGCGGATGGCCGAACGTCCTTTCGTGTCTTACCAGGAGTTCGACGTGGCAGATTTCAGCGATTACGGGCGGCCCAAATACGACAAGAAACCAGACGGCGGGGAGGGAGTTTTTCGGTCTTCCCAAAGGATGAGCAGGACACGGCGATTGTAATATCGTCTGCGTATGAATTTGATACCGCGGCCCGCCGTGGAACATTCGTACCGAAAAAGCTTCCGCTCCACCTCCTTTGATTTCTCGACCGTCCCTGGCATGCTGGATTGACCACACGGAAATCTTGCTTCGCCGACCATAAGTTGAGCTTTGTGCTTTCGTTATTCCGGCAAAGGTAGTCCCGGAAAATGTGTTCGAACAGCCACGGTGAATGATTGGCTACCCACTCAGGTGGCAAGACCGTTCACAGCCAGTGCCTGCTATTCTTATGGAAACCCACCAGCAACGGCTTGAATCCCACCTTCTCGAGCATAGGGTTATGGCCCATCTTTGGGGGTGACCAGCCTAATCGAGAAAAAGTGCTTGCCCCTGCAAACCTGTTCCTGCACGGATTAACCACAACGGAAACGAGGCGGAATCAAAATATCATGTCCAGACCATCCATTGGCGAACCCTATTCTGAAGTCAAGCCCTTCCCCGAGATGCTCTCGGTTGTTACTGATCCGAACCTGGAAGTCTTTCAGATTACTACAGACCTGGAACAGAGCGGTAACGGCCGGGGAGCTTTCTTCACCCCCGATTCCGGACGATTTATCTTCAAACGATCTCGCTCGGACTCACAGGAAGCCTACTGGGCCATGTGCGATCTGGAGGATGGCTTTACGCTCCGCAATCTGACCGACCCCGCCGAAAATCCAACTGCAGCGTTTCTAAGTGGAGATGGCGCACACCTCTATTACTTCCAGGACTCCAGCCACGAGGAGAACCCTCGTATTGTGCTCAAACGCATCTCCCTCGATTCCTTCGTGACAGAGGAAGTGACCGTATTCGATCAGATTGTTGAAGGTATTGGCCGTCGACCGCGAGCCGGTGGCGATCCTGTTCGCGGGATGACTCAGGGCTCTTCACTTCGTAGCGACAGCAAGGCTGTCTGCACCGGATTCAATTTTGTTGGAGACGACAACGAGGACCACTTTGCGCCGGTCATCATTAACCTGGAGACACTCGGGATTCACGGCTTCACCTGGGAGCCGTATTCCTGGCGCGTTGGTGGGACTTACTTCAGAGGCGACGCCCAGGAGCACCAGAATCATCTGTTCTTTATCAAGAGTTGGCGCAGTCAGAGATGGGCGGACGGGAAGTATTTTGAAAAGCTGTACAGCGACATAGCGCAGGCCAGCATGCATGTGATTTCGGAACAAGGCGAAATCCTCGCTACTGTACCTATCGGCGGCGAGGGCCAGGGCGTTGACCATCCCATGTGGAGAGGAGGCTTGTATGAAGTTGTCGTTCACTCGGGCGATTTCATCTCTTCGCCCCACTGGCGAGGCACCATCCGAACCGCCCGACCGGTTCCCTGCGATCCGGAGCACTACCAGAAAGGCCGGGAAATCCCAGGCGGCGACTCCGTGGATCTCACTCGAAAATTTACGCGGCCGGATGTCTGCCACCAGTCCTGGCACGTCGACGGGATTCATGGAGTCTTCGATACCGAAGGTTGGCATGGGCGGGGCACGCCCTGCCTGCAGGGCCCTTCAGCGTTTCTTTACCTCGGTACCGTTGTCGAAGGCGAAGATGGTGACCCGCAGATATTGACCAGGTATCTCGTTCACCCGCGCAGTTCCTGGAGCTGGGCCTGGACGGAAAACTGTCCTGAGCTTTCACCGGACCTCAAGACCGTAATCTTCAATTCGGACTGGACATGCAAACTTGGCGTGCCCCAGGTGTTCCTGGCACGAGGCTTCGGATTTCCGTAAGCGGTCTACTACCCACTTCGCAAGACCAGAGGCAGGAACAGGTTTGTGATCCCGCTGTCAATATCACTCGTTCAGCAAGAGCAGTGAGAATTGCGGCCCACTGCCGGCTGATCTGTTGAGCTATTTTCAACCTTTCCATGAAATTGATGTGAACGCTGATGTGCGTGGCTGCCGAATCTTCCCATAATCGGCACATTTGTATTTTCTGTTTCCCGAGAGCATTGGAATGAGATTTCTATATTCGTTTTTGCTAATCAAGATCGCGTTCACTACGGGCCTGCTTGCACAGGGCGGCACCCATAACGGCAAGACGGGGATGGAGTGGGCTGAAGTGATGCAGAATTCAGCCGATGAAGAGGATAAGGTCAGGGCTGCCCGCTATCTCGGCTACATGGGGGTAAGGGCCGAAAATGCTGTTGACACCATGATCAAATTCCTCCGAGACCGTAATCCCCGGGTGAGGGAGGCCATGGCTGAAGGGCTGGGCAAGATGGAGAAGAGTCAGGCCAAAACCGTGCCGGCTCTCAAGCAGTTGATTCGAGACACTGATCCCAACGTGGTTCTGGCGGTCAAGTTGGCCCTCGTGAGGCAGGGCGCGGAGATGGAGGACGCCATAGGCATTCTTGGCGAATTCTTAAAAACATCGACGAACTCCAATATGCTGGTCAGTGCGGTGGAGGAGCTGGTTAAGAGGGCCGCGAATGATCCCAGAGCCTTACGGGCATTGGCCAAGGCGGCCGAAAACAAGAATTCATATGTAGTGAATACGACCGCAAGGCTGGTCCGGCCGATGGGTACGAAAGCCGAGAGCCTTATTTCGCCATTCCTCATCGGCTACTCGAATACCAGGGGAACATCAGGTAGAGAAATAATACCGACTTTGGAGGCCCTGGAGACAAGCCCGAAGAGAGCAATCACTCTCTTCCAGAACATGCTCAAAATGGAGGACCAGTACGCACGCCAGGCCGGGTTGATGGGGATGGCAGCTTATGCCGGGCACACAAGGACAGGCGTCAGCGCGGTGCAAAGTTCAATCAAATCCGAGGACGTCAATATGCAGAGGGCCGTGATTGCCGGTCTGGCGCTTTCCGTGAAGCCGGTACCCGCTTTTATTCCCTTACTCCGGACAGAATTGCGGCGTGAGGACAGGTCCACTCTGAACGATGTTCTGCTGGCTCTCGGTAAAATGGGGGAAGCGGCCAAGGTTGCGGTGCCAGGCATTGTTAAATACATCCAACCGGACAGCTCCTACCGTTCGACTGCTTTCAACGCCTTGGCCGAAATTGGTCCGGGTTCGCTTTATGCCCTCCCCCAACTTAGAGAAATTTTGAAGGCTGACAGGTACGCCTATGACAAGCAGCAGGCAGCAATGATCATTGGCCGAATCGGCCCCAATGCCAAAGAGGCAATTCCTGACCTGATCAGGTTGTTGGATGACAGTTACGTTACGGTCCGCGGCGAGGCCATGGTGGCTCTGGCCAGGATGGGAGAGGATGCCAAATCTGTTATTCCGAAAATACATTCGTTTGCAGCCTCGGAGTTGACGATCGATGTGAAGAAGTCTCAGGAAGCGCTCGAAATTTTTAAGGAGAAGCTGGGCGACAAGTTCCCGGAGCTTACAGAGATCGCCAAATCAGAACTGACAAAGGTTGATAACCCCGAAGAAAGGCCAGGCGATTTGAGAATGGCCAGGACAGAACCAATGCCACAGGTAGGAGAAATTAGACATGAAGGTTCACAACGGGTGGGAGCGGATATCTATGAAGAGTCGGGCCCGCTTGCTGAGGTAGGTCTATCGGCAGCATCTTCAACCGACGAACTCGCTGGAGCACTCACTCATGAATCGGCCGAGATTCGATCGGCAGTCGCTCGGGCCCTGGGAAGTAAAGGGCGGGAAGCGGAGGGCCTGGTGAGCCCACTGGCAAATCTTCTGAAGGATGAAGACAAGGGCGTGCAAAGCTCCGCCGCCTGGGCTCTCGGCTCCTTAGGCGGCAACGCAGGTGAGGCACTGCCGCAGCTTGAAGACCTGGTGAAGAGTGCATCCGTAGAAATACGCCGTTCTGCCGCATGGGCTTTGGGGGCGATGGGCACAAACACACAGAGCAGTGTGGAGGTGCTTACATCAGCGCTTGGAAGCGACGATGCCATGCTCCAATGGACTGCTGCCTGGTCGTTGGGGCGGATTGGTGCGGCCGCCAAAACTGCGCTACCGGCGCTTACCAGCCTCAGCAACTCTGAGAACGAATTGGCAAAGGCTGCGGCGAAAGAGGCTTTGGAACTCATTCACGGCAAGTGAGGTGGAGAAGGTATCGAGGCTTGCGAGCTGCCATGGGACAATCGGCACACGGTTTCCCATCTGTGCCTCCTCTCGCTTTCACTTTCCAGAGCGGTCTTTAAGATACCGCACCCACATGCTCCCATACTCAATGCCCTGTTCAGCTCATGCCCGTTCGTAACGTAGTTCTGTACCCAGATGAACGTCTCCGCAAAAAGTGCAGGCGGGTAAAGGAAGTCAATGACGAAGTGCTGCGTCTGATCGAAGATATGGTCGAGACCATGTACGCGGAGCGGGGTGTCGGGCTGGCCGCCCCACAAATCGGGGTTAATCGGCGAGTAATCGTTGTCCATGCTCATCAGGCGGAAGATGATCCCCGCAGCCGTCTGCTGGGCATCGTCAATCCTGAAATAGTGGAGCGCGGGCAGAGCAGCGAATTCGACGAAGAGGGATGCCTCAGCATTCCGGGCATTCGTGGCGACGTCCTTCGTCACACTGAAATTGTGATTGAGGCTCTGGATCACGAAGGCGACGAGATTCGTCTTAAGCTCAATGAATTTGAAGCGAGAGTTTTCCAGCACGAAATGGATCATCTGGATGGCATTCTCTTCACCGATCATCTGGATGGGCTAACTCGTGAGGTGCTGCTTCGTCAGTACGAAGTTCAGCAGGCGGAAGAGAAAGGCAAGTAACCATTGTGCGAATCCTGACAGGCATTCCGGTCTACAACGAGGTCCGATACGTCCGGCGAGTCCTTAATGAAGTTTCTCGATTCACCGAAGAGATCGCTGTAGTAGATGACGGCTCAAACGATGGCAGCCGTGAGATTCTGCAAACATTGAATTCTGAGGCCCTTATCACCCATCTGATTGGACACCCAGAAAATCTTGGCTACGGCAGGGCTCTCATAGACCTCATCGAACTTGCCCGGACTGAAGAATACGAAGGTCTGGTGACCCTGGATTGCGACGAACAACATCAGCCTTCCCAGATACCGGAATTCATCAAATCTCTTGAAGCCTGCGATTGCGATATCATTTCAGGCACTCGTTATCCAGCCAAACCTATCGATGGACAAGACCCGCCGCCGGAAGACCGCCTGAAAATCAATAGAGCAATAACCACTGAAATCAATGAACTCACCGGTTACAAACTCACCGACAGCTTCTGCGGATTCAAAGCCTACGGCAGGCGTGCATTAGAATCGCTGCATCTTAAAGAGCCCGGCTATGGGATGCCCCTGGAACTCTGGATCAAGGCGGCAAAGGCCGGATTGAAGGTGGAGGAGATTCCGGTTCACAGGATTTATAAAGACCGAACACGAAGTTTCGGCGGTGGATTGGACATACCTGACGAACGGCTGTCCTATTACAAACGGGTCATTGAAGCCGCCCAGAAGGAGGCCAGGCAGTGAATTGGGAAGCAGCCGTAAGACTGGTGAAGCAATCGAAGACTCCGGTGATTACCACCCACGAAATGCCCGATGGCGATGCCATTGGTGCTGAGGTGGGACTGGCAGAAGGACTGCGCTCAATCGGACTGAATCCGGTCATCCTGAATTCACATCCGCTCTCTCCATCAAACGAATTCCTGAGCCTAGATGACGAACCGGTGGTCTTTGATCCCGAGCGGCACGCAAAGGTGTTGGAAGCTGCAGACTTATTCATCATGGTCGACGCAAATTTCTGGGACCGTGCCGGTAGTGTTGGCGAGGCCATGGCCGCGCTCCACAAACCATCTCTCTGTATCGACCATCACTTCCCGCCGGCCGACTGCGCAACGGTCAACTGCGCGAGCGTTGAAGCCAGCTCGGCCTCAGAGCTCGTCTTTTATTTTTGTGAGCATTTGGGCGCCCAACGCACCGGGCGTTCAAGGGAAGCTATCTATACCGGGTTGCTGTTTGACACGGGTAACTTCCGTTTCAGCAATACCTCGAACCGGGTCCACCAAATCGCCGCCACTCTCATTGAGGAGGGGATCGTGGCCGAACAGATGTATCAGAAGGTTTTCGAACACGGTACCTTCGAACGTATGAAGCTGTTCGGCATGGCGCTTTCAAGCCTGCAAATCGATTGTGATGGTCAACTGGTCTGGTTTCTGGTCACGAATGAAATGTTCGCGGAGTCAGGTGCAGTCCCTTCGGACGTCGAAGGTTTTGCAGATATGGTCCGAACCATTCGCGGCTCTAAAATGGTCTTTATGTTTCGCGACACGCCGGACGGGGTCATCAAGGCCAGTCTCCGCTCAAAAACGAACGATATTGACGTGCAGGCTCTGGCAAAGAAATTCGGAGGTGGCGGCCACAAACGCGCTTCGGGTGTGACTCTGCAGCCCCCCATTTTTCAGGCGGTGGAAACTGTCCTTACAGAGGCGAGAAAGCTGTTGGCCTGAGCATCGACAATGGCGTGCTTTGCAACGACCAACGCCACCCTGTACGTCTCGGAAACGTCGGCTTCTCTGCGTTCGTTCAAGATATCCTTTCCAGGCAGCCCAATAACATCAGGTGAGCAAAAAGAACTGACTGTCTTCAAGACAGGTATGGCAAAGGGATCGGTGTATCATGATTCGTCAAGATTACGGTTCTTGCCGACTCTGCGCGGGATTCATCGGGATGTCTAATATCGACAAAAAAGAATTGGCGAAACTGATGCTCATTCTGGTGGGCGTGGTGCTCTTTTGGAACACGCTTTTCCTTTACCCGCTGAAGGTGCTTGTTGTGATGTTCCACGAGTTCAGCCATGGCTTCGCCGCGCTCCTTACTGGTGGTTCGATTATTGAAATTCGGCTTTCGCCGCAACAGGGCGGGCTTTGCGTGACCATGGGTGGTAATCGATTCCTGACCTTGACCGCGGGCTATCTTGGAAGCCTCCTGTGCGGCGGTTTCATTCTGGTCATGGCAGCTCGCACCAACTGGGATGAAATCATTTCCTGGGTGCTCGGTATCTTTATGATCGTAATGGCCATGCTCTATGTCCGGCCTTTCGTCAGCTTCGGCTTCATTTTTGTCTGCATCTCTGGCGCTGCATTGATAGCGGCTGGCGAATTTCTCTCTGAAAAGGCCAATGATCTCATTCTGAAGATTATCGGTCTCACGAGCTGTATTTATGCCATTCTGGATATCAAGAGCGATGTGCTCGACCGGCGGGAACTGCCCTCGGATGCAGTCATGCTGGCTCAGGAGGTCGGGGGCCACTCTGTGGTCTGGGGCCTGGTCTGGATAGTGGTGGGACTGGCCGCGTCTGCCTGGTTCTTGAAGATGGCGGCGGCAGGTGAACGAGTAATGAGTGATGAGTGAGGCTTGGCCGTTGCTCGATACTCGGTTACTGCGACCTTGACGTTCGTTGTGAGACTCACTTATTACTCATTACGCCCAACGCCCTCATCGCTGCACTTCGCACCTGCAAATTGGGATCGCTTGAAGCAATCCTCTGCAGGTCGGACATGAAGCCTTCTACTCTTAAATCAGCTACTGCCTGGATGCACTCGATCATGAGTTGCTGGAGTGATTCTTCTGGCCACTCGGAATGGGTGGCCAGGAATTCACGATCCAGCATGGTACGAATATTAGCCTGGCCGGCACTGTTTCCGAGCTTAGTCAGAGCAAGGGAGACGCTCCATTTCACGTCCAGTGCGGAATCGGCGAGCAGAGGTTCGAGGTGTTGAACCATTCCTTTGTCACCCACGTTTGCGATGGCAAGGCAGGCTGCCTTTCGCACCCCGGAGGTCTCGCTCTTGAGAGAATCTGTCATGAAAGGAAGGACTTCTGTAGTCTTCATCATCCCCAGGCTGAGCAATGCCTGGGGGCGAACGTCCTGGCCGCTTTCTGTGACTTTCAGGAGGGCAACAATATCCGGAATGGCGTCGTGGTACCGCATATAACCCAGTGCCAACAGCAAATTGCCCAGGGCGGCATCATTCGCTTTCCCACTGTTCTTTAGCGCGGAATGCACCTTCTGCGACAAGCGAACGTCGTCGATCCCCTGTTTCCGGCGACTCTCCTTACTGTTGGATTCCAGAATCCGGACGAGTTCTCTGGAGGCCATTTCCTGAACGGCCGAGTCGTCGCTCCTCAGATGTCTTTCGATCTCGTGAATGCCGCTTGCAAGATCGAGATGAAAAACCAGATAGATAAGTCCGGATAAGACGCCCACCAGTGAAGCCACCCCAAGGAGGATGTAAACTTTCTGAAGAGATGTAGTTGCATCAATGGGTTGCACTGGATTTCTGCTGAGGTCTGAACTCGATACTTCCATAAATCTGCTCTAATGGGAATGCGCGTATCATGACCGGCAGGCATGTCCTTGCAATCCTGCATGCGATTGTCCGAACCTTTGGCATACTTCGCCGCCTCAACTCATGGATGAACACATTAACGAGACAAATATGTCCAGGGACATTCGAAATATTGCAATTATCGCCCACGTAGATCACGGTAAGACCACTCTGGTCGATCAACTCCTTCGCCAGAGCGGCACCTTCCGTGATAACCAGTCGGTTCGGGAGCGGGTTATGGACTCGAACGACCTGGAGCGTGAACGCGGCATTACGATTTTTGCTAAGAACACGTCCATTCAATACAAGGGCACGCGTATAAACATTATCGACACGCCGGGTCACTCAGATTTCGGTGGCGAGGTGGAACGGGTGTTGAAAATGGCTGACGGGGTTCTTCTTCTTGTGGACGCGGTCGAGGGCCCGATGCCCCAGACGACATTTGTACTGCAGAAGGCCCTTGCTCATCGCCTGCCAGCCATCGTCGTGGTAAACAAGATAGACCGTCATGGGGCGCGGCCACATGCTGCACTTGACAAGGTTTTTGACCTGTTCGCCGATCTTGGCGCTGATGACGACATCCTTGATTTCCGGCACATTTTCTGCAACGGACTGGAAGGTATAGCGAAGGCCGAGATGGAGGACGAGAGCCAGGATCTGCAACCGCTGTTCGAGGAAATTGTTAAATCCATCCCTCCGCCGAAGGCGGATGTCAAAGGCCCCTTTCAAATGCTCATCAGCACGTTGGATTATAACGATTACATCGGGAGGCTGGGTATCGGCAGGATTTTTCGTGGCCGGGTCAAGAGGGGTGATACGGTTTCGGTCGTGGACCTGAAAGGCCATTCTCGAAACGCAAAGGTGGTCACTCTCTATGGATTTGATGGGCTGGATCGCAAAGAAATCGAAAGTGCTGAGGCGGGGGACATCGTTGCTGTCAGCGGTATCGAGGAACTGAACATCACGGATACCTTAACGGATGTCAATACAAGGGAAATTGTGGCGACACTTCCAGTAGACGAACCAACGGTGCAGATGATTTTCACTATCAATAACGGCCCTTTTGCCGGCCTGGAAGGCGATTTCGTGACGAGCCGCCAGATCCGTTCGCGTCTGGAGCGGGAACTCCACACGAACGTCGCGCTTCGTGTCTCGGATGGGGTATCAAAAGAAGAATTTGTTGTATCCGGCCGCGGTCTTCTTCATCTGGGCATCCTCGTGGAGAACCTTCGCCGGGAAGGCTTCGAGTTGATGGTCGGCAAGCCTCGAGTCATCTATCGCGAGATCAATGGCAGGACCTGTGAGCCTTACGAAACGGCAGTGGTCAACTGCCCGTCTGAATATATGGGCCCGGTGATGCAGCTCATGGGGATGAGGGGCGGACAAACCGAGCACATGGAGAACGTGGGCTCTCGGGTGGTGATCAATTTTGTCGTCCCGTCCCGCTCGCTGATCGGGTTGCGAACAAAGTTGCTCTCAGCCACTCGCGGCGAGGCGATCATGTATCACGTTTTCTTGAAATATGACACGGCCAGAGGCGATCTTCCCCACCGTAGCCAGGGAGTCATGGTCGCGGCCGATCCCGGCCCTGCGACCGCCTATGCGCTGGATCAGCTCAAACCGCGCGGTCAGTTCTTTATCCGCCCTGGCGAACAGATGTATCAAGGCATGATCGTGGGCGAGCACAATGAGGAAAACGATCTTGTGGTCAAGGCGACGCGGCCGAAAAAGCTTACCAACATGCGTGCGGCAAGCGCAGACAAACTTGTCGTCCTTCAGGAAGCTCGAGAAATTACCCTTGAAGGTGCTCTCGAATACATCGAGGATGACGAGTGGGTAGAGGTCACGCCAAAGAGTGTTCGCATGCGCAAAAAAATTCTGGATGAGAAGATGCGCAAGCGACACTTGATGACACGTGAGATGGCGAGGTAAACCAGCGCTTTTCGAGGGATCATCCCGGCGACGGTTGCAACAGGATCTTCAAGCTTTCCTTCCGTTCAAACATTCCGAATGCATGCTGCCAATCCGCCAGTGGCAGACAGTGAGAGATGATCTTTCCAGGATCGATGAGACCATGTTCCATCAATTTGATGGCGCGCTTCCATGCGGAACGTTTCTGTGCCATGAATCCGGTGACTGATATTTCCTTGTAGGCGATTTGTGAAAAATCGATTTCTATAGGGCCTGGATAAAGCCCCATTTGCGTAAATTTTCCCTGCTTTCGGACGATCTCCAGAGCCATCCTTCCTGCCGGTGCCGCCCCTGATGCTTCAAGCACAACATCCGCACCGTAGCCGCCGGTAAGCTTTGCAATTTCTCTTGTGGCGTCCTGCTCGTCTACATTGATGGTGTATGCAGCACCCAATTCGCGAGCCTTTTGAAGCCGATGTCCATCGTTGCCCGTGCCAAGCATGCAGACAATGCCACCCTCAGCTTTGGCGACCATCAGGGCAAGCAGTCCGATCGATCCGGGCCCGGTGATCGCAACGAAATCTCCTGCCGAAATCTGAGTGCGCTCGATGACGCCATGAACACAACAGGCAAGCGGTTCAGTGAGAGCACCCGATTCAAAGGTCACGTTTGCTGGAAGTCTGTGAAGGGTGCGTGTCGGCACGACCACATATGGGGCGAAACCGCCATCCCACCGATATCCGATGACACGTCGGTCGGGGCAGAGGTTGTAATTCTCCTGGCGGCAGTATCGACACCTCCCGCAAATGGAAGCACTCGGCTCAACGGTCACTCTGTCCCCAACACCGAAACTCTCAACCCCTTCACCCAGTTCTACGATGGTTCCGCTGAATTCGTGACCGGTGATGACCGGCGGCGCCATTGGGATGCCGATGGTCTGATGAAACACATGCAAATCTGAGCCACAGATACCACAACCGTGAACGGCGATCTTCACCTGACCGGGAGCGGGGCCTGGCTCCGGCATATCCCGTATCTCCATGTTGCCATGGCCAAGAGCGTATTTAACGAGTGCTTGCACTTATTGATGGAGGGATGGAAGAAGGGAAGAAGGGCGGAAAAAAAGAGCATGACCCGATTACTCATTACTCATCACGTCTACCACCTGGCCTGTCCTCGCCGACTCCAAAACGGCATCGCAGACTTGCATGCATTTGATGGCATCTTCCGGCCATTCGGTATTGAGCTCACCCGAACGTATGGCTGCAACAAAGTGCTCGATCATCCGCGCCTCCTGAACACACTCGCCAAAGCTGTGTTCTCCTTTTTTCGGCCCATGAACCCAGAATCGTGATGACTCCTCAGAGTTGGGCAAAACAAAATCATCACAGACCAGAGAGCCGGCAGTACCGGCCACCTCCATCCATTTGCGAAAACAGGTATCGAACGCGCAATCGAATGTCGCCATTCTGTCGCCTGCGAACCAGAGCGTCGCTGAGACATTGAAGTCAACACCGTTGAAGAAACGGGCCGCGGCAAAGGCCCGGGTCGGCAGGTCGTCGAAGGCCAGAAGAATAGCTCGGATACAGTAGTAGCCCAGATCACCGAGGCATCCTCCAGCCATCTCCGGCTTGAGGCGAATGTTTTGCATCGGGACGTTGTCCCCGTAGTTGAAGCTAAATGCTGCGGTCACTCGACGATGTTTGCCCAAATCTTCATCAATGATCTTTTTCATGGCTGTCGAACGATCGTGATGTACCCACATCACCCCGTCCATCAGTTGTACGCCGTTCTGTCGGCATGCTTCGACCATTTCACGGGCCTCGGCAGTATTTGCCGCGAGGGGTTTCTCACAAAGCACGTGCTTGCCTGCCTCCGCAGCTTTGATGGTCCATTCCGCGTGCATGGCCGGGGGAAGGGGAATGTAGATGGCATTGATATCAGAGTCGGCAAGGAGCTCGTCATAGGCGCCGTAGGCTTTCGAAACCTGATGCTTCTCAGCCCATGCCTGGGCCTTTTCAATTGTTCGGCTGGCAACGGCAAGGACTTCGGCGCCTTCGACCAGATCAACTGCGCGTTTTACTTTAGTACCGATACCGGCAGTGCTTAGAAATCCGAATTGGAGGGGGGATTGTTCAACGGGCATGGACAATTAAGTATTAAGGAGTAAAGAGTAAGCTAAAGTGCTGAAATTCAAAGAAGGCATTCTACCCTTCAAAAATTCTCATGATGCGAAGAATCTCATTCTTTTTCCTCTCACTTTCGATGCCGCATCTGGCTCAATCTGACCCCCCCGACCTGACAGAACTGGAAGGGCGATGGTACACACAAAGCTATTGGCAACAGCCTGAGATTCAGCAGGACTACACATTCGAGGCATTCAAGACCGACCAGGTGAACGGCGATTCCGTAAATATTCAGGGAACCCGTTGGAAGTCCCATGAAGAATTCTGAATGGAACACTCAAACCGGTGAATATCGCCCGTTCCGATTCTGGATTCCAGAAACGACTACTGCGAACCGGCCAGACAAGTTCCAATTGTCTTGGGGAAGCGATACAACGATGGATGAACAGCGAGCCGCCTGTAAAAAGTCCCGTAGAGTGACTCCTGGCTTCCATCACCATTAGCAGCCATACCAATTTTGCGTACAACCCTTCATGACTCAGAAGAGTCATACGAAGCAGAGTAAGTTTCCTCGCCTGACCCTCCCTGTGCTGAACAACCTGAAATCCGAATCACCATCCTTTCGACAGAGCCTGTATATCTTCGCCAGTGCCCTCCTCTTCTTGCTCCCGGCATGTAACCGGCGTATTACGACACCGCCTCCTCCTCCTGGGATAAACTACACTGCTCAAATCCAGAAGGCTCAGGAAGCCTACCTGATGGCTGACTACCGCAGTGCCTTGAGCGCGTTCGAGCTGATACTTGGTGGAGAATTCGATCCCCGGATGAAGGCCGAGCCTGCTTACTGGGCAGGCTTATGTCACCTTAAATTTGGCGACTACCCACATGCCGAAGAACGTCTCCAACTGGCGTCCAAAGATCTCACCGCCGGTTACATGATCGGGCCGGCGCTGGTAGGGCTGGGAGACAGCCAGCGATTGCAAGGCAGAAATGGACCGGCCAAGGAGAATTACAGCCGGGCAATCGAACAATTTGCGACTTTTGTCGAGGTGGAAAAAGTTCAGGCAAGGCTCGCGAGCGTCGGCGGCCAGAGATCCAGTATCGCAGGATCGCCTCCCTCAAAGAGCCTTCCGCCAATAGATCCGCTGCCAACCACTTCGGCCCTGCCCAGGGGCTCTTTCTCGTTACAGGCAGGAGCATTTCAGGATCGGGCGGCGGCCATGCAATTGGTAGAACAGTTGAAACCGCTCGGCCATCCACCATTCCTGCATCTTGAGAATCATGAGGGCAAACTGATCTATAAAGTTCGGGTGGGGATTTACAAGAGCAAGGCAGAAGCGCAGAAAGTCCAGGAACAGCTCAAAGAACGTAAGTTCGATTCATTCGTCGTGGAGTGATTCTGGCAGTCCACCGTAAGGGTCGACCACTAAAACCCTAATCAGGAGTCGTTGGTGGCAAATCATTTTTTCGAAGGTTTCGATGGAATCGACCGGGATTCCAAGCCTCGCAAGACGGGCCTGACCATGGTGATCGATTGGGGGAGCGGCCCCAACGCTCAGAACGATCTCGTCACGGTAGGAGCGCCACACTTTGATTTTGCAAAAGTTGCGGTCGGTATTTCGCGTCTGCTGACCAATGAGACCCTGTCGGCCAAGCTCAAGCTTTATCAGGAACACGAGATCGAGCCGTTTCCGGGCGGACAGTTTCTGGAGTGGGCCGAAGTCGAAGGTAAGGCCGATTTGTATTTCGATGCCGTTCAGGCCGCGGGCTACCGATGCATTGAAGTGTCTGACAACATGGACGCAGTAACTCTTGAATGGAAAGTGCGAATGATCTCTCTAGGCGCCGGGCTTGGACTACGAATCATTGGCGAGGTAGGCAAGAAGGAAGGCCTCCCGAGCGGCACGGATTTGAGTGATGACGCTCTGCGATGCCTCGATGCCGGGGCCGAGATCGTCCTTTTGGAAGCCGCCGAACTGGTGGACGAGGATGAGGAAACCGCGCGTTTGATTGAACGTGCCGTGGAGCGAGCGGGTATCGATAATGTGATGTTCGAACTCCCAGGGCCATGGATCGATGGCATTCGGGCTTGCGATATTCATCGTATGCGACGAGACCTGATCGACCGTTACGGGCCTCAAGTGAACATTGGCAATGTGGAACCTGCTGATCTCCTGACCCTGGAAGCATACAGGCGCGGATTAGGTGTAAACGCGGGAAAGAAGTAACGCCAGAACTCCACCCGATAATAATTCCAGTCCCCCAACACAGACCCAGACAGTTGCCGGTAATTGATCTATGAGTACCAAAATGAATCGCCCGAATATCCTTTTCATCATGTCCGACCAGCATCGGGCCGACTGCACTTCCATCGAAGGTCGTCACCCGGTGCTTACACCCAATATGGATTCCATTGCTGCTGCAGGTGCGAGGTTCACCAAGGCCTACACCACTTGTCCGAGCTGCATTGCTTCACGGCGAAGTCTGCTTTCCGGGCAATTCCCACCGACACATGGAATGGTCGGTTACAGAGACGGAGTCGAATGGGACGCGCCACCGACGCTTCCCGGTGTCCTGAGCGAGGAGGGATATCAGACCGGTATCGTTGGGCGGGACATGCACCAACACCCTATCCGAAAACGTTACGGTTATCAGGAGATGGTCATCAATGACCGCATAAGTGAACAGTGCTACGACAAGTGGCTGGTTCGCAATGCGAATGTGCCGAACGCGGACTGGTTCGGCGGCGGCGTCATGCACAATGACTGGACCGCAAAACCCTGGCACCTGGAAGAATCCCTTCATTTTTCAAATTGGGTCACAGACCAGGCCCTGGACTACCTCAAGCGGCGCGACCCGAGTTGTCCTTTTTTCCTGACCGTTTCATACATCGCCCCACACCCGCCTCTGCAGCCGCCAGCCTGTTATTTTGAGCGTTACCTGCGCACCGGCGTGTTGCCTCCAGATATTGGCGACTGGGCAACACCACCGGAAGGCAGCATGCGCTGGGGCAACATCTCGTCAAAGAATGTGAAGCTGGAGGACGAAGTATTATTGAGCGCGAGGGCCGGCTACTACGGTCTGATCAATCACGTCGACGATCAGATTCGGCGTCTGATCAATCCAGTCAACGGCATCGATAGCATGACCGGAGGCAATACCATCGTAGTTTACACGTCCGACCACGGGGAGATGCTTGGCGACCATTATCGGTGGCGCAAAATAGCACCGTATGAAGGCTCAGCACGCATCCCACTCTTCCTCCGTGCCCCACAAAGATTCGGCATTAAGCCTGAGACAGTCAGCAATGAGGCAGTCTGTCTGGAGGACATCATGCCTACCCTGTTGGATCTGGCAGGAGCAGCGATACCGGACACCGTCGAAGGCAGAAGCCTCGTCCCTCTCATGCGAGGCGAGACCCCGGAATGGAGGAATCATCTCCATATCGAGCATGCGCCGGACCATCAGTCCCTCACCAACGGCAAAGAAAAATTCATCTGGCTGGTAAAAGACGGCACAGAGCAATACTTCGATCTGGATTCTGATCCGACAGAGTTGAAAAACTTGATCGATGATCCCGGCCATCAGGATCGCATCGCCGAATGGCGAAACAGACTCATAGAAGAGTTGCACGATCGGCCGGAAGGGTTTGTGGAGGAAGGCAAGCTCGTTCCCGGGCGTCCTTATGCTGCGACATTACCTCATGCGGGGAAGGTGTGAGGGGTGTTGCAGAAAGAAATTCTCCGGCAGCCCGGTGCACTCCAATTGCCCGATGGCCCTCCAGGAATTGCTGTGTGACGCCTCAGGCATGATGAACAACTCCGTGATATAAACGCCCCGGTTTCCGGCCGGGGACCGGTTTCACGGAAAAGCATTCCAGCATGTCGCTTCTTACTCTACTTGAACGTGCGGCTTACGACTGTTAGCTGGGCATTGGCCCAAGTTCGAACAGCAGGCCCTGTCCGTTTACCCCATGCAAACTCGTTCCACAAAGAGTCTCGCAATTATTGGGGGCGCCCTCGCGTCTTTGGGAGGCCTTGCCTCTGCATGGTTTTTGTGGGTTTATTCGCAGGGGACGTACCACCTGTTCAGCCGGTTTGGCATGAACGAATATATCGAGCCAGAGGATGGGGTGGTCTATCTGGACGCCGGCTTCTTGCCGTGTGCTGTGCTCGGCATCCTGATCGGTCTGATCGTTTGGGGCCAGCTTGTCTGGTGGTCAGGAAGAAAGTCAGGTAATCCTGAGGCACTATTACGATGGCTCTGGCTGGGATTGCCCCTCACAACACTGCTCCTCCAGCCTCTGCTGGGCCTGTGCGGTATTCCCGCATCTCTCGTTCCCATCTTCCATGGAATCCTCGCGGCCGGATTAACCGCCGGTCTTATTGCCAACGGGTTCATTCCGACGCTGCCGGAAGGCAAGCGACACCAACGGGTCTGTGCCGTTGTTTTGATTGTCCTGATGGTCATCCATTTCGGTCTTTTCGCCTTTCTGAACATCTGCCAATTTCGTGCTTTGAATCTTGGTTACTTTGATTCGGGACAGATTGCAGAGGGGTATCACCAGACGTTTCGAGGGAAGTTCATGATGACCTACAACCAGCCTCATCGCGGGGCAGGGAAAGGCACTTCCATGGATCATTTGTTCTGCACTCGAATTCTGGCTCTCCCCATCTTCTGGCTCTTCCCTTATCACGAAACGATTCTCGTTATTCACGCACTCGCACTCTGTCTGGGTGCCTGGCCGGTCTTCCTTCTGGGGAGGCGTGTTCTCGAGGGTTCTTATCTGGGGCTTGGATTTGCAATTGTCTACCTGATCTACACGCCGGTTCTGTTTCTTGAATTTCGTTCTTCGTACGGGCCATCTGAAGAGGCGCAGGCGATTTCGATGTTTCTTGCAGCCTTTTATTACCTGTCCGTTTCGAGGCCCGGCCTCTGTCTGTTCTGGGCGCTGGCTGCGATGGCTGTGAAAGAAAATATGGCACCCACCGCCGCTATGATCGGGGTCTGGATGACAATGTTTACCCCGCACAAAAAATGGGGAGCGGGACTTTTTGCCGGTGCGCTCGTCTACTTCATCGTTGGCACCAAACTGATCCTGCCGTTGGTCAATGATCGTGCTTACGGATTCGTGGTCTCTTACTTCAGTGATATCGGAGACGGATACGGCTCCATCCTGTGGCGTGTGATTTCCGACCCGTTATTCGTCATCAGTTACGTCTGCGATTACAGAAACCTTTCCTTCATTCTTCACCTGATCGTTCCACTGGGGATGCTATCGCTGTTCAGCCCGAGCCGGCTGGCCATCATGCTGCCCAGTCTGTTTTTTCTCCTGATCAGCAACATGCCCACGCACCACACTATTCTGTTCTGGAATCACGCTTCACTGGTTCCGATTCTGATATTTTCAGCAGTATTTGGCGCAAGTCGCGTTCAGGAACTTCTGAAGAAACATGCACCGTACCTGAGTGTTCAGATTGCAGGTCTGGTGGTCAGTCTGTTGATGTGCGCCGGTCTCTCGGCGTGGCTCTTTTTCATACGAATGCAGAGCAGCGCAAACTTTGACATCAACCAGCGTCATCTTCTGGTGAAGGAAGTTCGGGAGCTTGTTCCCATCGACACCTCGGTCCTCGTCACTTATCGGCTGTCCGGACACTTCACCGAAAATCTCGTGCTGAACTGCACGAGGGAATACTATCCAGGAGAGCACCCGGATGGGAAAGTGTTGCCGCTCGATCAGGAGTTCGTGGTGCTTGACCCATACGATCGATGGGCCTGGAAGGAATATTACAAAACAACCAGGACCCGTGATTACGTCCTGAGAGATTCAAACTACGGTCTGGTGTATGAGCGGGGACAGTTTTATGTATTCCGCCGGGGGGCTCCACGCGAGGATCACTGGAAGGGCATCAAGCTGGACTTCAAACCGTCGATGGAGGTGAAGGTCGGCCAGATTCAAAAGGGCGGCGCCAGGCTGATGGGTTGGAACCAACCCCGCCGCATCAATCAGACAACACTTTTCGTTGAAACTTTCTGGGAATGCATCGCGCCCATGGATGCCGAATACGAGGTCGCCCTCAGTTTCCGGCTGCCGGGAGGCGAGATCATTTCCACCCGCCACCTGATGGCGAACTGGCTGTATCCCACCACGATTTGGGAAGCGGGCGATTTCATCCGTGATGTCCGCAGGATTCGTTTTGCTGAAGGTATACCCCGGGAGTTCAAACTGGGCGTTACCCTTGTCGAGCCGAACCCATTCAGCACCCAATAAAAGACCCATCGGCATGGCATTCGTTAAGGAACTCAGCACATCCATCACCCCGTGGGATGCATTTAGACGCATATGCGACCTGCCTCGGGCCCTGTTTCTGGACAGTTCGAAAGAGCATGCAGAATTGGGCCGGTATGCGTTTATTACTGCCGATCCGCTTGAAATCATTGAGTTTCGGCTGCGTCCCGGAGAGTCGGATGACAGAGACGTTTTCGCTGAATTGGAAACACTGCTGAAACAGAATCCAACGGAAACGCTTCCCGGCCTTCCACCTTTTCAGGGGGGCATTGCCGGGTTGTTTTCATACGACCTGTTGCACTGTATCGAAAAAGTTGACTGGCCGGCTTTTGATGAGTTTGAGATGCCCTTTGTCTTCGCGGGTCTCTATTCCTGGGTCATCGGCTTTGATCTGATGGAGGGTCGGGCCTGGATCGTTTCACATTGCGTTCCCGGCCGTATTTCCGAATCTGATGCTGAATCGATCGGGATGAAAGTACTGCGACGGCTTGACGGAAGATTGCCGCCGGAAATCAGCCACATTACCAATGGCAACCCGGTTCTTTCCCCCCAGTTTGATCTGTCTGCACTCCTCGGTCTCACCAGTAATTTTTCACGTGACAATTACCTGAAGGCAATCGAACAGGCTATTGACTACATCTATGCGGGGGAAATCTTTCAGGTGAATCTGTCCCAGCGCCTGCTCTACAAAGCAACCCGTCCGCCACTTGAGATTTATGAACGACTCCGGACACGAAATCCAGCGAACTTCAGCGCCTACTTTGATGCCGGAGATTTCCAGATCGCCAGTGCCTCTCCGGAACGCTTTCTCTGGGTAAAAGATCGGGAAGTGGAGACACGTCCCATCAAAGGCACGCGGCGACGCGAGGTCGATCTGAAGGATGCCGCAGCCAAAGCAGAACTCTTCAACAGCACCAAAGACAGGGCCGAGAACGTCATGATCGTGGACCTCCTGCGCAACGATCTGTCCAAGGTATCTGAGGCGAATTCGGTGACTGTTCCCAAATTATTCAATATCGAATCCGTGGAGTTTGTGCATCACCTGGTGAGTGAGGTCCGGGCGAAGTTGTTGCCTGGTACGACACCGCTTGCGCTCCTGAAGGCATGTTTTCCGGGTGGCTCGATTACTGGTGCGCCTAAAGTGCGAGCCATGGAGATCATTTCGGAATTGGAACCCACAGCACGTGGCGCCTATTGCGGCAGCCTGGCATATATCGGTTTTGACGGGGCCATGGATTCGAGCCTTTTGATTCGCACTTTCACCTTCAAGGACGGCTGGATTCAGTTTCCAGTCGGTGGCGGCATCGTAGCCCAATCAGAGCCCGAAGCAGAATATGCGGAAACCATGCACAAAGCGGAAGGCATGTTGAGGGCTTTGGCCTGATTCAAATCGTTTTTCCAGGTTAACTGTTCAGGGTCGAATCTTTCTTACTTTTAATCTTGCTTTTCATCTCCCCTTTCTGCTCTTTCTTGTAGCATGAGAAGGCCGCGGGGTGGAATGGAAATTCCAGCAGAGAATGGCCCGGAACAGATGATAAAACCGAAGAAAGGGAAGATTAAAAGCAAGATTAAAAGTAAGAGCCTGCCCCTCTGAACAGTTAAGATGAAAATATGAAAGCATTGTTGAACTTCGCCTGTGTATCTCTGTCTGTGTTGGCGTCCGTCCTACTGTCGTCATGCACATCCTCCCCTGCAAGGAATTCATCACGACCCAATCTGGAATTTGAGGTTCGTTTCGCGCACGAATCTGCACAAGGTCTCCGGGCTGGCGGGCCCGTCCATGTCGACGGCTCAAGGGTTGGAACCATCCGCCGGGTGGAACACAAGTTTGAGCTTTCCCTGAACCAGACCCGAACTTACGCGTTAGTCCATCTGCCAGCCGGTTTGGATTTGAGGGTGGAAGACAGGACCTCCATTCTTTTCGATGAGGCGGCAAAGGAAAACTATATTGCGATTACTTTGAAGGAAGGAGATCGCTCGAAGTGGCGACCGATTGAACGCGGGATGCTGGTGGAAGGAGAGGGACCAGGCACGTTCACCAAGAAGCTGAAGGGCGCCCCATCATCGGTCTCCGAAAAAATCAAGAACGGCTATCAGACTCTGAAGAACAAGTTTAAGGGCCAATAGCGATCCGGTACGCGAACGGTGACGGAGGCCCTCGTCCACGAAGAGTCCATCGTTGCCCCCCAATGACGCGATGCCGACAAACTCCGGCCGGTTGTCAGATCGAGCCTGGCCTGTTCCCTACCTGTCCTTCATCGATGAGTCCGCGCTCGTCCATCACCTTTAGAAAATGAAGTCGGCGAACCGGATGTCCGCCTCGCCGCAGGAGCATGGGGATGGCGCTCTTTACCTGCTCGACGACATCGTCCATATCACCGGTCATCTGCCCGAGTGCCCAGGCTGCAAAAAAGTCCATTCCCCGGACGTCGTTCAGACTGAAGCCACCGGGTTTGACGGCCGCTTTCAGGAGCTTCACGCCCAGTTTGCGGAATTCCTGTTCGCCGGTTGCCTCCCAGAGGCGGTAGAGGCCGGCAAAGCTCGACCAGTCGCCGTAGCCGGTGATCACCTTGTGCGGTACTTTTTGCCAGGTTTGCGGATACGGGTATTTGAACTCACCAAACTTCTTCATCCACTTGATGAAGAAGTTCTTGATAATGTGTCTCGCAGCCTCGATGTATTTGTCGTCGCCGGTCAGGCGATAGGCGGCGGCGAAATTCACCAGTGGCATTCCGGCCTCGCGGCCGTCACAGCAGACGAGCTCGATCTTGTTGTAGGTCCACCAGACGTGGTTGTCGGCACAGCCGATGACAGCCTTCTTCGCCCGCTCGTCGCCCGAGAGATAGTAGTAAGCGAGGAGACCCTCGGCCCACTGGTGGCTGGGATACACGCAGCCAAAGAAGTGGTTACCCGTGTGCGGAATCAGGCCGCCCCGTTGCCGTTCCTCGGGGCTCCATTCGCAGAAGTCCACCTCCATGTAATGCCGCGCTGCCTCCTTGCCGTAATCCCACGTATACGTGTGCCCGGTCCGGAGGAACTGTTGGAGCGGATAGTAGACCATGCAATCGTCCTCGTTGTTGGTGCAGGACGAGGCATCCGGGCTGACCAGGTCACCAAAGTGGAACATGCCGGTAGCGGGCATGCGGTCATAGGTATGCCGGCTCGGGTTTCCGGCCGCCGGCGCCACCTCGATCAGGTTTTCCAGGAGAGGAAACTTCTCCGGCTGATATCGGAGCAGGTGCTGGCAATCGAGCACCTCGCAGAATGCCGGCCAAGCGGGATCGAATGAAACATCCACCGGTTCTACATAGCCATATTCCCAGCGATAGAGCACGTCGATCACTTCATCCATATTGAGTGACCGGGGTTCGCCTGTAAGCCAGAAAATGTGACTCTTCGACGCCCCGCGTACGAGCTGCATGGGCGAGGACCATTCCGGCCAGATAGACCAGGTAATCAGGCTCTCGTCAATTTCAATGGCCTTGGGATGGAGCTGGCGAAAGTGCTCGAAGCCCGTGACGAGTGTGAAATCTTTTTGCTTCCACCCCACAACCGGCAGGACGTGTCGCATCCCGACGCTCGCATGCCAGGACCGGAAGCCAGAGCCCTGGCCGGGACGCATGTGGACGGGATACTCGCTCCAGTTTTCGTGGTAGCTCTCAGGATTGCGGAGGAATACCGCGCCCCCGGCGGCCTGGTGCGCCACCGCAGCCCCTGAATCCTTATAGTTGTCCAGGTCACCAGTCCCGGAAGCCACGACTTCCACGTTTTCTTTGACTTCCATGTCCTGGTAGACGGAATCATACCCACGGGTCGTCTGGCGCAGGAGTTTAGTCGCCGCGCCGTCCATCGTGGTGGGCATGATCAGTTTCATGGCGCGGACGGGTATTTTCCCCTCCCGTGACTCGCGGCAATAGAAGGTGTGCTCAAACTTAACGTCCGGCGATCCGGCAGTAAGCGTGAAACGCAATGCGAAGTCGATAAACGTGGATCCGTCGCGGGCCAGGTGTTTGCCTTCAAGCATGACGGTGGTGCGCAAGGCATTGCGGTGAGGAATCGTCACCTTGTATGCACCGGACAGGCTCGCACGGTAGACCTTGCCGCCAGCGTCCACGCAGTGCAGGTCTACGAGCATCGACTCGTCGACTATTTTCCGGCGGTTGACGATGAGTTCATTTATGAGCGAGCCGCCTGCGGCTGAGACCGTGACTGATGAAAGGCCATTGGAGAGCGTGGTTTGCTTGCCCCTGGTTTTCACGGCAACGGGATTCTTCACCTTCGGCGCCGTAGTTCGGCGGGGCTCCACGAAAATGGAAGTCGCCTCCTGCCCGCAAAGCGTCACGAGGATATCCATCAGCATCCACTCGACGCTACCGTCCGGCCGCTTCTGCAGCACCTTGCCGGCACTCGGGAGAACGCGTCCTTCAGCGTCTCGCACCGAAACGCCGGTCGTGCTCTTGACCTTACCTGCCGGCAACGGGACGCCGCGCGTCAGGAGATAGGGATTCAGTTTCGCCAGGGTCTCGTTCTTAAGCCTGATCTCACATTCTTTCATGGTCACTCCGATAGATAATTGTAGAGGTGCAGCTATGGGTGGCGTTGCTGTCGGCCGCAAATCGTAGCCGCAAGCCGCCGGTTTGCAGTGACTCTACAAACAAACAGAACAGTGGAAAGCCCCAAAGCGCCGGCAGCGATAGGTGGTCTCCACGCCCCGCCGGGAGTCGTCAGAGTCAGCGTCTTCAACGTACCGAACACGTGAGCGACACACTCACAGGATAGGCTTCCAGATTCCTCCGTAAAAAGTCGATCACGCCCCGAAGGGGCAGAAACATGCCAGCCCAGGGCAACGCCCT
>JAQBXN010000018.1 GCA_027625095.1 Planctomycetota bacterium | reverse complement strand
TGGCACGAGGTGATAAAGATTGTGTAAGGATCGCTTGGCGGCCATACTTCGTCAAACGGAGCATGGCTGTCGCTGTGCATTGGCTTCAATGAGCTACGACAATCTCACCTGTCGCATCCGTTGAAATTTTCCTGATTCATACACGCTATTCGCGCAGAAGTTTCGAAGGAAATCTTACTGCCCCTGAGGTTGCTTAATTTCCGTTGTCCATCACCGCCTGCATCATGGCCTTGATGAATCCGAATTGAAATGCCCAGGATTCGTATCGATCTCGATTCTTATTCTGATGGCCTGGTGCATGGTCCGGCACGACCATGTGGTCATAACCGACCTCTTTCAAGGCCAGCATGTTGCGGTGCATGCTCATGTCGCCTTCATCGGGCCAGACTTCCTGAAATTTATTGCGTCCTCCGAAGATGTTTCGGTAGTGGATCAGGAAGATCTTGTTGCGGCTGCCAAAGTAGCGAATGATCCCCGGCACTTCGTCACATGGCACATTGACGCTCTCTGCCATGCAACCAAGACACAGATTGAGCCCGTGGTAAGGGCTCTCACAGATCTCGATGAACTTCTGGAAGCCTTCGAACCCGCCGAGAACCCGATCAACACCCCGGAAATTCGGGGGCAGCCAGGGGTCGCACGGGTGGCAGGCCATACGAACCTTGTGTTCAGTGGCAACAGGAACCACCTTTTCAAGAAAGGAGGTGATCCGTTCCCAGTTTTGTTCGGCGGTGATCGGCGAGTCATAGCGGGGTGTGGTGGTGTCCGCTTTGCTCAGATCCCAGGTGCTGTAAACCGAGCCGCCTCGCCCCAGCGGGAGACTCTCCGTCCGTTGGTTCTCGATGGCACAAAGGTAGTATTTGACGGCGGGAATTCCGGCTTCTGCAGCCTGGCGGATCATGTTGCACACGAGATCGATTTCTTTGTCGCCCTCCCCCTTGTTCCCGAGCAAAAAGTTTGGTACACCGCCGCCGTTCACGTTCAGGTTGGCCATGGGGAGGGCCACCATTTCCATATCAACGCCATACTTCGCACACTTTTCTTTCTTCTCGACGATTTCCTCGACGTCCCAACCGTATTGGCGATGAAAAGTAATAAAGTTTTCGTTCTTGTTCCTCACCCCGTAACGTTCGAGGTATTCGAGGTCTTCATCAGTCGTTGTGAAATGCTGGGTTCCAACGTGCATTGTTCTGTCCTGAGAGGTAGGCCGCCCGCACCAACCTAGCGGACGGGGCGATTGCAGTAAAGAGAAAATCACAATTCTTGCCCCGACCACTTTTCGAAAGGGCCAGGTAACACCTAACATGTCGCCCGCGCGCATATATCCTATTGCCCAATCACCTTAAGAAGGAACATCTATGAGTACGCACAAGACTCAAATCGGAATGATCGGCTGCGGCATGATTGCGCAAGCCCACATGCAAAACTTCGCCAATGATTCCCGCACTGAGATACGTTGGATTGTTGACCTGAATGAGAAGGCTCTCGGTGACTCTGCGCAGAAATTTGATGTGACGAATACCACCACCAATTACTCAGAGATGCTTAAGGACGACAAGCTTGACGCGGTGGTCGTCTGCACCCCTCCATTATCCCACCTGAGAATCGGGATGGATGTCCTCAAGGCGGGCAAGCATCTGTTGATGGAAAAACCACTGGCCACCAGCGTCAGCGATGCAAAGAAGCTTCTTAAGGCCGCAGAGAAATATCCTGATTTGAAGGTGTCTGGCTGTTCGTGTCGCCATGCGCGCCTGAATCCCAAATTTGAATATGTCAAAAAGCTAATCAGCGATGGCAAGCTGGGAAGAGTTTATTTTGTGCACCACAGGGGCGTTGGCCGCCAAGGCCGACCGGGACTCGAATACAATCCGACTGCCAAGTGGTTTCTGAACCGAGACATTGCCGGTGGCGGGCCTCTTTATGACTGGGGCGTCTACGACATGTCCTTCCACCTCGGAATTCTCGGTGAGCCCAAGCTGCTGAAGGCCGACGGAATCTGCGCTAACGGGCTCGATAAGGTCGACCCCGGCACAGACGTTTTTACCGTAGAGGAGCATGGTGTTGCCTTCATGACATTTGAAGGTGGCATGAAGTATTACTGGGAACGAGCAAACCATGCGCATGCCAGCATCCCCAACCGGACCACCATCTACGGCACCGAGGGTGGTTTGCAGTTCGGCTACTGCACCTGGGAGAGTCCGGAAATCGAATACCTGTATGTCGACAAAAAAGGAAGAGGCAAAGCCACCAGCAAGACCCTGACGGTGAACATGAAAAAGCACAAAGGGGACATGCAGGAACTTGGCCAGGCGTTTATCAAGTATCTGCGGGAGGATGGCCCAGTCCCGATGCCGATGGATGTTGAAGTCAAGAATCTCGAGATCATTCATAAGGTCTACAAAGCCGCCGGTTGGTGATATCGAAGAAAAGTTAAGTGGCCTGCCGCTCTGCGGTGAGTAAGAACGCGCCGCCACAGAGTGGCGGGCCACATTCCTGAGAAGGAGATTCCCCATGTCATTCGAAGAAGTAGCACAGCGGCCGCTCCTGCAAGGGAGTCTCCCGAGAGGCATCGTCACTGTCCTGGGAAAGCAAGGCCTGAGACTGACGGGTCTGGGCAGTTTTCATCTTGATGAAGGCCCGAATTTCGTCTGGCTGAACATCTACCGCACTCTGGCCGATGGGACAGAACTGGAGATCACAAGGGAGCGAGAACCCAATTCAGTAGAACTGAAGGATGGCGCAGCCGAAGTGCGATGGTCGCCCTGCGAAGCAGTCGATGCCGAAACGTTTGCTCGTTACCGGATCGTGGAAAGCGATTCCGCGGTGGATGTCACGTTCGGCGCCAAGGTGAATCGAGACTATTCAAACTTTGAGTTGTTCATTGCCAACTACTTCACGCCGTTCTACTTCCCTTCGTACGCCATCACGGACAATCAGACCCATCCTGAGGACATTTATTGGTACACCAAAAGATTGTTCGGTGAAGATGAAAACGAATCGTGGGCGAGAGATGCGGCTGCTGAATCGGTGTTCCGTGACGGCCGTTGGCTGACAGGTCATGCACTCAACTGGCGCCGCGGCCCGTTTTTCAAATATCCTCTGATGATCCAGGAGCACCGCTACGGCCACGCCATCATTCTCATGGCCCGCCCCAAGGATTGCTTCGGGCTGTCCGGCTACAACTCCTACCACAATTCTCAGTATTTCCACCTCTTTGGTCGCGATGTCGCCGCCGGCGATCAGGTCGAGACGACCGTTCGGATGGTTCTGCTGACCAAGTGGGAAGACCTGAAGGCAGAGGCCGTGGCGCTTTACAAGAGTTGGGTATAAACAATTCTGTTAGGTCAGATGTCGGCCCTGAATGTTACCCATCAGGAAATTCTGGGAATTCCAAAGTACGCTGCAGCCCTTTGCAGTTCGGTGACCTGTCACCGCTTTTATTTGTAAGGCTCTCTGTTTTAGAGAATGTCTCCGCAGAGAAGGCGCGTTCGTATATAAAACGTCTAAGTGGTCAGCCTGGCCGAACTTGGGTTCAGCAACAGGCTCAATTGAAAGGGTACGAGCGCTTCAGATTCCTCCCCTAAAAAAATTGGCTCAGCCTCCGGGTTAGAAAGGCTGAGCCGTTGCACTGCGGGGTGCTCGAAGCTCTCATGCACGGGACTCGCGGAGAATGCATGCCCTTCATCTTGAAGGTTAGAGCTTCGAGCACCATAGCGCCCGTGGGGGCGAGGAGCTTTGTCGAGCTATGCTCGGACGACCCCTGACTTCCGGCCAAGGTACCAGATACGCCACAGGGTCTTTGTCCACCTTGGTTCTCTGAACTGATTCAGCTCTGTCCTCTTACGATTCCAGAGTTGGGTCAGCTCATCTTTTGAATAGGACTGAATCCGGCCGATGGCCAGAAAGCACAGGCGGCTGCCTGGCTGTGCCGACCAGTAAGGGCTCCAGGAATCCATGAGCGGGTGCGCTTCCTGGAATTCATGGCAGTGCTCGCATGTGAGGACGGGTGCCTCGATGCTTGAACGGCCTTCAAAGAGCCTGGTTCGGAAAGCAATCCCTTCCGCCTGCCCATTACAAAAGGTACAGACAAGCGGGTATGAAACGGTCTTGGCGACGGGCTTCCGAGGCAGTTGGCGCGAGGGCCGGATTCCCGACCGATGCGCCGGCTGCTGGCCCGCCGCCTTCAAATTATTCCCGGAGGTGGGGTGCCTCGCGGGTTGCGATGCGAACAGGCCGGCATCGCGCGGCTTCATCAGACGTGGGTCCATTTTCTAACCTCCTGGGTTAGAAGAGAGGGGAATAGGCCTGACTTCATCAAGCCGAGCCGGGGGAGCTCAGCCAGCTAGAAGAGAGGTTCGTAAACGTCCACTTTCATCCACTTGCGCCCCCATTTACGGGCCACTTCATGTGATCTGAAGCGCAAGTCGAGGTGATACACGCGATTCTTCCTCCATGATTGGCGCATGGCACCACCTGTGTCATCAACTTTCCGGAATCCCACTCCTGGAATCCGGACAAAATTGCCATAGGGGATGGCGGTTGGGTCTGCGGCGACTCCAGTAAATCGGAAAGCATTTCGGCCGGTGCTGGTGATCCCATTGGCCTCTCCGCCGCAGCAAATTTTGCAGGGGCAGTAGGCTGTCACAAGGGTCTCACGCGTAGCTACTCTTTGGTAATGAGAGTCTGTAGAGATACTGCTGAAGGCAGGGAGAGCTACCAGAGCGGCAACAGGAGCGAAAACGGCCAAAACCAACGAACGGGATGGCTTTGACAGCGACTTTTTCACGATGGCCTGAGAATTACTGGGCATCGGGCTAATCCTCCAGGTATTGAAGTAGGAAAGAAGCAGTCACAATCTGTAGTGGCACAAATTTGAATGCCACTAATCTGTGTGGTCGCAAATAACGCGCCCTAAGCCTTCTCCAACCACGATTAGTAGTGGTCTCTACCCACTCACTGGTCGTCGTAGATGTATAACTTGAAATATTAAAGAACTTTATATTTCGAATGAATTTTTGATGTTCATTCGCACAGCGGTTGCTTACAGAGTGGCCCAAGTTTGGACCAGTCACAAGATGTTGCACAAATGAATTCATTTTCGACAGGATGTTGCAGGTCTAAAGGTGAATCATTACTACAAAAGCAAAAAAAACCACACAAATGAGTGTGTATTTATAGTGATATTCTAAACGCATGCAAGGGATTTCTTCAGATTTTTTTGAAATCGAAGGATTTGTGGATTCAGACTACGACTGTTGCCGCCGCTAAGGATTGAGGATTCGGGACTCTGGGGCTGCCCTGATGGCTGACGCTGTCAAAGATTTCAAGATTGAGGATTCAGGGGTGATTCAGGATTCAATGTGCTGACATGATGCCGCTGTTACAGATTTCAGGATTGAGGACTCAATGGGTTGCCAGACTGTTTCCACACAGTCGCTTAGAGGCGGAAAATGCCAAAATATTTTTTGGTCGGTGAGGATTCTCGGAATGGACTTAAGAGGCCGTCAGGTGAATCCTGAATCACTCGTGAATCCTGAATCAGTGGTCATCCTTGGATGCCGAGCGATCATCTCCGATGGCGCCAGAACGCAAAAAAGCCCTTCCAGCGGCAGGCCGGAAGGGCTTTTGGGATCTGACTGATTTTGGCTGGCAGTCTTACTTGCCTTTGAAACCGACGAGAGTATCGACAACCGAAGGATCTGCGAGTGTGGTAATGTCGCCGAGGTCAGACTCGCCTGCGGCAATCTTTCGCAAGATGCGGCGCATGATCTTGCCGGAACGGGTCTTCGGTACTGCGGGCGCCCAGTGGATAACGTCGGGGCTGGCGATGGGGCCAATCTCCTTTCGTACCTGCTTGACGAGTTCCTTTTTGAGGTCGTCGCTGTATTCGAGGCCGGCATTCAGGGTGACGTAGGCGTAGATGCCTTCGCCCTTGATCGGGTGTGGAAAACCGACGACTGCGGCCTCAGCAACTGATGGGTGCGATACTAGCGCGCTTTCGACTTCGGCCGAACCGATTCGGTGTCCGCTGACGTTGATGACGTCGTCTACGCGGCCGGTGAGCCAGTAGTAGCCATCGGCGTCTCGGCGTGCGCCGTCGCCGGTAAAGTAGACGCCCTTAAAACGGCTGAAGTAAGTTTCCTCGAAGCGATCATGATCCCCGTAAACTGTACGCATGATGCTTGGCCATGGTTCTTTGATGACAAGGTAGCCGGTGGCTTCCCCTTCAAGCTCATTTCCGTTTTCATCGAAGATCGCCGGCTGGACGCCGAAGAACGGTAGGGTTGCCGAGCCCGGTTTCTGCGGCCACGCCCCGGGCAACCCTGCAATGAGAACGCCACCGGTCTCGGTCTGCCACCATGTATCGACAATGGGGCAGCGGCCGTCGCCAACGACGCGGTGATACCAGCGCCAGGCTTCCGGATTGATCGGCTCACCGACCGTGCCCAGAAGGCGCAGGCTGGTGCGTTTGTACTTGGTGACGAAATCTTCGCCCTGGCTGATGAGCGCACGAACGGCCGTAGGCGCGGTGTAGATCTGGTTGACCTGGTAACGATCCACCACCTGCCAGAAACGGCCCGGGTCGGGATACGTCGGGATGCCCTCGAACATCAAGCTTGTCGCACCGGCACAGAGCGGCCCGTAGACGATGTAACTGTGTCCTGTAACCCAACCGATATCCGCTGTGCACCACCAGATATCGCCTGGATGGTAATCAAAAATATATTTGAAGGTGGTGGTGGTATAGAGCATGTAACCGCCGACCGTGTGCAGCACTCCCTTGGGTTTGCCGGTCGAGCCGGAGGTGTAGAGCATGTAGAGTGGATCGTCGGCTTCGAGCCATTCGACCTTGCAGTCAGTGCTCGCCCTTTCCATTTCCTCGTGCCACCAGCAGTCACGCTTGTCCTTCCAATTCACTTCGAGCTTATCGCCGAGGCGCTGGTAGACGATGCTGGTTTCCACGGCGTGGCCATTTTTCGCTGAAATGTCGCAAGCTTCGTCAGCGACATCTTTCAGGGGGATGATTTTCGCACCGCGGAAAACACCGTCGGCTGTAATCAAAAGTTTGGCTGTCGAGTCTACGATACGGTCGGCCAGTGAATCTGCAGAAAAGCCGCCGAATACGACCGAGTGGATGGCTCCGATTCTGGCGCATGAGAGACACGCAATCGCGAGCTCGAGCACCATGGGCATGTAGATGGCGATGCGGTCGCCTTTCTTGACACCTTTGCTCTTCAATACATTGGCGAACCGGCAGACTTGCTCGTGGAGTTCCTTGTAGGTGAGCTGTCTTTCCTCTCCCGGCTCGTTGCCTTCCCACAGTAGCGCAATCTGATCGGCCTTGTCTTCGAGGTGACGATCTACCGCGTTGTAGCAGATGTTGGTCTGACCGCCGAGGAACCACTTGATATCAATAGTTCCTTGGTCCAGGTCAAAGTTGTATTCAAGGAGTTTGTCCCATTGCTTATGCCAGTGGAACCCATCCGAGATCTCTCCCCAGAAACCTTCGGGGTCCTTGATCGAGCGGTCGTACATTTCCTGGTATTGCTCACGGCTCTGCACGTAAGCGTTATCTACATAATTCTGCGGCGGATCGTAGGTTTCGGGAACGGTGGATTCTACACTCATGTCTCGCCTCTTGAGGTGGGTTCAAAATGTTGGAAAACCGGCGAACGTGACTCGAGAGAATCACAGATGAGAAGCCCTCAATACCGGTCGAAATATCCTTTCAAATGTCAGGCGGCAAACTAGCAAAAGTGTTTTGGGGTGTCAACGATGGGGCGGGGTGCGTAATACGTAATACCTACATACGTAAGGGTGCGGTTGCTGTTGGGAGTTCCGGTGCGGCTTGAAGTTCTTTGTTCTCGGTTCTCCGAAAGGCATAACTCCACTGTTCCGTCACACGCTTTACGTTTTCTGTAGCTCTGGCTACCCTCTCCGAACGCCACGCTTACTCATTACTCATTACGTATTAGTCTGCTATGCCAAAGACTCGCAGCGACAAGCCGAACGTCATCGTCTTCTTCACAGACCAGCAACGTTGGGATTCCACCGGGGTGCATGGGAATCCGCTCGACCTCACGCCCAACTTTGATCGGATGGCGCAGAACGGCACTCATGTGCAGCATTCGATCACTTGCCAGCCTGTATGCGGGCCGGCTCGCTCGTGCCTTCAAACTGGACTTTATGCGACAACGACCGGCTGCTTTCGAAACGGGATTCCCTTGCCCAAAGACACGCCAACGCTGGCCGATTATTTTAAGGACGCCGGCTATACCACTGGCTATATTGGAAAGTGGCATTTGGCGGCAGATGGCCAGGTAGGTGGAGTCAGGCCAGAAGACCGCGGAGGATACGACTATTGGCTTGCCTCGAATGTCCTCGAATTCACTTCCGACGCATACCAGACCACGCTCTTCGATAACGACCAGAATCCGGTCAAGCTGCCCGGTTATCGTGTGGATGCCTGCAACGATGCGGTCATTCGATATGTGGATGAAAATCAGAACGGACCTTTCTTTCTGTTCACCTCGTTTATTGAGCCGCATCATCAGAACCACATCGACGATTACCCGCCGCCAGACGGTTATCGAGAACGTTACGCCGGACGCTGGACTCCACCGGATCTTGCCGCGCTCGGTGGGACGTCTCAGCAGCACCTCGGCGGCTACTGGGGAATGGTCAAACGTCTTGATGAAGCACTCGGCCGGCTCAACGACGCTTTGAAGAGCTTGGGGTTGCTGGAGAACACCATTCTTCTGTTTACCTCTGATCACGCGTGCCATTTCAAAACTCGCAACAGTGAATACAAACGTTCCTGCCACGAGAGCTCCGTGCGTGTGCCCACCGCACTCCAGGGGCCGGGATTCGATGGCGGCGGTCGTTTACAGGAAATGATCAGTCTCATTGATTTACCACCAACGCTGCTGGATGCCGCGGGCATCCATGTGCCTGACGAAATGCAGGGCCGGTCCATCATGCCATTGATAAACGGCACCGCTGATGACTGGCCGGAGGAGGCATTCATTCAAATAAGCGAAGCGCAGGTCGGTCGATCGGTTCGCACCAAGCGCTGGAAATATGCCGTCGACGCCCCCGATAAGAGCGGTGGCAAAGACTCAGGTTCAGACGTGTATGTGGAGCAATACCTCTACGACCTCCAGTGCGATCCTTACGAATTGAGCAATCTGATTGAACAGGGTTCACACCGCATCGTGGCAGACACCATGAAAGAGCGCCTCATCCGCCGAATGGTGGAAGCCGGCGAAACAGCGCCAAAGATTGTGAACGCAGAGAGGAAAAAGAGCGGACAGCGCAAAGTCTCTGAGGAAGAGGCGAGGATGTAGGATATATCTCAGCGCCAAGCGTGGAAGTTACGGCACGAGACTCCAAGCTGGCGAGCATACAGGCTTCACATTCCCATGCTCATTCTCACAATCATCTTTTCAACACTGGCCTTCGCTCCAGCGGAGGACGGAGCGGAAACGCTGCTTAGCCTGCACAAAATCGCAACCGACAAGGAGTCGCTATCGAAATATATGCGGAGCTACTACGAGGGTAGTGTCCCGACTGATGTCGTCGCGTGGATCGAGGATTTGGGGAACCGTTCGTACCCCGTCAGGGAGCGGGCATTTGCGGAACTGCGAAGCAAACAAGTCAGCGCGTTGCCTCTGATAAAGCAGGCCGCCAATTCCGGCGACCTCGAGGTGCGATACCGCGCTCGCAAACTCTTGGAATATTTTGGTAAGGGAGAGTCACAGCGTGATCAGATACTGCATGCAATTTTCAGAGTTATTGAGCAAAAGAAACTCACCGGCCTGTCAGACGAGCTCATCAAGATTTTTCCAATCTGCGAAGCCGCTTTTGTGCAGCGGCAGGCTCAAAGAGCGCTCGTAGCGACCTCAACACCTGAAGACATAGAGCGTCTGAAAAATGCCACGGACGACAAGCTCCAGCCTCTTGGTATCGCCGCCGTCCATGCGTTGGGGGGGCTTGAATTGGAGGAAGCAAAGAAAGCTATTCTCAAGACGCTCGAATCAGAGCGCGAACCTCTCCGTCTTGCCGCCGCGGAAGTCCTGGCCACACGTGCAGACCGGGCGTGCCTCAGGCCTCTGGTCGAATCACTGGAATCCAGTGATGTGGATGTCCGAACCCGTTCGCATCATATTCTGCTTGCGTTGACCGGTCAGAAGATTGGATTTACTTCCTATGCGAACGAGGAAGAGCGCAAAGGCCCCGTCTCCCAATGGAAGTCCTGGCTTGAACTTGAGGGTGCAAAAGCCGAGCTCAAGCATCCACTGGACTTGGACAAAATTCTTCTGGGACGAATCCTGGTCTGCGTGCAATCAGAGAATCGAGTATTCGAGCTCGATTCCTCCGGCAAGGTGGTGTGGGAACAGAAAAACTTTATCCATCCATGGGCCTGCCAGGGCATGCGGAACGGGCACCGACTTGTCGGCAGCTACTCCACTCGCATGGTGCAGGAGTTTGATGCCTCAGGCAAAGTTGTATGGCAGAAAACGGGTCTGCCGGGAGGCGTTACCAGCGTGCAGAGGCTCGACAACGGGAACACGCTCGTGGCATGTACTGACTCCAATCAAATCCTTGAAATCGACAAGGAAGGCAAAACTACCTGGTCAGCAATTGTTCCCGGCAGACCGTTCTTCGCACAAAGGCTGGAAAACAGTCGCACCCTCGTCACCCTGCATACTGGGAAGCAGGTGGTGGAGGTAGATACAAACGGAAAGATTGTCTGGACTGCCAATTATAAATTGGAGAGCCCTCAGTCAGCCCGGCGACTGGAGAATGGCAACACGCTTGTGAGCGATCATTCCACCCGGAAAGTGGTCGAACTGAATAGTGAAGGCGAGGCAACCTGGGAGACAACCGCTGGCGAGATCTATGATGCCCAGCGACTACCGGACGGCACAACTCTGATCGTTGATTCCACGGGCGTTAAGAAAATTGCGCCAAGCAAGAAAGTGATTTGGGAATTTAAAATTGCCGGCGCCTGCAGAGCTTTTGAATATTGAAAGAAGTGATGCTGTTAAGGGAGTGTGGTGGTGAATCGCTTATTGGATTTGGATTCAAAACGGCTGAAGCCGGTCACTACGAGCCTGTCATCGCAGCAGAGGCAGGCTTGGGAAGTTCGATGCGCTTCTGTTCCTTGACTTCCACATGGGTGATCTTCCAACGTCCATCCCTTGGCTTCAATACATACGTGGCGTGGTATTCATTGAGGCGCTTGTGCGAATGCCCCCAGTGTTCTACGGCGCCGTGGACGCGCCACCTGCACTGGATGCTGAGTTGAGCCGATGAGGCCTTCCCTGCCGGTTCATTTTGCTCCAGATTCGATTCAAGAATCTCGACCCGCTGAACCATACTTACGGCCCCTCCCTCGTCCCGCTGCAGCAGGCTCTGATAGACCTGATTGTAAATTTCATCCAGCATTGGGCCGTCGACACTCTGGGCAAGGGTGTCGTAGATGTCTTCCTCGTTGGTGTAATCGAATGCTCGATAGATGTTACGAAGATGGGCGCCGAACAGAGCGGCTGCATTGGCCGGTTCTGGCAGCAGGACGTTCGTAGAGACTTGGCCCCGTGTTGGCAGGCAAAAGAAGAGGCCGACAATAAGAGCTGCCGAGATAATGGTGACAGGCAAAGGATGCCGCCGGAAGGAATATCCGACAACAAGGATCGAAAGACCGTAAGCCCATGCCAGCCACAGGTTCACCCTCGTTGGCTCGAACTTGACGCGAGAGATGTCCATTACTGACGGCCCTCGCATTCTTGATTGCCAGACCTGCTCGTTCTCACTCTTGTTGAACAAAATGAGCTGTCGGCTGCCGAATGCGCTCAGGGTCACGATGGTTTCCTGGAGTTCGGGTGGAAGAAATGTCTCCCACTTCATTCGCACTTCTTCAGGTCTGGATTTTGCTCCGTGACTCAACAGGATTTCAGCGCGGACGTACTGGAGGATCTGCCCTTTGTGTTCGGAAGGAGCAGTCCCCGGCTCAAAATTATCTACCTGGATGAATTTCAGGTCCTTGAGTGCCGGTAAGACTCGGATGCCGTCAACATGCACCGGATTCCGTTGCTTGAAGTAGGACTCCACTTCATCCCATTTAAGCTCGGTTTCATCCAGCCCGGACTTGTAGGTAATCCCCTTGAGTGGCTCGAAAATGAATGTTGGAACGCTCACCCGGTAAAGCACCGCTTCCTGAGTGATCTCGATCTTCAACGACATCACCGGATCGTCGAGTGGATGAGCATCAATGCTGACAGCCAGAAGACAGAAGAGGAGCATGAACAACCTTCAACGTGTTGCCTGTGGGAGAAACATTCATTGCTGTACCTGGAGTTGCACCAACCCGGGGACGGGCCGGGCGCCTTTGTAACATTCACGGATTCACGTGGGACGACGCCCGGCTGGACTCGTGAAAAATAGAGGTCGCGGGTGATTTGAGCCTGCAGGAGAGCTTTATCCCCTTTCGCTCTCTGTTTCCGCCAGGAAGCTGTAATAAAAGCTGAGCAGGTTGAGCAGGATGTCGATGAAGACCAGGCGGTTCTGCGAGATGAGGCCGCGGCGGTACTGCTGGCCGGGCTCGGTCAGCATCAACTCAAGGGCTGCCATGTGGATGGAGGTCAGCTCTCTGGGCGGATAGCGCAGGCTGGCGAGGTGTGCACAGAATTTTCGGATGAGCTCTTCCGATTCTTCATCGCCGCGGGCGAAGTAGATTTTGGTAATGTCGATGTAGGTCTGCACGAGCTGAAGTTTCAGTTCAAGTCGCTCCTCTTCCTTGAGCGCAAGATAGGTACGTTCGTCTTCCGGCATGATGGCGGCGAAGGTGACCTCCACCCTCTGGACTCGCTCGATGAGATCTCTTTGCTCTTCGACGATGGCCTCACTTTCGGGGCTGTCCTCGACATCTCCACCTGCCCTCTCATCTTCCTCTGTCTGATGCTTGGATTGTACCCATTGCATCACCAGTGCTTTCGGAAACGCATTGGTTCCAATCTTACTCGCATGTACGTGATCTGAAGCACCTAGTGACATCGCTTCATTCGGGTCGTCGCCAGTGACGGCTATCACAGGTACCGGATTCTCGGCAGCGAGGAATTCCCTCAGGAGGGCTACACCGGATGCGGGGCAGGTGTCGATGACGGCGAGCTCAATATCACGGTCTTTTATCGCTTCCGTGGCCGAAGCAACATCGTCGGCCCGCACAACACCGAACCCGACCTGACGATAATCGGCCAGGCTCGCGCATATGCTTTCCGTCAGTTCCGAAGCACCAGTAATCAGCAGGATTTGAATATCAGGTTGAGTCACGTTTCTTAATCAGTGGCGACGCATGCCGCGGCGGCTTCGTCAGTGGTGTCATAAATGCGGAGGATTCTGTCAAAGCCGACAATCTTCATGATATGCCGAACCTCTTCGGTGATTTCTGAAAGGCAGACCCGACCCTCCTGCTTGGCCAGTCTCCGATGCAAATCGAGCAGCAGTCCGAGGCCGTTGCTGCTCACATAATCCACCCCTTTTAGAGCCAGGACCAAGAATTTGTGGCCCTGTTCAATGAGAGCGGTAGCCTCTTTCTGCAGGTTGGGAACCGTGGTGGTCTCCAGTTGGCCTGACAGGGCGAGTACTAGGACCGAGGTGCCTCCCACATCCCGTTCGGATACTTCGATTTCACAGGAAATTTCAGGCATTACATTTCTTCCTTTCTGAGATCACCGCGTAGGTAGAGAGTCCGCGGGAAGTGATCAAGAATGCCTTCTTGAGTGATTTGTGGCAAACAAATCCCGAGCAATTTGTATAACCTCTGCACCTCCGCCCTGAGTTAAGGGGCGGATCTTAGCAGTCGCCAGAATTAGTGTCAAAAACCGTCTGGACATGCTCAGGTCTTTCTGTTCCTTTGCTTTCTTGCGGTTAGGGTTGGAAACCGTAGATATTTAGCAACGCTTCGAAGGAGAATCATTGAATGGCCTTGGACACCGGTCAACGAGAGCAGGATCGCATGTGGTTGAAAAGAATGTCGAGCCAGAAGGCGGATATCATCAAGCTCATCATCTGTGTTGGCGGCGCCATTTTCTTACTCTCTTACCTGCTGAACACACTTGGGAAAAGGCCGGAGCTCAAGGATGAGAAAGTCCATGTAGCTCCCATGGTCATCAAGAAGGATTCGCTCCCTTTTGAAAGACGCGGCGAAGAGGAGGTAATAGAAGCGCAGGGCGGCTTTCCGTACGGAGAGGAAGTTCTCGAGAAGATCAATCACAAGAACAGGTATCTTGAACCAGAGGCTTACTATTATCTGGCGAATGAGGTCATGAAAAGACCCCAGGAGCAGCTTCGTGATGAAGCCAACCGGGAAGTGACCTGGAGCGACGTGTTCGTCGATCCCCAGAAGTATCAGGGAACGACCCTGGCCATCACTGGCTCGCTCGCCCGAATAAGAGAAGCGCCCCTGCAGGCGAACCCGTGCGGCCTGAAATCCGTGTACCAGGGCCAGCTCATAGATAAGGATTGGCGTTTCTGGACGTTTATTCTGATCGAACGACCGGACAAGTCATTCCAGGATGGAGACCTCGTTCGGGTCTATGGCAAGTTCTTCAAGATTTGGGAATACGAAACGAATCTTCCCAACACCAGCAAGCTCAACGCAGTTATCGTAGGCAAGCGTTTCGTTCATGTAGAACTTAACAAAGACCCGATAGCGGGTTGGTATATTGTAGGACTTGCAGCCGCCACGGTACTGGTGCTCACCGTAGCCCAGATTATTTCAAAGAAATCAGACCGGCACGTCGACACTATTCGAAAAGCAAAAGCGCAAAAGAAGCGGCCGGGAGGAATAAACGATATGGCAAGAGCACTCTCGGCCAAGGCTGCAAATGAACAGGAGGCCGCCCTGATCGCAAACAGGGAAGCGCTCCGGAAGAAATATATGCCCGAACCTGAACTGACCGACAGGGACAAGATGGGTGAAGATGATGAAACCCATAGAGAGGAAACGGGCTCCCTGAATGAGGAGGATGATTCAAAGTCAGGCCTGGAGGAAGAGGAGGTGGAAGCGGAAAAAGATGAGGAATTAAACTCCCAGCTGGAGGATGAAGATCAAGCTGGAGATGACGACGAGGACGATGACGGGAATGCAGCCAAAAATGAAGGGTGAGACTTAACGATTGGCTGGCATGAGGAGGCGACTGTCCTGGAACTTATTTGCCGGGCGAGGTATTCACGCCGAGGGGCCTTTCAGTGCGGTGAAAATCAAGATTACTGAGAAAACGGGAGACGTCCTGATCGGTTTCAACGGGCTCCCCTCACGCTGTTGGCGGCTTCGCGTACAGTCTCTATACTGCCCGCCTCTCGCAACGCAAGGAGCGTATTTCAAGTGAGTTAACGTTCGCCGGAGTGGCGAAATGGCAGACGCGCTGGATTCAAAATCCAGTGGGCTTACGCCCGTGTGGGTTCGACTCCCTCCTCCGGTATGGTGACCTGGAACTGTCACCCTCGTCAGTTTCAGGTTTTTGTTTCAAAGCCAGATTCAATATTCGCCGCGGAGCGTCGGCCCACATTCGACAACATTGGAGACTACCAAGGATGAGCCAACCTGTAAGTAAGAACATCACCTGGCATCACGGCAATCTAACCGCTGAAGATCGAGAAAAATTCCTCAAATCAAAGGGCTGCGTGATTTGGTTCACCGGCCTTTCAGCCTCCGGAAAATCCACCGTCGCCCGTGAGGTCGAACATGCCCTCGTTGAGAACGGCATTTTCGCCACCGTGCTGGATGGCGATAACGTTCGTCACGGCCTGAATAAAGACCTTGGTTTTTCGCCCGCAGACCGCACCGAAAACATCCGCCGCATCGGTGAAGTGGCGAATCTCATTGCTCAGGCAAACGTCATCACCTTGACCGCATTCATCTCGCCCTATAAAGAAGACCGAGACACTGTCCGGGCCCTAATGCCAAAGGGCAAGTTCATCGAAGTCCTCTGCGACGCATCGCTTGAAGTGTGTGAAAAGCGCGATCCTAAGGGCCTGTATAAGAAAGCACGGGCCGGCCAAATCCCCGAATTCACCGGTATCAGCGCGCCCTACGAAGCTCCGGAAAATCCGGAAATCGTTCTCAAGACTGGTGAGCAAACCCTCGAAGAATCGACCCGCGAGGTTCTCGACTACATCTCAAAGCTCTAAGATTCATCTCTCATGTCATCGGTGACTCAAGATATACCCCGGATTGACCAGAATCTGGCGGAACAATTGGATGCCATCGAGGATGCCTATGAGCTCATCGATGAATTGTTGAAACTTTTTGGTGATCGAGTGGCCATTGGCACAAGTGGACAGCTCACAGGTTGCGTGCTGATAGATCTGGCCGCCAGGCGCGGGCAACCATTCAGAGTATTCGTTATCGACACTCTCAGGCTGCATCCCGAGACATACGAATTCTGGGATCGGCTGGAGGAGCACTACGGCTTCAAGCTCGAGCGCTTCAAACCTGACGACGAGAAGCTTGATCGCATGCTTAATCAACACGGTGAATTCCTCTTCTTTGACAGTAAGTTCAAGCAGGAGCATTGCTGCAACGTCAGAAAAGTCGAGCCGAATCAACGTGCCATGCAAACGCTTGATGTCTGGATTACCGGCCTTCGGCGTGACCAGTCTGCTGAAAGAGGGGAAACTCCTCGGGTCACCATCGGCCAGGAAGGCGTCCGAGACATTCTCAAAGTCTGCCCGCTTGTGGATTGGGATGAGGAACGGGTTCGCGATTACATCAGTGAACATGATGTCCCCTACAACCCGCTGTTTGATGTTTCACTTCATGGGGCCCACTACAAATCCCTCGGTTGCGTCATTTGCACGACACCCGTGATGCCCCACGAATCGCCTCGCGCTGGCCGATGGCGTTGGTTCAACGCGGTCGAGGAAGGCAAAAAGGAATGCGGACTGCATATCTGATATGAATCCGGTCGAAATATCCCAGCGTCTTGAAAGGGCAAAGGGCTTGGCGCGTTCCGCCGGCGTCATTGTCATGCAGGTAGCCAGGGACGGATTCGATCAATCGCTTAAGGCAGATAGATCGATTGTCACGACAGCGGATCTGGAATCCAACGAGCACATTCTGAAGGGCCTCAGGGCTTCCTTCCCCGAAGACGGCATCCTTACTGAAGAGTCCGGCACGCTCGGCAACCCTGACAGCGACTATCTCTGGGTTGTCGATCCAGTGGATGGGACGAAAGCCTTTGCCCAGCAGATTCCCGGTTTTTCAGTGATGATCGGGCTGCTGCACAAAGCGCAGCCCGTGCTCGGTACCGTTTACGATCCTCTTCAGGACTGGCTTTACTACGCGGCAGCGGGCGAGGGTGCGTTTGTGGTTTCGCCCGGCGTGGGTAAGCCCGAACGTGTGCGAGTGTCAGGGCGCAACGAGAAGGGCACTATGCCGCTGATCTGTTCGCCTGGACTTAATGAAGCTGTGAGGAATAGGATTCTCTCAGAAGGTCAGCTTATTGAAGGAACGCTTATCAACAGTGTCGGCATCAAAGTTGGCCTGCTCATCCGGCAAGTGGGTGACGTCTATTTTAATTACCACAGCGTGAGCTATTGGGACACTGTCGCTCCTCTGCTGATCGCCCGTGAGGCCGGAGCCCAAGCCAGCATGTTGGATGGTCGTCTCTTCGAATACGACTTATCGGATGCCAAACTTAGGCATAGCGGCCCTTCACTGGTGACGAACGGCACGCGGCATGAGGAACTCCGCAAGACGATCGCGGGAATCTTAGAATCCTGAATCCTCGCCGGACTGGAGGCACTTGCCGAAACGCGTCAGCACTCATCGCAATGCTCATCCTTCTCCACCGGGTCGTACCCTCCTTTGCTGAACGGATTACATCGCAGAATTCGATAGGCCGCCTTCGCGGAACCGACTAGAACGCCTTTTCTCTGTATCGCCTCGACGGCGTATTCCGAACAAGATGGCGTAAACCTGCAGGCTGCAGGCAGGATCGGTCGCAAAATCTTCTGGTATCCACGAATGAACAGGATCACCAGCCTACCCATCTTTGGGATCCTCCTTGATTGCAGATTCCTGACCTTTCTCCCCTCTGTTTTTCAGATGCGGCGCCTTTCTTGGCAACTTCGAAAGTAATTGAATCATCCTCGATTCAACCTTTGCCAGGGAGTTGTCTTCATAAGCGGGCGCAGGGAGAACAACGAAATCGAACCCGAGGGGCCATTTCTCTTTGTTCAGACGGAACGCCTCACGCATCAGCCGCTTGACCCGATTTCGCCGGACGGCATTGCCGACTTTTTTGCTTACCACGAGGCCCAGACGCGAATGTTCCAGATCGTTGGGCGCATTGAAAATACTGAGCCGGTCATCTCGGACTACTCGCCGGTTGGCAAAAACCACATCGAATTGCTTCTTCGTGAGTAAACGATCCTCTTTGCGGAGCCGCTTGTCATCAGATGGTTCTGCATGGTTGGTCATGAAAATACGATAGTCCGATTTCCATCCACGATAATTCGATTCTCGAGATGGGCCTTTACAGCCCTGGCCAGCACCATACGCTCAATGTCCCGACCGATTTGTTTCAGATCTTCGATACTGTCCTCGTGGCTGACCCGTTCGACATCCTGGCCGATAATAGGGCCTTCATCGAGGTCTGCGGTCGCGTAGTGTGCGGTCGCTCCGATCATCTTCACCCCTTTTTCGTAGGCTTTCAGATAAGGATTGGCTCCCTGAAATGCCGGAAGAAAGGCGTGATGTATGTTGATGATTCGTTCCGAGTATTCCTCCACAATCCCGGCGGTCAGGATCTGCATGTATCTGGCAAGCACGATCAGATCGATGTGATAACGATCCAGTAATTCCTGCAACTCCTGCTCCTGCACAGCTTTTGCCGCTTTCTTTACCGGGAGGCAATGGAACGGAATCCGAAATTTATCAGCCACATGCTCGAGGTCGGGATGGTTGCTGATGATCACGGGGAACTCGCACTTGAATTCACGTTCCTGATACCGCAGGAGAAGGTCATAAAGGCAGTGCGAAGTCTTGCTTACCAAAATGGCAACTCGCTGGGTGTTATCCGAATAATGAACGCTCCACTTAAGGTCGAGGCCCACAGCAAACTTTTGAAATTCATCCTCGAGGGAACGCCGAGAGCTTTCCAGAGTTGCCAGATCCAGTTCCATCCGCATGAAGTAGAGATTTTTTCTGACATCCGTGTGCTGCTGGCAATGGATAATGTTCATTCCACGCTCGTAAAAAAAAGTGCTGATTCGTGAAACCAGACCCTTCTGATCGGTGCACTGGATGAGGAAGACGATGCAGTTCATGGGCGAGATATGTTGGTTTTGCCTTCGGCGTTGAAACAGTTTTACGGAAGGTGCGTCCGCGCTCAATTGCTTTGGACTGCCTACTGTACTACAAGTTGGTGAATTCCCCTCTCGGCCGAACATCTGTTTTCACCCGGATTTGAACGATCAAGGTTCGTATCCATGAAGCATCCGCCTCCAGCCTCCTTGTTTGATTCGGTCGAACTGGGAGTGGAAAAGAATTTTGACGAGTGGCAGAAGCTGCGCGGTCAGATGGCAGATGTGCGCCTGCATGCCCTGGAGGACGCTACCTGTCTCGTGAGCAATTTTATCGGCGGGCCGAACGATGTGACCCTCCCAAGATTTGCGCCAGAAGGAGCGGCAGCCCGAGTGGACGAACTATTGAGGCTCTTCAAAGAGAACGATTTTGCCGTCAGGTTCTGGGTCGGGCCGGCCTGCACTCCTGGACTGAAAAGTGTGCTGCGTAAGAAGGCCATTCGTTGTACATCGAATCTGGCAGGTATGGCCATCTCTCTTGAAAGGGATTTCCGGGCTGATCCGCCGACTGGATGTGAGCTCGAACGTCTTACGGACTTCTCGGTCTTCGAAGAAGTGCCTCATCCTGTTCTGGGAAAGGTGCGCAGTCAGCCGGCCAGACGCAATCTCGAAGAAATGGTTTTCCTTCAGGAAGCATTCCCGGACCAGGTCTATCACCTGGCGGCCCGGTCTGGAAAATACGTTGCTGGCTCGGCCACACTTTTCATGGGATCGGATTCGGCTGGCATCTATGACGTCGCGGTTCTTCCCAGGTTTCGACGGCTGGGAATTGGGACCGCCATTACCGAACAAATATGCGGTTACGCCCAAAGGATGGGCTACCTGAAGGCGGTCCTGATTGCTAGTAAAGAGGGACGTAACCTCTATGCGCGGTTTGGCTTTCATGATGCGGGTACCATCAGCGTCTGCGTGTTGTCCAAAGCACAGAGATGCCGGGATGCCTTGCTGTATGGCCGGTTCTATAAATGAGGCGTACGCGCCTGCCGGAACACGTCAGGGGCGTCTATGTAAGGATTTCCTTCACCACATGCCCTTCAACATCCGTGAGCCGATAGTCACGGCCAGCGTGACGGTAGGTGAGCTTTTCGTGATCGAAGCCCATGAGGTGCAGGATGGTGGCGTGGAAATCATGGACGTGAACCGGTTTCTCGACGGCGCGCATTCCGTGCTCGTCGGTGTTGCCATGAACGATACCCGGTTTTACGCCGGCGCCGGCGAGCCATGAGCTGAAGGCCCACGAATGATGCTCGCGCCCTTTCGCGTCGGCGGTGTTGTTGAAGGGGGTACGGCCGAACTCTGTGGTCCAAACGACGAGCGTGTCTTCCAGCATGCCACGCTGTTTCAGGTCGCGGAGCAGGGCGGCGATGGGCTGGTCCACGTTTTTTGCGAGGGGCACATGCGTCATCATGTCCCCGTGCGCATCCCAATTGTTAGACGAGCCGGTGTCTATGAGTTCGACGAACCGGACACCGCGCTCGACCATTCGCCGAGCTGCGATGCACTGCCAGCCGAAGCCATCAGTCTGGCCGCGCTGCAATCCATAGCTAGCCAGTGTGGCATCGCTTTCCTGCTTCAGGTCGAAGGCGTCCGGTATGGCCATCTGCATGCCGAACGCGGTCTCGAAGGAACGTAGTCGCGCCGTGAGTAACGGGTCAGCATCTCGCGTGACGAGGTGGGCTTCATTCATCACATGCAAGGCGGCGAGTTCGAGCTTCTGCCGCTCTGCAGGAGTGACTGGTGTGATATTGGCCACAGGGTTTGCGCCGGGAACAACGAGTGTGCCCTGATGTGCGCCGGGAAGGAAATCGCTCGCATACACCTGAGTGCCCGCATAGGTCTGTTTGGGCGCGATGACTACGAAGGAGGGCAGGTTACGGTTCACGGTGCCCAGGCCATAGCTCACCCATGATCCGATGCTGGGACGTGCGAACGCAAACGAGCCGGTGTGCATGCCGAGGGTGGCATTGTAATGATTAGAGTGGGAAGTGTACATCGAGCGGATGAGCGTGATGTCGTCCACGCACTCGGCGATCTTTGGGAACAGGGTGCTGACTTCTATTCCAGACTGCCCGTGTGGAGCAAAATCCCACTGCGGACGTTTGATGTAGATCCGTTCGTAGCCGGGACGGTCCTTGATCTCAGGATGGTCGGCCTTGATCTCCTTGCCGTAATCTCGGGTAAGCGCCGGCTTCGGATCGAAGGTGTCTATATGCGACACCCCACCGGTCATGAACAAGAAGATGACACGCTTCGCCCTGGCTGGAAATTGAGGCGCGCGCGGTTCGAGGGGATCCGCGTCGTCGGCCAGCAGTTCCTGCACAACGCCTGGGAACAGCAACGAACCGCTGACGACGGACTGGAGAAAGCTGCGGCGATTACAGGTGTAGTTGTTCATGGCTTACGCATTATGGCTGATGAATCGATGGAGGTCGTCGGGTATGGCCGGCCATCAATTTCCAACCAGTCGGCATGATAGGTGGTGCGTGCAATGACGCGGCCGTCTTTGCGCTGCCGGCGGACGACCAGCCATGTGCCCCTGGCGCGGATGCCGTCGGCTTCAAGAAGCTGGTGGCTGTAGGCCCAGATGATCGTGTCCTTTACAAGAGGGAAGGTCAGCCGCATCGCCAGGGCGCCTTCAAGCGTTGGGAGCGATTCCACTATTGGCGCCGGCGCCCCTTTTTTCTGTGGCACCATGACTGCCATTATCCGGCCGTTGTAGCCCTTCATTTTTCCGATCAGGCGAGGGCGGAAGTAAACCGCGTGATGCACGGTATGAAAGGCTTTGAGCTCCATTTCCTTCTGGCTGACGTATTTGTAGGAGCTGCTGCGCGGAATATCCTGAGCGAGCTCGATCGTGTGCGGCTTTGGGTAAGAGTCCGGCGATGGGATAGCAAAATGCACTCGCAGCATGCCGCCGTGCCTCCAGCCGTGGACGATCGCATGATCGCCTGCCAACTCGATCTTGTTGCCCGGATCGCTGCATAGAGTCCACCAGAACTCCCGAAAGTCGTTGGCCGCGTTTACGTCATCGACGGTCCAGACGTAACCGGGCGGGGCAGTGTCTGGTGCCTCCGCACTTCGTTCAGAATCGGACGCTTTTTTTGTCGGAACCGGATTCTTTACCAGCCCCAGGTGCCGGAATGACCAGTAGCAGTTTGCCTGGGTCGTGTTGTCCGCGGCAGCGTAGTCGCAGAAAGGATCTGGTCGATAGTCTATGAGCCTGCCTTGGTGTGGGGACGCCCCCCAATGACCGTCGGTCGACCTTCCGCTCCTGCCGTCGATGAGGAGCACATTATGCTGATCCTGCTCGATTCCGTATCGTCCCGGCCCCACGGCAAAATACTCGCCCAGTGCCGAGAGCGAGAAGTGCCCGCCGCTGTCATGGGCGTGGCCCTGCGCTCCGGCCGGCCGCTGCGAGCCGTCGAAATAGACGAATGTATCGTCAGCCTCCCAGCCTGAACGCAAGCTGACGATGCCTCGGTCTCGGTCCACAAAAGCCGTAGGAATACCCGCGAGCTTGGGGTGCATTGGGAGCGGCGCATCGGGCAGGGCCATGAGCATGATGGCACTGGTAGGTACCTGAAACCCAGGGCTCAGCCTGGTCTCGTCCGAAACGGGGTAGCGGATGTCGCGGTGTTTTTTATCCAGCGCTGGATGGATGAGTGTGCCTGTGAGCCATGTGAGGGTCGGGTCATTGTTGTGTCTCGCCAGGTAGGGCAGGGCCCGTTCCCGGTACCTGAAATCATCGCTGTGGTCGCCGGTGTTGCTGAGGAATTCGCCCCAGGGCTGGACGAAGTGGAGCATGGCCCGTCCGAATCGGGCAAAGCGTGGGCATTTTTCATAGGCGTCGTAGAGTCCGGCCCGGCGGAGGGCCGTCGCAGTCATCGCCAGCCGACTGGCCATGAGCGTGCCATAACCCATGTCTTCCGATGGGTATCCGCCCTCACCCAGTCCGGAGTAGAGGGCCGCCTCGAAATCGCGCAAGAGAGCCGTGCGTTCGGCATCCAGCGATGGGGCCCCGGGATCGCCGTCAATCGCCAGCAGCCATAACAGCGCGCAAAGCGTGTGGGTCATGCCGTGATTCGCACCCGCCCCCAACAGGTAATGCTTTCCAGCCATCTCGTGACATTTGCGCAATCGTTCTACTGCTTGCTCGACCACGAGCCGCCGATCGGCGACGCTGAGCCAGGGCTGAATAAGGTCGTAAGCGACCAACACTTCGGCATTGCCCCCTTGGGCCGCACCACTTACAAGCAGCCGCCGGACCGCCTCCAGCGCTTCTTTATCATCGTCCAGGGCTCCGACTATGGCCAGATCATCAAGGCCCCCGATGATTCGCTGGCCAGCTCGGCTACTCATAAACGTGGGCACGTCCTTTGATGCTAATACGCTTGCCACCATAGGTTCGACCTTCCGTCTCAGCCTCTCCAGCAGCACACCGCACGGCCCGCTCCGGCACTCTTCTCTCAGCCTTTCCAGGTCGTCCGGGCCCAGCAGAATGCGGGGGTGCGTCTGTTTCTCATAGAGCGAGCGCGCGCATCCGAAATCGAAGCGAACGACGGGGTTCGGCCGCTGCCGCCAAGCTCGCGTGCGTATTCGTTGTGTGTCTGTTGTGCGGGGCGGAGGCTGAAAGTTACAGGCAGGGAGGAAACCTGAGACAGCGGCCGCGCCGATTAGCCAAGCCATCTGCAAAAAAGTGTTTCGGTTGACGAACCTGTTCGGCAAGATGGCCCGCCACGGTGAATCGTCGTTCGGAAGCTCTGCCATATTTTATTCCTTCTGATTCGGGCGTTGCCAGGTGCTGAATACTCTCCAACGATGTGGGTTGGAGATGGTGTGTGCGCGCTGTGTTTGTGGTTGAAACTGCCAGGTAGGACCTCTCGCAGGATAGGCTTTCAGTCTGTCCGGGCCTTCGTGGCGCAAGCCACAAAGGCCGTTCTGTTTCGTAAGCTTTTGCCACTCTCAAAATCTCTCAAACTGAACAGGCTAACCCCCTAATCGATATGTATGAACTCATTGCTTGCGATCAACACGCGGGCGTAGGCTGACCACTTCTCATCAGGTGCAGCGGGATACGAAGCGAGGAATCGATTCCCTTCCTCGCGTTCAGCGGTGGATGGCTCACGCTGGAACAAGACACGGAATGCGCGAGCGAGGCGTGCATCTTCGTCGGGCAGCATCATCCCTGACGCGGCAAAGTGCTTCGCCTGGGAGTGAAAAAATGGGTCGTTCAGGAAATACAAAGCCTGCGTTGGAACTGTCGTCGTCTGTCGAGCGGCGGTGCTGGCGTTGGGATCGGCCCCGTCGAACAATGCGAGGAACGGATGCCGTCTCTGCCGCTGCACCATCATGAACGCACTCCGTTTGTCGGTCGGGTAGACGGCGTTGAATGGAGCATGCTGCGTGAACTTCCAGGTATCCTCCGCAGGGAAGGGATGCGCTTCGGCTGGCTTCGTATCGAGATGCCCGGACGCAACCAGCAGGCTGTCGCGAATTTCTTCTGCGCTGAGGCGGCGGCGTGTGAAGCGTGCGAGCAGACGGTTTTCAGAATCCGCGATTACCGTGTCTTTTGGTCGTGAGCTGCTCCGCTGATAGGCGGCGGTGTTCATCATCAGACGATGCATCGCCTTGACGCTGTAGCCGCTGGCGACGAACTGTGCAGCCAGCCAGTCGAGCAGTTCGGGATGCGTGGGCCGCTCGCCGCGTGAGCCGAAATCATTCGGCGTACGAACCAGACCATTGCCGAAATGCCAATGCCAGATGCGATTTACCATTACACGGGCCGCGAGCGGATGACCGGCGATCCAGTCGGCAAGTTGTCTTCGCCCGCTGCCTGCATCCGTTGCAACAACCTCTCCGCCGAAGACTGATAGCCAGCGTCGGGGTACTTCCTCGCCGGGCTTGTCTGGTTCGCCTCTCTGGTGTAATCGCACATTCTTCGCTGTGTCTTCGGCAACGGCATAGGCCACAGAAATCACTGGAGCAGGCTCGACCTCGATACCTTTTGCGAACAAGATCTTTCCCATCCCGATAAGCGCAGGCCCAAGCTCAGGAGCGCTGATGTGTTCGAGCCGATATGCAACACCATCGAGATTTGTTGGATGCGCATCTGCCACCCGGCCGGTGAGTGCGATCTCACCATCGATAGGGCTTACCCACGCCACAGCTACAGGGCGATTTATGCCGGGATGCACGAAGAATGTCTCGGCTGGCAGCGTGGTCCAGACGATCACTTGCTGATCTGCCGAGTTCACGAAGACCGAAGGTTCGCTGCCAATGCTCCACGCCTTCAATGCGCTGTTGCCCCTGATGGATTCGTGCTTTTCAGAGAGAAATGTCGGGCCATTGGTCACCTCCAGAAAGCACCACGCAGCATCCCCTTTGCCGGGGTGCGGATTCGATTCCGTCACACTCTGAACGATATCGGCAACGCTCCAATTGCGCTGTTCACCGACAGTTTCAGTAATCCTCCACTCGACGAGGGTGGAGTCCGCACCATGATTCCCATTGGGCAATACCGTGAGTTGAATGACCTCGCCCTTGCGTACGGTGATATGTTCAAGTGGCTCGCGTTTAGCTTCGGCAAATGAAACCGAGCCGCCTTCGGCAATCTTTGCAGCCGCCAGAAGACGGGTTGTTTTGGAGGCTTCGCCCGCCATCTTCTGTGCCGCACCGATTGATTCCATGCGTCGCTTTCTTTCAGCGTTCGCTTTTGTAGTGCGCTCCTGCCACGGCTTCATGAGCGCATCGACCTCCGCCTGCGACATCAGAGGCACAAGGTCTCGCGGGCGGCCCTTCGGCTCGCAGCCGGGGTAGGCGAAGCGCGTGCTGCTGAAAATGCCGTAAAAGGCGTAGTAATCCTGCGCAGTGATCGGATCGTATTTGTGGTCGTGACAGCGGGCGCAGCCGATGGTGAGGCCGATGAAGTTTTTTCCGAGATTGTCGATCACATCTTCGTGCATGAGATGAATGTCCTTGTCGATGTCATGCCCGAAACGTCTGGCGATAGCGAGGTAGCCGGTGGCGATGATTCCTTCGTTCTGTTCATTCTCCGCACTGTTCGCGCGCTGGATGTCTCCCGCGATCTGCAGCCGTACGAATTCGTCATAGGGCAGATCGCGATGGAAGGCCTCGAATACCCAGTTCCGGTATCGCCAGGCATGCGGGAGTGGGCGATCCGTATTTTCGCCGGCGGTGTCGGCATATCGCACGACGTCGAGCCAGTGACGCCCCCACTGCACGCCGTATTGGGGCGAAGCCAACAACCGCTCGATGACTTTTCCGAAAGCATCGGCCGAACGATCCGCAACGAAAGCGTCCACTTCCTCCGGCGTAGGCGGTAATCCCGTGAGGTCATACGTTGCCCGGCGGATCAGCGTACGCTTGTCCGTTGGTGGATTTGGAGTCAGCGCGCTTGCTGCGAGTGTTTGATTGATAAACGCATCGATCTTTGCCGAAATCGGCTGGGCATCCGCCTCAGGCAGTGGCTGGAAAGACCACCACGTCTTCGCCTCTTCGGCCGTCATTCCGCCCAGCATTGCCACTGCCTCCCTTGGATCCGGCGCACCCATTGTTACCCACTCGGTCAGCGCTGAAATGTCCTCCTCACTTAACTTGCCACCCTTGCTCTTCGGGGGCATGGCGAGTTCTTTATCCGTATAGCGAACCGCCTTGATGAGGAGCGACTCTTCAGGCCTGCCCGGCACAATCGCCGCACCGGATTCCCCGCCTTTCCGCCAGCCCTCCCGTGTTTCCAGAGAAAGTCCACGCTTGGACTTCTTGCCGCTGTGGCATTCGTAGCAATGCTTGACCAGCAACGGGCGAATCTTCGACTCGAAGAACGCTTCGTCTGCCGGTGCCGCCCTCAGTGGGGCGACCAACAGCCATGCTATAGATAAAGGAAAGCCAATCTTCATGACGCAGCAAGTTCGTTCAGGATGGCACAATCAGCGTATCCGACCGTAGAGGCACGAATAGCGCGGAGCAAAAAGTATATTCTCGCACAGCGAGCTACTTGTCACTTTATTGGTATATACCGGGCGTCCGCTCAACCCACCAACCACAGTGGAGGAGCAGCGGGTGGAGCCGATGAATTCCAGGGCCGGAAGGGTGACGACGGCGCCGGCGCTACGTAAGAAACGTCGGCGAGTGCTGGAGGTTTTAATAAAATCACTATCATTCGTTTGAGAGTTGTATGAGATCGGTTTTGGCAGCGAAGTGAACACCAACATGAAGAGCCCTTTTCCCGGAATGGATCCTTATCTCGAAACACGGTGGGCCGACGTCCATTCCTCCCTGACCATCTATTCTCGTGATCTCTTGAACCGTATGCTTCCGCCAGGGCTGCTGGCACGATCCGAGGAACGGGCAATCGTCAGTGAAGCCGACGACTATTTGCGCGACCTGGCGCCGGATGTCTCCGTCTTTGAGCGAGGTCAGGGTAATCCCTCGACTCCGACCGGGACCGATGTCGCGCTGGCGGAGTCGGTTTGCCTGGTTTTGGAGACACAGGAAATCAAACAGCGCTTTCTGGAGATTCGAGACGCTCGATCCGGGGGCCGGGTCATCACTGTAATCGAGTTTGTCAGTCCAACGAACAAACGTCCGGGAGATGGTCTCGGCAAGTACAGGCAAAAGCGGCGTGAATGTCAGGAGGGCAAGGTCAACCTGGTGGAAATTGACCTTACTCGTAGTGGGGATCGGTCTCTCATCATGCCGGTCACACGGCTGCAACCGCGAGAGCGGGCAACATACATGGCGATGGTCAGCCGGGCCACGGACACCACCCATGCATGGTTCTATCGTCTGCCTCTCAGAAAGAGACTCGACGGTGTTCCAATTCCACTGCGGCCAGACGACCAGGATGTCGTGCTAGATTTGCAAACCATCGTTGACCAAATCTATGAGAACGGGCGCTACGACGATGACCTGACTTACACCGAAACGTTGAATCCCCCTCTCTCGCCCGAAGAGGCACAATGGGCGGCAGAACTGGTGGATGCACACAAATCGGGCTGACGAGCGTGCCGTTGCCTGGTCTGAAACTCCTGACTTGCGAATAGAGCGTGGATGAACTCACGCTTGGCGAAATCTAACTTCTTCGCTCGCTCCTCAATACATAAGGCCGACTCTGCATCTGAAAATCAATACGGCCGGCCGAGGGCTTATTCGATGATGGAATTGGCTAAGCCACGGTCAAAATGTTCGAGTTGTTCGGTGAAGAGAATTCGGAGTTCGAGGTTCACCACACTTGGCACTCTACGTATTAAACCACCGCCCCCGCAGGCGAATTAACTCCCGGTACAGTTGCGTGTGCTTTTGGAACGCCTCCCTGCCATGTACCCAGAAATGGTTGTTCAGCAATACGAGCTCGCCGACCTCTAACGATACTGATTTTACTGCCGTTGAATTCTCTAACGATTGGGATAAAGCGAACAGGAATTCCGCCTCCTCGATCGTCTCTGGATATGCGAACTGGTCGATAAAGGCGAGGCACGGATGGCCGTCTTGTTCGTAAAACGTTGGGCGTCGAATGCTCGAACCCACGTTTTTGCTTGGTGGCGATTTGTATAGAAACGCATGTTCGGCCATCGGATGCGACCGAAACCGCGACAGGTCCTCCCAGTCATCCAGATGCAGCAATCGTGACCTTCCGCCTGCTGCGTTTTCTTCGGCCGACTTCATCATCAGAATCCAGTCAGTTGGTTCCCCGGTGTATGTCCCGTCCGTGTGCAAGGTCATGTTGCGGTACGCCTGCCGAAGATAGGAGTCGCTGTCGTCCACGTCCCGTACAGCGAACTGCGCGTAATACTCGCCTGTCATGGCGTCGAAGTTCGGCGTTCCAACCCAATGCGCCACCGCAGTCGCCAGCTTCAGACACGCGTCCACGTCTTTCACCGGGCCGGGCAGGCCGAGAGTCAAGCCACCGAATGCCCGGTCATGAAGAATCTCTTTAACTGAATCTGCCAATCCGGCCCCGAAAGTATCGCTCAACCGCCTGGCAGTTATGAAGCGCAGAAAGGGCACGTAACCCAAAGCTTGTGCATCATCGTTACTGCAGGTACTCAGAAATTCGTGCAAGCCTTCAGCGTCCAGGTCGATACGCATCAACCTTTGGTGTTGAGAACTTGGGTGAATGTGAAATGGATGAGTTGAAGCCATTTTTTTCTGTAGTTTCATGGCGCGATTATTGTAACCGTAGAGGGCGAGGTGCTGAATTTGAGTTTGGGGTAATCATTCGATGCTCATTTCCTTTATCGAGCGACCAACCTTGCACAAGTTAGACTTCCGTCCATTGAATTCAGCCATATCATCCTGACAACCATGCCAAACATCCTGATTCCAATCATTTTGTCCCTTGCAACACTTGCGGGTGTAAGGGGAGAGCCGGCCGCCGAAAATCTGGATTTCTTTGAGACAAAGATACGTCCTGTGCTCGTTGAAAACTGTTACCCGTGCCATTCAGCGTCTGCGTTTGATAAAGGGGAGCTTAAGGCGGGTTTCTTTCTGGATACCCGTGCGGGTATTCGCAAGGGTGGTGAAAGTGGCCATCCGGCTGTGGTGCCTGGAAAAGTTGGTGAGAGCCAGATATTGAAGGCTCTTCGGCAAGAAGGCCCAAAGATGCCTCCAAGACAGAAATTGGCCGACTCCATTATTCTGGACTTTGCCAAATGGATTGAGATGGGCGCTCCGGATCCAAGAGATGGAAAGAATCCCGTGGCGATGCAGCCTGATCTGGACATCGAGAATGGCAAGAAGTTCTGGTCGTTCGCGCCCCTGAAGAAGTCACCTGTGCCGGCCGTGAAAGATGCGGGATGGGGGCGGAATCCGGTTGATCGCTTCATCATGTCCAGGCAGGAAACAGTCGGCATAAAGCCCAACGCTGTTGCCCATCCTCGCCAACTCATTCGCCGGGCTTATTTTGATCTCTTGGGTCTACCTCCTTCACCAGAAGAAGTAACGGTATTTGAGAATGAAGCAAAAGAGGATTTTGACGGGGCATACTCACGCTTATTGGATCGCCTGCTCCAGAGCCAACATTTTGGGGAACGCTGGGCACGACACTGGCTGGACCTGGTGAGGTTTGCTGAGAGTAATGGGTATGCCTTCGACAGGGATCGGCCCAATGCGTATCGATACCGGGACTTCGTCATTCGTGCACTGAATGCGGACATGCCGTATGACCAGTTCGTGAAATTGCAGGTGGCCGGGGATCAACTGGATTCCCAAGATCCCGATTCTGTAGCGGCCACTGGCTTCCTGGTCGCCGGCCCTTTCACCACGCAGCAGACTCAGAAAGAACGTGAACGGAGTCGATATGAACAGCTCGACGATATGGTTCACACGCTGGGGACTTCCATGCTTGGGCTCACCATTGGCTGCGCCAGGTGTCACAGCCACAAATATGATCCAGTGTCGCAGCATGACTATTACCGGCTCGTATCCTGTTTTTCGGAAGTCGGCTTTGCGGATTCTGGAATCGACCTGCAGCCCGATGTTTACAAGAAGGCCAAGGCCGAATTCGATCAGGTGCGCGCTCCGCTGGTGGCGGCCCTTACAAACTTTGAAAAGGAACATTTGCCTGGCCGCATGCAGGAATGGTTCAAGAATCGCAAAGAAGATCCGGCTCCTCCCAAGTTGGGTAACTGGCACCACATCGGCCCATTCCCAAGCGACAGCTTCGACAAAGCCCATGACGAAGCGTTCCCGCCGGAAACAGAACTCGATCTGACGAAGACCTACAAAGACGGCAAGGTGAAGTGGACGGAGCAGCCGACGTGGGTGGACGGCACTGTTCACAACACGCTTACGGGAGGTAATTCGGCGAACTACATCTACAGAACTATCGAGTCGCCGGACGTTCAGACTCTCGCTCTTTCCCTGGGCAGCGACGATTCCATCAAGGTCTGGATCAATAGTAAGGAGGTGCTGGCCAAGAAGATCGGGCGTGGCGCAGCACCGGATCAGGAGAAGGTAGACATCCCTCTCAAGAATGGAGTCAATGATCTGTTGATCAAGATTGTCAACGGAGGCGGACCCTCAGGCTTTTATTTCCAATCCTCGTCGGGTGGACCACCCAAAGATGTTCATGACTTATTGAAGCTGGCTGCAGATAAGTGGGACGAAAAGCAGACCAAGACCGTCCTGGACTGGTACAAAACCGTCGATGAAGAGTGGCTGAAATTGAACACGGTCGTTGCGGACCACGATAAGAAAGCGCCCAAGCCTGAACTTACGATGATCTATTCGGCGAAGGTGAAAGGCACCACCTATGACTTTGGCGCGAATACCTACAAAGCATTCTTTCTAAATCGTGGAAATTCCGATCAGAAACGGGGCGAAGCGACCCCAGGATTCCTTCAAGTGCTGATGCGGAACAAAGATCACGAAAAGAATTGGGTTGAAAGTCCGGCGGAGGGTAATGGCAAACCGGCAGCCAAGCCCGAGCGGGTCGCTTTGGCCGACTGGTTGGCCGACGTGGAATCCGGCGCTGGAAATCTTCTGGCCAGAGTCATTGTGAACCGGCTTTGGCACCAGCATTTCGGTCGTGGTATTGTGGCAACTCCCTCCGATTTCGGGACTCGGGGTGAGAGGCCTTCGCATCCCGAGCTACTCGACTGGCTTGCCAATGAACTGATCGCCAGCGGATGGAAGCTCAAAGGCCTCCACCGCCTTATGATGACCAGCGCCACTTACATGCAGGCAGGTATGGACTTGCCGGGCAACTTTGAAAAAGACCCGGAGAACCTTCTTTTCTGGAAAAGAGACGTCCGCCGGTTGGAGGCTGAGATCATTCGTGATTCGCTTCTTTCAGTAAGCGGAATCCTCGATGAGAATATGTTTGGGGCAGGTTCTCTTGACGAGAAGACTGCCAGACGCAGCATTTACCTCACCGTCAAGCGCGGCCAACTTATGCCCATGCTGCAGCTTTTCGATGCCCCCGATGCGATGCAGGGGATTGGTAATCGTGAGGAGAGCACCGTTGCCCCACAGGCACTGACTTTGATGAATTCACCCACAATAAGCGACTGGGCGGGAAAGTTTGCTGCCCGGGTTCGGCCTAAAGCTGAAATTGCTTTGCCGGAAGCAGTCGACGCGGCATACCAGACAGCACTGTCCCGAAAGCCGGAATCGGACGAGAAGCAACAGATGCTTGCTTTTATCGAGACACAAAAACAGTCAAGGGGCACAGCAGCAAACGCAGAGGACCTGGCGTTCCGGGATTTCTGTCATCTGCTTCTTTGTACGAATGAATTTGTGTATGTGGATTAAATCGTGTGGCCTTTCCGCAAGGGCGTAAGACGCGTCGCTGAGCTCCGGGACCACTTCCAGTAAAAGAAACAACCTCATGAACAAACCATCTCAAAAACACCAGCAGCACTTTTTCGCGGGAGCACCAGCCTCGCGACGCGAGTTTCTTGAACGCGTCGGACTTGGGTGTGGTTCACTTGCTCTGACTTCTCTCTTGCATCAGGAGGGAGTAATCGCTTCCGCACCTGTGCTGGTGAACCCGTTGGCGGCGAAATCACCGCACTTTGCTCCCAAAGCAAAACAGATCATCTGGCTGTTTCAGACGGGCAGCCCATCGCAGATGGACACGTTCGATTACAAGGCAGAGCTGCAGAATCGTGATGGACAGAAGCTCGCGGGAGCTGACCCCAAGACAGGATTCTTTACAACGAGCGGCAATTGCCTGAAGTCGCCTTTTGAGTTCAAGCAGCATGGTGAATCCGGCGCCTGGGTCTCGGAGATTCTGCCCAGCATGGCGAAGCATGTGGATGACATGGCTTTCATTTATTCCTGTTATTCGCAATCGAACAATCACACCCCGGCAATGCTTGAAATGAACTCAGGCATGATCCGGCAGGGATTCCCAAGTATGGGAAGCTGGGTCAGCTACGGGCTGGGAAGCGAGAATTCAAATATGCCCGGCTTTGTGGTCATGCACGGGACAAAACCCCGGGGCGGTGATCCGATCTGGTCGGCGGGATTCCTGCCCTCTGTCTATCAGGCAACTTCGCTCGATCCTAGGGGGCCTAAACCAATCGCCAATATGGACAGGGTGGCTGGTGTCTCGGATGAACAGCAGCGAAAGATGCTGGATGCTTTGGCGGTGGCCAATCGACGCCACCTTCAGAAACGGCCTTTTGATTCTGATCTGGCGGCCCGGATCGAATCCTTTGAACTTGCTTACCGGATGCAGGTGGCCGCGCCTGAAGCTTTCGATGTTACAAGTGAACCGGAAAACATTCGGGAGATGTATGGCCTGAACAATGACGACTCCAAGGACTACGGACGCAATTGTCTGATCGCTCGCCGGCTCATCGAACGCGGTGTCCGATTCGTCCAGGTCTTCGCGACTTCAACCAAAACGCCTGGTGGTGGGGTGGGGGACGTCCCCTGGGATGGCCACAATGATATCAATGCCAACCACCGTGCCTGCGCCGCGAGTATCGACCAGGCAACAGGGGCTTTGATTTCAGACCTCAAGGCCCGCGGGATGCTGGAGGATACTCTGGTGATATGGGGCGGGGAGTTCGGCCGGACCTCCGATTCTCAGGACAAGGGCGGACGAGACCACAACCCCCACGCCTACACCACCGCTTTTCTTGGCGGTGGGATCAAGGGGGGAGTCCAGTATGGCCGCACGGATGAATTCGGATATAAGGCCATCGAAAACCGGGTAAGCGTCCATGACATCCATGCAACCATACTTCACCTGCTTGGGCTTGAGCACACTAAACTCACCTATCGTTTCAACGGCAGAGATTTCCGTCTGACCGATGTAGCTGGAGAAGTCCTGCACGAACTGATCGCCTAGGGGCCGGACCAGTTTGGGCCGCCTCTGGGAGTAGGGCGGAGTTGGGTGCGCGAACTGTTTGCAGGGCAAAGAATGAAGAATCTGGACCCGGGTGCTCACGCTGTTTGAGGGGTAAATTTCGCATCTGAATGGGAGGAAATCGTCATTCCGAATTCAATGTCTGCTCCGACCCCTTTCAGGGTGAAGAGGATTTGCCGGCTAAACTTCGACGGTGCTTTCAGTCTTCACTTCCACATGCGGAGCGAAAGAAGTCCAACCATCAGGACAAGCCCCTTGCCAGCTTGCTGGCAGGTGAATCAGATCTCCCAGGCTAAGAAGAGGAACCAACAAGAAAAGACCCCTCGCCAGCTTGCTGACAGGTGAAACAGATCTCCCAGGCTAAGAAGAGGAACCAATGATACGATACGACGATGCATCAGGGCCATAGAGCCGACCCCGTTTCCTGATCCAAAATCACACCCCGAGCTGCAGGCCCTGATGGAAAGCGGCGACACCGATGGCGCTTAGGTTTGGTTGAAGAACCGGGATTCTGAACAGGAAAAGGAGGGGTTGAAGGGGAGGAAGGCGGAGGCCGGCGAACTGACGGGTTGAGGGGCTTACTTTGTAAAAGGCATCGATTTAGGATAATTTTCACTCTACAGATGTTCGCATGTGTAGGGTTCCGATATCGGGACATCAAAAAATTATGACAGACACCATGAAAACGATGAAGTTGAAGGTCAATTTTTCAGACGCGGACCGGTTTGTGCCTGATTACTCAAACAATGTCGTTGTGACTCATGATGCGGCAAAGGTTTACTTGGCTTTTTTTCACACCCCTCCTCCAATGATTCTCGGTGAAGCGATCGGTGAATCGTTTGAAGAAAAAGTGATTGAACTCTATCCGAACGGGATCAAATCTGTTTGCGTAGCTAGTATTTGTCTGGACAAAAAACAGGCATTGAAGACCTCAGAATTGATAGCTAAGGCCGTGAAGGCTATCCAAGATAATCCCATTGAGGACCCTGAAGATGGCTAGGTTTCAAGACGAATTGCCATTGCGATATAGGCCTGGGCCCAGAAATTTCAGGCGAGAGATTTTTGAACCGGAAACTGAGGTGACCGAGTTAAGTGAGCCAAGAACGTGGCCATTGGTCGCCAAAACGTTGGAAACTTTAGGCGAGGAATCCTTTGTCTACGCCGAAGTCATCGCCAGAGCATTACCCTCCACATCATCGGTGATGGCGGTGATGGCGGTGACGTCTGCACTTGATTACACCGTTTGTGTACCTGCAACAAAACCAGAAAGCCTCGCGTCCAAGATTGAAAAATTGGACGAAATCAAGCTTTTGTACGGGGAGCACAATGCTCCCGACTGGGACGGGTATGATGCGGATGCGGCGAGCAAAAAGAGCCTTTCATTTGCAGGAAGTTTCATCGAGTTCATACCTGAGAGTTTGTTGAACTTTGAAATTGATGTTGAACCTAATGGGTGGTTTGCCTTCGAGTGGTATAAACCGGATTCAACTCTAAGCATTGCATTTGATGAATTGGGAGACGCCCACTATGCAGCACTCCTAGACGGTCGAGGCAGCTACGGCACATTTTCGGTAGCTGAGGGAATCCCACATCATATCGAGTGGATGATGATGCAAGCATTCAGCCCCCCCGAATCCGGCTTGGCGCGGTATCTGGCTGGAGCGTCTGTCCCCTTCTGGCGCACCAAGAGCTATGCTTGAGGTCCTCGGAACTGACGATGTCTGCCGATACGACGTTGACAGGAAAAACTATTATCGACCATCTGATAAATCCGCAAAGCCAAAGGCTTTTATGCCCCACAACGGCCAGGTTTCTGTGTTCATCGTCACCGATAAGACTGAGCAACAGAGGTGGGAAATCGGCGAACGGTATGTAGCGGATCCTCGAAACAAACAGGCTGAAGGCACGTATTGAAATAGACGCCCAGGCTGTTTTTGATGTTGGCCTAGATATAGAACAAGATGATGAACCGCCCGGACACGCAAACATCATTGGTTGGTGGGAGGATATTGACAAGGTTCGAATGGTGGCCACCAGACTTGCGGCGAAAGCAAGGGTGACAATCAAGACAGACGATTAAAAAACACGCCGCTGTTTCGAACGGCGTGTCCATCATCGCTTAGGAAGCCCCGGGGCGTGCTACGAACCTGTTTGTGCAACCTGCGGTGAGCCTGAATCTACGCCGCTGAAATGCAATCGATTGAGCATCACTTTAGTTTGATAACATCATAGCTCGATTCGCAGAGGGTTTCGTGATTGCCTTCAAATCGTTGCAGCCTCAACCGCTGACAGTCGATCAGCAAACGGTTGAGCTATGTGTTGAGGGCTACGCTTCCAGTCGATTTCCGATTCGTCTTGTTCCGGGGCGCCTGCGTAGCAGATGAAAGGTTTGGTTTCCGGCTCAATAGCAGTTGGCTGCAATGCACCCCTTTGGAGGGGACAGTCAACGGTCAGTCGCAAGAAGTCGTTGTCTCGTTTTCACATGACGCGAGCGAGATTCGGCTCTATCGCGGGGCGGTCACGTTCCGCACCGACCTGGGTTTCAACCGCACCGTCATGGTGGTTGTCAAAGCCTGCCATTCCCGGCCATTCTCTAAAGGCCTTGAAGCGGAGGACGGCAAGCCGGAAGGTGGTTTCGTCAAAGTGAAAGACGCCACCACCTCTGGAGGCGATTACGTCCATTCGCCGGAGGAGTCAGATGAGGGGAAAGTGTCATTCACATTTTCCGTCCCTGAAGAAGGCGTCTACTACGTTTCAGCTCGCAACTTCATACCTGAAGAGGATTTCGGCCTGCACGATTCTTTCGTCTTCACGCTGGACGGCGGAGAGAGACACATCTGGGTTTTAGTTGGCCGCCCGGGGCACTGGTTCTGGTCGCTGGTGAATGCGAGAGATGGCGACTCCCCCTTCCGCCTTCGACTGAAGCAGGGCTCTCACACGCTTACCATCTATTCCCGCGAGAAGCTTGCCCGCCTCGACAAGCTTGTCATGACAAACAGTCCGTACGCAGACGATGGCAATTGACATGAAGGAAGCCCCGGACGGTTGCTGATTCTTCGTCTCTCGCACCAACGCGACAATTCTCCCGCCTTGTCATTTCTCTCTTTTGAACAGCCGTTCTTCGAGCCATTGGTTTCGCAGTTCGCTGACCGTGTAATCGAACTCCATCCAGTCGCCGAGGGCGACTTTGAAGAGATGTTCCACGTCGTTCGACGTCAGCTCGGCAGGGGCGTTCATTGGTTCGCCGTAGCTGTTCAGCTTTTCTACGAATGGGCTTAGAGAGGTTTGCCAAAATTCCGGGTCGCCGAGAGCTTCATCTTTCCAGTAAGTCTCCTTGATTTTGCGGGCGGCCTTGTAGTTACCCCAGGCTTTTCTGAGGACGTTTTTCCTGATGGTGAGGGCCTGCTGATCGGTGGGTTTCTGCCAGGCGACTGATCCCCATTTGCCGATTTCGTGAACCTTGCCGCCCCAGGTGATGCCGCCGGCAGGCGTCCAACGAATAAAACCGAATGGCCACTCACCGCCGTCCAGCGGGAGTTTGTCGTGGAGCACTTCCCAGGGGATGAAGATGTAGGTTCCCCAGTTCTTGCCGAAAGCAATCGTTTCGGTTTTGAAGGCTTCTTTCAGGGGCCGGAAATGGCGATGGGGTGAATTCCAGTCGTAGAGATCCAGCTTCCCTTTGGGCAGTTCGATGATCCACTGGTAATAGGTCTCACCTTCTGAGCCCGGACAGAAATACATTTCGAGGGCGCCGGCCCCCGTTCCGTCGGCGAGGATGTTCTCGGTGTTCGGTTCGCCGGAGAGGACGAACATGTGCCAGCCGGCTTTATCGTAGGCCATATAGAAGCCGGTGTGTTCGTAGTAGTACGACTTCTCTTTGTCCTTTGTGAATTCGCGTTCGATGGTGGCGTCGGTAATTAACTGGGCGGCGTCCTGCTGGTTGTAGTCTTCAAATCGCGACTCCCGAAGCGTTTGGTCTTGCAGGAGTGCGGACGATGACCACCCGGCTGCGCCCAGAGGTGGAGTTTCCATGTAACGGCAGGAGTAAGTCTTACGAGGGGCCTCAACCAGCAGACTGTCAGCCAAGGCGAGGAATTCGCGAGCCATCTCGTAATTTCGCAGCTTCATGAAACATTGAGACGCGTAACTGAAGGCATCCAGCCTGTCGGCAGGTTCGGATGCCTCTTTGGCGAATTCCTCGGCAGCCTTCTTGAATGCCTGACCGGGAGCAGACGAACCATTCCGCACCGCCCTGATACCGGCAAGAACGGCTTTCGCCTTCAGCCGTTCCTTAGCGCTGAGTGCGGTGTCTGTGCTGGCGGACAACATAACCGTTTCGAGACCTGTAAGGTCTCTTTGCATGACGCGTATCTCGGCGAGCTTGAACCAGGCTTCCTGTTTGTAGCGGTCGCTGAGGTCGGGCAGTGTCAGGAGTTGATTGAAAGAGTAGGCGGCGATTTCCGTGTCAGCCTGCTTCAGGGCGATACTTCCCAGATCCAGCAATCGGCCGACCTTCCAACTGGCAGGGCCTTTCAGCGGCATCAGTTTTTCGATGGTCGACTTCATCGCCCTGGGATCGCCTTGTCCGCCAAAGGTATCCGCAATCTCGCAAAGAACGTTGAGCTTGTCGCTCTCATTTAGGGCCGGCAGTGCAAGCGCTTTTTCGTATTCCTTCCGGGCCTCGGGCCACCGTAGTTCGCGTTCGTAAGCTTGAGCGATTCCGAGGTGCAGGTTTTTTCTTGTGCTGTCGTTGATCTCTGGCGTGGCGAACAGTTTCTGATATGCACCGCGAGCTTCATCGAATTTGCCCTGACTGATGAACGTCTTCGCTGAGGCCTGTCCAGCCCGCATCAGCCAATAGCCGTTGACATCTTTCTCGGATGCGAACGTGCCATAGAGTCGCCGGGCTCCGTCCCAATCGCTCTCTCTCTCAAAGCTGACGGCTTTTCTGATGAGTGCGTCAAATCGGTTGGCTGATGGTAGGCCTTCAAGGGCAAGCGACTTGTCCAGTTCGCTCCGAGCTTTGTTGTATTCCTTCTGCGCGCTCCACACATCAGCCAGACCAAAGCAGGCACGCATCGATTGATCCACGCTCGACTCTTTGCCGGCGAGGATTTCGGTGTAGCCCTTGATTGCGCTCTCGTGTTTGCCGGCACGTGAGTCTATCCACGCGCTTAAGAGTCTGGCTTCGATTCGCTCGCCTGGGCTGGTCGACAATTTCATGGCAGCCGCCGCATCTGCTCGTGCACCATCAAAGTCACGCGCATACATTTTTTTCGTGCCTGCCGAAATGGCTTCTTTGACACTCTTGTATTCGTCGGCCATTCCGAACGAACTGAACAGTACTATTGAAATAATGGTGGATTGGCGCCAGCGATTCTGAGTCATGGCTGGTTTCCTGCGATGATGGCGTGGAGCGCCAGGATGGTGTTGATCATCTCCATTCGCATGGTGTTGAGGTCGCCGGACTTCTCGTCGAAATTTGCCAGCCATTGGATTGCCTTCTTGCCAGCGTAACGGGGGCCCACTTTGCCGGTCGCTATGGCCGCATTAGCGAGCTGACGCATCTTGGTGGCATAGCGAACGTCATCGACTGCCTCGCGGAAACCTTCCCAGGCGATGGTGTCAATCACGCCCTCCTTCGTGGGGTAGACCATGCAGAATGAGCGATAGATGGTCTTCTCAAAATCGTTCCAGATGTTCGGATTTCCTTCGTAATACTGGTAGTTGAAGGTGCCGTCGTAATCGGCCTTGTACAACTGCATGCCGTGCGTCCGCCGAATGTAGTCGGGATTCTCAGGGCCGGTATGCGGGCCGGCGTAGGAGGTGATGCGACCGCCCAGGGCGTGCCACTTTCTGGCACTTTCAGAATTGGGCCAGCCGGGATAATTGATGAAGTCCTCGTTGAAACCGGCGTACTCCAGATGCATGTCTCTGCCCGTGCTGTAAATCCTTGCGCCCTTGGAATGGACGTAGTCCCAGCACTCCCGTTGCGAGACCAGGGTGCTCTGGCCCGGCTCGTCCCAACCATCGCAATAGACATCATGATGCCCCAGCACCTCTTCGATTACAGCGAGTCCCTGGTCGACGTGCTTTTTGAATGTTTCGAACACCTCGCTGCCGCGCTTGTCCTTTGGAGCGCGCATCCATCCGTAATCTGTAAAGGCATGGACTCCGCCGAAGAGAGGCCTGGTGCTCAATCCGACTTCCTTCATCAATTCAAGCTGTCGCTTCAGCGCGTCAAGCCTCTTGCCACGATGCCCGCGCACAAGGGGGTGCATAAGATTGTGGTCGCGCATGTTTTCGAGTTCCGCCTTCAACTTGCGCCCGGCCTGTTCGAAGTCGTCGCCGTTCAGGACGAGGTGGCCAGCGATGCTGCAGTGGTTGTAGATGCCGGTATAGAACTCCCTCTCAAGGTCATAGTAGGTGCGAGGGAGGGGTAACTGGAATGGCAACACCCGCAAATTCAAAGTGAGCTCGCCCACGGATATTCCATCTGCGGTGAGTCCGATTTTGCCCGAGTACTGTCCGGCCGCGGCATCCGAGGGGGGCCTGACGGTAATCCAGAACTGCTTGGCCTCGCCCGCGGTGAGTCTGACCGGCAGCAGCTTCCGGCTGTCAGCCACCGGTTCAGTCGCATGATTGAACAGGCCAGGATCAGCACGCTTCGGGTAGCTGACCCAGACGTATTCGCTGCCCGCGGGATAATCGACGCGCAGGTAGTTGTCCTTCGTCTTTCGATCCACCTTTATCAGGGAATCGTCGTTCAGCAGCAGTTCGGGCGTCAGCTCTCTGCGAGTGGGATCGGCGAAATAGCTATGCCACGCAGTGCCTGCCTGATACCAGCATTTGACAGTTTTGACGTCTACGGTACTGGCCGGAATGGTGGCGCCGCCTCCCGCAAGGTCGGTGGCTTTCACCTCCAGGCGTGCAATGTCTACGAATGGAAAAGCAACGAACGAGACCGGCTCAAACTCTCCCTGTGCTGCAATGAGGTTCAGAGTGCTCCCCAACTTTCCATCGGACGGAATCACATCCGGCAATCGCTTGATCGCACTCATCGCCGGAACGATATAGCAGGCCAGAGGCGCTCGTGCCCAATCGGTGCCCTTCACATCGCTTCTTACCCGGGTAATGCGCTCCTGAACATCGGCAACTGTGCTGACGGACAATAGGAGGGTGATGGGGAAGTAAATGCAGTATTTAAGAATCGTTGATCTCCAATAAAATTCTGCGCTCACCTTCGGAAACTTCCTCTCCACATTTTACTTCCAACCAGAGATCAAGTGTTTCGGGCAGGTCACTGACCGGTAGTTTCCATTCAGCGACCGCGAATTCTGCTGGAAGGATTCCTATGAGTGAGCAATCGTCTCCAAGTTTGCTCCCGGCCTTCTCCGGATGCCCGGCCCAAAGCGACATTTTGGCCGAGAGTGGGGTATCTGAAATGTACACGTGTGAGCCCCCGGTGATGCATTCATCCGGCATGTTTGAGAGGGCGGCACGAACAATGATGCTATCGTCAGTCCTCCCGACATAAATGGTTGACCGGGCAATGCGTGGGAATGGACGAGGCCGCACGGTGAATCTGGTAGTCGCGATAGTGGAATATTCGTCGTTCTCTTCGCTGTCACCAGAAATCATTACTTCAATGGAAGTCTCTACGTATCTGAACTCGCCTGCTCTGTTCTGCTCGGGACGATCTCCGACAGCTTTGGTAATCCAGTCAATGCTTGCTGTAGCGCTGCCGCCCTCAGGAATATGTTCGAGCCTGGTTTCACCCAGCATTACGGATGTGCCTTGCAGCAGAAAGGGGACTTGAACGTCCCTGGCTGGGGCATTCCCCCAATTACAGACTTCGGCTTGAATGCTGATGGATTCGCCTTCAAGAGGACTCGAGTTCGAGACGGACAGCCCTGGATGTACGGTGTATGAATGGATGGCTGTTGTGCCCTGACCGCCCCCTATCAGACTCCATCGGTTTACGCCTTCGTTCATTCTCGGCAGGCTTCGCCCGTGGGCTTGAATTTCAAAGCGAACAGCCATTTGAGTAAGTACTGCTTTTGACCAGGCGGCGCGGATGAAGAGTTCATGAACCGCGCCATGTTCGAGTGAGGCAGGTTCGGCTCCGCTTGGTACTTTGCGAACAGACAGATGTTCCTCGCCCAAGTGCCATCTGGCACTGTCCGAATCAATCACAGGCAACCGCGACCAGGTGCGGCGTCCGTTTCTTGAGACGGAGACCTGTGCACTGGCTGGCCTGTCGAACACGAACGACAACTCCCCATCCACGAGTGGGTAGGGGCATTGAATGCGCCATTCTATTTCTGCTGCTCCGATTGCTGCGAGGCCGCTGGTGGTGACCTCGATGTTTTCTGACCGTTCAATTTCGGAAGACAGGTGAGCCTCGTCGAGGGTCGGCTCCCATGACCAAACACCATTGGTGTAGTCCATCGGTTCTGAAGGCGCCAGGCACCATAGGTCGCGGCGATCAAGATCCAGGCGAAGCCGTTCATTACGTCTCAGATTGAGGAGCATGGCTCGGGAATCCTGCCAAGGCTCATAGCTGTCAGTGCCGGCCCCAGCCTTCGACCAGTAGCTGGCCAACTTAGTGGCCGTTTCCGGTGGGAAGACCGCATTAATCAGTTCCGGATGGTTTTGCAGATCGGCACCAGTAGCCAAGTGGGACAGATCCGGCGATGGGTGCAAATTGCGGGTAAAGGCATCCATGGTGCACCAACGACCGTCGAGGAGGACTTCAACTGACGAGTGCCCCTTGAGATGCGGGGCTCTGACTCGCAGTCCCATGGCTTCATAAAGAAGGTGTTGGAAGTCCGACTGCCCCCAGCAGAAAGCGTAGCCATGGCAGTTGAGGAATTTGCTCGCTTCGTATCCGCCAAATCCCATGCTCATCACATAAGAGTAGCGAGTGGAGAAACGATACACGGCCAACGCCTTATCAAGGTCGCTCATGCAAGGCTGCTGGAGGCCCTTGGCTATCTCGGCGATGCTGAAGAAATCGGGACGACCATCCAGCAGGTATCTAAGCCCCAAGCCTGGGCCGACCAGTTCGAACGACTGTCGTACGGGGACACCTTTGCAGGTGATCTCGTACGCCTCGACCGGCTCCTCAAGAAGCTTTCGAAATTCGTGTGACTCTTTGCGAAATCCAACTTGCGCTGCCATTGATTCGTCCATGCTCTGAAAGGGAATGCCGTCTGGCCAGAATCATAACGGTGAGATTCTGGTTTGTAGAACGCTGAAGACAAGCGGTAGTTTGAAGCTTCAACATCACCGACGCATGTTTCATTAAAATCCTTTCCGTTCAGCAATGGGCTGATATACGATTGCCTTGAATTGAAAGTTTTGGACTCCTGTAGCGGACGTATCAATGAAATTAGGAATCTTCTCGAAAACGTTCTCTCGGCCGACTCTTGAGGAGTCGCTGGATGCTATCCATGCATCAGGATTTGATTGCGTTCAGTTCAGTCTGGATTCGGCTGGATTAGCGGCGATGCCGGAATCTCTCGATGGTGATCGTTGCATCCGGATTCGTCAGGCCATGAAAGCAAGGGATATCGAAATGTCCGCACTTTCGGGGACGTTCAATATGATTCACCCGAATGTCGAGGAGAGGGAAGCCGGTATGGCAAGTCTCCGAGTCCTGGCAGATGCATGCGAGAGTCTTGGCACGTCCCTCATTACTATCAGCACGGGTACACGGAACGTGGATAACATGTGGGCCGCGCATCCTGAGAATGATTCAGAGGAAGTGTGGCGAGAGATGATCGTTTCGATTTCTCGTGCTACCGAAATAGCGGAGCGGGCAGGCGTGACACTTGTCTTCGAGCCGGAACTTTCAAATGTGGTGAACTCCGCACAGAAGGCGCGACGACTGTTGGATGAAATTCACTCACCTCATCTCAAGGTTGTCATCGACGGCGCCAACCTTTTCGAAGTCAGCGAAAAAGCTCGAATGCATGAGATCCTGGATGAAGCTTTCGACTTAATCGGAGAGGATATTGAACTGGCGCACGCAAAAGATCTGAGCGAGGAAGGATTCTCTGCGGCGGGCAGGGGAATCCTCGACTACGACAAATACATTTCTCTGCTCAAATCTGTTGGATTTGAAGGCGGCCTGATCCTCCACAGCCTTGATGAATCCGAAGTACCGAACTGCCTTGAGTATCTGAAGAGTAAACTGTTTTGAAGCCATCGAACCCATCTGCTGAGGCGCTTGAACTCCGATGAAACACCAGCCGACTGAACCTCCCCGACCGTCCGCAGAGGCGTTTGTTATTCCTGACCGTGAGTCTTTTCTGAGGGCTCTGAACTTGGACCTGCCTGCGCTCGCGGATGTAAAAGAGGCGTTGGAGCAGGCAAAGATTCAGGAAGCTGGACGTGCATATGTTCAGCACTTCCGTACCTGCGATCTGTCTTCGCCTTTGCTCACTGAGTGGGATTCCCTGGAGCGTGATCCATCCCATGAAAACGCTATCGCCGAAGACTGTCTGCGTGGACGTCTTTACGACGGATACAACTATTACGACATCCCGGAGGAGGGCATCGACTGGTACGATTGTCCACTGTTCTGTCTGCCGCGATTCCCGATATTCCCTTCCCTTACCGCATCCTGGCATCATAAGCAGGATGAACGTTACCTTCGATTCGTTATTGATCACGCCTCGGAATATATGAATGCCTATCCGATCGAGTATTTCGAAGGCAAGCACTCGAGCCAGGGTTATCGAAATCATTACCTGGTTGGTCCGCCGACCTGGTGGTGCCTCTGCCCGAACCGGCTGGAGGCGTGGTCTTCGGCACTCGCTCTACTTCGTACTAGCCCGTTGGTGACCGACGAAGAAATCCTGCTCAGCCTTCATCGGATGCTGCAGGAGATTCGTTACTTCATCACTCAGATGCCCTTCTGGGTTGGAAGGCGACATAACGTCGCGGCATTCACGATCCGGGTGTTTGGGATTTTGTCGCGTGTTTTTCAGGACTTCACCGAATCCGCCCGGTGGCGACAGTTGGATGCCGAGTGGCTGGCCGAGTACATCGACGAAGGTTTTTATCCTGACGGTCTCTTCAAAGAACTCACCCTCGGTTACACCTCGTCGGTGACTGCTCAGACCTCTCGTATTGCGGCCGTGCTATTCGACGAATCCCCGATTCAGCAGCGCCGCGAACAACTTGCCGCCATGGTCGCAGCGATGGTGGGTCTGACCAAGCCTACCGGTCCGGTGCCTTCGTTTGGTGATGGGCCTGGGCGGACACTGGGAGTTGTATGGTGTCCGCAACTTGTCGCGCGGCTCGAAGAACCATGGCTTGAAGAAATCTCTGATGCGATTCAAGAGATAATGCCTTTCGTGCCTTCGGGAAATCCATCTCGAGATATTCGGCCGGAAGAGTGGCCGGACTTCAGTAAGTCGTCTCCTCCGTTTACCGAGTGGCCACCGGCAGGCGAAGCCGCCTGGGGTGGCTACTACGCCATGCGGAGCGACTGGTCTGCCGATGCGCGCTACCTGATGGTCGATGGCGGGCCCTGGGGCACGACCCACCGGCACATGGATAAGTTGAGCTTTGAACTCGCAGCTTATGGCGCTGACTTCATCACAGATCCCGGCAATACCCAATATGCCAATAACGAGCCGGATGCGCGAATCTCTATGTTGAACGCCGGTTTTATGCACAACACGATCACCGTGGACGGTGTGGATGAGTTCGTCCGTGACGTGAGCGAATTCGCAACAGACAAACCCCTCTCGAACCGATGGGAGGTGGGTAAGAATCACGTGGTCTTTTCCGGCACCTTCGATTTTCGTCCCCACAAGGATGTTCAGTGGGAGCGTCGTATTCTTTTCGTCGACCGTGACTACTGGCTGCTCCAGGACGTGTTGACCGGCGAAGCGGACGAGATCGAAGTTGAGCAAAATTTTCAGTTCGAACGCAACATTGAGCTGCTGTTGAGAGGTGAACAAGCCATTGCCAAGGCGCCGAATCAAGCGCGGCTTGTAGTGGTGCCGTTAGACGAAATACTCGCCGCGGCTGTCGTCACTGGTGAAGAAATGGACCGCTGCACATGGTCGACTCAGTCCAGCACGGCCCAAAAGCCCAGGCCCTTCGGCCACGGCCGCGGCTGGATCTCGAGAGTGACCAAAAATATCCAACCGGCCCCCGCCCTTGTTCGAAGCGGACGAGTTACGCTCCCCTGCACGTTGACCTTGGCCCTTGTCCCTGTTTCACCTGCGGAAGAGGAAGCAGATCTATCAAGCGTAAGCCAACAGGCGCTGACTGAGTTCTTCAAGTGAAGTGATAGTCGGGTCGGTGCGCAGCCATAACTTCCTTCAGCAGGCCCAAGGGGATAGCTTCCACTGTGCCTTTCAGGCCGCTCATCGTTTCTGCTGAGGTCAGGGCGTTGAGGATCGATTCTTCGACCGACTCGACGGTGGCCTCAAAGAGTCGATTCATTGAATCGTTCGGAAGCATTTGAAGATCGTAAAGTTGGCCTGGACCGGCAGGAATGTGGTTGCCCGTGCTGAAGGCGAGAAAGATGTCGCCGCTGCCGTTGTGACCCATACCGCCAACGCGCCCGACTCCCAGGGTTGCACGCTGAGCAAGCCGCTGACATTGCACTGGCACCAGGGGGGCGTCCGTAGCGATGATGACAATAATCGATCCGTCCCCGTTTGAGGGAGGATCGGGCTGAATTGCCTTCAGGCGACTCTCAATTTCTCTTCCGACCGGCACGCCATCAACCCTTAAATGCTGACGACTCCCGTAATTGGCCTGGACGAGGACTCCGATGGAGCACTCCAGTCCACAAACTTCAACTCGCCGTGATGCAGTTCCAATCCCACCTTTGAATCCATGGCAGCACATGCCCGTTCCTCCGCCAACATTTCCTTCTGCGACGGGTCCGCTGCTGGCAATCCTCATGGCTTCGTAGACATGTTCCCTTCTTACGTGAAAAGCGGCGATATCATTAAGCCTTCCATCATATGTCTCGGCGACTACTGGCAGAGTCCAGGTTTCAAGTTGGCCGTTTTCAACAGCCCACTCAATAAGGCTGTCGCGCACAACGCCGACTTGATGCGTATTCGTAATGGCGATGGGAGTTGCCAGGAGGCCCGCCTCTTCAATCCAGTGAGACCCAGTCATCTCACCGGCCCCGTTCAGAGAGTAGATTCCCGCGAAGGCGTGATCGTTCCAGATTTCGCCCTCGCGGGGCACGATTACCGTAACGCCGGTTCGTGCTATACGCGGTTCGTCTTTGATGATGGTGCTATGGCCGACGAGGACACCCGGGACATCAGTGATTGCATTGAACTGGCCTGTTGGGTGATCGCCGATGGTGATGCCGAGTTCTCTGAGTCGTGCGCGGCTCATCTTCAGTCCTTCAATTCCGTCAGTCTTACATTGTCGTAAGACCCGACCGAGTCATACACCTGTCTGAAACCAATTCGTCCCTTCCTCCAGATTGCTCCGTTCTTTTCGCCATCATCCTCGCAGTCCATAAACACATTGTCGCCCACCGTGAGTTTGATTCTTCCAGCTTTTCTGGTCAGGGAGACGTGGTGCATCTCATCTTTCTTGAGCAGGTCAGGCAGAATGTGTTTCTTTAGAAGGGCCATCCCGGAGTTCTTACGGAGGTTGCAGTCAGCTACTTCGTTTCGGCGAAATGAAATGTGGTAACCATTGATGTCGCTCTTGGTGTACTTCTTGAACAACGTAGGGGCACTCTTGTCATTCAGCACAGCTTCCTCAAGGATGTCTTTTCCGTCTTTGTGCTGAGTGTTGAAAAAGATCAGGAAGAATCCACTCTCCGAGTGAGGTGTCACATCGAACTCGAAGATGAAGTCTTCCGGCAATTCCTTCTTGAGCCAGATCATTACACCGTTGTCGGTGTCGCGGGTGACGACATGCATTCTTCCGGCTCTGTGGGTCACATCGACCTTGTCTTTTTCCCAACATTCAACAGTCCAGTTTTTGAGACTGTCTTCAAAACTGTCGGAGAAAATTACGATGTCTTTAGCTTGTTCAGCCATGGCTGCCGGTGGGCACAAAAGGGAAAGTAATGGAAGTAGGAGGGCTTTCATCAGGCCGGCTTCCAGAGATATATGGCGCAGTAGAATCGCGACAACAAGGCGCTGACTTTCGGGAGAGCCTGCAACCTGGCAGCATGCGGCTACGTTACTTGGCAATGCCGAGTTCATCCTTACTGAGCAGGATCACCTTTTGACTCTGAACGGTTGCTGAGACTCGGCCATGTTCGCCGAAATCACCAACGCCTTTTTTCTTAAGAGTGTAGGCTACTTCTCCAGTCTGCAGATTTAGAGTTTTTATTTCGAACTCCTGCCGATCCTTGATAAGGGCTATCGCGAAATTTCCAAACGGTCTTGGGAAGAGCCTTACCTCAGGCTTGGCCTGGTAATCCTTTACCTCCATTTGAAACTCTGTCTTGCCGGTCTTGCAGTCCATCGCCTTCCAGTAGAAGCCCTGACCGGGATGGATAGCTATTCCGTAAAGCTTTTCGCCGACTATCATCATTGAATGCATTGGCCGTGGCGTCTCTGCGACCTTTGGGTCCGTGTTCCAAAGAATTTCGCCAGTACGGCTTGAGAGCATGTAAATAGTCTTCACATCAAAGTCTTCTTTGACGACAGCCAGATATTCGCCTCCAAGAGCGAACCGAATCGCGGGATTCCGGGTGGTGTCATTCGCATCGATGTATCGCTTCCAGACGATCCGCATTTTTTCGATTTCGATGTTGATGTAATACCAGCCATCAGTCAGCACGAGATGGTTATCTTCATGCGCGGCGGAAAGGGCCTCGTGGCCGGTTTCGAATAGCGGATGATTCTGATGGAGTGAAAGATCGGGGACAGCCAGGCGACCGATAAGTTTCCCTGTTGAGCGATACCTTACTGTTACGTTAAACGGCAGCTTGCGGACGCTGACCAGGCGATCTTTGTGGAAATAGGGAGGAAGGTAAATGTCGCCATCTTCCTTTTCCTGCCACGCCACTTCTCCCGCTGGGCTGTCGCTAAACAGGTAGAGCGCAAGTGTCTCTGCCTCGCCCGCGAGAATCAAAAGGTCCCCGTTCATTTCGGCATGCCGGATTTCAAAATCGAACGGAGCACGGTAGTGCCACAGTTCCTTTCCGTCACCAATTCCAAAAGCGATCACATCGAAGAGACCGTGGACAACCACCTGGTCTCCGATCACAAATGCCTCAAAAAAACCGGGTTCTTCTCCCTTCCCTTTCAGCCTGAAAGGAGGTGTCTGCCACAGAGTCTTGCCGTCATTCAGATCGACGGCGGTGACGATAAACTTGTTGTCGAATCGTTTCCGAACCCGGCCGCCGAGAAAGAGGAGGTTGGCGTGGTCCTGCCTGTTCCCGCGACGCTCGAGAACAAGCCATGCGGTACCGCCTTCATCTTCAAATTTCAGTTGTGTTTCAGAAGTCGAGGGAACAAGCGGATCAGGCCGGCCTGGGATGACATGAACTGCTTTTTCCACCTCTGGTGTCAGATTCAAACGGCATATTCGAGCCGCATCTGCAAGATGCCAGCGGCGCATACGAGCATTTGCGGGGGACAATTGCGTCAAAGTTGTGGACAAATCGTCGATGACCTTTTGTGCTGCCGGTGTCCCCGGGAATTCCCAGAGTCTTTGAAGTCTTTCATCTTCAGAATCCGTTTGGGTCAGTGCCGACAGCGCGGCCACATCCATGCTCCCGGCGAACTCTTGGGATTGCTTCTTCAGTGCAAACAGTCGGCTGGCGGCTAACTCTCCAGCTCGGACGGTGAGTGTTTTCTGGAGGGGCGACAGGGTGCTGAAGTAGAGCGGGAGGCCTTGCTTAATCAGGCTGAGGCTAGTGGATACTTCTTTCTCATAAATCGACTTCCCTGCCAAACCCTTAAATCGATCAAAGATGGCGTCTGAGGACTGCGTGATTCGCTCTCGTTCGGCCGAGAGGAGAGATGGAATAGGATACTCGTGCAGCCCGTAAGTTCGGATGATGCTTCTCAGACAGCGGGCAGACTGTTCAAGGTCGCCGTTTCGTTCGTAAGCTTCGGACAGGGCGAAAAGCGTTTCGACTTCTTCAGACAGTGTGCTGCCGGTGCGGCTCATACCGATGACGTTTTCGATTTCCTGTTCTTTGCGGCCCGCCCGGATGGCAGCCCTCGCCAGACGCCGGTGTACCTGAAAGAGCTGTTGGTTGATGGCTGCACGGTAGTCCAGATCTTCTGATGAAATGGTGTCAAGGCAGGTTCGAAGAAACTTCGCCGAATCCTCGTACCTCGCATCAGCAAAGGTCAGTTCGGCGTTGGCGAATATGCTGTCAGGATCGCTCTTGCCCTTCAGAGCATTTTGAACGGCGGCACGATCGTAGGTCATCTCAATGTTGCGTGCCCCGACGCGTAGTTCAAAGGGCTCTCCGTACCGGCTGAATGTAACTCTTGAAAATGGCATGAGTGGCCCGTGTTTATTTACGGGGACGGTGTCGGCAATGATTTCTTTCATGACCTGGATCCGGTGGTTTATCCCGTCGTCCTTCTGCGGCAGCTTCTCGAACGTTTCAAGGTCTTTCGGTGCGGCTTCGTTGATTGCGTAATGGCAATGGGTGAGAAGGGCGCCCGTGTAGTAACGCCTCTGAGCGGTGATTGTTCGCTGTTTGAGATCAAGTTCAGTTTGATGGAACACCTGGCATCCTGGCCGCCACCAGACGCTGACATCTGTGAAGTAACTCATGTTCAGTTTGCCGTCGCGTGAGAGGAATGGCCGGGCGGCAATTTCAAACCAGCGTGTATTAATCCCGTACCAGGCGGGCGAGTCATATATGTAATGGTTCATCACCGGCTTCTCCTCGCGGAGGATCAAGTCGGGTGCTTCCCAGACTGTCTCACCGGTCTCCGGATTGAGCAGATGGACGGGATGCCCGGATGGGCTGCTGCTCCCGAAGAGTTTTCCATTCCGGCCGTTGCCAACGATGACGAGTTCGCCGGTGTCTATCGGGCCCATCAGGTGATTGAAGCCCTCGGTCAGTTTCGCCTTTGTCCATTTGGTCGCTCCCGTCCGGCGATGAATCGCATACAAAAAATTTGAATCGACTGGAACAACGTAAAGGGTTTCTCCGACAAGTAGGGGAGGCTGGTTCAACCAGAACATGCCATAGTGCGGCCGAACCCATTCTGTCCCGCCGTAGATCTGCTCAAGCCTGTTGTACTCTCGAGTGGCATCGTGTACCTGATCGAGATAGGGATACCTCATCAACCATTTAACCCTTCCGGAAAGTGCGTCGACGGCTGCAACTGTTCCGGCATTTGTCGTGTGGTAGACTGTCCCCTGATGGTAGAGGGGGGGCGAGCTGAAACTGCGTATACGGTTGCGACGTTGACGAAAAGCACCGGCGAATTTTCCGGGCCGCAGTCGGCACAGAGATGATTTCCAGCGTACGCGGCCAGTAGTGCTCTCGAAGGCGATGATGCCGTACTCGGAATCAATGTGTGTCTGGCCTTCGACATTGTCTTGTATGTAACTGGCGAAAATGGTGCGCGGTCCGCCGGTCGGCGCCGATCCGAAGCGAAGGTTTGCTTCCTCCTCCGACGAAGCAACCATCGGCCCGTAGGCCCAACGCATCTGGCCGGTCACTTCATCAAGAGCCACGAGCGATTCACCAATTTTGTAAATCGGGGTGAAGACAAGCCCGTCTTGCACGAGCAAGTTGTCCTGCGGGTATTGCCTGGCATACCAGTCCTGCCAGACGACACGTCCCCCAAGATCGTTCATCCACCGCAACTCACCGTTCAGAATGGAACGCGAGTAAATGATGTTTTTGTGCCGATAGATGATGCTCCGCTCCGTTACGACGGGATGTGTGTAAACATGAAAGTCACGACGTGAACCGGGAAGCGGTTTGGTCCAGACAGGCGGGTTGAGCGCCAGCGGGTCGTTGGTTGGAGGAAACATGGTGTAGTCATCAGCCGACACATTGGGGTAGCTTGTGGGCTGGGAATGGAAGGCTGGTTTCGAGTAACCGGCGCTTGCAACAACGGCTTTGAAATTGCCGAGCTGTTGAGCTGTAAGGGAGTTGGAGTTGTCGCCGTTTGGTGAATCCTCACGGACTGGCGTACCCTTCTTACCCAACATCTTTTCACAATAATTAATCTTCAGATCGAGTTCTGGAGTTCTGAGTTGTTTGTCAGGAAAAAAGTCTCGAACTGTCGTGAGATACTCCAGCGCTTCGAGGTAATGGCCTTTGTCGAGCGCTGCGTTACCAAGTTCGAGCGCAGCTTTGCCGCCGTAGGATGTGGCCAGCATTTGTCCATAAACTTCGGCAAGCCCAAGTAGAGAATGTTTTCTCCGGGCCTGCTCGAATGCCTCTTTGGCGCGGGCGTCATTGCGAGTGCGATAGAAGGCCAGGTCCCCATCGGGGAATCGTAAGATTCGACGCTGACAGTAATCGGAGATCGGGATGAACACTCCGTAATCGCTTACCCGAAACAGGGAGGCCGGGTATTTGTCGATCACGATCTGGTACATCTTCAGAGCCTCGGGATATTGGCCCTCCTCTTCCTTCTTCAGCGCGGCATCGACAAGCGCATTTGCCCTGGAATCCTCTTCGACAAGTGAAAGAGTGAAGAAGCTCTTTTCGGAAGAGAGCTTCATGTTTTCCATGTAAGGCCCGTATTCCCGCGCTCGGTTGTTGGGGACGACCTTATCTATGAAGTCAGGCTTGTAATTGGCGTACGGGGCTTTGACGGCGTCCGGAAGGCTCTGATCTGAGTCGCCTGAGGGGGAGGCGTCCGGGTTTGCTGTCTCTTCTGCTCCTGAAGGTCGCGCAAAGTAGAGCGACAGAAACAGAATCCACAAAGAGTAACGAATCCACATCATTGATTAAGCGAACCATTCAGGAATTGGGGTTGGACTGTTCGAGGCTGTCCGCTTCAACAGGCATTGCTTCCGAGCCAGGTAGATCTGGGCCTACAACTTCATGAGGGTCTGCCATCTCGACCTTGCCGTTTCGCCAGATGACTAACGGCTCAGCCGTTCTTTTATGCTCAGCAATGAGGTTAGTCACAGCCTGTTTCAAGGAGATTTCTGCTCTTTTGTGAAGCGGGACTTCCAAATCAATATTCTTCAATTTTGTGCTCCCTGAGTGAGCCGGCTGACGGACACCTGTGGCGATCCCTGGTTCTGTTTCATTCAGCGATTCCTCTTCATCCGCATTGCCAGAAAACCTGAAAGTATTTCGTCCATGGGCGCGTCCGTTGGCATGTGCTCCAACTGAAAACCAAGACGAAGGCAAGCACTACGGATGGTTTCGAGATGTTCGTCACGCTCCGTAAGGTAGGCATTGCGGAGATCGCGTGGGTCGCACAGAAGTTTCCCTTCGTTTTCCAGGCCGCTCAGAATGCTTTGACCGACAAATGGAAACTCACGTTCGACTGGATCTTCGACATGAAAAAGAATCACGTCTTGCCCCTGGGAACTCAACTGCCCAAGTGATAAGCCCAAGTCATCGGTGTCGTCGATGAAGTCGCTGATGACCACGACCAGTCCGCGTTGCTTCAGTTGGGGAGCGATGTTTCGGAGCGTACGGCTGATTCCGGTCTGCATCCTGCCTTCAGTCTCACTGATGACGCGAGCCATGTTTCGGAAGTGCAATCCTGAACCTTTGGGCGGGAGGAAGCTTCTTACTTCATCGTCAAACACAACGAGCCCAAATGTGTCCTGTTGCTGCATGAGCATGTACGCAAGCGAGGTCAGGACGGTGGCAGCGTAGTCATATTTACTCATGCCTGCTTCATCGCTCTTGAAGAACATCGACTGGCTCGAATCCAGCAGAAAATGAACCTTCATGCTGGTTTCTGCTTCGTACTCCTTGATAAAAAAGCGATCCGTCTTGGCGTAAGCTTTCCAATCGAGGTGGCGCGGGTCATCTCCCGGGACGTACTGCCTGTGCTGCGCAAAGTCGGTGCTGATTCCACGAAGCCTGCTCGTGTGCATTCCAGCCATGTACGATTCAACAAGACGCTGGCTGCGAACCGTCAGATTCTTGATGCGGCCGATGATGTGGGGATCGAAGTAATCAGGCATGGAAAAGGAATGGAGTGGTGGGGTGATGGGGTGGTGGGGTAAATCTAATTCGTTCGGGATAGTGACAGGACGATGCCTTCTTTATGCCACGACTTTCAGCAACTCATCAATGATCTGTACGTTTGTGATGCCTTCCGCCTCGGCGGCGAAGTTGGGCATGATGCGATGACCCAGGACGGCGTGGGCAACTTCGAGGACGTCCTCGGTTCGGACTTCACTTCTGCCGTCAAGAATGGCGACTGCTTTGGCGCCAATAACCAGATTCTGGCTGGCCCTCGGGCTGGCGCCCCAGTTGACCCATTTCTGAACGATGTCCGGTGCATCCTTTTCAGAACTCCGAGTCGAACGCACGAGCCGCAGAATGAAGGTGATCACTTCGTCGCTGATTTTGACCTTCCGGACGAGGCTTTGGAGGTCGAGAATCTCTCCTTGCGTAAGCACTGGCTCGATATCGGGAATGTAGCCGGATGTGGTCATCGCGAGGATTTTTCGTTCTTCGTCTTCCGTCGGATAACCGACATTAATTTGGAACATGAAACGGTCGAGCTGGGCCTCCGGCAGCGGATAAGTTCCTTCCTGCTCGATGGGATTCTGGGTCGCCATCACAAAAAACGGTGGTTCGAGTTTCTTCGCTTCTCCGCCGACGGTGACCTGTTTTTCTTGCATTGCCTCCAGAAGAGCGGCTTGCGTTTTGGGAGGGGTTCGGTTGATTTCGTCGGCGAGAAGTATGTTGGTGAAGATAGGGCCGGATAAGAACCGGAAGTGTCGTTCGCCAGTTGCTTTGTCTTCCTGGATTACCTCAGTTCCTGTGATATCCGACGGCATTAAGTCTGGAGTAAATTGAACACGTGCAAACTTCAGCGAAAGACCGGATGCGAGCGTTCGAACCAACAGGGTCTTGCCAAGCCCCGGAACTCCCATCAAGAGGCAGTGCCCTTTTGAAAACAGCCCGATCAGTGACAGCCGGACGACCGTGTCCTGGCCGACAACTGCTTTGCGAATCTGGGCTGTGATTTTGGTGATGGCCTCTTTGAGATGGCCGATTTTTTCCAGATCAGAATCTGACCAGGGATCTTCCGGCGGGATGGTGAATGTGTCGCTCATTGAGCCTCCAGTTGGCTTTGACGGGAATATCGAAATTGTGGGGAATTTATGAATCTATACTTTCAGCAATTCTTTCGTCCAACGCGAACGTCCGGCAAGGGTTCCCTCTTTGGCGCTGGCAACCAGGGCCTTGGTAACCAGTCGTTGATTTTTGCCTCCGGCGAACGCTCTGAGGTCCATCAGTAATCGGTGTGACATTACGGGTTCGGCGACATCGATGATGTCCTGGCGGATGACGAACTGTCGGCCACGGGCAAGCGCCAGGACTTTTGAGGAAAGCAAAAGAGCCTGGGCGGCGCGAGGCGAAGCGCCCAGACGAATGTTCTCATTTACTTCCGCTGCGGCGCCCTCTTCACCAGGTCGGCTTGCTCTGACAATAGCAAGAGCAAAATCCCTAACTGCAGGGACGACCGGGACTGCACGGGCCAATGCCTGCATGGCAGCTATTTCTTCGGGATTTGTCACGCTTTCGACGCTTACCTGTCGGGAGCCAGTGGTGGCGTGGAGCATGAGCCGCTCTTCTTGTTCAGTCGGGTAGATCTGCTCGATCATCATGATGAAACGATCCGTCTGGGCCTCACTTAAATTCCAGATGCCTTCAGTCTCCAGCGTATTCTGGGTGGCTATGAGGACGAAAGGTTTGGGAAGGAAGTAGGTTTTCCCAACCGACGTAACCTGTCTTTCCTGCATGATTTCAAGGAGTGCGGCCTGGGTGCGGGTAGGGCTGCGGTTGATTTCGTCAGCGAGGATCAAGTTTGCAAATACGGGCCCCTTAAAGAATCGAAAGTTTCTTTCACCCGTGGACACATTGCTCTCCAAAACTTCCGTGCCAAGGATATCGGTCGGCAGCAAGTCTGGAGAAAACTGAATACGTCTGAAGCTCAGACCCAGAACCTCTGCCAGGGTCTTTACCAACAAGGTGCGACCGAGGCCCGGTGGCCCTTTCAACAAAACGTGACCGTTTGCAAAAACTGCAGCTAGAAGATTTTCGATAACCCGCTCTTGACCAATGACGACCTTGCCAAGTTCGTGGCGGATAGCGTGAAATTTATCGTGGAAATGTTGTGGTGTGAGGTTCATGAAGTTGACCAGTTGTTTCATGTAATCCTGGATCCCTCAGACTTCAGGATTGAGTGTCTTTGAGTAAACGGGCAGGCCCGATATAGGCGGTCCGATCAGGAGTTTGAACGCCTATTCCGGCTCGAAGATTTCCGGAAGAGTTTTCTCCAGCCACCGTAGAACGCCCTCCGCTGCTTGCCTTGCTTCCTCCGCATCCTCTTCGGCCGGCGTGAAGCCCTCATCGGGGTACCGGATTTCTACGGCGTAAGGAATAGTGAACGGATAGGGCGCCCCGTTGCCGGCCAGATATGCCTTGAGGATTTTTTCCGCAGCCTGCTGGCAGTGAAAGCAAACGGTATCGAGAGGGATTTCATTTGCCGTCAGGTTATTGTCCGCGTTGAGAAGATCGTTCCTGGCCTTGCGAAGCCACTGTCTGGCATGGTCACTCTCCCCGTTCATAAAGAGTCTTTCCCTCTTTCAGTACCGTGGAAATGAACGAAAGCGGGGTTCGCCGGCTTTTTTCAACTTCCTCGGGAGTGTAGACCAGCAGGTCCATTGCAAACGGGTAGGGCCGGAACATCTTGTAGAGTGCCCGAGACCTTTTGAACCTTGGCAGGTTGCTTTCGGCAATGATTAGAAAATCTACATCGCTGTTGGATTCACTTTCGCCACGGGCATGGGACCCAAACAGGATGACTTGTTTTGCCCGGGCAGCTTCACCAAGCCGGGCGGCGACTTCCTGTATTTGTTTCTGGGAAATCATGCCGGAATATATACCGAGAACATCCGTCGCCTTCAATGATGCTTTGCGAGGCAGTTCAGGATGAAACTTCAGGTGCAGACCGAATTCTCAAAGTGGCCACTGGGCCGAGGTGTCGAAAGGGCCGCGGATGAAGAGGACGCGGCAGAAATCAAGCCTGGGGTTAATTTCCTTGCCAGGGGTCCTTCGTTGGATCTGCCATTCGCTTTCCTGCTTTCCCGAAGTCGAGTTCCTTTCCTGAAAAAGACTGATTGAACATTTGTTTAGATGGCTTGAAGAAAATTTCGCTGCGGGCAACCCACCAGCCACTTTTTGATCCCCAAGGGTGATAAACCGGCAGTGTGTTGTTGTTTGCCCAGTCCTTGATGTGATCAATGATCACCGGCGCGGCGAGTTCGCCCTTGAGGAGGCTGAGCATCAGTTCCTCATTCTCGATGAAAGGAAAACCAAACTTGTCCAGGTTACGGTCAGAGATGTGAAGCAGATCGACGATCTTCGTACCCGAAGTTCTATCCCGGTAACCGAAACCTGTTCGGACGCCGGAGAACGACTCAAAAGTCAGCTTAAGTTCGAAGCCGCGCAACATATCGTGGAATACCAGACCCAGCTCACGGATGGTCTGTAACTCTTCCGGGGTCGGCAGTTTGGGTTCTTCTGGTTCTTGGGGATATCTCTTCTCTGCTGCCGGTTCGTGTGTGTCCGAGTCCAGTTTGCGGAATCCAAGGGCCATCTCGCCGGCCTGGTGACCGAACCAGGTGGATTCGTAAACAGGGTACATTTTGAAACCGATGGCGTTCGCATCGAGATAATCGCGATTCGACAGAAAGGGTGAGCAGTAAACAAGCTTGTTGATGTCATTGATCCGATAGACGGCAATCGCTTCTCTGGCTCCTTCCTCGGCGTTTTTGATCTCGTGGTTGATCAGTTGGACTCCTTCGCCCATGTGTTTTGCCCGCTCGGTCGCCGATTCAAGGGAAAGAAACGTTTCAATCTTCTTTCCGCCAAGATCGAGCAAGTCGCGAGAAAGCCTGAGGCGTTCGGTGACGGTCACGCCTCCATCAGTGTCGACTTTGATGTTGGTTTGGAGTTGGAGGCAGCCGGTGGTGGAGAGGAGAAGCAGGGCCGACATCAGCAATCTGCTACATCCAGCAGGTAATCCTGCTCGTAATCTTACTCGTAATTTTTGATCCTCTTTCATGGCTTTATCTCTGATCATCCATTCCCAGATAACTCAATAAACCAAACAACTTCGAAACAATTTTTACCTTTCACCTCAACACTCGCGCTGAGCCCCAATTCGCGACATCACCCAAATCTAGGTCGTCCCCGTTGGTGACTTTGAGTGTTAAATTCTTGACTCCGGCAACATTCACCGTGATGGCGAGCGGTACTGCATCTGATCCGCGGACGGTGTTACTCTTGAATAATTCCCTTTCGTCGCCAAAGACGCTGAAAACCACGCTGCCGCGATCTCCCATCGTTGTCGAGATTCCTGCGTCTGAGCGGAATTCGTTGAAACGTCCGCCCAGCTCAAAATTGATTTCAGAGTCGGCATGGACGCCAATCCCCCATGGATAACGCTTACCGGCTATGGAGAGAGAATCGCCCTGAGAGCTGCGATCCATCTGATAGGGCTGGGGTGGGGCCAGAATGGTCTGCTCCTTCACCGCCGTCGGTTCCAGTTGTGACAGGTACTGAACACGACCACCTAGAGTCTGAACCAGAGCGATGTCGTTGAAGTTGATTACCAGGCTTGACGACTCATCCCATATTGGTTTCAGAGTCCATCTGCCTAGATGAATTCTGGATAGATGGCCCTGCACCGAACTTCCATCGCGGGTAGATATCAACACCTGCACTTTTCCATCCCATGCCTTCCTTTTATCTCTACCGGCATCGGCCAATCTGACGCCTTTCAAGTAATGAGTCTTGAAAGGTCGAACCTGTAGAATGTCGTCGATGTCAAAGTCCAGGGCCGTTCGCTCGACTTTGCGGATCACGCCGCTGATGGTGGAGCCGCGACGATCAAGGACTACATCCTTATACACGCTGCCTCCGGCTGCTTCACTATCGACAAGTTCTTCAGCTTTGCGGCTGGTGAATCCTGACATCGGTAACCCGACAAACCCCCTGAAATGGGAGAGATTCAGATTCAGTTCGCCGGCAAAGGAAGTCGAGACGCTTAAATCGTCTGCAGCGTTCTTGAGTATTTGACCTCTGAGTCTTCCGCCTTGGACGAATCTGAATTCCTGCGTGCCGGACTGGACGAGTAACGGACTCCGCCCCAGAAAACGAATGGCGATGATCCCTTCGAGAGGAATCTTTTGGACTTCTCCTGTTGGCTGAAGGACTCCGACTTTGCCGTCCTCGGAAATGCTTTCGATGAGCCCGTAAACACGGGTGTTATTCGCAAGCCAGATCTCTTCGGGATGCAGCGGAAGTGTGCTGAGCAACGTCAGGCATACGGTGAGGGTCACTCTTCCGAAACAGCATGCGGCTTGACCATCGTAGCCGCATGCTGCCAGCTTGATGGCTCTCAAGGAACTCACAAGCTGGCAGCTTGTGGCTACGATGGGATGTATTGGTTGTTCCTTCAAGACTTTGACTACCTTGTTTCTTCCAGATCTAAAAAAGAGCCGTAGTAGGCTTTCAATAATTCCCTGTACTTCGGTGGGAACTCTCTGGTCAGGGCGCGCATCATGATTTCTTTAATCTCATCGGGAATGTCTTTCTGAACTTTGAGTCTTTCCCGGAGAGATTCCGGTGAATACATGCGTTCTAATTCTTCCTGGCTGATCAGTTTGATCTCTTTCATCTCTGTGGAGGCCACTTCGGTTTTGGGTCGCTCCCGTTCTTCAAGGAGGTCCCGCAGGGCCTGCAGAGAGTGCTCCACTACATCCAGGTGATTCTGGACTTTGATTTTGAGGGTCGCCGGGTCGGCTATGCCGAACAATGCCTGCACGAACTCTTTCCTGGCCACTTCATTTAACGCCGCAGGTAGATTGGCTTCATCGGCTGGGCCAGATGCCGAGCCAGTAAGAGCAGATTTCAACTGAAGGCATTGGTTGCTGAGATCGATCGCTTTTGAAAACGATGCGGCTGCGCGTCCGTGATTGCCTTTTTCCATGTCTGTCAGTTCCGGTTTGTCCACAGGAGCTTTGAATTCATCGAAACGGGTAACTTTACGCAAACTGTCTCTTAACAGAACTCTTGCATGGCTGAGATGCTCGGTCATCGAGACGACATTTCCGAGGTCTGCGCTCCGTAAGAGATAACTTCTGCCGAACGTATCCTTGCCTTCGCGAAGCCGATTTTCTTCGGCGACTCCGGCGACGGATTTCTTAAATGAAATGTATTGTTGTAAGTCTTTGAGCGAAGCCATGGCGTCCGCCTGTATCTGCTGAATCCCTTTTCCCAGCTGGCGTGTGATCAGGAGTTTTCGGCTCTCCAGCAATTCCTCCTGTGTTTGCTGCACACCGGCAAGCACGACTGCCTCATCCAGTTTCCTGGCTTCTTCAATCCCCCGGCCCAGGGCTTTGAAAACGGTCTCCTGGATTTCGAGAAGGATTCCAAGCTTCAGCCTGATGTATCGCGGCATTTCAATGTCTGAACTGTTCTCCGAGAGATAACGGGTTCTCGAGAGTACGCTGTCCTGGGTTTCCCAGGCGAGTTGCAAGGCTGCGGTAATGGCATCGCTACCAATTGGGAGTTCATCGAGGAGTTGCTCAGGGGTGAGAGCCTGAACTTCTGCCGGCGATTCGGTTGCTTCTATTGGTTTCTGTTCATTCGGATTTGCTTTGGCGATTTTCGCCTCTTCGAAATCCTCGAACTCGCTGGGTGCCATTGCGAGGGTGATCGTCTCATCTTTGTCTGCCTCTTGTCCGGCCAGGAACAGGCCGCCCTTTACTATGTTGAGGGCGTGAAGGGCAGCCTTCTGGTTGTTGATGACTTGAAATGGCTGATTGTTGCCGATGAGCCGAGCTGCGGTTTTCAGATTGTCGTTGACTCTCTTGCTGCGCAGGCCCTGGTAAGCGGCAGCAAGCGGGTCCTCGATGGATTTCCGCTTCTGCTTATTGGCTTTGAATCGCATAGCCACCAGCAGGTTTTCCAGTTCCGTCTCTACGTCGTAAAGGGTCTGCTGGCGTTTGGCAAGAGTTAGCAACCCGTCCTGGTCTTTGTCGGAGAGGTCCTCAATTTCCGCACCGATAAATTTTGGCGCGATACCTTCAGTGAGCCCAAGAACTTCATCCTGTTCCTCATGGAGAAGCGTAGCCTTGACGAGAGTGGTTTGAAGGTCGCGCCAATCGTAAAGTTTTCGCAGCATTCGTTCGCAATAAAGCACGGCAAGCTTCTGTTCGTCCTGGCACTTCTTCAGACCGTCCAAACGAATCTGCTTGAGTCTGTCCGCCTGGGCATCAGCAGCAGTTGTCGGGCGAGTTTGTTTTAGTAACCCGGCGATAGGGGAGAGGAGCTTCTCGGTGAGATGCTTCAAGAGATCTGCAACCTGTCCCAGCCTTGCAGCCATGAATTCTCGGGACATATCGTTCTGTTCATAAGCCTCCGTAATTTCGCGTAGATGCATTTCCATCGCAGAAGATGCGCGGGCCGTGGCGGTCTGACTTTCTTCCAGGGCGCGCCAGATAGGGTCGCCTTCGTCGCCGGTACCCTCGGCTTGCCATTGTGTGCCGAGCTTCCATGCCTTGAGCTGATTTTCCCATGCGATGCGGGCCTCGGTGTCGAGTCGCTTGGCTCTGCGTAACACTTCCAGGTGAAATTCACTGGGTTTGACAAGTTGGATGAACGACTTCGCTGTCGCTGCTTTTCCCCGGCCGGTGGGATTGATGTCCTGCACCCGAACGAAATAGGACACATTGCCTTCTTGAGGCAGGTCGCTTTGAGAGAGCTTCCAGGCGAAGCGTCCTTCACTGGTCTTTCCTGATTGCTGGAGAGGGCCGGTGATTTTGTCCGTGAGTTGATACGGCTCGCCGTCGTCCACCTGCACCATGAACTCGACCTTTGCTAAACCGAAATCGTCCTTTGCGAGAAACAACACAGGAAAGCTCGCCCGAGGTGTAACGACTATATCCTTGCCCGGAGCGAGCATTTCAACTTCGGGAGGATGGTCGGGTGTCACGCGAATATCGTAGCGCTCAGGTCTTGCTTCCCGGTAACCATTCTTTTCATAAAGTTCAATGGCATATAAGCCATCTTCACGCAGCAGGAGTGTTTTCTCGAAGGCGGTCGGAGAGGTTAGTCTGAGCTGCTCAGGTTCAGAACCATCCAGAACGAAAAGTGCTTTCTCCAACGCCATCGAACATTCCCACTTGAGCCGAACGCTCGTTCCTTCAAGCCCGATGAGTTGTCCGCTCTCGACCATTCGATCTGGCACGCCCGCGTAATCGGGGTAATCGTAATGCGCCTCGATCACCTTGATGTAGGGGCGTTCGACGATGGAAACATCATAGGTGTCGGAGGTGAAATCTCCGCCCGTCAGGTAAACACTGAATCTCTCGCGTACTTCCGGGAACGTGTAAGAAAACTGGTTGTCCTCCGTTAAGCGAATCCGTTCTTTTGTCCACGTTCCGGATGATTCACTTCGGTAAGCCAGCAGAATCTGGTCAGGGATTACGCCAGACACCGCCGCGTTGATTTCAAACGATTCCATCTGCGGCACCGTCCATCCAGTCTTTGGCTCACTGACCACAATCACTGTCCGAGTCGGCCACCGGAGGGAGGAGAAGGGATTGAAGAATCGTTCAACTCCGATTCTCAGGTGGTATTGCAAAGGAAATGCTGCCGCGCTAAGGACAACCACGAGGGCCAACGCACTGTGCATCCAACGCCTTATCCCCAGACGGTTCAATAACTCCGCATTTTGGGAAGCCTTCACAAGCTCGTCGACATTCGCCAGGGAAGCGGTGACCATTTCCCTGCCGGCATCACTCTGGATTTCTTCGATCCCTTCGCTCTGAATCAGTTCGTAGTGCTCGAGCAGCATCCCCTGGTCGGCTGGTAGAACCGAGTCGATGTAGGCCAGGACTTCCCGGTTACTCCATGAGGCCCGTGCTGGTCTGTGCAACGTCAACCAATAGACGGCGGAGAGACTGGCAGTCCAGGAGAGAAGGGTGAGTACTCGCCATCCAGACGCCAGATGCAGCCACCAGTCCAGCAGAAATAATCCTGGAAGCAGAGCCAGAGCCATGAGGATCAATCTGCACAGACCGGCCAGGAGGATCGCATTTCTTAGACGAGACCGAAAGGCATCGCAGAATTGTTCGAGGTCAGTTGGCTTCAAGGATGGGAGGTTGTTTAGTGAAATCTGTCGACGAGAGATTAAACGCTTGGGCTTCCTACTCGTAATCTTTGATCCAGATTTCGATCAAGGATTACGGGTAAGCATGCCTATTTCCAGATTATTCCACCTCATCCTTAAGAGCAATTGTTTCACTGGCGTGGTAGCCCAGCTTCACGCTCAGAATTCGCCCGTTGCCGGCATCGTGAATGAACAGACGCCTGTCTGTGTGAATACCAACGTAGGCCCCGTGGAAGAGTGATACTTCATCTCCTCCCATTGCTTTTGTATTCTGCGGGCCTCCGGCGGCGACAAGTGGTACACCGTCATCGACGTTACCGTAGCGGCCGATCCGAAGAATGAGATTCCCGTTTGAATCCAGCACCGCCACTTTGTAGCGGCGAAGCTCCGGGGCGAACGAACGGGCAAAGTAGTCCAACTGGAAGCGCGCATGCCAGCACACGCATGAACCTCCCTGTCCGCCGTAGCCGACGCCTCCGTAGAGCCACTCTGCGTTCTCTGCCCAGGTGTCGCTCATTCCATATTTCGTGATGTCTGCCGGTCGTTGGGGCTTTTGGGCATCGCTTATCTGAACCGGAGCACTTTCCGAACTGCTGATAAACCGTGCCGTTCCGGGACGAAATTTGATGAGCGTTTCTGACTTTTCATCGAAATAACGCTTTCCTTCAAGCATCCGCGGGGCCGCGACCATCGCATAGAGATTATTGTCGGCGTCGATGCCAAGTCCGTCAGCGTTCGTCATTCCGGGAATTGCGTCTTCATGAATCAGTTTGCCATAGGGATCGTAGATATGGATGACGCGATTTCCGTATCTGCCGGGATAGACATGTGGCGTGTATTCTTTGTGGTCTCCGCCGTACATCCATTTGTCTTTTGGGGTGCGTTCCCGCGGGGTCGCTCGGATATTGCAGAAAATGGCCAGGCTTCCGCGGGGCGAAACCCACATGCCACTCGAATGGTACCAGACCGGTCGACTCCCCGGAATCGGCAGGGCCGAAATAGCGTCAGCCCTTGGCGCGCCAGCGCTGCTTATGAAACCGATCTTTTGCCGTTCCTCGCCATAGTCCCAAGGGATCTCCCTCCAGTTCCTGGAATCGTATCGAACGACTTCCCTGTCGGTTCTGAGATACACCAGACCATCTATTCCGAAAGCAAGATCCTCCGCATCAAAGGGCATCTTGACTTCTTCAATGTTCCCAGTTTCCGGCTCGATCCGGAGAATGGAGAAAAATGATTTACCCGGCCCGGTTTGTTCCTCCGCCACATACAGTTTGCCGTCCAATGGATTCACGTTTAGCCGCTGCCTCGAAAACGCCGGTGGCGTTACCCGCCCAACCTTGTTCTGAGTTTCGAGGGCAAAATCTCGCAGCACCTGCCATTTGCCTTCCGTCTTTGTCATGACGCGAATGCCGCGCTGCATCCAACCGCCTCCGAGAAATTTGCCTAGCCCATCTCCCGTCATCCAGTTCGCTTCGGCCATTGAAAGAGTTGGTTTTCGGCCAACGATCCAGAGCCGGGGTGCACCGGCATGGAAGTCCACTGTTGCCTGGTAGACCTGTCCACCCGTTGCGATCCAGCCTCCGCCGCCTTCACCCTGCCCTACGGGGAGCTGTTCCGGTTTGGAGCTTTGAGGATTCTCGAACGTTCCAAGCCTTACAACGGTGGCCGGCATATTGCGGAAGCTGATGTCGTACTGCTTCATGATGGCTGCGGTCGGGCCAATGACAGGCCAACTGAATACCCATATTTCATCAGTCTTGGGATCTACCTGTACATTGGCCGGCAGCGGCGTCTTCAAAGATTTCAGATAAACACCTTCGGGAGAGAAAACCTGGATACGGTTGTTTACGAAATCACTCACGTAGACCCGTCCTTTCGAGTCACACGCTACGGACGTCGGCACACAGAATTGATCGTTGCCACTTCCATACTTGCTCTTATCCGTCGAGCCGAGAAATACTTCAGGACTGTCCGGTTTTTCATGCTCCAATCGCATGACTGTATGGAAGGCATCCGCATGGCTATCGTATGCTCCTGTCTTCCACACGAATCCCGTCATGTAGAGAAAGCGGCCATCGGGGCTGAACGCCATGCTGGTTGGTCCGACGGCCACTTTGCGGTTTTCATGCCCTTTCTCGGCGAAGGAAACGGATGGGCCCCTGAAGGGAAGTCCGCCTGATGTGCCATCCGTAGCGAGCCGATTCAGCTCATGAGAGGCGAGGGCAATCCGGTCATTGTGGATGGCCATCGAAGTAGCGGCAAAACCACCGTCGTGGCCTTCGCTTCCGTGAAAGCTGGACCCCGAAGTAAGCAGTGTTGTCTGCTCATAGCCTTCCTTCAGCGGCATTGTCTGCCCGTCCTGCACAAACGTATGAGTTTGCATCCCGACCACCTTCTCGATTGCTTCCTCCGAGAAGGGGTAGATGGTGCGCAGATACTCGCCATCATGATCGAACAGCCGCAAATGATCGACGCCCAATCCCTCAAATGCGTAAATGCCTTCCGGCCTCGCTACCATGATCGGTGCGATGTTCGAGATGCGCTTGTGCGGGCTCCAGTAAAGAGTGCGTTCAAATTGGGGCTTCAGACCAAGAGAGACCCGAACGGTCAATCCTTCAAATTCCTTGACATATTCGCCACGGTCATCTTTCCCGTCCCAGGCAACGACCTGTTTGAGGGTGTTTTTCTGGAAGGGTGGTGGTGCGTTTTTGCCCAGAACCCCGCTGGCCAGGTGGCGAACGATGCGGCTACTCGCGTCTTCGAGAGCGACAGTGGCATCGCAGTAACCTTTGGAGGCAAAGGAAATGAGAAAGTGCCCCTTCTGCTTTGTGACCCTTGGCTTTTCGGTGAACTCGAAAACGGACTCGCGTTTGATCTTAAACTCGTCCGGTGTCTCGGCTGTGGTCAGAGAGGCTAGCAAGAGGAAAATGTAACGGGAAGGATGCATTGAGTGTTTTCGTCAGGCTGCCCCAATCTCCGCGCTGGTTTCACTTGGGTCGTCTCGAGGTATCACCGCGTCGACTTCGGCAGCGATTTTGTATTCGTCGCTTTGTTCAAATCGGGTAAGTCTGACTCTCTTGCCTTCGAGTTTCATCGATTACTCCTCATCGAAATTGTGAACGGTAACCAATTTGGCGGCATTGCTCCCTCAAAAATAGTTCCTGTTAAGGATAGCGTTCCTATCGTAGGACGGAATTGTATTCCGTCATAAAACGGCTTGAAAAGCAGTTTCAGAGCGGAGTGCAACTTCGCGCTACGATAGAGCTGCTTATCCGTAGCGGATTCTAAAATGAGACCAAACTGCCAAGTCTTCATAAGACCAAACTGCCAAGCCTTCATTTGCCAGCCCGGCTTGTCTTACTCACCATTTTAGAACTCGCTGAGGCCGCAGTCTCAGGTCAAGTCGATTCCCAAAGTAAAGAGCACACACTCCTCAACTGATTCGAGAGACTCTGGACGAACAGCCCCGGCCCTTCGCACCAGCCGGCTCTTGTCCAAGACGCGCAGTTGGTGACAAAGAGCTACAGAATCGCTTGCCAGCCCCCCGTCGCCTCTCTGGAGTTGGACGCAGGAGGGCAGGGAAGATCGTCGTAAATTGGTCGTGAATGGGACTGCCAGGACTGTGTTTAAACGGATTGACAGCATCGTTCTGAAGAACCAGAACCGGGCGAATTCCTGCCTGTTCAGAACCGCGAACTGAGTTCAAATCAGCCAACCAGACTTCGCCGCGATGAACTGTCACTTCATATCCTCAGCGGCCAGGCATTTGGCGTAGTCACTCATGCCGGTTTCGGCCAACTCCACATCCTCGTCAGCCGCCTGGCAGTAGAGGGCAGCCAATTCATCTTGGCTGGGAATCTGAGTTTTTTGCGCTTTCGATCTGAACTTGATGTAAGCAACGAATTTCGCGATTTCATCAAGCTCGGACGCGGTGAAATGATCGAGTTGGAGTGAGATACGTTCTTTGACGCTCATGGTTCTATTCCTTCACATCTGTTGAACTGTTTACAAGATAATCTCAGATACGGGATCGTGCCGCAACGGTCACGGCTGGCGTCGATAACCAGAAAAATTCTAATTTCATAGCAGCTAACATATCGTTCTTTGGCCACCAACGAATGATTGTTTGATACAGATTTCTTACGGCCATTTGCTGGGCTTCATTTGAATCATGCCAGGCTCAAGAGCCCGATTGTCGATCATGCCCAACTGATGCTCGTGCCTCATAGTTTCACTCTTTCCGTCACGTGATAATCCAGCTTCACGCTGAGGATTCTTGCGTTCCCCGCGTCAGCGACAAAGAGGCGCCGGTCGGTGTACGTCGCCAGGTAGGCCGCGTGCATCAGGCCGACTTCATCACCACCGAGCGGAACAGGGCTGTCCGGGCCGGAGCTGTCTGCGTTACCATACTGGCCAATGCGCATGATGAGATTGCCGTTGGTGTCCAGCACCGCGATGCTGAAATGGTCGAGCTCAGGGGCAAAAGAACGGCCCAGCGAATCGAGGGTAAACCGGGCGTTGTAGCAATCGCAGCCTCCCCCGGATCGCGAAGCGCTTTTCCCACCAAACCCGAGGCCACCATAAAACCACTCTGCATTTTCCACCCAACCTCCCGGGAACTGACCGTTCTGCAAGTCAGGGGAACGCTCGGGTTGGAGGTCTTCCTGGAGCGGCACGCCAATTCCTTCGAGGGATGGGGTGATAGCCTTGGCCTTTTGCGGTTTCACCTTGATGAGCGTCTCCGTCATGTCGTTGAAGTATCTCTTCCCGTCCATCACGCGCGCGGCTGTTGAAAGCAGGTAGATGTTGTCTTCTCGATCTATGCCAAGGCCATCGGCTCTACCAATGCCGGGAACGGCATCTTCGTAAAGCAGGGTGCCATGCTTGTCCCATATGTGTACCTCTCCCCATCGAAGCCGGCCGGGGTAGATGCGCGGTGTATACGCCGCGCCTGACTGCTCCTTCGCTTCATCATAGATATCCTTCCGATGGATCTTCTCTTTGCCGTAATTGTTGATGGCAACGATCAGGTTGCCATTAGGGGATACGGCCATCCCGCCGTGGTGATGCAGGCCGGCGTTCTTGACTGGCAGGCGAAGGGCCGAGAGAGCCTTTGCCGGTTGCGCATCACGACTCGAACCGGTGCGGATTTCGTCCTTCTCCTCACCGTAATCAAAAGGCACTTCTCTCCAGGTATTCGAGTCGTAGCGCGCTACATGATAAAAGGTGCGTAGATAAGCAAGGCCCTGATTGTCGAAGCACATGTCTTCCGCATCGAACGGCAAGTTTACGATGCCGACCTTACCGCTTTCAGGATCCACCTCGATCAAATCCTTGAAAGATTTCCCCACCGCTGCCTGACCTTCACCCACGTAGAGATGGCCGTTGGCTGGATTCACATAGAGACGCTGCCGCGAGTATTCCGGATAGTGAGTGCGGACGACGCTCTTGCGAGCGTCTTCATTGAAATCCCGAACCAGGGTGAGCTGCTTCTCTTCCACATTGAAAAGCTGAATGTTGGAATACTTGATAGTTTGGCGAGTGAGAATATCGAGCATCCCCCATTCAGAGACCAGCCAAATTTTTGGTGATTTCGCCCAGGGATCGATTTCGGCCCGATAGGACAGTCCACTTGTCCTGGGAGGATACGACCCAAGCGGAAGGGGAAACGTCTGGATGGCCTTCGGCGTATCGACACTTTCCAGAACTGTCAGTTCAGGTTTGAAACTGAGCAATTCATTTTTTGTCAGACCCTTCGCCGGGACGTACCAAGAGAAGACATAGATGTGTCCGTTCTTTTGGTCGAGACAGACCTGTGCCGGCCTGTGAATCTTGATGGTCTTCAGGTACTTGCCACTGCCGCTGAAGACCTGAACTCGATCATTCATGTAATCTGAAATATAGAGTCTTCCCTGCTCATCTACCGCAATGGAAGTAGGCGCATTGAATTGTGCATCGCCACTGCCCGAGTCTTTAACATCGGGGCTGCCCAAAAACACCTCCGCTTTTTCGCTCCCGCCGAATTTCATGCGTGCGACCACTGGAAGCCAGTCGTAGGACTGAATGAGAACAATGTCCCTGGAAGCGGAATATCGATGACCGTGGATGTAACCCGCAAGATATAGCCAGCTACCGTCCGGGCTGAGGGCAGCGCTCCGAGGCAGAACCGGAACCGGATCTCGACTTGTGGAATTGCCTTCGGGCAGAATTGGAAAAGTGACTTCCGGGCCGGCCAGATCGAATCCGCCGGTCGTACCATCCGAGGCCAATCGATTCAGCCGGAGCCGCGCCAGGGCAATTCGCCCGTTTCGAACGGCCATGGCGGAGGCCGCATTGCCCCAGACTGATCCGTGATAATTGTTGTGAACATCGACTCCGATTCCAGCTTTATCATCGAAGCCGCTGTTGCTTCCGGAATTCAACATCGTGGCCTGATGAAAGCCCTCCTTCAAGGGCAACTCTTTGCCGTCCTGCGGAAACGAGCGCCAGCGAATACCCTTTACGTCTCGCAGCCGATTGGAAGGGAAGGGATAAATCGTCCTTCTGTAGTTTCCATCGTGATCGTAAAGCCGGAGGTGGTCCAGGACGCGCCCATCGTAAACATAAACACCTTCCTCGGTGGCCTGCATAATGAGTGGCTCTGACTGCATACGAATTTTGGGCTCCCAAAGCAGAACCTTCTCAAATTCCGCTTTCAGTCCGAGCGAAACACGCACCGAGCAGGAAGCGACATCCTGTACGTACTCACCGGCGTCATCCTTCGAGTCCCAGGCGAGTTGTTGCTTGAGTGAATTCGGCTGGAGAGGAGCGGGAGGATTATGTCCGAGAACCCCACTCACCAGATGACGAACGGTCCGCCCGGAAGCGTCTTCGATGACGACCGTGACGTCGCAGGCGCCCCTTGCCTCGAATGTGATGTTGACTTTTCCATTTCGATGAGCGACGACCGGCCGGTTTACGAATTCAAAGACAGTCTCGCGTTTGATGTCGAATTCGGAGGCGGTGATGGGGCAAGCCGTACAGACAAGGATAAGAAACTGAAGTTGGCGCCGTAACCACCTAAGATTGTTTATCGCATGCTGGGAAGCCTCGCCCCGAACAGGCTTGGTCTGTGGAGAATCTGATTCTGCACTTATTCCCTGCAGGAAAACTTGCCCGCCCCGGGCGGGCAAGTTGTATCGCTGCCTTGATATGTCGGTAGACATGCGGCTGATGATCTTTGGAATGGACGGTTCGTAGATACTCACTGAGCTGGCTCGAGGTATCAGCGGATTGCTTGGACACTTTGATTGGAAGAAGCAATTTGAGCAATCCGAACTTTGATAGTCGGGGTTTCGGCGATCACGTTCGGACGGTGTAAGGATAGCTGAAGAGTTACCATTTTTTCATGGACATTATCACCATTGCCTCCGACCATTCCCTGCTGTAGTATCCCGCACGCATCCTTAAGAGCTACGGCGATTGTCACCCCCTCTGAAACAGACATAGAGGTCTAGATTTATGGCAGCACAAAAGTCCATGCCTGACCCCCACCAAAACGTCATCAGCGAGCTTTCCCGCTTCCAGGAAGAGAACGGATTTTTGACGGAATTTGCCATACGCGATATCGCCCAAAAGCTCAAATTGCCTGTCTATAAGGTCTACGGCGTCGCTTCTTTTTATCCGTCCTACCGATTCACTCCGCCCCCGAGAGCAGTGGTCAATATCTGCCGTGATCTATCCTGTTGGATGGCTGGAGGAACGGAACGACTGAAAGAAGTGCTCCATAAGATGCCGGATGTGGAAATAAACGAAGTTTCGTGTATCGGCCGCTGCGATATGGCGCCCGCCGGCGACATTAATAACCGTCCCGTACAGCTTGGCGACACCGAACAGGCGGTCATCTGGGCCAGGCATCCGGACCTGGTCGAAGAAAAACATCACACACCGTGGAAACGCTGGCCGATCGATCCCTACGAAACAGAAGGGGATCGTTACGGTGCAATACGTTCATGCCTCAAGGGTGAAAAGACTCCAGATGAAATCATTCAGATTCTAAAGGATTCCGCGCTGCGAGGGCTTGGAGGGGCAGGCTTTCCAACTGGCCTGAAATGGCAGTTCGCCCGTGCGGAAAAGGGCACTCCGAAATATATAGTCTGCAATGCGGACGAGAGTGAGCCGGGGACGTTCAAGGATCGTGAGATTATTGCAACGGTGCCATACCTCACCGTTGAGGGCATGATCCTTGCCGCCTGGGTGAGCGGGGCCGAGCGCGGCTACTTCTACATCCGTCACGAATACCACATCGAAGAGCATGCGATGAAAGCGGCCATCGAAGATGCATATCGCCGGGGCATACTCGGAAAGAATATCCTCGGTACCGATTTCAATTTTGATTTGAGTATCTTTGTGTCACCGGGTGGCTACATCCAGGGCGAAGAGACCGCCCTCCTGGAGGCTCTCGAGGGCAACCGCGGCGAACCGCGCAACAAACCTCCATTCCCCGGCGTCAAAGGCCTCTTCGGCATGCCGACAGTTATCAATAACGTTGAAACGCTCGCGATGGTGCCGACCATCCTGGAGCGTGGTGTTGACTGGTGGAACAAGCAGGGAGTCGGGGAATATCAGGGCCTGAAATTCATCTCGATCTCCGGCCACGTGGAGAGGCCGGATGTTTACTGTATTCCGATGGGAACGACGATTCGTGACTTCATCCAAATCGCCGGAGGAATGAAGAATGGCATGGAACTCAAAGCTATCCTGCCCGGCGGTTCGTCCTCCAATATCATCGGCCCTGACAAGATTGATACTCCCATGGATTTCAAAGCGATGAGTGCAATCGGCAGCATGCTGGGATCCGGTGCCATGGTCGTCATTGGAGAGGGGGTGGACCTCATAGAAGTGGGGGCCAATATTTCCAGGTTCTTCCGAAATGAATCTTGTGGCAAATGCGTTCCCTGCCGACTGGGTTCAACCAAGGGTGTGGCCATCCTGGATGAGTTCCTTGCCGGCAAATGCGGCCCTGAGAGGCTCGAAGAACTCCACGAACTTAATGGAGTCATGGGCAAGACCTCTATCTGCGGTCTTGGTCAGGTCGCGCTGGGCCCCATGATCTCAGTCCTCAAGAATTTCCCAAATGCAGCGAGCGAACGTGCTTCCAAGAATGCTGCTGCGGGTGCCGTATCGTGAAAATTAAATCTATTTGCAGGCGACTGGAGTTAGCTCATGAGTAAAGAACTGCTCAGACTCACGATCGATGACAAGGAAGTCTCAGTACCACCCGGTACGACCATTTACGATGCGGCCAAAGGGAATGGTGTAGACATTCCCATCGTCTGCCATATGCCAGGACTCGACCCGGTAGCGGTCTGTCGAATGTGCGTGGTGGATGTCGGTGCGCGCACCTTCCCCGCTGCCTGCATTCGTGAATGTGAGAAAGGGATGGTTGTGAAGACCAACACCCCGGAAATCGCGAATGCGAGAAAAGTGTTGACCGAACTCCTGATGACGGATTATCCGGAAGGCGAAGAGACTGATTCGCACGTGGCGGGTTTTGAATTTGAAAATCTGAGCAAGCGAGAGGGTGTTGAACCCGGGCATACGCATTTCCCGAAAAGGGAAGGAAAGAGGGTGAAGGACAATTCTTCGTCCGTAATCAAGGTCGATCACAATGCCTGTATTTTGTGCGACCGGTGTGTACGTGCCTGCACGGATGTAAAGGAAAACCTGGTCATCGGCCGTCATGGAAAGGGTTTTCATACTGAGATCGGATTTGATAACGATAAGCCCATGGGGCAGTCGAGCTGCGTAAGTTGTGGAGAATGTCTGGTCTCGTGCCCAACCTCCGCGCTGACAATTAATGATGGCGGATTTAACGTTGGCGATGCATTTAAGGAATCAGGGGAACCGGTCCATGCGGATGAGCTTATGGAGTTATCGATTTTCCAGGGCATCTCACCTGCCTTCCTCCAGCGCAATCTTGAAGCATGCGTTCGCCGCACATTCAAGAAGGGCGAAATTATCTGTCGTGAAGGTGAATTCGGAAATACCGCCTTCTATCTGATTGAGGGCTCGGTTGATGTCTACATTTCCGCACCGGTGGAACGTCAGAGCAAGCACATCCAGAAGTCGGGTATCTTCGGGCTGGTGAGCAAGATGACCAGCGGATTGTCGAAACGCGAGACCAGCCAGGAAGACCCCGAAAGTATGGGGTTCATTCCCATCGATGCGCCCGTCGACCTAAGTAAACTGAACCCGGTCGCCCAACTCGTGACAGGGGACTTGTTCGGTGAACAGAGCGCAATGAATTTCTACCCACGTTCGGCCACAGTACGCGCAGCGGAACCCTGCGTGTTATTGGAGATGCTCCGGCCTGTGCTCCAGATTCTCCAGAAGAACCCGGCGTTCAAGCAGGAGATGGAGGAGAAATACAAAGAGCGGGCTCTGGCGAATCAGTTGCGCGGCATGCCGATCTTCAAGTCACTTACTCCTGAATTCATTGATGAGCTTCGAGAAAAGGTCGAGCTGATTCGGTACGAACCGGGTGACACAATTTTTTCCGAAGGCGATCCTGCCGATGCGCTTTACATCGTCCGATTGGGATTTGTTCAGGTCATGAAACGGTTCCCCGGCGGAGACTTGACCCTTGCCTATCTTCACAAGGGCACCTATTTCGGGGAGATGGGACTACTAGGCGAGATGCTGCGGACTGCCACCTGCAACGCGCTCGACCACGTTGAAGTCGTCCGGATTTCCGCCGTGGATTTCCGCATCATGCTGGAAAGTTTCCCGGAAATCGAAGCCAAGTTCCGAACGCAAATGCAGGATCGTGAGGAACAAAATCGCGCCATCGCCGAAGCTGGCATGGTCAGTGATCAGAATATGACGGACTTCCTGGACCAGGGCTTGATGAAGGCTCAAAGCCTCCTGTTGCTCGATCTTGATAAATGCACCCGCTGCGACGAATGCGTTCGCGCATGTGCCGATGCCCACGATGGCGTGACTCGTCTGGTCCGTGAGGGCCTGCGATTCGACAACTATCTGGTGGCCACCGCCTGCCGTTCATGTACTGATCCTCTGTGTATGGTGGGTTGTCCCGTCGGTTCCATCCGTCGGCGTAACTCGCTCGAAATCATTATTGAAGATTGGTGCGTTGGATGCGGGCTCTGCGCAGAGCAATGCCCCTACGGGAACATCAATCTTCATCCGTATGAGACTAAGGAGGATGACCCGGATCACCCCGGGCGCAAGCGACCGGTCGTCAAGAATAAGGCAACCAGTTGCGATTTATGCTCAGACATAGGAAGCCCAAGTTGTGTGTACGCCTGCCCGCACGACGCGGCCCATAGAGTGAACGGACAGGAATTTTTCGCGACGCATTATCTGGGCATAAAGTCATCTGGAGGGAAGGAGAACTAGGATGCTTGTAGATGAGAAGCAACATCAATGGGCTGGGATCAGCCTGGCCATTTTCCTTGTGGCTCTTGTAATTTACCTACCGTACGAAGCGGGTACCGGACCTGGCGGGCCGAAGGGTAAGACGGTTCATGGTCTGGCATTTGGTATAGCCGGTTTTACTCTCATGATGATTTGTGGATTGCTCGGTGCACGGAAGGCAGTCCGAACCTGGCGAATTGGAAAGGCACAGTCATGGCTGCGGGCACATATCTGGCTCGGGCTGGTTAGCTTTCCGCTGATTCTGTTTCATTCCGGTTTTTCTTTTGGGGGGGGCTTGCTCTCCCAGGTTTTGATGTACCTTTTTGTTGTGGTCCTCCTCAGCGGAGTTGTTGGCATCATCATCCAGAATGTCGTTCCAAGGATACTGCTGGAACGAATTCCGCACGAGACCATATATGAACAGATTCCCCACGTTATCGATCAGCTTCGCCGGGAAGGCGACGACCTCGTTGAAGCCATCTGCGGTAAGTTCGAAAGGAAGGATACATCCGGTTCAGCGGGGGGCCTCGGTTGGAGAGCGAAGGAGGAAAAGCCTAAGCCAGTACATGCACCCATCGCGGGGTCTGAAAAGCTCAAAGAGTTTTATGTGGATGAAGTTCGGCCGTTGCTCTATCCCAAGGTTGTCGGCGAAGCTGCTGCCTTTAAGACTCACAGTAGTGCACGCTTTGGACGGATGCGCACTCTTCTTTCAGTTGAATTACATGAACCACTGGGGGATTTGGAGCACCTGTTTGCCGAACGACGTGAACTGGATCTGCAGAAGAAAATACACATGTATCTGCACGGCTGGTTGTTCATTCATATCCCGGTCGCTTACGCGCTCCTCGCGCTGAGCATTGTTCATGCGGTCGTCTCTCTCTATTACTAATGGATCATTAACACCTTTTCTGGAGTGATTGAATGGCCATCGTTCGGACGACTAAGGCACTCGCCAAACGAATCGACTTGACCTACTTCAAGCGGGCGCACCCCCTCCGCAGTGCCCGTTGGATGGCATCTCTGGTTGTTACCATTCTTGCCCTGACTTGGCTCGGGTACAAATCTCTCGACTCCAAGAAAGTTTACATGAACGGTGACGTCTCAACCCCCCACCAGCTATTTGGAGTCAATTGTAATCGCTGCCACACAGACTGGGGCGCGCTGAATGCCGTCCTCGAAGGCAAACCCTCCATCCCCGACAGGGTGTGTGAAGAATGTCATGTAGGCCCCGCACACCACTGGAAGATCGCCCCCACCGCAGATAAGGCCGGAGTAAAGCTCAACGAGCCGCACTGCATCGAATGCCACCACGAACATCACGGCCAACAGGAGCTCGCCAAGCTACCCGACGATACCTGCCTGAAGTGTCACAGGAATCTCAATTCACAGCGAACTGATGGCTACCAGTTTGTCAACGTCAGCGGCGGAGGGGTTGACATTCGGGCTTTCAGTGAGAGCGGTGGACATCCTGAGTTTGCCGCAGCAATGAAAGCTGACCAGACCCAATTGCGGTTCAACCACAAACGCCATCTGGCAATGGAAGACATCAAGTCCTGTGAACAATGCCATATTCCGGACTCGAACCGTACGGACATGCTCCCGATTGTTTACGAGAAACATTGCGCATCCTGCCACCCGGTCGGTATCACCGGTTTGTTCAGCTCCATTACTAAAGATTTGCAGCCGAAAGATCTTCCGGTGGAGATTCGATTGCCGCATGGCCTACAACCCAAAGCAATTCAGGATGCTGTTCACAAAAACCTTGCTGCCTTGGTCATGAAGGAACCGGGCATTAATTCCGGGGTCTACTCCATGGAGAAGACCGGCCGCGGTCGGCGGGAAAAAATCACCATCGCATGGAAGGAAATGGCTTTGCCAGACTATTTCGAGAGTCAAGATAAATTCCTGCAGGAGCAGGTCGTGGAAAATCTAAAGAAAGTCGTCGACAACAACACCAACGGATGCAAGCTTTGCCATTTCGTCAATGACAAAGATGAGGACATCCTCAATTGGACGGTGACCAACACCGGTATCCCCCAGAATGGTGAGCCTCGGCGATGGTTTGGACATAGTCGTTTTGCTCACAAACCGCACAGAATGTTGAAGTGTATAGAATGCCATTTCGCATCGGTGAATGGCAAAAAGATAGAGGTAAGAGACAGCACCACTACGGAACATCTCCTGATTGCAGGTGTCGCGACCTGTCAGCGATGCCATCACACGGGCTCCGACAGTGCCCGATCTGATTGTGTTGAATGCCATCATTTCCATTCAAAAAGTAGCGACCGTTCACTTAACGGTAACAACACTATCGAACGGATACTTAATGATTATTTGAAAGGCGTGAAGGCCGATCACACCGCCAAGGCTATGCCTGAAGAATTGGGCGATGGCCGCTTGACGATTCCCGTGTCCGGTGGTGGGACGGTGAGCACCGAAGAAGAGGTTTCGCCGGTAGAAAAAAAGGAAGAGCCGGCAGTGGAAAAGACGGAAGAACCGGCAGTGGAAAAGAAGGAAGAGCCGGCGAAGAAAGAACCGACCGAAGAAAAGAAGGCGGAAAAGCCCAAGGAAGCAGAAGCAGACAAAGAATGATCCTCACTCTCCATTAATTCGCTTCGCTTGTCCTTAATTGGCCTCCTTTCTTTTTCCTCGTCTTTCCGAATCCCTGGGCCCCTGCTCCAGGAACTTCACCCCCTGCAGCTCAAAGCCTGCATAATCTCATCCGTCTTCTCATACGCCTCAGTCACCCACTCGACGATTCTGTCCGGCTCTGGTGAGTATTCGAGTTCGATACTCACCGTCCTGTCAAAGCCAGTGTCACGGATGGCGCCCAGGTAATCCTGAATCGGAGTGACACCCCTGCCGGGTGGCAGATCACCGTGGACTTTTCCATCGCAATCTGACAGATGGACATGGGAAATGCGATCCTTCAGCCGTGCGACCTCTGAGATCGGTGTATCCATCAGGTGGAGGTGTGAAATGTCGCAGTTAGCGAGCACATTTGGCAGGCCCACGTCGTCAAGGAAGTTCAGCATGGTGTCCACGGTATTGACTAACGACAGATCGAACGGCTCGAGTTCAATGGCAATCTCGAGGCCAAGATCTTCCGCGTATTCGCCCAGGATCCGAGTGTTCTCGACACCGGTTTTCCACTGCTCTTTCGGGGGGATGACCTCCTGCTGCCAGATGTATTCCCCAATGACGAGCAGTAAGTTGTCGGCCTTGAATTCGTAACAGAGATCCAGGAAAGCTTTACAGCGTTCTACATGAAAACGCTGAACGCTTGGATTGAAATCAATCAGTCCGACCGCAACACAGCAGACGCTCTTGATAGGCAGTCCGCAGTCGTCCGCACTTGCTTTGATGAGTTGGCGTTCTCTTATGTCAATATCGAGTGGGTCCGTGAAGATGTCGATGGTATCGAATCCGATTTCGCTGGTTCTACGGATCCCGAATTCGGTACCCTTTCCGGCCTGTGCGAATGCTGAATTGATGAGTCCGAGTTTCATGAGGTGTCTCCTTTAAACAAAGTTACGAGCTTAAGATTTCTTGCAGTTCGACAGCCCTGTGTTCTGCCACTGATCGATAAGCGGCCTCGACCAGGGCCATCGTCTTAAGATTGTCTTCGCCGCCAATTTCGGGTTCCGATCCGTTCTCCAGCGCAAAGAGCAGTTGCGCCATCGGTCCGGCAAACGCGTCCGGAAACCAGACCTCGTCCCAGCGTGGTTGCAGCCAGTAGCCCGGTTGCTGTCTGGTGGTGAAATCCATGGTACTTGGCGTCCGGCTCGGGTAAGCGGGCCAGCCGATGGTGCCGCGAGCCATTCCATCAGTACCTTCCACGCGCCAGCGGATATATATATCGCCTTCAGCGCCTTCACGAGCCGGGCCGGTCCAGACGTCATCGCAGGAGGCCGCGCGCAGTCCATTCTCGTATTCGAGAATGTAGAGACATATCCCGTCTTCGTGATCGAACTTTGCCAGCGTTCGAGGGTCTTTCCGAACGCTGGCAAAGATGCGGACCGGATCCCCGAATAGAAATCGGAACGAATCCATGTGATGGATACTCATAATGCGCAGCGTCACCCAGCCCAGTCTTTCCTGCCATGGCATCCAATGCGGTATCGCACGCATGTCGATAGTGGCAAGTACCGGCTCGCCGAGATAGCCCTTGTCAAGAATGTCCTTACAGGCGCGGATGGACTGGTCGTATCGCATATTCTGATTCACACCCAGCGGGATCCCTGCCTCTTTGCATAGCCGGACCACTTCCTTTGCTTCAGCGAAGTCTTTGCCCAGAGGTTTTTGCGCGAGAATTCCCTTGATGTGACTTTTTCTAACGGCCTCACGAACGACTTCGATCTGATTGTCCGGGGGAACGGCGATGTCTACGACTTCGACGTTAGTGTCATCCAGTAACTCCTTCCAGGTGTCATAGACTGTCGGTATCGAATGCCGTTCCGCAACGGCCTTCGCATTGGCGGGTGTGCGTGAAGCGATGGCGATGGGGTTAAAACCAACGTTACGGTAAGCAACCAGATGGCAATCGGCCATGATGAAGCCGGAACCGATACAGCCGATCGGGGTGTCCATTCGGTTCGGCAAAGTGGGCTTGTAATTGATGTCGAGGCTGATTTCAGACATGGATGTTTCTCCCGGGAGTGTTGGAGTGGTTGTCACTCCCAATCGGCTATCAAATATGCGTAAGCTTTTGAAGTGTTGATCAGGTCGGCAACGTTCACTCTCTCGTCAATAGCATGAATGTTCTTGCCAGCAGCGCCGTATCCAATCCCGGGCATACCGCCTTCGTTGACGAAAAAGTGCAGGTCAGTGAAGCCGGGAGTCGAGCTGAATCTGGGCTTGCCACCTTTGGCTTTCTGGACTGCTCTGGCCATATTTACAGCGATTTTGCTCTTCGGACTGGTGACACAGGGGTCTAATGCAATCCGTGTATTCACTCTCGTGCGCAAACTGGGACAGCTCTCCCTTGCTTCCCGGATCTTTTGAATGATTTCATCTTGGGCGGCTTTGATCGTTTCGGAGGGGATGACACGCCTGTCGATGGTGAAAGAGGCGCTCGCAGGGACGGTGTTGACTTTGGCGCCATCGCCGACGCTGAATACTCCGCCGATGTTCATTGTGGGATGCAGCGCCTTCCCCTCTGGTGTGGTGTATGTGCGTTTCGGAAAATTCTGTTTTATTTTACGAAGCTGCATCGTCAGAGCGGCCATATTCTCGAAGGCATTGATGCCCTTTTGCGGGGTGGAGCCGTGGGCAGAGCGACCTGTCACTTCAATATCCAGCCAGACGATTCCGTTGTGTCCGCATCCGACCCTCTTTCCGCTCCCCCCTTCCAGCACTACGACGTAATCGGCGTTTGCCAGCCCTTCGGTAGCAACATATCCGGCACCCAGTAAACCACCGACTTCTTCATCACACGTAAACGAAACCTCCACATTAACGCCTGGCGTAATACCCGACTTCTGAATCCCCTGGAGAGCAAAACAGAGCGCGGCATTGGGCCCCTTCATATCTGATGACCCACGGCCAAAGAGCCAACCGTTATCGATCTTGGGCTCGAAAGGCCCGTACTTCCATTGCCCATTTACTGGCACGACATCGTAGTGGCCGTTGAAGTGAATTGTCTCTTTTGCACCAACATCCCACCGGGCAATCAGGTTGTATCGCGGGCGCCCATCGGCATCCGGTACGTGTTCGCTCACAAGAGCGTCCGGCACTTGTATCATCTTCGTGCTCATGCCGAGAGATTTCAGTTTGTCTTCAAAAATAGAAACGCATTCCAGATAATTCTCGCCCGGTGGATTTACCGTCGGGACTCGTATGACCTGCTGAAGGAAACGACATAACTGATGCTCTTGCTTATCGATGCGGGTGGCCAGATCTGAAGGCATGAAGTGCTCCTCTGTTTTGCTAATTCGCCTGGGCATCGTTAGAGTCCCCGCCCAGCCAAGGGGCGGAGTGTATTCGTTATCACAAAATTTTTGCAGACAGATTCAGGAGATTTTTATGTCAAGAGTTCCAGTTGCTCTACAGTTGTATACCGTTCGTGATGTCGCAGCCGGGGACTTTGTGGGCACTCTCAAGCAGGTGGCGGAAATGGGCTACGAGGGAGTTGAATTTGCCAGCACATATGGCATGGAAGCTGGAGAGCTGAAGAAAATTATTGATGACTTGGGGCTTGGCGTTGCCGGAGCGCATGTTGGGAAGCTAGACCTGACTGAAAACCTTCAAGCGGCCGCCGATTACTACGGGCAACTCGGCGCCAAGTATCTGGTGACATCAGGCTTGACGGAGAAGGAACTGCAGGCGACTGCTGAAGGCTGGAAAGAAGGAGCGAAGATCTACGAAGAGATTGGTGCAAACTGTAAGGAACTCGGCTTCAGATTCGCCTATCACAACCACAGCTTCGAATTCGTTCAGTTCGAGGGGAAATATGCTCTTGACATCTTTTACGATTCAAGCGATTCAGATCTTGTCAAAGGCGAAGTAGACGTCTACTGGGTTCAGCACGGGAATGAATGCCCGGTCGAATTTCTCAAGCGTCACGGTGACCGTTCACCGCTGATCCACATCAAGGATATGGTTGCGGATGACAGCCGTACTTTCACTGAAGTCGGCACTGGCATCATCGATTTCGCACCGGTTTTCGATATCTGCGAATCCACCGGCGCTGAGTGGTACATCATCGAGCAGGATAGGTGCAAAGGGTCATCGATCGAAAGCGCCAGGACGAGCCTCGAAAGTATGAAAAAGTGGGGGAAGCTCGGTTAAGAGGTGAATGGTGAATGGCCATCCCGACCGTCGCAGTAGCACTCAGTCTTTGGTGTAATCCGACTTTCAGGAGCTTTCGTTTTCTGAGGCGTATGAAGAAAGCGAAAGCGGCGACAACATGCGGCAATCCAAGTTCAGTCCTGCTTTACCAACAGAATGAAATCCATCCCGAGGCCATCGCCGAGATTGGTCATGAGGATGGTGTGTTCGCCTTTCTGTAAAGAGACTACCGTCTCCTTACCGTCGGCCTCCTGCAGGGTTTTGAATTTCCAGTGCCGAAAATCTGTGCCGTATCCGCCTGTGCTTTCGAACGCTATCTTGTCGGGCGCCCCTTCAAGATTCTTGCCATCGAGTTTGAGGTTCCGACGTGTCTCGGTACCCGCGGTAGCGTATCTAAAGAGGATCTTGTAATCGCCGTTCTGGGGGATCTCGAATTTCCACTCCAGGGCGTGGCCGATGTCCCGGTGCCATCGCGTGATCATCTTGCCCCACGTTGCCATCCTATCGTCACGGACATCTACGATGCCCCCTTCCTGTTTGGAATACGACTCGGCTTGAATGACTACATGATCTTCAGGCTTGAGATTTTTCATCCAATCCGGTTTCTCAAATTTCGCTGCGGGCGGTGGGGGAGGCCTTTCATTCACCGTCAGCCCGACTGCTTCGAGGTCGGCCAGAACGCGAGGAGCGCTTCGATAGAAGAAGGAGAAACCTTTGCCATAGCCGCTGCCGCTGGCTGCGAGGGCCATTCCTTCCTTGACCACCGGCAGGAACCGTTTGTCTTTTGTCCATCGATACGCCCGGGCTACCCCTTCGATCATCAGAGGGTTCGCACCACGGCCATAGGTGGTTTTGGGGCATGAGGTGTATCGAAAGCCTTGGGCTTGATCCGACCAGCATTCATCCAGGAGGTAGTGCGCTCCGCGGATGATGCACTCCTTGACTCGCGGGTCGCCCGTAACGTCGTGGTAATACTTCAGGCCGGATAGAAGGACGGCCACCATGAAACCTGCATTGCCCCGATGCCGTGGCGTGCACAGACAATGCCCTGGCACCATCTGCCGCGTCCAGCCGCCGACCTGGTGTGTGCGATGACCTTTTTCGAATTGATGATCGGGGAGCGGGAGTGGCAGTTTGTCCTGGTTCTCCAGCACACGGTCGACAATGACACGGGAGGCGTTCAGGTAGTAAGGGTCGCCGGTAGCAGCGTAGGCGCTGGAATTCATGATGAGGTGCCAACCAGGTACGCGGCAGCTCGAAAAGTCGTATGGCATTCCCAGATGCTTGTAGATGAAGTAATCGGTGATGACTTTTCCGGCTTCATAGGAGCGGCGATCACCAGTCAGGAAATAGTGAGCGAAATGGCCTTCCGCCCAGGCGTGGCCGATGTTGCCGCCGGCCTGCGGAATGCCCAGAGTGCCTGGCACTGATTCGGTGTAGTAGCCGCCGACGTGCCCCATCTGGTGAACGTATACCAGGCCCTTGTCCTTTGGATTGGCGGCCCAATGGACAGTGTCGATATCCCGATTATGCAGTTCTGTTGCTTCTCCGAGGAAAAAGGCGTCGGCATTCCCGGAGCGAACGTATTCTTGGAAAAACGAAAACTGAGTGTCGTATTCGACGTTGCCCCAGTTTGCGCCGCGCTCGCCGTACCAGTCTCCGTAATTCATAAGTCCGTAATCGTGCTGCTGCTCGCGATGGAGTTTGTAGCTCTCCAGGTTGGCGTCGACGCCCTCCTCATAAAGATTGAATTGCTTCGGATTCCGCGGCGCGATGTCATACAGAGCTTTCGAATTGCAGTACCACTCCGGTGGCGCGGTGGCGATCAGGGGGCGTTGAAAGATCTTGCACATAGCCTCGCGATCCGGCCGAGTGCCGCTGCCGATGAGCATTTCATGGGTCTTGGCCATGCCACTCTTGAAACGATAGTGGCCGTCTCGCAGGTAGTAGTAGAGCTGGTGCCCCTCGCGTTCGAATGGAAAACTGTCGTAAAGGCCGGGTTCAAAATCAGGACAGAGTCCGATAACAAGCGCCTTGGTGGTGACGGAAAAGGCCTTTGGATAGTTCTGCCAGAAATCTCTGACTGCGATGGCCAGGCCGGTGTCACTGGTGCTGATGATTGAGCCAGTCAGACGGCCCTTTGTTTTCTTTTTTCCAGACTTAAACTCCGAATCAAAGTACTGATGCACCGTTTCCGTGGCCGGGGTGAGGCTGGCAGTCGCACCGTTGACACGAAGGGCATCCCATTTCGAATCAGCACCTGACACAATGTAGGAGAGTTGTTCGATGTTGGTGAATGTGGGGGACTGCGAATTCAGGAAGGTGTGGTGCACTCGAACGAAAGGGACGCTGTGCCAAGCTTCTATTCTCTTCTCAATAGTGAACGAAGCGTCGCCGTTTTCATTCTTAAGTGTCGAAACTGTTCTGACAACTGCTCGAACTGGTCCGTTACTTTCGATGGTGATTTCCGCATCTCTCCGCGGGCGAAAATCTCTGTCCTGGTCATCGACAAGACTCGTCTCACAAACGCTGCCCTGAAAGTGAAGGCGTCCCATTCGATCTATCGACGCTGTGGGCAAGGTGACCCCATCTTCCGATTGTGCCGCGGCTGGCCCTGCGGACTTTTCTCGTTGCACTCGTTTACCGAACTCGAGGTCGTATTCAGCAATTGAGCTTGCAGGAACATCGGCAAGAAATGAAACCAGCACCCATTTCACACTCGCGTCCGGCCAGCGGGCAGTGACCTCGATCTGGGCTGGCTCTTCTTTGCCCTGATGAATGAGCCTTACATGGTCCGACGAACCGAGTTGGCCTTGCGGAATTGGAATCCCTGAGGTGACCGGCCACTTTCTCGCCGCTACGTTATGAGCGTTCTGCACCTTCAGCGGAACACGAATGGTCTCCTCGGCCGTTGTCGCCGCTTCTGGTGGTGAGAGACTGAATTCGATGACATGGCTGTCGTACGCGGTGCCATCTGGCTTCACGCCGGATGCTCGCCCTTGAAACTTCTTTCCGGGTGGCAGGTCTTTCAAAACGAGGCGATGAACCATGTGGAGGGATGGGTCTTCGATTCTCTTTCCTGCTGGATGCCCGTTGTCAAACTCGAACAGAGTCTTGGACGGCATCGTCGTCGTCCAGGAGATGGTCACTTCGCCGGGTGCGATGGGCAAGACCTGTGCCACAGTGTTTTCGACCTTCCATTCGGTAAGGCGCGGCTGAGGCGCGCTCTTCAGAAACAGAAGATTGATAACGCCGTGTTTGCCATTAGGGCCGACTGCTTTGAGTTCAATCCTCTCGTCTCCTTTCAGTTCGACGGGATCTTTCAGCCAGTAAAGCCAAGTTCGATAATTATTCTCAGTTGAAACTGCGAGGCCCAGGGATTGGCCGTTGACGAGAATTTCAATGCGTTCGTCCGCACCGTCGTCATACATCATAAATCCGATGGTGTGCCGTCCCTTGACGGGCGCGGTTGCCCACGCCCTGGCCTTCGATGAAGAAAGAGAGAGGTGAGGGAAGCGACGGGACGTTTGGTGGTCGACATAAAAACCATCTACTTCAAATTGATCCGGACGGATCTCGGTGGTGTCCCTGCTCAGGAGAATGCGTTGCAGGTCTTCGAGTCCGTACGTGGCGTCGACATTGAAGTTTGCCTTATGGTCGCCTGGGCGAAAGACCTTCTTTCTATTTGAAAAGGGAACTCCGCTGATCTGCAGCTTGCGGGTACTGTCGCTCATCGGCGCACTTTCCCCGTACTTGGTTAGCGTGTGGCTTAGGACGTAGAGGGCGTATCGCAGGCCTTTTGCCTCGCGATTCAGCGGCGCATCACAGGCAACATAGAGAGCGTTGCCTTGGACATAAAAATTGACCGAGGGCCCGGCTGACCGCGTGCCGTCCGGCGAGTAGTGCCCGCACTCAGCACGTCCGCCAGCTACAGTGATCATGTAATCGGTCCCAGTGGCTGGTGAGCCCTTGCCCGCCTGGCGTCCAGTCGCATCATTGGCATCCGCGTCAACATAGAGATGAAAGACCGAGTTTTGCGGCGTCGGCGTTGCGGCAAATGTCGCTTTCCAAATCGAACGCCCATCTGCGACGTGGCAGTGTTCGATTTGCAGGAAGTCTTTCGTTGCATCGTAGGACACGCGCTCCCTGCGTTCTTCGGGTTCGAGTCCGTCATCGATAATCTGGGTGAATGTGTCCGCAACGCCTGGGTCCGACCCGAAACTTGCCTCGATATGATCGGGCAGACCATCTCCGTCGCGATCTTGAGCGTGGAGGAACGGGCACGCGAGGAGGAAGGCGAGGATTGGTTTCATGTCTGTTCGAAATTTTGGATGACCGCCTTGCCATCGTAGGACGGGTCGGCTGCCTGTCAAAATAGCCGGATTACCTACCCGTTGACAGCATCCGGGGCTTTCTGGAGGGGGACTTTAATATTTGTGAATGACTGGAATCGCTCAATGGCCGCAGCGTGCATCTGTGGTCTGGCCAGAGCGTATCGAGGGGGCCCATGAACCGTTCGAAGTGATTCGTCCGGTTAATTCTGAAACTAATCCTTTTTCAGGCCTCAGAACCGACGAGCTCCTGCAGGTCCTCGGCCAGGCCGACGAGCAGATCAAGTTCCAGTTGCTTTTGTTTTAGAAGTGTCTGGTTTACCTGGCCCGAGCCGCGATAACTGTGATGTTCGGCAACGTCACTGGAGAGATAGTGACGACCGGCGCTGACATTGGCGACGGAAGTGCGGGCAGACCTTACTGCTGAATGGGCAGCAGGGATAAGCGTCTTGCCATTCAGAGCCCGATTGCCGGTGGTAAGATCACCGAGGAGGGTTAGTTCTTCGAAGCGCCAGACACGTTTCTTGCTTCGCCTTTCAACAAAATCAGCGAGCCAGGCCTGACGTTCATTACCACACCAGGTGCGATCTCTTGCGATGGCTAAAGCGATTCTCCACAAATCCTCGCTAAGCGAATTACGAATGCGTGAAGCGGTTTCGGTCTCCGGGGCGTCCTCGAGGGCGAGCAGGCGGAGATACCGTTCAATCATCACTTCGTGCAGAGGCAGAGTTGGCTGGTCTTTTTCGCTGAGGACTATGGGACAAATGAGTGCTTCCCGTGACAGTTCGACCGTCAGGAGCTTTACATCCGACGGATCAGGCTGATAGCTGACCAGGGCTTCGGAGTAGCCGGCCTGTTCTTCAAGTGAAGGTGTAAACAGGGGCCCGAAAATAATTTCGATTTCGTAGTCTTCGAAGCTGCCCGCGAGACTGTTCAGGAAGTCCTGAAAATCCTGCTCGGCAGATTCAAAAGCGGTGTAAAGATGTCGCTCGGTCTGCGGTTTAAGAATACGCGGCTTGATAAGGTCAGCGCGCAGTTGGTTTTTCAGTTCACCGTACATGATACAGCCTGGGAGATAGAGGAAGGCATGAAGCTGATTTGGCAAGGGGGAAGATACACCCCTCTCAGGCTTCGGCCAGTTTTACCAATTGTCGGTGCGAAACGACAGTGCGGGAAGACCATCTTTGTTGAACAGATTGGCCCAGGGATGCGTTGGGCCCCAACCGTACCGAACCGCAACTGGTACGGGAACTTTTTCAGACGACACCACAATGACTGAACCATCTATGACGGCTTCGGCCCAGTGAAAATCCTTGTCAGCGCCAGCCAGAGCAAAGCCCTGCAGTTTGTCACCATTCTTGAAGGCAAGGCCTTCACCGGTGTTGTCAAATTTTATTCGCACCTGTGTGCCATCTATGCTGTGAGAGGCATAGGTTGGCCCGTAAATAGCGACCTGCTTTCCATAAACCGCACCCAGGGCGACCTGGGCCGCACGCTGGCCGTAACCCCACTTGTTCGTTGGGTGGATACCAGAGCCCAAATCGGTGGCTGTGACCATCCAGGTCTTGGGATGCTGGCGGATGCGAATGTGAAGTTCACGATACTTGCCGTCTGCCATCGGAGAAGGCGGCGGAGTGAACTTGTCCGCTTTCTGTGTGACGGCATTGGAATCGTCCCAGGCGCAGCCGCCGCCACTTGGTTTTTGAATATAAAGGAACGGAAAGTCTTGTCCCCAATCCTTTCGCCAGCCGCCGATGAGTGAGCCCATTGCGGTGAACTGATCCAGTCCCTGAATGGCAGTACCGGATTCTCCCTGATCCCACAGAACGCCCTTAATGCCATAACCGGCAACAGGCTGGATGAAGCGATTGTAGAGTTCGCCGATCTTGCCTCGAGTGCTTTCACCCGGCTTAACCGGGGCGGAAGGTTTGCGCGGGAGTTTTTTCTTGCCTTCCTCCTTGAATTGAGCCACCGTCTTCTCCCAATCTGAGAGTGCGGCCTCATAGCGATTCTTCGCTGCTTCCTCATCAAAGTTCTTTGCGAATCCAGCAATCACTTTCTTTGAGTTTTCATCCTGAGCATACCGATCGGGGCTGACCCATAAGCCTGAGGGTGTGCCGCCGACTGCACCCACTATCAGGCCGACCGGTATGTCGAGATCAGTCTGCAGGCGATGCCCGAACGCTAGAAGCAAAGCAGAGAATCGGATCAAGTTTGCCTTTGAGGAATCTGTCCATATGCCGGCCTGGAGAAGAACGCGCAGTTTTTCGTAAGGAGCGGATTCAAGCAGTTTGGCTAGTTCCGGGTCGTTCTTTGCGTAACCGCCAGCGGCTCCGGCCATGTTTGATTGGCCGGAACCGACCCATACTTCTCCGACGAGAACATCTTTGATGACGATTGTGTTCTGCCCCACAACTTTGAGTTCGTCCGGGCCACCGGCTGTGAGCGGGTCGAGCGTGAGACGCCACTTGCCATCCGCATCGGCCTTGGCGGATTTCTTCTGGCCCTGGAACTCTACGGTCACCTCTTCATTGGCCTCCGCCTGTCCCCAGACCGGAACGGCCATCTGCTGTTGCAGGACCATGTGGTCTGAAAAGACCTTGGGAAGAGTGACATCTGCCTGAAGAGGGGGGAGGGGAGTGAGCAGTAGGATGAGGATGTTTAGCATCAGTTTTCTTTCGTATGAAATGGCAATGTAGATTTCGCGGCAACGACGATTCAAACTTGCGGCAAAGGCAGACGGTTTAGCAGCGGGAAAAGATTTCGTCCACTATCTCCTTAAATACTGGCTGAGGGTCGAGGCACTTGTGTCTGCCTTCTCTCGAAGGAAGGTCTTCGCCCAGAATGGTGCAGCGCAGAAGCTTCTTGGCTGCACCCGGAGAAATTATTTCTGCTTCCGAGTTTCTGTCGAATCCGGTGGTCCAATGCCGGGCTCGCTAGCCCAATCTGTCAAGCAAATCCAAGCTCCTCCGCACCACCAGCTCTTCGCTTTCCGGTTTCATCATCAGTAACCCATAGTAACGGATCGCCGTGTCTACCTCGTAACCACCTTCAGGATACGCGCGGGCCGTAGGCAGGTATCCGATGCACCCATTCGTGTAACCGGCGACTACTGTTTTCGGTATTGGCGATTGCTCTTGAATTGAGAACGCATAGTCCACGAATGTCTCTGCTTCTGTCCCCAGAAACGCCAGGTTACCAATCCGGAGCCCATGGATCTGCATCGATTGAGTACGATCAAAGTTTCCATTCAACGCGCAGGCATTAACTCGACGAGCCCAATTCACCATGGCTTCCGCGTTACGAATCTTCCAGGGGATGCGACTGTCAACAGCCTCCTCGAGCTTAGAATTTAGAGTGCACAGTTCCTGTTCGCAGCACTCGATCGAAGGCACGATCAAAGGGAGCTGAACAGTTTCAACAGAGCCTGAGATTCCACCGCCAGCCAGGGCTTCCGTCGATGAATCGAGAACCGCCGTTGCTAACTTCTTGCCAACCATTGCAGCTTGTTCAAACGAACCATCCCCGCGATCTGCGTTAATGTCCCCGCAACAGCCCTGCATGAACAAGGCAATCGATCCCTCGCCCAGATTTTCTTCAACAGCGGAACACGCGAAGCCGCAAAAGTCAGCGCTGAACTCAAGATTATCCGAACCCAGGATTACCGGGTGTGCTGCGTGTGTCATGAGCAAGGCCGGTGCTCGGTCTTCAAATTTGATACGCAGCACATAGACCGTTGGGTCGTAACTTCCCGTGTCGTTGGGTCGCATACTTACCCCGCCGTCCTCTCTCAGCAGCCGGCGGTTGGCGCCGATTGCGACCGGAGACGAACCGTAGCTCAGGGTTGCCGGGGCAAGGTCGTTACAGGCCATCTGCACTGCCGACACAATTTTTCTGGACAACTGATCGCAATAGGTGACGTCGTATACACCCATCCCGTTGAAACGGAATGTGGTCGGGCCTGAATGCGTATGGGTCGAGTTGATGAAGAGACTTTCGGCTGGGATTCCTGTTGTCTGTTCCACCCCAAACCGGACTTGGGCCATGATGTCCGGAGAAGGCTGAATGATGTCCAGGCAAACCAGAACCACTCGGTTGGATGCTGACTCAATCACCAGCGCTTTTGCATAGAGCGGATCGTGGATACCGGTGGCCGCGGAATCCCTGGCGCCGAAGCCTGTCATCCACAATCCGATGGGCGGAGTAATGTCTACTTTGGCTGCGGCGGCGTTTACTTTCATGGGAGATTTATCTGGTTAGTCAGTAATGATTATGCCTGTGATTTGAAAGGGCTAAAGCACAGGCTACAACTCGTAAGCGTTGTATTCACTCTCCTGGAAATTGGAAGATGAGAAAACGGTTGCCAAAAGTCGAGTTAATGGAAGACGAGATGTATGAACTTCTCCGTCAGAAGACACCAATGGAAACGAACCTAATTGCAGACCGTATGTGGAAAGACACTCGAGTGATGATTCTGAATTTTGTGAGCAAAGAATTCCCTGATTGGGAACAGGAAAAGATCGAAAAAGAGGTTGCCAGGAGAATGTTAAATGGGGCCACTTGACCTGCTGAGCGAAGCGGTTGAAATTCTTGAGCGGCTCGGAATTCCGTATCTTGTCACTGGTTCGATGGCAACGATTTCATATGGCACTCCCCGGCTGACGCTCGACATTGACTTGGTGGTTAAGCTGAATCGTGAAAAGACTGTTGAGTTGTGTGAGGCATTCCCAGGACCGGATTTCTATGTCAGCTTGGATGCTGCTTTGGATGCCGTAAGAAGGAAAAGCATGTTCAACGTCATAAAGTCCCCTGCTGGCCTTGAGCTGGATTTCATCGTTTCCGCAGACACAGAGTACGACCGGATCAGATTCGAAAGAGGTGTTCGTTTATCGCCCAGAGATGACATCGAGGCAACCTACTGTTCACCAGAGGACATCATCATCCTCAAGAAGCTTCAGTTCTTTGAAGAGGGCGAATCAGATAAGCACACAATTGATATCGGTGGGGTGCTGAAGCGAAGGGGAGATCAATTGGATTGGCCGTACCTGGCGAAGTGGATTCATCATTTCGGCCTGCAGGAGGTCTGGCAGGGCGTTCTGAGCCAATCCAATTTCACACCTCCTGAATGACATTCTCTCCGGTCGGATTCAGCGAAATTATCTTGTGCGTTTGGGTGGGGCGATCCTGGTCATCAATAAAGACATTTCCGGAGACGTCATTGTCTTTGTGTCCTTCCAGATAGATCCCAGCGTACTTGCCGGCATTCTCTTGTGAGTTATTCCGTAGGATATTGCCCTGGATGACGTTCCCCAGGGAGCGGGTCGCCTCGATGCCATGCTGGCCGTTTTCAGCGCAGATGTTGGCTTTGAGTACGTTGTAGCGATCCGGGTCGGTGAGGTTGGCCATGCCGTGCCCGCGGTTTCTGAAAAACAGGTTGCCCTCGACGACGGCCTGAACCACCCCCAGACAGAAGAAGAATCCGTCAGTCGTATTATTTCGGCTGATATTGTTCGACCAGATACTGTTCTGAATACTCGTTCCGGGATGTAATCCGGGGCCGCGGCAGTTGTCTACTGTGCAACCGCTGACCATGGCGCTTTCACCGCCCTGGACGCCGATACCGTCTGCCTGCCAGTTGCGAACCGTCACATTCAGGATGCGTATGTCATTAGAGTTCCGGGAGTGAACGGCCGCATTGGTGAAGTTACCTTTGACTGCTCGATGACGTTTTGTGCAGCCGTCAATGGTTAGATCTTTGATCGTCACCCCGGCTACTCGGGGCAGCCAGAGGCCGGGAAAGTAATTTGAGGCGATTGCGTTCTTGCTTGGCAGATAGACCTTTTCCGGATCGCATTCGAGGAGTTCAAGATTCACCCTGTCTGATGTGATTTTCTGGAGGATGCCGTGTCGCGCCCAGTAACCGCGTTGTTCGTCATCTGAAATCATTATCTCGTCGCCGACCTTCAGGCCCTTGGTGTCTTCCAGGTAAGCGTAGGTCTTGTTCTTTGAGATACGTTTCGTCACTTTGGAAACGATTTCTCTTGGGCGGGTGATGATTGTGGAGGCGCCTTCTCCACACAGGGTGACGTTGGAGCGCAAGACGATGCTGCGCCGGATCAGGTATCGGCCGGCCTGAATGAAGACGGTGCCGCCGGCCGTAGGCAGGGCATTGATCGCTTCCTGAATGCCTGACGTCGTGGAAGACCGGGATGCAAAATCGCTGGCGTTGAGGATGGAATTGTTTGTGGACATCGGATGGATTTCGGGGTCTTGTCGTTTAGAGCGTTTCTTGATAGGTTGCATCGAAAGTCTGCTCAAAATAGCTCAAGTTCCTGCGATCCGCTCTCTCTTCAGCGTGCTTCATATCTTCGGAAAGTGAAAGCGGCAACAAGTTGTCACACCCCAACGAAGCGCTCCCTTCAAGGCAATCCACGCATCCAAAGTTCCATGACAAACGTCGTATTCATCATCAGCGATAACCAGGGCGCTGCCACCATCTGATTACAAGGAAATAACCATGAGAATAGTCACAGCCGCCTTTGCTCACGAGACCAGCACATTCACGCCCGTAAAAACGCCTCTTGAAAATTTCTTCGAACGATTCGGCCCGATCCGTGGCAATGAAATAATTGAGAGGTTTCGCGGCACCAACAAAGTCACTGGAGGGTTCATTGAAGGTGCCGAGGCCCACGGCTTCGAGCTGATTGCCACCCTCTATGCGGAAGCGCATCCGAGCGGGCCAGTTTCCCGTATCGACTTTGACACGCTCGTGAATCAGATGATTGAGCTGATGGAGCACGCCCGGCCGTTCGATGGGGTGCTGCTGGAGTTGCACGGCTCGATGGTGGCTGAAGGCATTGATGACGGCGAAGGCGCTATCCTGGAGGCTGTCCGAAAACTCGTCGGCCCTGATATACCCATCGTTGGTCAGCTCGACATTCACTCGGGTCTTTCTCCCAAAATGATCGAAATGGCGGACGTCCTCATCGGCCGCGAAACCTATCCTGAAGTGGATATGGCCGAACGCGGACGAGAATGTGCGGACGTTATCTATCGCATCCTTACCGAAGGTTTGAAGCCCACGATGGCACTGCATCGCATACCAATGATCTGGGGAATCCACCAGGTGACGGCACATCCGCCAATGCTTGAAGCCATCCAACGTCTGCACGCGATTGAAGAAGACCCGGATGTCATCTGCGGTTCTATCGCTACTGGTTACCCGCTCGCCGATACGCCGCACATGGGCTCTTCGGTTTACCTCGTGACCAATGACAATCTGGAGAAGGCGCAAGCTCTCGCTGATGAACTTGGATCGTGGATTTACGAACGCAAAGAAGTCTGGCAAGGCCCGATGCCTGCGACCAGGGACGCGATCGAAGAGGCCAGGCGAATCGGCAAGTATCCGGTGATCCTTGCTGACCGAAACGACAATACTGGGGGCGGTTCGCCCGGAGACAGCACGGGGCAACTTCAGGCATTCATCGATGCCAATCTGGAGGACGCATGCATCCTCTATATTGTGGACCCGCAAGCGATCGCAAAATGCCATGAAGCTGGAGCCGGGGCAAGGATTGAGATAGAGGTCGGGGGCTACTCAAGCCCGCTTCAAGGCAAGCCGATTAAGATGCAAGCCGAAGTTGTTGCTGTCTCAGACGGTCGATTTCGGTACGGGGGCGCCATGCTGGCCGGGCTGGAAAGCAGCATGGGGCCTTCCGCTTACATCAGGCAGGGCAGCATTCATGTGGTGCTTGTTACTGTTCGTGAACAACCATTCGACACGGCCTTTGCCGAAACGCTTGGGCTCAACGTGAAAGGAATGAAGTGGATCGGCGTCAAGTCAGCGGCCCATTTCCGTTCTGGATTCGAATCCTGGGCAGGCCACATCGTGGTCGTCTCAGAGCCCGGCGTCCACAGCGCTGAGAATGTGCCCTTCAAGAATCTGGGTCGCCGCCTCTATCCCTTGGATTTAGATTGAACCAGGCCTGCTTTGGCTTGATTCCCGATTTGAGGGTTTGCAGGCGCTGCTCCTTCACATAAACGAGCATAAAATTCTGTTTGACAGGTGCTGAAGTCAAGATGTTCCTCCTCGCCTGGTCATGTAGAATCCGCAGTCAGATTCTACATTTGCCATCCTTGGCCCATTCAAGACCATGCATATGGACGTAAATCTGCAAGTAGAGAGTAGAGACGGAAAACTGATAGTCACCGTCTTATCTCAGGGCCTTGGGATGCATGAGGTCAGAGAATTTGGCGAAAAATTGGATAAGGCAATTGTGCCTGGTAACGTCACCGTGATTCTCGATTTCAGTTCGGTCAAGAAACTCAGTAGTGTGGTTGTTGGCAAGATATTCAGGATACGTCGGCGTGTGCTTGATGCTGGCGGGGCCTTCTTGCTCGTTGCTCATGAGCCCACAGTCTTGCAAGTCCTCAAAATCTGTGAAATTGATCGCATCGTAAATATCCATCAAACCCTTGAATCCGCTCTTTCTACCTGAGGCAATTGCTCCAATGAAACCCACCTCCTATTCCGTACCTGAAGAGTTTGACAGATTCGCCGGCCTTCGTCCCTGGCTTGATGATCCGTTCGACCGAGCGGAACACATGTCTTTCACTCTCTTGACGGAGTTGATGGCGCACGAAGAA